>JAQCEQ010000017.1 GCA_027618565.1 Planctomycetota bacterium | reverse complement strand
CCGCTTCGAGCAGCCGACTCTGACCTTCGACAGAAAGAAAGAGGGGGCGCACTTCGCATGGGTTGGGCGGCCACGCGAGGACGAGGATTTCAACTCATGGGACTCGCGGTCTTTACATGTATCTTGGTCTGCCTCAGCGCACTCGCTTGCGGCATTGGCATCTTCTTCATTGGATACCCCTATGGAATTGCCGTGGTCGGCGTGGCGTACAACGACCTCTTTCCAGGGCCAACAAAGGAATTGGATGTCGTGGTCGTGGGCGCTCGACCTCCGATGGTCGATGGATGACTCAGCACGAACTGCGGGTGAGCACGCGCAGTTCCATGCGACGGGCGAGTTCACCGACAGTGCGTCGAATGTGTGATTCTGCTGCGCGCACCCCGCGCGGCGAAAGGGAATAGGTCTGCAGCGCGGCGAGCATCGCAGCGTCCAACAAGGTGGACTCGAGCCAATCGAGGTCGCGGCGGTATCCACTCACTCCGATGAGTCCTGTGTTCTTGATGAACTTCTTCACACGAGTGCCGTGCAAGTCGAGAAAGTCGCACGCGCCGAAGTGAATGTATCGGTGCCGCCCCATCCCGCCCAACAGGTCTTCGATTTCCTCAAGGTGAATGTGGTTCTTCGAGTGGCGCCAATCGCCGATGCTCAATATGCCAGCATTCCCGTGAGTTGCAATGTAGAGAATTGGATATCGATCGGCTTGCCGCTGCGCCCAACGATGCATGTAGTAGTCAAACTCAGCGCGCGTGGCAATGTCGCGGTGGACGAATGGCACCCGAAGCGGAGCCCACTGGTGCAAGAGGTCAAGCATGGGGCGCAGTGAAAGCCCGCGGTCGAGTCGCCGCTCCCAATCGGCTTCGAGGCAAAAAATGCCTTTTGTTTGAACTCTCACCATCGCGCCGCGCTCACATTCCGACAGCGTTTTTTGTGCCTTGCTTGGTCATGTCAACGGTCTTGGTCCACACCTCGCGTCCTGTGGCAAGATTGGTCAATGTCAAGCGGAAGGTATAGGTTGACTGTTTCGTGTTTCCTGCCGAGCGTTTGATTTGCGTGATGCGCCCCGTGAGAGAAAAGTCGGGCTCGCCTGTGTCGCTCGCGCCTTGACCTGTAAACGCGCGGCGTTTCGCCACTTCTTGGGCAGCCTTGTCTTCGGCATTCGATCCGTAGGTTGTGTCGACCTGTGCTTGTCCAGAGTTCACGAGTTCTTCGCGCATCCGATAGATCACTTCGCCCACATCGAACTGGCTGCTCGTGTCGTTCACCACCGAACTAATGAGCAGACGCGCCGGCTTGTGCTCGGATGAGTTCAGAATGCCCGTGGCGATGAGCGACTGCAGCATTCCAGAACTTGCCTTTTGAATATCTTGGATGTCGACCTCCCCGACGCTCACGATCGATTCGGTTCCGCCCGTTTCGACATATTTCGCGGGAGACCCGCAGCCGATGAGCGAGAGTGTGACGACGGAAAGCGTTGAAGTTATGAGTGCGGTGCGCATGGTGGTTCTTTCTCTGGCGTTATTGAGTGTGATGGCGGACTCAGATCAGTCGCTTCGGCGGACCATCAGTTTGAAGTTGGCAGCATTGATGTTCGGAGCAACACTGGTGATCGTGAGCATTCCACCCGATGGGATGGCCCCGTTTTGCCAGACGTTCGTTTGAGATTCGATCATCATCCCCGATCCATCCGACCACTCGAAGCGGTACGAAAAGTGGCGTGTCCGAAAATCATTGTTCGCGACATCAACCTGCGCGGTGCGGACGCCCGAAGGAGCAGCCGCCACTCGCACATCCGATGCGCTGAGCCAAATGCTGTTGAGAGCATCATTGATCTGGTCGAATTGTGGGACTGAACTTGCTGACTTTCCCGGGGCACGGGTGCTCACGGTGTTGACGCTTCCGCAACCGACTGTGAATGCTCCGAGAAGGCAACCGCATGCCAAGAAAGGGGCGAGCGCCTTGAAGTTTTGCATCGGGGTCTTTGAATTCATGGGGGGTCACCTTTCACTGAGTCGCCACTTGACCGGAAGACGTACGCAACACAATCATTGCCTGTGCGGGTGGAATGCCATTGCTGGGTGTGGTGCAGAGGATGAATCCGCTCGAGCCAACAGGCACCTCGATCGTACGCAATTCCGCCCCGTCGGCTCCCTTGAGGACCAATCGACTAGAGGCGGGAGTTGGGACCACGCTGACCAAGACCTGTCGAGGGAGGGTGCGCCAAGTGCGCAGGTCGGCCGCCTGAGTGGAGAGTTGATAAATCGCCATTCCAAGTGCCACCAACCCGGAAGAGTTGTCGTTCATGGACGCTTGCATGACGTAACTCGCGGTGGCCTTGACCGCGCCGCTCAGCGTCTCTTGCGCGTAAATGATTCCCTTGATTTCGTCAAACTCAGCCGAGACGATGCGGTCGAAGTCGGCGAGAGTCACGGGAGCGTGTGTGCTCGGTGCCGCGTCCGCGTCGGTCAGCGTGAGCGCAATCGGAAGGGAGCCCGTCGACTTCAGGTAGGGGTACGCCGCTGTGAACATCGTGAACGTGCCGTTGATCGGAAGGGGAAGAGTGATCTTGATTTCTTCCCTGTGCGGTGCAAGTCCACCCATGTGAATCAGCCACCAACGGGCGGGTGGTGTGCGGATGGACATGGAATCAATCTCTTGAATCTGCGCCGCGACAAAAGCGCGAGCATCTCCCTCGACCATTCCCATCGCTTGCACGAGGTCGCTTCGACCATTGGATACATCTTGCGTCGTCGTCCCTGCTGCTTGCGTGAGCACGGTCCCGCGTAACCAGTAGGTGAATGGGTTGGCGTAGTCGCCGTATCCCTTGAGATCAACCAGCGCTCCTTCGGCACCCTGCATCGCTTCTGAGAATGAATCGCCCTTGAGGAGTCCGTCGGCATCGATGCCCTCTTTCGATTCAGCGGAGTGCGTGTCCTTCTGTGCCCGTTGAACCGCCTCGGCGTATCGGCGACGCGCATCATCCTGCCAGTCTTGAGCGCGTCGGAGTTCGATCCGCGCACCGTCGAGGTCATTGAGAGCAAGCTTGTTGAGCGACTGAAGGGTGTCGAGCATGATCCGCTCGTTGGGAGTTGCTCGGTAAATCGCCGTCGTCTGGTTGACCAGCGTGGTGGCGAACGCCTCGGTCACTTTGGAGTCGGCCGCGGTATCAAGGAATGGGCGCACCTGCTCGAATGCAGCGTCGAACCAGCGAACGCTCGACTCGAATTGTCCTGCTGATTGGGCGGCGCGACCCGCTTCGAGGAAATAGATGACTCGGTTCTGCTCGTCCTTCTCACTCGCGATCGCCACGGCCGCGGCTTCGGCTGCCGCGGGTTCGTACTGCCCAACGTCGTACAGTGCGATCAGTTTCTCAGTGTTCGAGCGATACTCTGATTGGCATCCCACAAGCCCAATCGAGCTCAACAGTGCGAAGAGGGTTGTGCGACGAGTTGTTACGGATTGGTGAAGAGGTCTGCCCATAAGTCGAATCCTCGGGGTGGTGTACTGATGAGTGTCTCGACGCTGCTCGTATCGATCGTCATCTTGCTCTGTTTGAGAAACTGTGCGAGTCCCTCGGCCATCTTGAGAGTGGCATCCGCATTCTTCTCGAGGATGGCGCGCGCCGCTGCGCGGTCGAGCGACGATTCGATGCGATCTTGCTCAACACGCTTGACCCCCTGGGTAAACGCGATGCGACTTTCCCACTGCGTCCAGACCGCGGCGGTGAGTTTCATCGCAGGACGAATCGTGATGCCTGGCTCACACTTCACCATCTGTTCCCAAGGGTCAAAGAATGGATGTTCGAGGCGGATGCGGTGAAGTCCCGCAGCGAGTGAGACATCGCCAGGCGCATTGTTTCGAGCGATGCCGTCAATCAGCACAGTGCATCCAACGGGGATCACTTGCAGTGACTGTGTTGTGAAATGAATCACTCCATCGTCATCAAAGCGCATGTCGGGAACGCCAAGGTCCACAGCGAATGGCTCGATGTGCACGAGGGTGGATGCAATTGGCGCTTGTAAAGAATTGACCGCCGATGAAGCACTTTTGGCGACCGATTGGGCGCACCTTCGCACGAGTGCATTGATTGGATTCGACGAGATGGTGAGAGTTTCCGATTGTGCGACCGTTTCGGATTCTTCAAAGAGCTGACCTCCTACTGAGAGTCCGCTGGTATCCATCAAACGCCAATGTCCCCCAAGGGTCCATTCGGTGATCGATGACGCGGGAGCACTCGGGTCATTGAGTTGCTTCGTCGTCTTGTCGAGTGTGTCGAGTCCGACCACGAGCACTCCATCGGCCGAGGCACTCTGCGCAAGATTGGTGATCGACGATCGTGACGCAACGAGGAGATCAAACTCGGTTGGAATCATGGAGGAAATCGAATCTTCAGCAAGAATCACCCGAAATCCAACACCAGAGAGCGCGGAAGCAGCCGATGCGCGCCAAGCGGTTGAGGCGTTGGCTCCTAGGTCGGATGCGGTCACTCGTGTGATGAGCAAGACCGATGGAGTGTGGTCTTTCGAAGTTGTCGTGGTGCTTGTGGGTGTTGTGGGCGCTGTGGGCGCTGTGGCTGCGCCGAATGAGCCTGGATGAGCCGCCTCGTACGACTTCATCATCGACGCCATTTCTTTCGCAATCGAGTCAGAAACGGAAGCAGCGGTGTTGTCGAGAACGCGTGAAAGGGGAGAAGTGTTGCGCTTCGTCCCACTGATGATTTCGTCGACGCCATTCTGTGAAACATCAAACATCGCGGACGAGATGAGTCTTCCAGAAGTCGTGTTGAAGACGCGTGCGACGCCATCGACTTTGACCGTTCGCCGCTGTGCTGTCGTCTTCCCAAATCGGCCCTCAACTTCAAGTTCTTCGATGACTTCGGTAAATCCAGTGATCGTGGTCGTCACGAGTGAATCCACACCAGCGATCTTGAATCGTTTCGCTGTGGCTGGATCCATCGAGTCGATGAGCCCAGAGGCGGCGAGTGATTGTTCCCGCAAGATCGTTGCCATCTCCTCGCGCGCGATGACAGTCCCCGCGCCTGCTTTGGAAAGAGTTGCACTGAGCTGGACCGTAATCGCCTCGGACAACCGAACGAGATCGGCGGAAGTGCCGTCCGCCGCCGCTTGCGCGATCGCGCCAGCCGTGGCGGACACCTCGCGAATGCCAATGCGCGCGGTTTCAACGTCCATGGCATGCGCTGGTTGCGAAACAAAAACAGTTGCGGCAAGAACCGCGACGTTGGTCAAAAAAAGTCGGATGTGCATGGTGTCCTCTGATTCCGGGGAAAGACGCGGAGAGCCGCCTCTGACCGCGGAAATGGTATCAGTCGAGGGAAGAAGTCAAGTGTTACCATCACCTTTCCATGTCTACATCTATTCGAAGTATCGCCGTTATTGGAGCTGGGACCATGGGTTCTGGGATTTCGCTCGTTGCCGCTCAAAGTGGCACCGACTGTTGGCAGATCGATATCAGCGCCGAACAACTCGAACGAGCCAAGGCATATCACGCGAAGACGGTGGCGCGAGCGGTCAGCAAACAGAGAATGACCGAGGAAGAGGGAACTGCCGCGCTCGCACGCATTCGATACACACAGTCGATGGCGGATGGACGCAACGCGGAGTGGGCCGTCGAAGCGGCTTCTGAAAATGTGGATGTGAAGAAGAAGATTTTCGTGGCGATGCAGTCGACCTTCAGTGCGTCAACCGTCCTCGCGACGAACAAATGAGATCAAGGCGTTGCGAGCCAAGCAGGGAGAGGTTAGTTATGACGAGTATCAAACGGTGATTCAAAAGCTCGCCATCACCTTTCAGTCTCAGGTTGTGATGCAATAGAGCGCCGTCAATTGAACTGAAGGTTCAATGTTCCAAGTGCACTGACCACTCACTCCGCAGATTGACCACCACGCACCATGCGCATCGCCATCTCAGGAAGTCACTCCCTCGGAAAGTCAACAGTCGTCAATGACTGGATCAGTGAGTTCCCACACTTCACGCGAGAAGAAGAGCCCTACCGAGTGCTCGGACTTCATGGCCCCTATAAAATCCGTTTTCGCGAAGAGTCAACCAAGCTGCAGAATGGGATACAGCTCTATTACAACATCAGTCGCATTCATCGTTACGCCACATCGAGCGACGATGTGATCTTCGACCGCGGACCGATTGATTACCTCGCGTACTCGCAATACACCGCGAACAAGGGAACCACAGATATCACCGACGCGTTTGTCGAGTCGATGGTTCCTGCGGTGCGAGAGTCGTTGGATCATCTCGATCTCGTGGCATTCGTTGCCAAGTGCGATGAGTGGCCCGTCGAGATGGAGGCGGACGGCATCAGGCCAGTCGACACCGAGTACCGCGACGAGGTCGATGCGATCTTCAAGCAGATCTATCGTGAAGGACGGTTCAACGTCATGCCACAAGTGAATCAGCCACATGTGGTCGAATTGTTCGGCTCGCGGCAGCAGCGACTCGCGCAGTTGAAGGCGGCAATTGAACTCGTGAAGTCCACGAGAAACTCCGCTGCGCAAACTGCGTGATTCCCTGATCCACGATCAGCGCAAAAACAAAATTCCTATCAACGATTTGTCGGGCGCTCGCCTGCGACACTGAAAAAGCGAGTTCCTATCAACTGGCTTTGTTACAGTTCGTTGAATGGCTCAGTCGTCCGCATCCTCAGCGGTAGGGGCAAACGCCATATTCTGGTCGTGCTCAATCCCGAGTTGATCTCTGATCCAGCGCTCCTTTGCTTCGGGACTTGCCGCCATCTCGGTCTCTAACTTGAGTGTGTTGCGATAGTCCTCTGCGGCCGCTTCCATGGTCCACTCCACATTGAAACCCGATTTCACCGCAATGTCCCGAATGACGGACAAGTCAACCTTGAAGAACTCCTTGCGCCAGTTCATCTTGTTCATCTGATACTCGACCAGCTTGGCGTGAAAGTGATTCTCGAGTTTTGGCGCATCCGTCGCTAAAATGTGGGCATGTACATCGAACTTGAATGGCACGCTTGCGTCGCCGAGTTCGTCAATGCGCTCCATGTAATCAAGCCGGCGAGTCTGACCGACCTTGAACACTTTCTCGCCAAACGATCCGATATTCGAGATGATGTAAACCGTTCCAGCCTTGACCTGTTCCGCCATTGACTTGGTTCGCTGACGTTGCGCTTCGAGTTCCAAAATCCGAGCATCAGCCTCCTCCAACTGGAGAGTAAAGGCGGACGTTTTTGCTGAAACCTCATCCTCAAGTTGCTGTCGAAACCGCGCCTCGTACTCGGTGCGCTGAGCCTCGCTGACCCGCTTCAACTCCTCAATCAAACGCGCCTCTTGCAAAGCCCGCTCCTCGCTAGCGGCGTGCTCCCTAGCGTCTTCAATCATCTTCCGCTCACGTGCGAGGGCGGTCTCCTGCTTCGCCGTCTCTTTGATGGCACGCTCAAACTCGCGTTGGGCTTTCGCCTCATCCCGCATCTGCACCGCGGTGTTACAATCAACGCATGGGACCGCCGCTCCGCAGTGGACTTGTCGGGCGCCCGCCTGCGACGTTGGAAAAGCGAAGTTCTATCAATGGCGCATTGCTTCTCGTGGCACTGTGTTCAGCGTGCGGTGAGCAGGGGTCGACATCAGAAGTGCCAGCGCGCCCGACGGCGACTTCACAACCAACCCGAGTGGAGTTCGCCGTGCCCTCGCTTCCGCCGGATACGCCAGCGCTGGTCCGCGATGCCGTTGAACAAGCGATCGCCACAGCCACCGCAGCAGCGCCGGAGGGCTCCGCGGCTGCGACCGCATCGCTCGCACGCACATTGCAGGCCAATGCACTTGAGAGCCAGGCGCTCACGGTCTGGTCCGCGCTCGCGGAATCTGATGGGGCCTCACCTGCGGCGCGAGCCGAGGCACTGGCCGGCTGCGCAAGATGCCAGCGAGCCACGAACGACGCTGCGGCGATGGAGTCGATCCAACAGGCGTGCGCCGCCGCCCCCACCGATCCCTGGCCACGCATCACGCGCGGAGAGTGGGCACTTGAAGATGGCGAGATCGAGGATGCCGTCGCGGCTTTCGACGACGCGATGGCGCGAGCTCCAGCCAACGACTGGGCGCGCGTCGGTCGCGCACGAGCTGCACTGGATGCCGGCGATGGCGCTGCGGCCGAGTCACTCCTCGCACCGCTCGCCGCTCGATCCCCGTGGCACGCCTCGTTGCTCGACTCCGCGCTCGTGATGCAGGGCAAGCCGGCGCGCGGCCCTGGGGCCAGTCAGGGCGACGCCGCCACCCGCCCACCCAGCGACGATCCATTCGACCTTCAACTCGTCGCCGCGCGCGGGACGCGGGACGCGGTGCTGAGTCGAGTGGATGCGGCGCTGGATGCCAAGCAGTTCACCGAGGCGATGACCCGCGCGCGACGCGCCGTGGAACTCCTCCCCAATGATCCACTCGCGCTTGACCGACTCGCGAGCGCACAGGCTGCGCAGGGGAATCTGGCCGCGAGCGCGGACACACTTCTGCGCGCGTGTGCGATCGCGCCCAACGACTTTGGGTCACGGTTCAACGCCGGCAGCACGCTCATGCAGTTGCGCCGATTGGATGAGGCGCTTGTGC
This sequence comes from Planctomycetota bacterium, assembly GCA_027618565.1. GTDB lineage: Bacteria > Planctomycetota > Phycisphaerae > Phycisphaerales > SM1A02 > SXOD01. The sequence goes on along the minus strand of JAQCEQ010000017.1, from coordinate 47,953 downwards.
AACTGAACGCAGCCTGCGCCATTGCGCCGGACAAGCCTGAGTCGCATCGCATCCGCGGGCTGACGCTCGCGATGCTCAATCGGTACACCGACGCGGTGGCGGCGCTGGAGCCGCTAGAGCGGAATCGACAACTTTCAGATGTGGAGTCGCGGTTGGCGCTGGCCATCGCGCTCAACGAGACTGGGCGACCACGGGATGCCGAGGGACTCGCCGGATCTGTGCTCAGTGGCGCGCGCAAGGACGAGCGCGTATGGCTCGTGCTCGCCGAAGCGATTCGACGGCAGGGCCAGTACGCGCGCGCCGCCGCCACGGCGACGAAGGGCCTGGAGTTCGTGCCGGGGAGCAAGGGATTGCGCGACCTCGTCGCGCGGTGTGCACGCGAGGCACAGGCCGCGCCAGCACCGGCCGCGCCAGCACCCGGAGCCACCAGTGGTTGACGCACCGCCGGTGATGGAAGCGGTGCCGATGGTGGCGCCAGCATTTGTGTGGCAGAGCGGCGCGGCGGGCGACTTCCGCATGCCCGAGAGCATCGGCGGCGGCGTAGCAGTCATCGACGCGGAGGGCGACGGCGACCTTGACATCTTCTTCGCGCAGGGTGGGACGATCGGTGCGCCCGAGGCCGCACAGGCGCGATGCGCCCTCTGGCGAAACGACGGAGCCTGGAATTTCAACGACATCTCCAGCGAGAGCGGCGCCGCCGTTCCTGGCTATGCGATGGGCGTGGCCACGGGCGACCTGGACGGCGACGGCGATCAGGAACTCATCGTGAGCCGACTTGGTGGCATCGATGTCCTGTGGAACGAGTCGGATCGCGCCAGCGCCAGCACGGCCGGCCTCATTCGATTTCGTGCTGCCTCCGCGAGTGGCATCGACGCTGGCAAATGGCCAAGCGTCCTGCATCTGGTGGACATCGATCGCGATGGCGACCTGGACCTGTTCGTCGGCCGATACCTGGACTGGTCCGCTGGCGCCGAGCCTCCGTGCGAGGGCCCCGACGGACGCCGCGACTATTGCAGTCCCAGATCGTTCAGCGCGCCGGCATCGTCAAGCCTGTACCTCAACGACGGGAAGGGAAGCTTCGCGCGCGCGGCGACGAGCGGCATCGACGCGGTTCCCGGGACGGCGCTGGGCGCATGCGCCGCGGACTTCACCTCCGACGGCCGCATCGACATCTTCGTCGCCAACGATGCGATGCCCAATCGTCTCTGGGTGCAGCAACCCGACGGATCGTTCAAGGACGAGGCCGCCGCGCGCGGTTGCGCCGTGGACCTGGAAGGCAGGGCCAAAGCAGGCATGGGTGTTGGGTGCGAGGACATCGATGGCGATGGCTTGCTCGACATCCTCGTCTGCAACTTGGATGGCGAGAGCGACTCGCTTTTCTTGCGGCGCGGCGACGGATTCCAGGACGCCACCGCACGCGCGGGGTTGCGTGCTCCGACGCGCCGGGCGACCCGATTCGGCTTGCTCCTTGCCGACTTCAATGAGGACGGCGCGCTGGACCTGCTGGAAGCCTGTGGCCGAGTCTCGCGCGACCCTCGTGCGGTCAAGGACCAAGATCCCTATTCGCAGGAACCGCTGCTCTTGTTGGGGGTGGGCAATGCGAGTGGCGGGACCGAAAAATTCACCAAGCCCCAGCCGGAAGCCGGGTTGCGGGGCGCAACCGCACGCACCGGTCGCGGCGCCGCAATGGGAGACCTGGACGGAGACGGAGACCTGGACGCCGTCATCGTCAACCGAGATGCACCGGCGACGCTCCTTCGCAATCTGGCCAATCAGGCAAGTGCCTCGCGCGGCGTGACCATAGCGCTGCGGCTCAAGTCCGGCGCACCAGCCGAGGGAGCGATCGTCACGGTGCGAGCGGGCGAGAAGTCGTGGACCCAGCTGTGCCAGTCAGGGCGCAGTTACTTCGCAGCGAGTGAGCCGGTGGTGCGCATCGGGTTGGGCGACAGCGCTGCGGCTGGGATTCACTCGGTCAACATCACTTGGCCGGATGGAACGACGAGCTCTCACGATCGCTCCAGTCTCGCCGCGTTGCCAGGCGGTCGCGCGGTGATCACGCAGCCGTAGGCCCACGGGGAGGTCTGTGGCCACCCACCCCGTCATGTCGGCGTGCCGTTTCCAGGGGAAGTTGGTGAGAAAGGACCCCACAGGGACCCTTTCTCACCAACTTCGGGACGATGACGCGCCATTGGAGCTTCGTTACGATCCGCCCAGTGGACCCCGTCACCGCGCGCCGACTCGCCGCCAGTTGCCTCTGCATCGGCTTCGACGGGCTTGGACTCCCCGACGGCGCTCGCAGCCTGATCGCGGCAGGCGTGCGCAACCTCATCCTCTTCACACGAAACATCCGTGACCGGGCCCAGTTGGCTCAGCTCATCGACGAGATCCAGTCGGCGGCGGGCACGAGTGACCCCAGTGACCGCGTGCTTATCAGCGTGGATCAAGAGGGGGGTCGAGTGCAGCGGCTTGGCATCGAGACCGGAGTCCGCGCTGTGCCGTCGATGCGCGAGATTGGTACCGGCGCCGATCCGGAGTCACGCGCGTCCGCGATCGCGACACAACTGGCCGAAGACTTGCGATCGCTCGGCTTCGGCCTCGACTTCGCGCCCGTCGTCGATGTCGACACCAATCCCGGCAACCCGGTGATCGGCGACCGCTCCTTTTCCCGGGATCCCGCCGTCGTCTCACGCTGCGCCAGCGCCTTCATTCGCGCGATGCAATCTCGCGGCGTGGCTGCGTGCGCCAAGCACTTTCCCGGCCACGGCGACACGGCGCAGGATTCGCACCTGGAATTGCCTCGCCTTCCGCACGCGATGGAGCGACTTCGCGAGATCGAGCTGCCTCCCTTCCGGGCAGCGATCGATGCCGGCGTGTCCTGCATCATGACGGCGCATGTGCTGTTCGAGGCGATCGACCCCGCCGTTCCGGCCACGATGAGCGCGCGAGTGCTCTCGGGCCTCCTTCGCGAGGAACTCAAGTTCCAAGGGGTGATCATCACAGACTGCCTGGAGATGCAGGCGATCGCGGATCGATTCGACCTGGGCGATGCGGCCGTGCGTGCCATCCGCGCGGGAGCGGACCTGGCACTGTGCTGCCACACGCTGGAGCGGCAGAAGCTGATCATCGACCGACTCACCGACGAGGCAACACGAGACGACTGGTTCGCGAACCGACTGACCGAGGCCGCGTCGCGCGTGGGGACACTGTGTGCAATCGCGTCCCGCGGGTTCGCGTCTACCGCCGACCCGGAGCGCGGCTGCTCTGCTTGACCGCCGCGCGGAGCGCGTCGCTCGCGCGGGTGGCATGTCCGCCCTCAACTCGCTCCCGCCCCGACTTGTCCACCGCAGGCCCAACCGACGCCGATCGGTGCATCGCGATCCGCATCCGCGTGAGTGTCTCCTCCGAGACATGGTGTTCCAGTCCCTCAGCATCACGTTCAGCCGCCTTGCGCCCCACCCCCAGCCAGAGCAAGAACTCCAACACGATCGCATGCCTTCCGTGCGATCGCTCCGCCATACGCCTGCCCGCTGGCGTGAGAAACACAGGCCCGCGCAACTTGCGCCTCACTAGGCCACGACTCTCCAGACGCACAAGTGCCTGCACGACAGTCACATGTGACACTTCAAGCATGGCCGCCAGCGCCCCAACCCGGCATCCACCCGACTCATTCGCCCCAGCCAGGTCCGCAATGGCCTCCACATAGTCCTCGGCGCGCTCGGAAAGGTGGTCTGACCGCGTCTTCGAGAATCGATTGTCTAGCCGCGGGGAGCCCATTGACACAATGTAGCAAATACTACATAATGATGTAGCCATGACTACAAGAAAACCCATCTCCACTCCACAACTCACACGCCGAGAATGGGTTGTAGCAGCGGGAGGCAGTTGTTCCCTGGGGCTCCTGTGTGGAGTTGGGACAAGCGTGACTTCCTTCCTTGGGGGCTGCGCCGAGCCCGGATCCGCAACGAGAGGGCAACTTGTGTGCACCACGCCATTCGTCGGTGACTTGGTCAACTTCCTCGCGCGCGGCCAGGGTATCCAAGCCTCAAGCCTCATGGGGCCTGGCGTCGACCCACACCTCTACCGACCGACCGCCAGCGATGTGGCGCGCCTCATGTCGGCGACGGCCATCTTCGTCGTTGGCCTTGGTCTGGAGGGCAAGATGGGGGAGACGCTGTCGCGAGCCGCCTCGACCGGGCGCCCCGTCATCGCCCTTGGCGATGCCATTCCGCACGCCGACCTGTTTGCGGTGGGCGACGAGAGCGACTCCGGCAATGGCACCAGCGCGCCCAGCGATGTCGCGAACACCGGCCGCAGCCACGCCGCGTGGGATCCGCATGTGTGGATGGACCCAGCACTCTGGTCGATATGCACAGCGCGGGCCGCGACGGGCGTGATCGAGTCCCTCGAGCTGGGTGCCACCAGCGCCACCAGCGCCACCAGCGCCACCAGCGCCACCACCGCCAACGCCACCACCACCGCGGCCGCCGCATCCGCCATCGTCCACACCCAGGCGCACCTCTACCAGCAGCGCCTCGCCGCGCTCCGCGCGTGGGGCATCGAGCGCACCGCCACCATTTCCCCCGAGCGTCGCGTCATCATCACCTCGCACGACGCGTTTCATTATTTTGGTCGCGCCTTCGGATTCGAGGTCTTCGGCATCCAGGGCGTCTCCACCGAATCAGAAGCCGGCCTTGACGATGTACGTCGCCTCGTCGACCTCATTGTCCAGCGCAAGATTCCCGCCGTCTTCGCGGAATCGAGCGTGGCCGACAAGAGCGTGCAGGCGCTCATCGAGGGCGCCGCCGCACGCGGGCACACGGTGAAGCTTGGCGGCACGCTCTACGCCGACAGCTTGGGCGATCCCGGCACGCACGAGGGCACCTACATCGGCATGATCGACCACGACATCACCACCATCGTTACCGCGCTTGGTGGCGATGTCCATCCGCTTGGCCATGACGGCTCTCTGTCACGGCCCGCGACGGCCTGAACCCTGATCGACCACAGAGACTTCACAGATCGAACGAACTCGCACGAGGACACACCCCATGCCACTCATTCACGCCACGCCCGCGACCCTTCCCGGCGCCGAACACTCGTCCGACGCCGCGATCTGCATTCACGATCTGACGGTTGCCTATGACGGTCGCCCCGTGCTGTGGGACATCGATCTCGACTTTCCCACTGGCAGCGTGTGCGGCATCGTTGGCCCCAACGGCGCCGGCAAGAGCACGCTTCTGAAGGCGATTCTCGGCCAGGTCGCGACGACGAGCGGGCGCGTCCTTGTGCACGGAGCATCCTTTGACACGCAGCGCCGCATGGTGGCTTATGTGCCGCAGCGCGAGAGCGTGGACTGGGAGTTTCCCGTGCGCGCAGTCGATGTCGTCGCCATGGGCGCGTATCCGCGCATCGGCTGGTTCCGCGGCGTGTCCCGCGCGGTGATAGACGAGGCGCGTGCTGTCTTGGATCGTGTCGGCATGGCGGACCTGGCCATGCGGCAGATTGGGCGACTGTCGGGAGGGCAGCAGCAGCGCGTCTTCCTCGCGCGTGCGCTGATGCAGCGTGCACAGGTGTATCTCCTCGATGAACCACTCGCCAGCGTGGACGCATCGACGGAACAGGTGATCTTGGGCGTGCTCGCCGAACTCAAGCGTGAGGGTCGCACCATCATCGCCGTCCACCACGATCTCGCCACGGCGTCGCAGAACTTTGACTGGTGCGTGCTCCTCAACATGCGCGTGATCGCAGCAGGAGCCACCGCCCACACGCTCACTGAGGAGAACGTCGCCCGCACCTATGGCGGACGCCTGACGATCCTCTCCGAGGCCGCGGAGGCTTTGCGCCAGGCCGCCAGCCGAGGCGTCGCCTGACCGGGAGTACCACATGGAGCCGCCGCCACCCATGATGGACTGGACGCTTCGCACGGTGTTGCTCACCGTGAGTCTGCTCGGCGCCGCCGCAGGGGCGGCCGGAGCCTTCGTGCTGCTTCGCCGCCGTGCGCTCTTGGGAGATGTCATGAGCCACGCCGCGCTTCCCGGCGTGGCGATCGCATTCATCGTGACAGCCTCGCTCGGCCTTACGCGGTCGCTCCCCGCACTCGCACTCGGCGCTGCCCTGACCGCGCTCGCCGGCGCGTGGTGCGTGTCGTGGATCCGCCGACAGACGCGGTTGCGCGACGACGCCGCGATGGGCATCGTGCTCGGGTGCTTCTACGGGCTTGGCGTGGCGCTCCTGGGCATCGTGCAGTCACTGCCGACAGGGCAGCAAGCGGGCCTGACGCATCTCCTTCTGGGGCACGTGGCCAGCATGACCAGCAGCGACCTCTGGTCGGTGCTCGCCGGCGCGTCGGTGGTGCTGATCCTCACCCTGGCACTCTTCAAGGAGTGGCGACTCCTCTGTTTCGACGAGCCATTCGCGCAGGCGATCGGGCGCCCAACCCGACGCCTCGACGCGATGCTCATGGTGGCACTGGGGCTGGTCATCGTCGTCGGCATGCAGGCCGCAGGACTGCTGGTCGTGGTGGCGCTCCTCATCACGCCAGCCGCCGCGGCTCGAGCCTGCACGGTTCGTACGGGCTCGATGGTCGCCATTGCGTCGGCCATCGGGGCGCTGAGCGGCGCGGGCGGCGCACTGCTCTCAGCGTCGGCACCCGACTTGCCGGCCGGCGCACTCTGTGTCCTGGTTGCATGCGCGGCCTTCCTCGTGGCGCTCGTGGTTGGGCCGGCGGAGGGAGTCCTCTGGCGTGCGCTCCGTCGATGGCGCCTGGAAGCGCGCGTGAGGCGTGAACACCTTCTACGCGCGATGTGGGAACTGTCCTCGCCCTGCGAGCGTCCGGCCACGACGCCCGCTGCCCTCTTGCGCCGCACCCCCGTCGCGCTCGCCACACTCTTGCAGCGACGCTCGTGGAGCGGGCCGCGGTTGCGTGCGCTGATCGGTCGCGAGGCCCGCCGTGGATACATCCAGTGGACAGCCACACGCGACGCAGTCACGCTGACCGAGGCGGGGTCCGCCCAAGCGCGCTCGCTCGAACGCATTCACCGGCTGTGGGAGGAGTACCTCACTCGACGCGCTGACATTGCGCCGACGCATGTGGACCGTGACGCGGACATCATCGAGCATGTCCTTGGCCCCGAGCTCGTGCAGCAACTGGAGCGAGACCTGGACCGCCGCGGCGGGGGAGCGACGGCCTAGTCATGCCCGTTCGGCCATTCATCCCGGAAATCGATGGCTGGATCATCGCGGTCGGAGCGCTGGCCGGCGCGGCCTGCGCGATCCCCGGCGCGTGGCTGCTCGTGCGCGGTCGTGTCATGGCCGGAGATGCCGTGACGCACGCCGTGCTCCCCGGGATCGCGGGCGCATTCCTTGCATTCCAGTCACGGGACCCGCTCCTCATGCTGGCCGGCGCTGCCGTGAGTGGCGTGGCGTGCTTGCTTCTCGCCGTCGTCCTGGAGCGAACCCTTCGCGTCGATCGCGGCGCCGCGCTTGGCGTGGCTTTCACCGCATTCTTCGCGATTGGCCTGGTCATGATCGTGCAGGGTGCGGACCGCGTGGACCTGGATCCGTCGTGCGTGCTCTATGGTGCGCTGGAGCTGACACCAATCGACGTGGTGACGATCAGCGTTCCGGGGCTGGATTCATTCACCGTGCCACGCGCGGTGCCGATACTGCTCGTCGCACTCGTCGTGTGCGGCCTGGTGTCGTGGATCCTCTTCAAGGAACTCCGGTTGTCAGCGTTCGACCCCGGATTCGCGGCGGCGATCGGCGCCAGGCCCCTCGTGGTCGATCTCCTCCTCGCTGCGCTGGTGGCGATGGTCAGCGTCGCTGCATTCGAGAGCGTGGGGTCGATCCTCGTCGTCGCGCTCCTTGCCGCGCTTCCCGCGGGTGCTCGCATGCTCACCAGCCGCTTGGGTCCAATGCTCCTCCTCGGACCCGCGCTTGCCGTGGTCGCCAGCATCGTGGGTCACCTCGCCGCCATCGCGGTCCCGCCGCTGGCCTCCGATGCGCTTGGCGACACTTCCAGCGCTGGTTCCATCGCCGTCGTGGCCGGCCTGCTCTTTCTCGCATGCGCACTGATCGGTCCCGAGCGCGGCATCGTGCTTCGCGTGCTGCGTGAGCGACGCCTGCGAGAGCGGATTGCCCGCGAGGAGCTGCTGGCCCTCTTGTGGAGAAGCCAGGAGCGCGGGTTGCCAGTGCAGCGAGTGGCCGTGCGTGAACACTTTCAGCAGATGGCCGTCGGGCGCCGGGTGATGATGGCGGCCATCAACGCACTGGCTCGCAGCGGGCTGGTCGATGCACGCGACGAACAGCGGATCCTCTTGACCACCGAGGGCAGCCGTGAAGCATCCCGAGTGATTCGATCGCATCGACTGTGGGAGTCGTACCTCACTGAACAAGCGTCGCTCCGACCAGACCATGTGCACGCCACCGCCAGTCGCCTGGAGCATGTGACGGGCGACGCACTGGCTGCGCAACTGGCCTCGGAAACCAACGCGACGATCGACCCCCACGGTCACCAGATTCCTCAAGACGAGGCCCGCGGGTAGTTCACGCCGACTTGGGCACGGCCACCGGGAAGAGGCATCGAGTCCCGGAGCGAGACGCCTTCGCCATCTCCTCCACCGTCGTGTTCCCGTAGTGTCTCTCCAGGAGCGTGATCTTGGCGGGCGCGCGGGCCAGCAGAAATCCGCCGTTGGGGCCACGCGGGCTCAGCACGAGCCCTTCGCGCGCCAGGTCCTACAGCACCTTCGAGATGTAGCCCGATGGAACCTTGGTTTGCTCGGCGATGGCTGCAGCCGTGCAATGCGATTTTGGGCTGGTGGCTACGTGGACGATGGCTCGAAGGGCGTATTCAGCGGTGCGGCTGAGCATGTCGGATAAGGGCCTCTAGACTCGGGATCCCGAGTACCCCAGCAGCCGCAGCGCATTGAACGCGACGATCACGGTCGACCCCTCATGGAGGACGACCGCCACGCCCAGGCCGACCCAGCCGATCGAGGCCGCAATCACCAGCAGCCCCACCACGCCGAGCGAGATCGCCACATTCTGGCGAATGATCGTGCGAGTTCGCCGCGAGAGCTCGAACGCAAACGGAAGCGCCGACAAGTCGTCGCTCATGAGTGCCACATCCGCTGCCTCAAGCGCTACATCGGTCCCGCCCGCGCCCATCGCGATGCCCACCGTGGCCGCGGCCAGCGCCGGAGCGTCGTTCACCCCATCGCCAACCATGGCGACACCCCTGGATTCACCCAACAGCCGCTTGACCGCATCGATCTTCTGTTCCGGCAAGAGGTCGGCCCGCACCTCGTCCACGCCGACGGCCAGGCCAATCGCACGCGCCACCTCGGAGTTGTCACCTGTGAGCATCACCGTCCGACGAATGCCGCTCGCGCGCAAGCGCGTGATGGTGCTCGCTGCCGAGGCACGCGGGGGATCCGAGATGCCGATGGCGCCGATGACCCTGGAACCCAGCACGACCATCGACACGGTCTGCGCGCGTGCTTCAGCCGCGATGACCGCGGCGCGCAGCGTGTCGTCGGGAGTTGGCCACTCGCTTCCGGCGATGACGGCTCGCGGCGAGAGCAGCGCGGCGCGCTCGCCGTCCACTTCGCCGGCTACGCCCTTTCCACGAAGCGCTCGAACGCCGGTCGCAGTCGCCGCGGCGCCGGTCGTCGCCGCACCATTGAGGCCGACGGCTTGCGCGGCTCGAACGACAGCTCGCGCCAGCGGGTGCGAACTCTGCGCGTCCAGCGCCACGGCTATTCGCAAGACAGACTCGCGCGAGTGTCCGTCGGCAGCCAGCACTTCCGTGACCTCTGGAGTCCCGGCGGTCAGCGTTCCCGTCTTGTCAAACGCGACGACGTCGACCATTCCCAACGCCTCCATGGACGCGCCACCCTTGACCAGCACTCCGGCCCTCGCCGCACGAGCGATCCCAGCCAACACAGCGCTCGGAGTGGAGATGGCCAGCGCGCACGGTGACGCCCCAACAAGCACCGCCATGGCCCGCGTGAATGCGTCCGCAAAGTTGAAGCCCAGGGAGCAGAGCGTTCCAATCAGGATGGGAACGATGACCAGGATGACGGGCGTGTAGATGCGCGTGAACTTCTCCGCGGTCCGCTGGACGCGACCCTTGCTGGCCTGCGACTCCTCCACCAGCCGCACCATGCGCGCCATCGTGGACTCACTCGACAGCTTGGTCGCGCGCACGATCAGCACACCATCGCCATTGAGCGAGCCGGCGAAGACCATCGCACCCGCCACCTTGGCCACCGGCACGCTCTCGCCAGTGATGGGCGACTGATCCACGCTGGACTCGCCGCGCTCGACGACGCCGTCCACAGGCAAGCGCTCGCCCGACAGCACGCGCACAAGGTCACCGACCGCGAGGGAGGAGACACGCACCACCTCGACATCACCTGCGGCGCTTGAGGAGTCCAGCATGCGCGACGCCACCTCCGGAGTCAGCGCACCCAGTCCATCGATGGCTCGTCGCGCGCGCTCCGTCGCGAACCCCTCCAGCCCGTGCCCGAGCGAGAAGAGAAAGAGCAACATCGCTCCCTCCTCGATGCGACCCACGGCGCCCGCTCCGATCGCCGCGACCACCATGAGGAGGTCGACATCAAACTGGAATCGCAACAACTGCTGTAGCGACGTGAGCACCGCGCGCCAGCCGCCAATGAGTGCGCTGGCCAGGAAGATGCCCGTCACCAGCGGTGATGGGTCCTCGGGAGGTGCGGCGACCAGATGTCCCGCGACGAACCCTCCGCCGAGAAGCGCGCCGCTCCCGATCGCACTCAGGAGATCGGCATTGCCCAAGACCGAACGCCACAGGGGGAGCTGCTTGCCGCGCATCGCCCCGCCGGGGCCACCGGAAGTGGCGCAGTGTTTGGATCCGTAGTGTGCTCCCACGCGTACTTCCGATGCGACCTTGCTAGACCGGAGTCGACACACCCAGCGCGCGAAAGTGGGCACCATCGGATGACGCCGCCGGTCTCAGCCCTGGTTCTTCTTGGCCCATGCCAGTGCGGCGCGCGTCACTTCCTGGTTGATGTAGTCCATCGCGGCGTAGTCATCCGCAGTCAACTCCTTGCCCTCGGTCCAGGAATCGAGGCGGTCGCCGGCCTTGGAAACCTCCGCATCCATAGTCGCGATCTTGGCCAGGTCCGCCTCGGTCTGCTCCTTGCCGCGAAGCGACTTCCGGAACGCCTGCAACGCGAGCGCAGCCTCGGCGCGCGCAATCACCAACTTCCGGTACTCGACGAAGATCCCCATCCGGGCACGCTGCGCCGCCGCGCGCTGGCCCTCCGGCACCTGGTCGATCGGGGTCTCCGGCACCTGCAGGTCCTGAGCCACGACGGGGGCACCGAGTGCGGCGACCAGCGCCAGCAGGGCAATGGAGGCGAGGCGAGACGCTGGAGTGACGAGATTCATGCGGTCATGGTACGGATTGGGCCGACCCGGGGCTAGCATGGAATCGCCATGAAAGCGTCCATGCGGAGCAATCACGCCCCACAGGGGCAGCGACTTGGATGCCTCCTTGGGCCTCATCGTGTGCGGCAGCGAGTTCGCCAACACGCGCGCCGACCCGGGCCACGGGGCTTCTCGCTCACCGAATTGCTGGTCGTCCTCGCGATCATCACGCTCTTGGTTGCGATCATCGTGATCGCCACCAAGAAGGTCCACCGCATGTCCAACATGAGCGGCGACCTGAACAACCAGCGTCAGATCGCTCTGGCGCTGAGCTCGTACAGCATGGACTTCAACGGGGCGCTCCCCTCCAACCGGACCAGTACCGACGGGAATTTTAACTACCAGCTCAATCCTTCGGGCGGTTGCGGTGGACCCTTCCAGATCACGATCAACGAAGGAAACACCAACGCGGCCACCTACCACTCCTGGACGGCGTCCTACGGCACCAACATGTTCGGCTCGGAGGAGGTGGAGTACGGGCTCAACACCTCCAACATCGCAGACAGCAACCGCAAGGCCCTCTCCAGCGGGAAGCTCTGGCCCTACATCGGCGACTATGGGGTCTACCGCAGCCCGCTCGATCCTTCTGCATGGGTGAGCGGCCAGACCTACCAAAACTCAAACAGCCGCATCCGTTCCTACTCCCTCAATGGGTTTGTGGGATCGACGGTCCCAGAGGACTCCAACGAATGGGCTAACAAGTGGGACGACTGGTTCTGCGCCAACGGCGTCCCGATGACGGCCACGAATACCACCAAGATCTCTCGCATCCCCCAGCCCGCGAGGACGATCGCGTCCATCGTGGAGGACGATTTCGATGGTTTCAACTTCAACAACCAAGGCTGGGTGGTCGACCCACGGCGTCCCAATACCGGATCGTGGTCAGGTTCTCCAACTTCAGGCTGGGAGGGTTGGATCGATTGGCCCGCGATGTGGGATCCCACGGCCATCCCGTTCTCGTACATGGATGGATCGACCGAGGTGTACTCCCTGGTGCGCCTCTCCGAAGACGACAACCTCCCCGAGGAACTCGTGATCTTCGGTCACCGCTACGCGCAGCCGCCCGACGACAATGGTGTGCAAAACGACTGGCTCTACTTCCGTGACCGCCTGCTCCCCGGGATCGTGCCAAGCCTCTCCAACCGGTCGTTTGGGTACTAGGGAATGCCCGTCGCCTCGGTGAGCAGACGCGTGCCGAAACCCGACGCCGTGTGCTCCCCGTCGCCGCCGCGCGCTCGAGCCTTCTCGCTCACCGAATTGCTGGTCGTCCTCGCGATCATCATGCTCTTGGTCGCGATCATCGTGATCGCCACCAAGAAGGTTCGCCGCATGTCCAACATGAGCGGCGACCTCAACAACCAGCGGCAGATATCGCTCGCGCAGTCGTCGTACAGCATGGACTACAACGGGGCGATTGCGTCGCCGCGGACCGGGGCCAGCGATTTCGCATACAACCTCAACCCAGCCGGTGGTTGCGGGGGGCCGTTCGTGGGGACGATCAATGGAGGGAATGCAAACGCCGCTCAGTACCACTGCTGGTCGGCGTCCTACGGCGTCCACCTGATCGGCGCGACGGAGATGGAGTTTGGCCTCAACACCACCAATCCCGCCGACAGCAATCGCAAGGCACTTTCCGCCGGCAAGTTGTGGCCCTACATCGGCGACTATGGCGTGTACCGCAGCCCGCTGGACCCCAGCGGGCGAATTCGTTCCTACTCGCTCAACGCGTTCGTGGGCGTGACGGTGCCCACCGACGCCGGCGGCATGGCGGGAATGTGGGACGACTGGTTCTGCGTGAATGGCGTGCCGCTGTCCGCCACCAACACGACCAAGATTTCGCGCATTCCGCAGCCCGCGCGCACGATGATGTCCGTCGTCGAAGACGACAACGACGGTTTCAACTTCAACAACGAGGGCTGGGTGATCGATCCACGTTTTCCTGGGACGCCGCAGGGCGGCGGTTGGGGCGGCTGGATCGACTGGCCAGCGATGTGGGATCCCACCGCGATCCCATTCTCCTATGTCGATGGTTCCACCGAGGTCTATTCGGTCCAGCGCAAGACGCTCCCCGCCGAGCTGGAGGTCTACGGGCACTGGTACACGCCGCCTGCCGACCTGACGGACCCGCTCACTGGCCAGCCCGTGCGACTGGACTGGGTGTACTTCCGCGACCGCCTGCTCCCTGGCGTGATCCCCGAGGGCCCGTACAAATCAATCGGGTACTAGAGACACCCCGGAAGTTGGTGGCCACCAACTTCATCCGAGGCCAGCTCAAAACTCGCAGTTCTTCGGGGTGCGCGCGAATGGGATGACATCCCGGACATTGGCCATGCCCGTCGCGTACACGATCGTGCGCTCAAAGCCAAGGCCAAACCCCGCGTGCGGCACGGAGCCGTACCGACGCAAGTCGCGGTACCACCAGTAGTCCTTGGGGTTGAGCCCCATTTCGATCATGCGCGCATCAAGGAACTCAAGCCGCTCCTCGCGCTGGCTGCCGCCAACGATCTCGCCGATGCCCGGCGCCAGGATGTCCATCGCGGCGACGGTCTTGCCGTCGTCGTTCGCTCGCATGTAAAAAGCCTTGATGTCCTTGGGATAGTTCATCAGGACGACTGGCCTGCCAACAAGCGTCTCCGTCAGGTATCGCTCGTGCTCGCTCTGGAGGTCGGTGCCCCACTTGACGGGATACTCAAACTTCTGGCCCTTGGTGATGGCTGCCTCCAGCTGCTTGACGCCCTCGGTGTAGTCCATCCGCTCAAACGGGCTGGAGAGCAGTTTCTCCACGCGCGAGATGCACTCCTTGTCGATGCGGTCGGCGAAGAACTTCATGTCGTCGGCGCGCTCGGCCAGCAGGCGCGTGAACATGTGCTTGAGCAGGGCCTCCGCGCAATCGGCGTCGGCCGACAGGTCGGCAAAGGCCATCTCGGGCTCGATCATCCAGAACTCCGCCAGGTGGCGGCTGGTGTTGGAGTTCTCGGCTCGGAAGGTGGGGCCGAAGGTGTAGACCTTGGAGAGCGCCATGCACCAGGTCTCCACATTGAGCTGCCCCGACACCGTCAGGTGGGTCTCGCGGCCAAAGAAGTCCTGCGAAAAGTCCACCTTGCCCTCCGGCGTGCGCGGCGGGTTGGCCAGGTCCAGCGTGCTCACCCGGAACATCTGCCCCGCACCCTCGCAGTCGCTCCCCGTGACGATCGGCGTGTGGATCCACACGAAGCCGTTCTGGTGGAAGTACTCGTGGACCGCCATCGCCAGCGTGTGTCGCACTCTCCCGATCGCGCCAAAGGTATTGGTGCGAGGTCGCAGGTGAGCCACCTCGCGCAGGTACTCAAACGAGTGCGCCTTGGGCTGGATGGGGTAGGTGTCCGGGTCATCGACAAGACCCACCACCTCGACTCGCGACGCTTGGATCTCGATCCCCTGGCCCTTGCCCTGGCTGGCGGCCACCGTCCCGTCCACCACCACCGAGCACCCCGCGCCGGCCTTCAGGATCTCCGACTGATAGTTCGGCAGGTCAGCGGGGGCCACCACCTGGATGGGGTCAAAACAGGAGCCATCTGAAACCTGCAGGAAACTGATGCCTGCCTTGCTGTCGCGGCGGGTCCGGATCCACCCTTGGATCCGCACGGGGGTCCCCACCGCAGCGCTCCCGGTCGCGAAGAGACTGGCAATTCGGCTCGGCGGGATCGAGACAGGGGAGTTCATGGGCGCGCGAGCGTACCGATGGCATTCGCGCGGGTCGGCGCCACCCATGCCGACAAATGGCACGCAGTTTGCTATTCATCGGCGTGGTTTCGCACCCGGAACACTTTGGAGAGCACCACCAGCCCCATCCGGCTGGAATATATAGTCCTATAACACACGAGAGTGGTCCGAGCTCGACCAGCGTCCCCGGGGCTCTTGGCGAGCCGGCACCACACAGCCGCCTCAACATGCTCTTCTCGTGCGACGACCGAGTGTGGGGGTCCGAGCCAATCTCTCGCACGCTGCCGTCGCTGCTCGAACCGATGGGTGTCTGCTGCCGGATGGCGCGCACCGCACGAGAGTCCGCGGCGCTAGTCGAGCATGAGCGAATCCACATCGCCGTGGTCGACCTCGCCATCCCGATGGATGACCAGGACGATCACACCGCCGGCCATCGCGTCCTCCAGTTGCTCCGTCGACTCCAGTTTCCGCCGATCACGGTGGTCGTCCGTCCTCGCCAGGTCAACGATGCCGCCGCCGTGCGTGGCCTCCACGACGCGATGCGCGAGGGCGCCTTCGCCGTGCATGACCGTCCGCTCGGGCTAGAGCCACTCCTCCAGACCCTCCAGCGCGCGGTCCAACGCCACTTTGCCGGCCACTGGCCCGCCGCCTGATCACCCGCCCGAAGCACCAACTTCCCAGACCCAGACCCAGACCCAGACCCAGACCCAGACTCAGACCCAGACTCAGTTTCAATTTCATTCGGAGACACCACATGAAGGTTCGACCCCTCGGCGACAAGATCCTCGTCAAGCGTGATGAGGCACAGACCAAGACAGACAGCGGCATTTTCCTCCCCGAGAGCGCCAAGGACAAGCCCAAGCAGGGCCGCGTCATCGCCCTCGGCTCGGGCGTGCTCAACAAGGACAAGGGCACCTACATCCCCTTCACCGTCAAGAAGGGCGATACCGTCATCTTCTCGTCGTACTCCGGCACGGAAGTCAAGATCGACAATGAAGAGTTTCTCATCATGACCGAGGAAGACATCCTCGGCATCGTCGACTGAGCCAACTCGCCTGACTCCCATCCGTTCACATCAACCAAGACAAGACCCACCGGTCACGCGGCGTGACCACATTCGAGATTCCAATCATGGCAGCAAAGCAGATCAGTTACGAGAACGATGCGCGCGAGCGCATCCTGAAGGGCGTCCAGAAGCTCGCCAAGGCCGTCAAGGTCACCCTCGGCCCGTCTGGCCGTGTCGTCATCCTTGAGAAGAGCTTTGGCGCTCCCACCGTCACCAAGGACGGCGTCACCGTCGCCAAGGAGATCGAGCTGGAGGATGCGTACGAGAACATTGGCGCGCAGATGGTGAAGGAAGTCGCCAGCAAGTCCAGCAAGGATGCGGGCGATGGCACCACCACCGCCACCATCTACGCCGAGGCGATCTTCCAGGAAGGCCTCAAGAACATCACCGCGGGCGCCAACGCCAATGCCGTCAAGCGCGGCATCGACAAGGCCGTCGCGGCGATCGTGGCCGAGCTTGGCCGCATGAGCAAGCCCGTGAAGAGCTCCACGGAGATCTCACAGGTCGGTTCGTGCAGCGCCAACCAGGACACGCAGATCGGCGGCATCATCGCGCAGGCGATGGATAAGGTCGGCAAGGACGGCGTCATCACGGTCGAGGAGGGCAAGGGCCTGGAGACCGAGGTGGAGCTCCTTGAGGGCATGCAGTTCGACAAGGGCTACATCTCGCCGCATTTTGTCACCGATCCCGCGGCGATGTCCGCCACGCTGGAGGACTGCTATGTCCTGATCCACGAGAAGAAGATCTCCAGCGCGAAGGAGTTCCTCCCCGTGCTCGGCAAGATCGCAGAGAGTGGCAAGTCGCTCCTTATCGTCGCGGAAGATGTCGATGGCGAGGCGCTGGCCACCTTGGTGGTCAACAAGCTCCGCGGCATCCTCAAGATCTGCGCCGTCAAGGCACCTGGATTCGGCGATCGCCGCAAGGCGATGCTGGAGGACATCGCAGTCCTCACCGGCGGCACCGCCGTCATGGATGAGCTTGGGATCAAGCTGGAGAACCTGGACCTCAAGGACCTTGGCCGCGCCAAGAAGGTCACCGTCGACAAGGACAACACCACCATCGTCGAGGGTGCCGGCAAGACCAAGGACATCCAGGGCCGCATTGAGCAGCTCAAGTCGCAGATCGACGGCACCACCAGCGACTACGACCGCGAGAAGCTCCAAGAGCGCCTGGCCAAGCTGGCGGGCGGCGTGGCGCAGATCAACGTCGGAGCCGCGACCGAGGTCGAGATGAAGGAGAAGAAGGCTCGTGTGGAGGACGCCCTCCACGCGTGCCGCGCAGCGGTCGAGGAGGGCATCCTCCCCGGCGGCGGTGTTGCCGTCATCCGCGCCCGGAAGGCGCTGGAGAAGGTAGCCACCACCGGCGACGAGTCAGTCGGCGTGGACATCGTGCGTCGAGCCGTCGCGGCCCCGATCAAGCAGATCGCGATCAACTGCGGGCTGGACGGCTCCATCGTCGCCCAGAAGGTGGAGGAGTCGAAGGAGACCAATTTCGGCTTCAACGCCATGACCGGCGAGTACATGGACCTGGTGAAGGCGGGCGTCATCGTCCCCGCCAAGGTGGAGCGCGTGGCGCTGCAGAATGCGGCCAGCATCGCTGGCCTCCTGCTCACCACCGACTGCGCCATCATCGAGATCAAGGAGAAGAAGTCCAAGGCCCCGGTCGGCGCCGACATGGACTATTGATCCCGGCTCGTCGCATCTGAGTCGACAGTGAGTCAATTCTGGCCCCGCTCCTCTTGGAGCGGGGCCTTTTCACTCGCACTTCGCACCCCGCGCTCACATCGGCTTCTTGGCGGCCTTGACCATTTCCACGCACCCGGTAATGCGGCGCGCGCGAGTCTCCGGCCTCTTGGCCTCCTCGATCGCGCCGCCTCGGTTCATCGACCCCGATGTCCGTCCCCGAAGCACGTCGAACAAGGGACCCTACTGCGTCTGCACCACATCCCGGCCGCGGATGCCATCGGTCGTGAGGATGTGGAAGCTGGAGTCCACCAGCATGTCGTACGAGCAGTCCTGGTTGTAACCCCAGGGGAATCCCGGAATCGATGCGTTGGGTGCACCCCACCAGAGCCCAGAGTTCACCAGACCAGACCCCGCCTGCTGCGTCTTGACCCGCTGGTTCGATTCCATCACCGTGCCCACGCCAAGCATGCTCACATGCCCGTCAAACCACAGGGTGACGGGCGCTGAGTTGTAGCCGTGATTGAAGTAGTAGGGCGTTGGCGGGTCAAAGCAAGGGGAGAACTCTCCACCCTCGCGGTTCTGGAGCCAGAAGTGTTCCAGCATGTGGGTCTTCGTGTCTGGGTACTTGGCCTGGCTGAACGATGGGGACCGGTATCCGGCAGCGAGGGTGTCGGGGTGCTGGAAGCCGAGCTTGCTGCTGAAAACATCCGGGTTCCACATCGCGGCGGGACTCCAGCAGTAGGTGCTGAACCACAAGCCCTCGTCGGCGTTGTAGGTGAATCCCGACGGGTTCTGGAGGTAGCCCTGTACGCCGTCAAGATTCCACCGATCCTTGGGTGCCCAGTAGAGCTTGTCGTAGTAACGACCGTTCACATAGTTGTTGAACGATTCGACATTGGGACCACGGAAGAGCCCGAAGATCGCCTGGCCCGGGTCGAGGCGGCAGGCCTGTGCCACGAAGAAGAAGTCGCAGGTGACGGTGGGGGGGGTGCATCCGGTGGGCGCGGGACCGAACCAGAGTCCCCAGTAGAGCAGTTCGTCGCGGCCCACCAAGAGCGGGGGAAGGCAGTTTTGCGTCAGGTACTGCTGGCAACCGCCGTAGAGCCCTACATCCTCGGGGGTGCTCGTGAACTGCCGATCGCTGTAGTCGGCGGCATACGCCATGTTGGCGGTGCCCAAGTTCTTCAGGTTGGCGGCACTTTGGGTGATCAGGCTGGTCTCGCGAGCCTTCTGGATGGCCGGCAGCAGGATCCCCAAAAGCAACGCAATGATGGCAACCACGACCAAGAGTTCAACGATCGTGAAAGCTCGGCTCTTTTGTGTGGCCATCGTGGGGGGTTCCAGGACCGGCTGGAAAGCGACCGGTGCTTCTCTCTGCCAAAGTGAGGCTACCACTCATGGCGCGAGAAGCAAGGGAAGGGAAGGAAAGTTTGAAAGCCGGACCGCGGGACATTCATTATTGCGTGATGACCGTGTCTCGACCTTGGATGCCTTCCACAGTAGCGATGTGGAAACTGGTGTCCGCCAACATGTCGTACCCGCAGTCCTGGAAAAATCCGTTTGGGGCCCACGGGGCCAAGGGGTTTGGATACCCCCACCAGAGGCCCTTGTTGAGGACCGTGCCATCGCTCTGCTGCTGCGCCTTGATCCGCTGGTTGCTCTCCATCACCGAGCCCACGCCGATGAGGCTGCAGTGGCCATCGAACCAAAGGGTGGCTGGAGCGGAGTTGTAGCCCCCATTGAAGTAGTAGGGCTGAGCCGGGGAGAAGCACGTGGCAAACTCGCCACCCTCCCGATTTTGTAGCCACCAGAGTTCCAGCATCCAGGTCTTCTGGTCCGTAAACTTGGCCTGAGAGAGCGACGGACTCTTGTAGCCGGCGGCGAGCGTATTTGGGCAGCGTGCCCCGCTGTTGGCGTGCACCTCCGGGTTCCACATGGCGGAGGGGCTCCACACATAGGTGGAGCGGACGGAAGCCCCGCCAGGGATCAGAGATGGCGGGCAGAACTCCCCCGGGTAGGTGAGCGCGAAGGACGCCCGGTCAAGATTCCACACATCCTTGGGGGCCCAGAAGACCTTGTCGTAGTAGCGCCCGTTGATGTAGTCGTTGAACGCCTTGTAGTTGCAGAGTCGGAACGAGCCGAACGCATACCCGAAGCCAGTGTCCACGCACCCAACCAGTCCATTCGGAACGTAGATCCCAAACAGCCCGCAATTGCCGGGAATCCCCGCGGGGCACAGAGGACCATCCATCCAGTACCCCCAGAGTCCGCCACCCGCATCCCATCCGGCGATCTGCTGCGGCGGGCAATACGCCGCCTGGATCGCATTGCAGTTGCCGCCGTACAGGCCCCAGTCATCGCCGCACGCGCTGAACTGTCGGTCCTTGTAGTCCGTCGCGTACGCATGATTGGCGGTCCCAAGGTTCTTGAGGTTGGCCAGGCTCTGCGTGACCAGCGCTGTCTCCCGCGCCTTCTGAATCGCGGGGAGCAGGATCGCGATGAGCAACGAGATGATCGCCACCACCACCAACAACTCAACGATTGTGAAGGCACGCTGGGAGGGGCCATGCTTCATGTGTATCCAACATACGCCCGAATCTCTATCGACCCTATGCCGCCTCAATTTAAAAGGGGCGATCTTCGGGAGACCGCCCCTCTTTTCGTCAATCCGGGACCTCTGCGGTCCCGCGTTCAGGCTCGCCACGTGGGCGAAGCCAAGCAGCCTTACTGCGTGATCACCGTATCGCGGCCCTGAATGCCGTCGATCGTGGCCACATGGCAGTTCGTGTCGATCAACATGTCGTAGCCGCAGTCATTGTCACCCCAAGCGGCGGTGATGAAGCCGCCCGTGGGGGCGGAGGTGTTGGGGACGCCGAACCACAGGCCCTTGTAGGCGGGACCTCCGGAGGCCTGCTGCGCCTTGACGCGCTGGTTGCTCTCCATCGCGGTGCCCATGCCGAAGGTGGCAACATGGTTGTCGAACCACAGGGTGCCCGGCGCGGAGTTGTAGCCGTGCTTGTAGAGGTAGGGCTGCGCGGGCGTGTAGCAGGGGGCGAACTCGCCACCTTCACGGTTCTGGAGCCAGTACCACTCGATCATCCAGGTCTTCTGGTCGGGGAACCGGCACTGCGAGACGCCGGGGCTCTTGAACCCTGCGGCCAGCATCGCGGGGTTGTGTGGGATCGAGGCGCCGGAGGCGTCGGTCGAGTCGGAGGAGAAGACCTCGGGGTTCCACATGGCGGCGGGGCTCCACACATAGGTGGAGAAGACCACCTCGTTGTTCATGAGGCTTGGCGGGCAGAACTCGCCGGGGTACTGCAGGGCGTACGAGACCTTCTCGAGCGAGTACACGTCCTTCGGGGCGTAGTACACCTTGTCGTAGAAGCGGCCGTTGATGTAGTCGTTGAAGGCCTTCAGGTTGGGCATGCGGAATGAGCCGAAGCCCCAGCCGCAGCCGCCCATCATGCCACCATTGGGCCAGCTGACGCACCAGTTAGAAGCGCAGGTGCCCGGGCCGGTGCAGGTGCCGCCACCGAGCCAGTAGCCCCAGAGGCCGCCGCCGGCGTCCCAGCCGACGATGGCGTTGGGCGGGCAGGAAATGGCGAGGATTGCTTGGCAGTTGCCGCCGTAAAGACCCCACTCGTCACCGCACATCGTGTACTGGCGATCGTTGTAGTCCGCGGCGTACGACGCGTTGGCCGTACCGAGGTTCTTGAGGTTGGCGATGCTCTGCGTGAGCAGAGCGGTCTCGCGAGCCTTCTGAATGGCCGGGAGAAGGATGGCGATGAGCAACGCGATGATGGCCACCACGACGAGCAACTCGACGATGGTGAATCCTGAACGCTTGGTCCTCATTCGAGGTCCTTTCTGCGGTCGGGTGACCGCGCTCCCAAAGGGGAGCCGTGGGGAACGGACTGGCCCAAGTTGAAGCCAGCAGAGGTTGCGGATTGCTCCGCAGGATCGACGACGCAGGCGGGCGAGATGACGGCTCCTGCGCGTGCCCAAGCCGAGCCGAAACTCGACCATGCCGCAACAGAATCATACGGGAGGTGGTCGGGATCGGATCCGAACGATCAGGAACTCGGGACAGAAATGAGGGGGATTCCGGCGGAGTGACTTGGCCCACGACCCATGTCCGATAAACTGCCAGCCGAAATGGCTGCCGAGCTCGTGAGTCCCAGTTGTTCCCCGCCGATCCTGCTCTCCACATGGTCATTCTCGGTGGCCGGAGCCAAGTTGGCGTGGCCGACGCTTGCGGCGGTGGGAGCCGGGGCGGGAGGGGAGCGAGATTGCGCGCTCGAGGCCTGCCTCCAGGTCTGCGGCGAGGCCGAGCGGGATCCGCGTGTGGATTCTGTCGGCTACGGCGGTCTTCCCGACGCCAGTGGGCGAGTCAGCCTGGACGGAGCCGTGATGGAATCGCCGTCCAGGTGCGGGAGTGTCTGTGGGCTCCGGAGGCACCTCCACCCGGTGCGCGTGGCCGCCAGCGTCATGCGTTCCACGCGCCATGTCATGCTGGCTGGCGATGATGCGGATCGATTTGCGTCGCAGCATGGGCATCTGGAAGCGGAACTGCTCTCGCCGGAAGCTCGAGCAAAGTGGGAGGCGTGGAGGTCGGATCCACACGCCGTGGACCAGTCGCGCGACCAGGCTGCTGCCGCGGGTCGACCCACAGACGGAGGGAATGGGGCCATCTTTGGCGCGAGCGGCATGTCAGACCTCTTGGCGGAAGTGGTCACCACGGGAGAACTGCGCTGGCGCGAGCATGACACGGTTGGTGTCCTGACGCGGGACTCGGGAGGGCGCCTAGCGGGTGCGTGCAGCACCTCGGGGACGCCGTTCAAGGTGCCGGGGCGAGTGGGGGACTCGCCGATCATCGGAAGCGGGTTGTTCGTGGATCCCGGAGCGGGAGCCGCGACGGGGACGGGAACGGGAGAACTCATCATGGGCGTCTGCGGCGCGCACTTGGCGGTGGAGGAGATGCGCCGCGGTGCCGGTCCGACCGAGGCCATCATCGAGGTGCTCAGGCGCGTCGATCGTTCCTACTCGATCCTGCCGCATCATCAGGTGGCGATGATCGCGATCCACGCCGACGGTCGATGGGGGTCCGCCGCGCTTCGAAAGGGCTTCCTGGCGGTGATTCACGACGAAGCGGGCTGCCGGACGGTGGAGCCCGAGTATGTTCACCGGGCGGACTGATCCGCCGGCCGATCGCCGGTGGGTCGAGGCCATCAACCACGGCCAGCACGCACGCCGATGAAGCTCTACACCAAGACAGGCGACGACGGCACGACGGGGCTCTTTGGCGGTGCGCGCGTGCGCAAGGACCATCCACGGCTGGAGGCCTACGGGACGGTGGACGAAACCAATGCGATGATCGGGCTCGCGGCCGCGGCCGCGGGGGTGGGAGCAAGCACGGGAACGGCCGCAGGGAGTCCCGCGATCCTTGGCGTGCTGCAATCGATCCAGAGCCGGCTCTTTGATCTGGGCGCCGACCTGGCCACACCATCGGGGAGCGCGCATGAGGGCAAGGTGGCGCGAGTCGCCGCGGAGTGGGTCACGGAGATGGAGCGGTGGATCGATCAGTTCGATGATGCCAATGCGCCCCTGAAGACTTTCGTGCTTCCCGGCGGGTGCGAACTGGCGGCGCGGCTCCACTGTGCACGGACGGTGGCCAGGCGTGCCGAGCGCGCGGTCCTGGCGTTGTCGGCGACGGAAACCGTCAGCGAGCACGCCGTCCCGCTGCTCAATCGGCTCAGTGACCTGCTGTTTGCGATGGCTCGCGCGGCCAATCGAGAAGCCGGCGTTGGGGATGTGCCGTGGATACAGGCGACGGGGCGCTAGCCCATCGTGCCGTACGCGCGGTCGCCGGCGTCACCCAGCCCGGGCCGGATGTAGTGGCGCTCGTCAAGTTCGCGGTCCAGGGCGCCAGCCCAGATGGTGATCTCCGGGTGTGAGCGGTGCAATCGATCCACACCCTCGGGAGCGGCGACCAGGCACATCATGCGCACATGCTGGCATCCCGCGTCGCGCAGCTGCGTGGCGGCACTGGCGGCGCTGCCACCGGTGGCCAGCATGGGATCCACGATGAGGGCGACCGTCTGCGGCGTGATGGGCGGCAGTCGCATGTAGTAGCCGACAGGGCGCGCGGTGGATTCATCGCGTCGAATCCCAAGGTGTCCAACCATTGCCTCGGGGACGACATCGAGCGCGCCATCGCACATCGGGAGACCCGCGCGGAGGATCGGCACCAGGACCGGAGGAGACACAAGGCGAAGCGTGGGCGCCTCCTCAAGCGGCGTGCGCACCGTGGCCTGCCGCTGCGGAAGTTCGCGCAGTGCCTCGACGGCGAGGATGGAACCGACGAGGCGCACCAGTCGCCGGAACTCACCCGGCGGCGTGGACTGGTCGCGCAGCCGCGCCACAGCCTCGGCCACGAGTGCGTGCGAAGAGACATGCAGGTACTCGCGGCTCACGGCCGGAGGCTACATGCGTGCGGGAATCGTGATGCCCAGGAGGCCAAGTCCGTCAGCGAGCGTTCGCCGCGTGAGGTCGCACAGGCGCAGACGGCCCAGGCGCAATGACTCGGGTTCTGCCTTGAGCACGGGGCACGCCTGATAGAAGCCGTTGAAGGCGACCGCAAGTGCGTACAAGTGCTGGCAGAGGCGCGAGGGAGCGGCTTCGGATGCGGCTTGCTCGATCGCCGAGCCATGCCGCAGGAGCGCGAGGGCGAGCGTGCGCTCCTCGGGGCATTGTGCGGGAAACGGCGCGTGGGCGTAGGCAGCGGCGTCGAGGCCGCTCCGCTGGATGATGCTGCCGATGCGAGCTGCGGCGTACTGCAGGTAGGGGCCGGTGTCGCCGTCGAAGGCGACCATGCGGTCCAGGTCAAAGATGTAGTCGCGCGTGACATCGGCGGAGAGGTCGGCGTACTTGATCGCAGCGATCCCGACGGCGTCGCCCGTCGCATCCAGTTCGGCGGTCGGCCAGCCGTGCGTAGGGGAGGTGGCCTCGGCGGCGCGGGCGTGGACTTCGCGCCGACCGCGCGCGCAGGCTTCATCGAGCAGCGCCTTGAGCGTGAAGTTTTCGCCGCTGCGGGTCTTGAGTGGCTTGCGGTCCGCGCCAAGGACGCTGCCGAATGGAACATGGACGAGTTCCACATCGACGATGGAGCCGTCGGGTTTCGCGAGGCGCGTCCACCCGATCATCCGCACCGCATCGAAGGCGTCGCGGAAGTGATCGCGCTGCCGGGCATCGACGCAGTAGATGACTCGCTCGGCCCCAAGGTCCTGGATGCGGTATCGGATCGCCGCGAGGTCCGTGGTCGCGTACAGCGCCGCGCCGTCCGACTTCTGGATGAGCAGCGGGCGTTCGCGGTCGGGAAATCGAACCACCAGTGCGCCTTGGTCGCGCTGCGCGAGCTTGGCATCCACGAAGGCCTGAATCGCGGGCTGGAGCTTGTCGCGGAAGAAGCTCTCGCCGCGCTCGCTCTCGGGAGGGAGGTGCACGCCCAGCGTCTTGGCGGTTTCGTAGACCTCACGCATCGTGACATCGATGAGCTTCCTCCAGTCGCGGACGAGGTCGGCGTTGCCCGACTGCAGGGCGACCAATGTGCGCTTGGCGGATTCAAGCGCGGCGTTGGCGTCGGCACACTGCAGCTCCAGCTCGGCCAGCCGGTGCGGGCCGCTCTGCGCCGCGCGCGCGGCAGTCAGGCCGGCATCGTCCCCGCGGCCGGCCGATTGCGCGGCGCGGTAGGCACTATTGAGGTCGTCCAGCGTGAGCGCCTCCAGGTTGGTGCCTTGACTGCGGACTCGATCCAGCACCATGGCGATCGGCAGGCCCCAGTCGCCCAAGTGATTCTGCCGGAACGTGGCCCAGCCGAGTCGTTCGTGGATGCGTGCGATCGTGTCGCCGATGATGGTCGCGCGAAGGTGGCCGACATGCATCTGCTTGGCGACATTGACGCCGCAGAGGTCGACCGCCACGGTGTGGCCGGTGCCGGTGGTCGCGACACCCAGCGCGGGGGAGTCCATCGCGCCGAGGGCGGACGCGAGCGCGGCCGACTTCAATCGAATGTTGATGAAGCCGGGGCCGGCCACTTCGAGCGGCTCGGCGAAGGGTTCGCACGCGGCAGCAGCAGCGGCGGCGACGGTGGTGGCCAGGTCGCGCGGCTTGCTGCCCGTGGACTTGGCCAGCGCCATCGCGAAATTGGCCTGGAAGTCTCCGAATTGTGCGCTGGCACTGGCGCGGATGACCGGATCGGTGCGGGGGTCGGACACATCACAGCCGATCGCCCGCGCAATCGCCCAGCGCAGCGCCTGCGAGATGGGTTCGACTGGGTCCGTGGAAGCCAAGGGGGGGCAGTCTACGAGCGAAGGACCACCGACTTCTCCGCGTAGAGCTTCTCCATGAGGGATCGGTGCGCGCTGGGAGCAGTGCGCGCTCCAGCGCGAGGCGCAAGGGCTAGCGCCGCGACGGCGATCATCTCCACCAGCCCATGGAAATCATCGATGGCGATGGTCTCCGGAGCAACCTGCGCACGCGGTCGAGCTCCCCGGGCCAGCGCCGCCTGCACCTCGCCCAATCGGCCCATGTTGTGGTAGTTGCCCAGCGGAAGGCACAGGCAGGTGCTGTCGATTCCATACGCGGCGAACGCGGTGCTCTCGCACGCGCCCCCGGGCATGAGCTTGCGTTGCCACTGGAACGCGGGACGCGCGGCGGCATGCGCGGCGAGGGCATCGCCGATGGTATTGGTGAGCGATGGCGTAAACACGCTCATGCGGTCGCCCACGCGCAGGATCGGTCCCGCGCCCATCGGCGAATCGTGCGGGAAGCTGCGCGAGTTCTCCAGGTTGACCAAGAGGGAGTTGGGCGGGACGAATCGTGTTCGCGCGGCATGGATCGCGCCAATGAAGCCAACTTCCTCCGCTGTCGTGAGGAGGAGCCCCAGGTGTGCGAATGCCCTGGAGCGAAGCGTCAGGTCAAAGGCCGCGAGCGCGGCGACGACGGCGGCCAGGTCGTCGCACGCGTGCGTCTGGAGGCATCGCGCGCGGCGGGGGCGGGGGGCGGAAGCAGAACGCGAAGCAGAGGCGTGAGCCGGCCCGCCAGCGGGACCGGGAAGCGGCTCGAGGTCGATCTCCCCGATGCGAGGTGCGGGAAGCGCCCATCGACCGATGTCGCCCTTGGCGATGGCCGATGCCGCGGCGCACCGGGCGGCCGTGCCGCGCGCCATGAGCGACGCCGTCACGCGCTTGAATGGCTTCGCCTTGGGATCCAGCGCCGTGATTCGCGCGGCGTGGGCGATGCCCTCGCGGTCGATGATCTCGATTCGGGCACGGTGAAAGTACGGGTCAAGGACGCCACCGCGGAACTCCAGTTCGATGGTGCTCGCGCCGCTGCGCGCACTTGTTCCGCGGAGCGCTTTGCCGCTCGCGCCACGCTTCGTGACGACGAACGCCGGATGATCCAGGTGCGCCGTGACCAGGACTGGCCGGGTGGATCGCCCCTTCGGCGCATCGCGCCTGGTGATGAGAACATTGCCGGCGGCGTCGCGATGCACACGAACGCGGTCCAGCCGCGACTCCAGCCAGCCATCGATCCATGCCTGCACCAGATGCTCCCGTCCCGAGGCGGTGGGGATGCTGGTCACCTGCAGGAGCCAGAGTTCCCACTCGCGGCGATGGCTCGGCGATACGGGGGGAATGGGCGACGTGGGCCTGCGTGGCATGGTGCGGGATCGTAAGGCGGCGGGTCTTCCAACCAGGAAGTTGGTGAGAAAGAGCCCCTCAGGAGCTCTTTCTCACCAACTCCCGGGGGGTTCCTACGCGAGCACCGCTTCGTGGGATACTGCGCGGCTCGACATGCCGCTCTCGCCGATTTCAGCCATCCTTGATGACCTCCGACAGGGGAGGGTCATCGTGCTGGTCGATGACGAGCGCCGCGAGAACGAGGGCGACTTCGTCTGCGCGGCGGAGTTCATCACCCCGGAGCTGGTCACCTTCCTGACTCGAGTCGCTGCGGGCTACCTTTGCGTGACCCTGGACGCCGAGACCTGCGAACGGCTCAGCCTCGTTCCCCAATCGGGCCTCAACACCAGCCTTCGCGGCACGCCATTCACGGTGAGCGTCGACGGGCATCCCCGCCACGGCGTGGGCACGGGCATCAGCGCCCGAGACCGCGCGACCACGATTCGACTCCTGGCGCAGGCACACTCCCGCGTCGACGACTTCGTCCGCCCCGGCCACATCAATCCGCTCCGCGCGCGAGAGGGCGGCGTGCTGGTTCGCACCGGGCAGACCGAGGGCGGGGTCGATCTCTGCCGGCTCGCCGGACTGCGCCCCGCCGCGTGCATCATCGAAGTCGTCCGCGACGACGGCGAGATGGCGCGGATGCCAGACCTGGAGAAGCTCTGTTCGCAGCACGGCATCAAGATGTGCAGCGTCGAGCAGATCATCGAGCACCGGCTCCAGAGCGAGAGCCTGCTCACGCGGCTGGAGCCACGGTCAGGCTCGATCGTGGTCACTCCGGAAGGGCCGTTCACGCTGCTCGCTTGGCAGAGCACGATCGATCCGCAGCCACACTTGGCCCTGACACACGGAGGCATCGGGATCCCCGACGCGAACGACCGCGTGCCCGACCAGCCGGACCCGGTCTTGGTGCGCATGCATCGGCGTGACGTGCTGGGCGACATCTTCGGCGTGAAGCGCGACGCGGCGGCGCCGGGAAGTTCCGGGCAGGACTCGATCCGCGCCAGCCTCCGCGCGATCCGCGACGCAGGCAGGGGCGCGCTGGTGTACTTGCGCACCGAAGACACCGGCAACGGGCTGGAGCGGCGGCTGCATCAGGTGCAGCGCCCTGTTCGGGACGATGTCAATGCTCCGGATCTCACTGCTCCCGGCGGCATCGGGGGTCGGGCGCAGCCCATGGACCAGCGCGTTTTTGGCATCGGCGGGCAAGTGCTTCGCGACCTCGGGCTGCACCGACTGCGCGTGCTCACGCACACGCCTCCCGCGGCTCCGACCACGCCGTCAACCACCGCCGCAACGATGCCCGGCCTCCACGCGTTTGGGCTGGAAATCGTGGAGTGGGTGGCGATCTGAGAATCGTGGAGTGGCTGTCGATCAAGCCCCGCTGCCGCCGCCGTCGTTCATCGCGCGCCAGGCGAGATACAGCACCACAACGCAGATCGCGGTCATCGGGACCATGCAGATGGCGAATCGGGCGGTGGGGGAGCGAGTGCTCAGCGCCGCTAGCCCAGGGACCTCGGTGAGCAGGAGGACCGCGGGCGCCGCGATCGGCAGCAGCCACATCCACGGCTGGATGGCCGAGAAGTTGTAGCTCCAACCCGCAAAGCCAAGGAGCGTGAGTGTCGCAACCGCCGTGAGCGCACCGCCGCCGGCAAGCGTGCGCACGGGGCTGTCCGCTGTGACGCGTTGATCGCGCGCATGCAGCGGCCGTCCCAGCACCAGGCTCGCGGCTCCCAGCGCCAGAGCCATGGCACCCGCCGGGACCGCGAGCGAGAGGAACCCGCTCATCGCCAGCAAGACCGACTCGGTGCCGATGCATGCCGCCAGCGAAAAGGGGATCGCCGCGCCGGGCCGACGCAGGGCGCACCATTCCGTCGAGAGGCCTACCACGCCGGCGGCACAGCCCATCGCCCAAGCGTGGTACGGAGTCCAACCTGGAAACGAGACCCACTTGCCCAGCGCGACGCCCACGATCGACGCCGCGACGGCTCCAGCCAGCACGTCGGGCACGCGATCCTCAAGGACACTGAGCCACGGCGTGAACGCGCCCAGCGCGAGCACGGCGACAGCGATCAGGTGCCACCGCTCGCTCCCAGGGACTTCCAGCGTCCCACGCTCGGCGATCCACGAGAGCAGGAACGCCAGCGCAATCGCCGTCCCCGTCAGCCCACTTGGAGAGCGCCGCACGGCCAGCACCAGGCCAAACGCGACCAGGGCCGGCAGGAACAGTCCGAGCCCAACATACGACACGATTGCGCCGGTGTCATCCGCCACTCTGCTGGATTCCTTCGAGGCTCACGATGAGCCTTACATCATCGGAGAGGACGGCGGTGGGTTTCTCGATTCCCCACGGCATCCCGAAGTCGGATCGCTTGATGGTGAGCGTGGCCTCGAATCCGGCGCGCGACTCGAGGGCTATCCCGCCAAATCCTGTGACATCCAAGGAAACCGCGACCGGCTGCGTCTTCCCGCGAATCGTCAGGTCACCCGTCACGCGCCATTGGCTTTCAGAGACCCTCTCGCCGCCGGTGCTCTTGAAGGAGAGCGTCGGGAACTCCGCCGCATTGAAGAAGTTTGGTCCCTTGAGGTTTCCATCCAACCTCTCCGACCCCGTGTCCATGTGGTCAAGCGACGCGGTCACGTCGAGGACCGGCGCCGTCGAGCCACCTTGGTCGTAGGTGACGGTTCCCTCCAGTCCATTGACTCGTCCCCAAAACATGCCACTCTTCAGATGCTGAATTCGGAACAGGGCGATCGAGTGGATGGGGTCCAGCTTCCACACCGCCTCGGCGGGGGTGACCGGGGTCGCGGGAGTGACGCCGGCCGCAGGCGCGCGAAGCGCGGTGATGCCCACGAGGAGCGACATCGTCGCAACGAGTGTGATGGGAAGCACCGCGAGGAGTCGGCATCGAAGGGGCGCTGGCATGGTTCGATTCTAAGCCGCGGCGATTGTGGGTGGCAGCAGCGATCCAACCAGGCCGTGCCTGCGTACGATCCCATCGATCATGGCGTCGCTTCCCGTGGCACTGTTCTTCGCACTGGCGATGGCGCCGCAGGGCGGATGTGGTTCGACCCCCGCGGTCCCGGAGGCACGGGCCCAAGTTCAGGCTCAGGCCACCCCCGCGCAGCCGCCGGCCGTTCCCGTGGATTCCGACATTGACTCGGTGCTCGCCTGTGTCGACGCGGCGGCGGCCAAGATCACGCTGGTGTCGGCACACTTTGTGGCCACACGGACCGACGCCCTCACTGAAGAGTCCGAGCGCCGGACGGGCACGTTCGTCGTGGAGGGTCAGGGCCCGCAGCGCCGAGTTGCCATCCTGGTCCGGGACTTCATCGATGGCACGGGCCGGCTGGAGCACGAGAATCGGCACTTCGTCTACGCAGAGGGTTGGCTCACGGAGTTCGTGCCGGTGGAGCGTCGGGCGACGGCCCGGCAGCTGGCGCTTCCCGATGAGGACTACGACCCACTGCGCGCCGGTGAGGGTCCGATCCCGCTTCCTGTCGGGCAGCGCCGCGCCGACCTCGAGAAGGGTTTTTCATGCGAGTTGTCCGCGTGGCCGGACACCGCCGTGGCGGGATCGTTCAAGCCCGATGGCCTTGTCGTCGCGGCACTGGCTCCCCGGGCAGGCACGCGCGCCGCGAGAGAACTCACGCGAGTGCTGGTTGCGTGGGACCCAGTGACGTGGCAGCCGTCCGCCATCTGCGCGGACGCACCCGATGGTTCGCGGACGGTCGTCGTCCTCAAGGCCCTCGTCGTGAATGAAGCGGTGCCGGAGGCTGCGCGTGCGCTGCTCAGTGCACCCACGCTCCCCGAAGGCGAGTGGTCCATCGACCGCCGCCCGAAGGAGCCGGGCTGAATGTGGACTTCCATGCTCGCCGCGCGTGCCGCAGTCGCGGGGATGGTGCTCTCGTGCGCTTCAAGCGCCTCCGCGCAACTGGTTCCCAAGTCGATCGAGCCAGCTCCCAGCATTGATCGTGCCGAGCGCGCCGCGTTCCTTGACGATGAGGAGCGTCGGCAACTCCGCATTCGCCACGGTCGCTGGGCGGATGGTGACTTGCAGTCGCCGGACGAGCGGCTTGAAGCGGCGATCGAGACCTGGGACTTTGCGTTCCAGATCGATGCCACGGCATCCGCGTTGCTGCGGGCCCGCGCGCTCTGGCAGCGAGGCGACACGACGGCTGCGTTCGCGGCGCTGGACGCGGGGGAGGTGGCGGACGCAGGTGGTGCGGCACAGGCAGCGATGCGCCTGCGCATCCAATCACTCCGTGCGCTCATGCAGCTCGATGCGGGTCGCGTGGAGGACGCATCGACCAGCGCGCGCGCCGCGCTCACGGCGTTGGAGGAAGTTTCCGCCCGAGACCGGTCTGGCCAGGTCGAAGCCGCGGCCGCGGAGGCGATGGCGGTGCTGGCACGCACGACGCCCATCGACGCGAGCGCGCTCCAGGAGACGCTGGATCGACTTGGTGCCGCCGCCGCCGCCAACCCCCTGGACTGGCACGGCCCACTGGCGGAGGGTCGACTCCTCCTCTCGCACCACGCGACCGGGGACGGCGCGAAGGCCCTGCAGTCGGCGCTTGCACTGAACCCGCGGCTGGCTGAGGCGTGGTACCTGCTTGGTCGCGCCGCGGCGCGGCAGTTTGATTTTGACAGCGCCCAGCGCGCGATCGAGCAGGTGGAATCGGTGTCCCCTGCCAGCCCGCTGGGGTCGCTCCTTCGTGCGCATGTGGCGCTGGTTCGAGGCGATGCCGACGGCGCCGCCGAGGCCTCGCGCGAGGTCCTCGCGATGCCGGGCGCGGCCACGCACCGCGAGGCGATGGCACTCCTCGCTGCGGCCCAGTCCCTGCGACTTGGCGACGACGCCATGCAGCAGGCGCTGGCGGACTACGCCGTGGTTGCCCCCGGGAACGCAGGAGCGCTGTTCGACGCGGGGCGATTCCTCTCGCTGCAGCGCCAGTACGCGCGCGCGGCCGAGGTGCTGGCGAACGCATCGGCCATGGAACCCAACTGGACCGCTCCTCGCTTGGAGATGGGTGCGCTGTTCATGCAGTCGGGCGAAGACGAACGCGCTCTTGAGGCACTGCGGTCGGGGCTGGAATCGGATCCGTTCGACACGCGGGCTCGCCTGAGCCTGTCGCTCCTCGAAGAGATCTCGTCATGGCCCGTAGTGGAAGGCGAGCACTTCCGGATTCGATGCCGGCCCGGCCAGGACGAACTGCTCGCTGCCGAGATGCTGGCCCCACTTGAGCAGATGCACCGCGAGGTATGCGCCCGCCTGGGCCACGAGCCTCGGACCAAGACCACGATCGAGCTGATGCCGGACCACGAGTACTTCGGCGTGCGGCTCACCGGCACGCCGTTCATCCACACGATTGCCGCCAGCACTGGGCCGGTGATCGCGATGGAGCCGCCGCGCGAGGGACCGGCGAAGAAGTTCCTGGGGCTCTTCGACTGGCTGGAGGTGCTGCGTCACGAGTACACGCACACCGTCACGCTGGACCAGACCTCCAACCGCATCCCGCACTGGATGACCGAGGCGATTGCGGTGGACATGGAGTTGGGCGCTCGGCCGGACACCACCTACCGGCTGCTCGCCGAGGCGTGGCGCAGAGGCGAGATCTTCAACCTGGACGACATCAAGTGGGCGTTCATCCGCCCGAAGCGGCCCAGCGATCGAGCGCTTGCCTACGCACAGGGCCACTGGATGGTCCAGTTCATCCGCGCCACCTGGGGCGACGCGTCGATCGGAAGGATGCTCTCGATGTATGCCGAGGGAGCCACGGAGCCACAGGCGATGGCGCAGGTCCTTGAGGTCACCCCGGAGGAATTTCTTTCGCAGTTCCAGGTCTGGGCCGGCGCCCAGGTTCGCGCGTGGGGCTTCGATCCACAGCCACCCTTGGACCAGCTGGTGGGTGAGGGCGAGTCACTGACGATGAGCGACGAGTTGCTGGCGAAACTGCTGCAGCAGCATCCAGACCACGCTGATCTTGCGGAGTTGGTGGCTCGAAGAGCCGTTGCTGCCGCTGGCGGGACAGTCACCGTGGAGTGCGTCCCGCTGCTGGAGCGATACGCGGCGCTTCGCCCCGTCGACCTGTGGCCGCGGAAGAAACTGGCGGCCCACTGGATGCTTCGCGATCCCATCAAGGCGTCCGCGCACCTGGAGGCGCTGGACTCGGCGGCTGAGGACGACCCGTCGTTCGCCCTCGAGCTCTCCCACACGGCGCGACGCCGCGGCGATGCTCCGGCGGCACTGCGGTGGGCGACTCGTGCCACTCGAATCAGCCCCTTCGACGCCACGCTGCGCGAAGAAGCCGCCGCCGCTGCGATCGAGGCAAAGGACTGGGATGCTGCCCGCCGGCAATTGGAGGCGCTCACGATCCTGGAACCCGACCGTGCGATCCACCGGACGCGCATGGAGAAACTGTCTCAGCTGCAGTCCGGCTGAGGGTGAGTCGCGGTGGGGAGACGGGTGGACGACCCGCGCTAGCGAGCGGCGCAGGCGACGGCGTCGGACTCCATCACTCCCTTGCGCTTGTGCACACGGGTAATGGGTGCGAATGTCGCACTCATGACACCCGGCACCTGGCTCAGCTGGCTGGCGAGCACGGCCGAGTCACGCGTGTCTCTGCTGTTGATGGAAGCCATGAACTGCGCCGGTCCGCCCATGAGAGCGGCGCAATCGGGCTTGAGGATCGATTCGATCGTGACGGCAGGCGTGTGCAACGGTCCCGCAATCTCGACGCGGAGGATCCGCCCGGGCTGCGCGCTGGCTTCTTCGGCCACCAGCACGAACGGGTACACCACCCCACGATCCTCCAACTTGCGGTATCGCTCCGCGACGGCGGTGGGGGAAATGCCGACACGCTTGGAAATGCTGGCAAAGGTGGCTCGACCATCGCCCTCCAGGATTCGCAGGATCTGGAGGTCGACCTCATCCAAGTCAGCACGGTCGGCTGGCGGATGCTGTTCGAATCGATCACGCGCACCCGGGAACATGTAGCAGCGCAGCATGGGGTAGATCTGGAGGCGATAGGGCATCGTCGGATCGAGTCCGCCTTCGAGAGCCGCATTCAGGGTGATGAGCGTGTTGGCGTGCGCGTGGGAGATGAGGTATCGATGGTCTACCTCGATCACGGACGCGCAGGCATCCACCCCGGCCAGGCACTCGCCGGCGCGGAGGAGATCACTGGCGCTAAGTCCATTGAGCACCACCGCGGCCTCGACCATCCTCCCGAATGCCGCGGGCGGCACATAACTCTTGAAGAAGACGAGGTGTTCGTCCGTGAGGCGCTTGAGGCGCCTGGAAACATTGGCCTCTGAGAGTCCCGTCTCCTTCGCCAACTCCCGTCCTGTTCGTCGCGCCGAGACGTGCAGGGCGCCCACCAAGGCGAGGTCGGCTTCGTCCAAGTGTGCTTGCATCATGGATGGGAGGGGGCTTGTTGTTTGCCGGACATGCGCGGGTGCGCACTCGATCGAGGGAAACACAACCCCCGCCCTGGCAAACTCTCGCCGAGCGGGACCGACCCACAATCTGGAAACATCATACGGTTCCAGAAAGGAGGGGAGAGTTTCTCTCGGCTGGCGCACAGTGCTAGTCTCCGGCGTCGCTCAGGGCGCCCCGGATCATGCACGATCCGGGGCTGAGAAGCACCTGCGGAACCTGATCCGGTTCGCACCGGCGTAGGAAAGCGGCCTTGGAGTAAAGGTATTTCTGGCCTTCCCAGGACCACTTTGACGCCTCCACGAGCAGCGGCACAACATCGCTCACGCCTGAGGTGACTTCATGCCAGCATCGACAACAACGGATCAAGCCATCCCCCTCCCGCTCCATGGGGCGCACAACCCCTCTTCCTGCGCGGCGGGGACGACGCCAGGGAGCTTCGCCCTGCGCGCGGATGTCGGAGGTGCGCTGGCGTTTGCCTCGCCGGACACGCCCGGCATGCCGGCGCCGAGCGAGAAGACAGCGTGGGACTTCCTGCCGGAAGGATGGTCGATTGTCGCTGGAGCGGATCACGCGCGGGCGTGCGCAGGACTCGGATGCATCGGCGCGGCGGGTTCACTCCGTTTCATTCGGGCTGTCCCACCCGCTGCGTTCGAGCCCGTCACGCAACTTGAGTTCGCTCGGCTTGGCGTGGTGACCAAGCAGATGCGCCGCGTCGCAGAGCGAGAGGGACACCTCACGCCCGAACAGGTGCGCGACGAGATCGCCGCGGGGCGCATGGTGATCCCCGCGAATGTGCATCACCTGGCGCACCGACTGGACCCGATGGCGATAGGCCGCGCCTCCAAGACGAAGATCAACGCCAACATGGGGGCGTCGCCGGTGTCGTCGGGCACGGACGAGGAGGTGGAGAAACTCAAGTGGGCAGAGCGATGGGGCGCAGACACGGTGATGGACCTCTCGACCGGGGGCGATCTTGACGGGTGCCGCGCCGCGATCATCCGCAACTCCAGCGTGCCCATCGGCACCGTGCCGATCTACTCCATGATCATCGGACGGAAGATCGAGGAGCTCTCTCTTGAAGTCATCCTGGAATCGCTGGAACACCAGGCGCGGCAGGGCGTGGACTACTTCACGATCCACGCCGGCGTCCTCCGAGAGCACCTCCCGCTCATCAAGGAACGGCTGATTGGAATCGTGAGCCGCGGCGGATCGCTCCTGGCCAAGTGGATGCTGGTCCACGGCAAGCAGAATCCCATGTACGACGCGTGGGAACAGATCTGCGATGTCCTGCGAGCCCACGACGTGACCTTTTCCATCGGCGATGGCCTGCGGCCAGGCGGGCTGGCGGACGCGACGGACCGCGCGCAGCTGGCGGAGCTCTCCACGCTGGGCGAGCTCACCGAGCGCGCGTGGCGCAAGGGCGTGCAGGTCATGATCGAGGGCCCGGGACATGTTCCCTTCGACCAGATCGAGTTCAACATGAAGCTCCAGCGCCGCGTCTGCCACGGTGCACCCTTCTATGTGCTGGGCCCATTGGTGACCGACATCTTCCCCGGCTACGACCACATCACCTCATGCATCGGGGCCACCGCCGCGGGCTACCACGGCGCCAGCATGTTGTGCTATGTCACCCCCAAGGAGCACCTGGGACTCCCTAAGAGGGACGATGTCAAGCAAGGTTGCATCGCCTACAAGATTGCCGCCCACGCCGCGGATGTGGCGCTGGGGATTCCAGGCGCGCGAGACCGCGACGACCAGCTCACCAAGGCGCGCGCCGCGCTCAACTGGGAACGGCACTTTGAATTGTCGTTCGACCCGGACACCGCGCGCGCGTACCACGACGAGGATCTGGACGTGGACACCGACTTCTGCGCCATGTGCGGCCACGACTGGTGCAGCGTCCGGATCTCCAAGGAGATCCAGGAATTCGAGAGCGGCAAGTCGCCCGAGCACCAGCGCGGCAAGCCCGTGCGCAGCGCCGCACTCACCACGGAACAGCAGGACATCCTTGCAAAGCGCGGCGTCCTCAGTCCCGAGGAGATCCACCGGCTGGCAAGCAAGGGGACCGAGAGGCTCACGGCCAAGGCGGCGTGCCACAGCGACCTGGTCCAACTCAACACGGCCCCCGCGCACAACCTTCCCAGCCACGATT
Source organism: Planctomycetota bacterium (assembly GCA_027618565.1). Taxonomy (GTDB): domain Bacteria; phylum Planctomycetota; class Phycisphaerae; order Phycisphaerales; family SM1A02; genus SXOD01. The sequence goes on along the minus strand of JAQCEQ010000017.1, from coordinate 10,697 downwards.
CGGTGATCTAGTACCGGGAAGCCCAGGACGTTGGTGAGATTCGGCCCCTTAGGGGTCGAATCTCACCAACGTCGGGGCGTGCACACCATTTTCGTTTGTCGCCTTGCCGGCACCGGTCTCGAAACCGACCTTTGTGCAGAGGCATACGAAAGGAGGCCTCGGTATGGGTGCATCCACACACCAGTTACGGCCATTGTGTTCGCCGGCGGACTCCATCTCCAGCGCGATCCGGAGGCCAACGTCCCAACCCAGCATTGGTGCGTGGCTCCACGCCTTCGTCCACCGGGAGTCGAGCGACCTTCACTTCGTGCCGCTCATCGGCGCGCTGCTCTTGGTGTCGGCGCTCGATGTGTTGCTCACCGGAGCAGTGATCTCGCGCGGTGGGCAGGAACTCAATCCCGTGGCCAACCTGATCCTCCAGCACTGGGACATGTCGGGACTCACGGTCTTCAAGTATGCGATCGTGACGTTCTACATCGTCGTCGTGCAGGAGATCGCGGCGCGGCAGTGGTCTGCGGCTAGGCTCACGATGCTGGCCGGGGTCGCGATCAGTGCGCTGCCGGTTGCATGGAGCACGTATCTGCTCGTGAGTTGAGCAGTCGCTCCGCGTACGAATTCATCGCGTCCTTGAGCTGTTCGAACGAGTCCAGCACATAGAGAATCGGCTGGAAATGGTCGATCTCAAAGGCGGTGTCACACACACGCTCCATCTCGAACGGTCGCCGGTCCACATCCGGGCTGTCCAGCGCGTGCCGGCTCTCGCCCGGGCTTGAGATGAGCCCGGAGCCGTAGAGCTTGATCCTCCCACCCTCGCGGATGAGACCAAACTCGACGGTGAACCAGAACAATCGAGACAGCCGCTCCGTGTGGAACGGGTTGTCGGTCAAGAGCGCGGCCTTGCCATAGGTCTGGAGGAAGTCGGCAAAGGTGGGGTCGGCGTGGAGCGGCACATGGCCAAAAATGTCGTGGAAGATGTCGGGCTCGGGGAGGTAGTCGATGTCCTCCTTGGCGCGGATCACCACGGTCGTTGGGAACTCTCTTCGAGCCAGGCAGGCGAAGAACGACTTGGCGGGCAGATACCCGGGAACGGCCTTGCTCTGCCAGCCGGTCAGTTGCTGCAGGTAGTGATTGATCGACTTGGTGCCGTCGAGATACGGGATGTGCTCGCGAACCAGACGGATCGCGCGCGCGCCGATCAAGTAGGTCTCGCTCGCATGTTCATCCAGGTAGCCCATCTGGCGGTCGTAGAGCGTGCGCCACGTCTCCTGGTTTTCCTCGGAGTACCCCTCGTAGCGCTGGTCGATGTACGCCTTGGTGATGTCGTCGCAGCCGGGCTCGCCAAAGTGGTCGGCCACGGCCTGCGCAGCCTTGGCCTGCACATCGTCGATCATTGCATGGTTCAAGTTGCCGGCCATGCCCTTGGGCTTCATGTCGCTCACGAGTTGTTCCTCAGTCGTGGATTCTAGGTTGGGGCTCCGGGGAGCGCGAAACGGTGTGATGACGGCGCGATGGGTGAGCGCCGCTCAGTCCGCCAGGTCCTGCAGCGCCGCCATCGCCGAGCGCTCATCCGTCACGATGGTGCCTTCCTTGAGGCGCAGCCGTACGACATCGACATGGCGTCGCACATCAAAACCCCACGGGTCCACGCCCACCAAGAGAGCGCTGGGGGGATCGCTTCCGATCACCTTGTGGATGGCTCGCTTGAGTGTGGCCACCTCCAGGTTTGCGTCGCGACAGATCGCTAACTCGCAGCCGGCAAGCGGATTCTCCCGCGCGAGGGTCGGTCCGTCAATGAACCAGCCGCGATACCGGCCAGCATCGATGGTGGCCAGCGCCCAGCGGACATCCGGCGGGTCGCCGTGATAGATGCGCCAGCGGTCGCAGGCAAAGCCTTCTCCGCCGTGCGGGTCGAGCGGCTCCAGAGTCACCGTGAGCTGGAGATTGTCGTCGCCATCGTCCGGGAGTTCGATCACGACGTCCGTCGAGCGCAGCATCGCCACCATCACAGGCGCCACCAGCCTCCCGTCCGGGAGGGGGGTCACCTTGATCGTCCTCCGGTCGCCGTCGAAAGCAATGTGCCCCGTGAGGTTCGACCTCATGAACTGGTAGGCCAGCTGTGGGATGTCGTCGGGCTGGACGACGGGATCAGGATCGACGCTACGCCTGCGCATCGTGCCATCGTATCGGTGAGCGGGGTGCCACCGCGCCGTCTGGCTTGAGCCGTAACCTCCGCGCCCATGGCAAGGATCGTGGTGTCGCTGCGAGTGACGGGGCCCGACGCTGTCGATGCCATCCTTGCCGACGCCGCCCGCGAGCGAACCGCCGGGGCCGACATGGTGGAGTGGCGGCTGGACCCGATGGCTGATGACCCCGCAGTGGTTGACGTGGCGGAGCGGCTGGTCCGCGAGAGCCCGATGCCATCGATTGTCACGGTGCGCGACGCGCGAGAGCAGGGTGCCTACTTCGGCTCGGACGATGAGCGACGCGAAATGCTCCTGGCCATCTGCCGCCGTGCCGCACCGATGTACCTGGATGTGGAGCTGGCGACGGTGGAGCGCGATGCGCGGCTTCGTGCCGCACTTCGAGGGCTACCTTTCGGAGACCACACGGAGGCCACGCGAATCATCTTGAGCGCACATGATTTCGTGGGCAGACCCACGGACCTGGCGCGGCGAGTGTCGGCCGCGGCCTCCGAGCCATGTTGCTCCGTGATCAAGGTGGTCTGGACCGCGCGCAGCGTCCGCGACAACCTCGAGGCGTTTGAGCTCCTTGCGCATCGACCCAAGCCGATGGTGGCGCTGTGCATGGGAGAGGCCGGCGAACTCTCGCGAGGTCTGGCTGCGAGGGCCGGTTCACTCTGGACGTACGCGCGTCCGGAAACCGGAGAGGCAACGGCGCCCGGCCAGCCCACCGCGGCGGAGTTGATCGAGGACTGGCGGCTACGCGAGCAATCCGAGGCAACTCGGTTGTACGGAGTCATCGGCTGGCCAGTGTCGCACTCCAGGAGCCCGGCACTGCACCGCGCCTGGTTCAGGGAGGCAGGGGTCGATGCTGTGTACGCGCGCTTTCCCATCCCGCCAGAGTGGGAGCACTTCAAGGCCACCGTGGGTTCGCTCCTTGACGACCCCCACTTGGACTTCCGCGGCGCCAGCGTCACGATGCCTCACAAGCAGCATCTGGTTCGATTCGTGCGCGAACGAGGGGGAATCGTGGACGCATCCGCAGCATCAATGGACGCCGCGAACACGCTGGTGGTTCGGGGCGACCACACGCTTGAAGCACTCAACACCGACGCGCTCGCGATCGTCCAGATTGCGCGCGAGCTCATAGGGCGCGACCTGGCGGGGAAGCGAGTCCTGGTGCTGGGTTGCGGCGGCGTGGGCCGGGCCGCGATCGCGGCGCTGGGCGCGGCGGGTGCCCGGGTCGTTGCTTGGAATCGCTCTCCCGGTCGAGGGGCACAGGCCGAATTGCTCGGGGCCGAGCGGTTCATACAGGGGGACTCGGATTGGCCGGCTCGATCCCAGCCATTCGATCTGGTTGTCCAGGCCACGAGCCTGGGAATGACTGGCGGATCGGACCCCCGAGGGCTCCCCAGTGCGCTCGCGGAAGGTTGGCCCTCCGGGGCGGCGCTCCTGGAGACGGTCTATGAGCCACAAGTCACTCCGGCAATGGAACTTGCGCTCGCCGCAGGGGTTCAGGTCACAGGGGGACTGGCACTCCTGGAGCGGCAGGGTCGACTCCAGTCTCAGCGTTGGCTCCACGCGTGAGCCTGCCGGCGGTTCCCTTCACCACCCCATTCTGAGCGGTGGGATCGGCGAGAAAAGCCGCACAAAGCCACCGCCAGGACCAAGGCGGGGCCGGGAAGTCACGCGGGGCCGGGCGACAGAGTTTTTTCTAGTGGGGGCTTGCGTCACCGAGGGGGAATTCGATCCTTGTGTCGTTCCCAGTCGGCCCCTCCGACACCCAGCACAGGGCTGGCGGGAACGAGAGGCACAACGAACCATGCACCCGATCGCAACGACCGCTACGACCCACTTCACGCGTGTCCACGCCCGCCCGTTCATTCTGGCGGTCATCATCGGAACGCTATTTACACTGGCCATTGCGCCCAGGGTCGATGCCGGCGGTCCGCGATCGGGTGCCGGATCTTCAGCGAAGGCTGGCGCGGGCACGTCCCGCAGCGCGGCTGACATCGAGGCGGAGCAGAAGGCGAAGTCGTCGCGGACGGCGCAGTCGTCCAAGCGGATCAGCAGCGCTGCGAAGGGCATGGCCTCCCTGGGAGCGAGCCGCGGCCGCTAAAAGGCGATTCACGGAACAGGTTGTGGAGCGGCAAGTGCGGTCACGGGACCGCGCTTGTCGTTTTCGGACCTCTCCCCGGGACTCTCGTCCTCTCCAGCACGGCCTTTGGCGCAAGGGCATCCAGTAACCAGCCCGGGAGCAGCCAACACAGCGCCGCGACGCACTTGTTGTTGAACCCGGTGATCACGACGGGTCGACCCAGCTGCGCGGCTCGCCACCCCTGTTCCACCACGGGTCGAGCCCTCATCCACATGAGGCGCGGGATCTTGCTGACGGTTGCGGTGCTTCCAAGGACGTCGTGGAACTCGCTGTCGGTGAAGCCAGGGCACACGGCGGTCGCCGTGACGCCGGTCCCGCGCAGGTCGCGCGAGAGTGCTCGCGTGGACCCCACCATGAAGGCCTTGACCGCGGGATAGTTGCTTCCCGGCGGCTCGGGGCAGAAGGCAGCGAGCGAGGCCACATTGATGATTCGCCCGGCGCGTCGCTCCAGCATCGCGGGCAGGTACAGATGGGAGAGGTGCAGCCACTGCACGGCCATGACCTCCATCCATGCGCGATGCGTCTCCCATGATGACTCAAGGAACGAACCCCCCAATCCATACCCTGCGTTGTTGACCAGCACGCCCACGTGAAGGGATCGATCCTGCGTGAATGAGTGGACCGTTGCGGGCGCGCCGGGCACCGAGAGGTCAGCCTCGCACACATGGGCCGTGACGCCGTGGTCGCTCCCCAGCCTCTCCGCCAGCTGCCGAAGGCGGTCACCGCGCCGAGCGACAAGCACCAAGTCGTGCCCGTGCTCCGCGAGGAGTTCCGAGAAGGCCCACCCGATGCCTGAACTGGCGCCAGTCACGAGGGCGAGTGGTCGTTGGGTTGCATCAGCCATGTCCTTATGATCCCACGCATGAGCACGCTCCGCATGCGGACCGCCGGTGAATCGCACGGGCCGTGCCTCACCACGCTCATCGAGGGAATGCCGGCGGGGGTTACCGTTGACATCGATTTCATCAACGGGGAGTTGGCACGCCGCCAGCAGGGCTACGGTCGCGGCGCCCGGCAGCGGATCGAGTCAGACAGGGTGCAAGTGACTGCAGGGGTGCGTCGAGGGCTCACGACCGGTGCGCCGATCGTGCTCTCCATTCCCAACAAGGACTCGCGCCTGGACGATGCCGAGAAGACGCCGCCGGTCCATCGCCCGCGGCCCGGTCACGCGGATCTGGCTGGCTGCATGAAGTGGCTCACCGACGATTGCCGCAACACCCTAGAACGAGCCAGCGCCCGCGAGACGGCTGCTCGCGTGGCGGGTTGCGCACTGGCGCGATGCCTCTTGAGGGAATTCGAGATCGAGGCGTTTGGTTTCGTGCGCGGCGCGATTGACGCGTGGAGCAGGGTGGAGGTCACGCGCCAGAACTGGGAGTCGTTGCGCGCGGCACGAGACGCCAGCGAGATCGCCTGTCCCGATGCGATCACCGGCGCCGAGATCATCGAACGGATCCGTGCCGCCAAGGTCGAGAAGGACACCGTGGGAGGCCTTTGCGAAGTGCATGTGTTTGGCGTGCCTCCGGGGCTGGGCACCTGTGTGGCCTCCGACGAGAGGCTTGACGCACGCATCGCCGGCGCAGTCATGGGGATCCAGGCCTTCAAGAGCGTGGAGATTGGGATGGGTCGAACCGTCACCGAGCGTTTCGGGAGCCAAGTGCACGATCCCATCCACCTTGACCGCGCGCGCACGCACGAGTGTCACCTGGGCTTCACGCGTCCCACCAACAACGCCGGCGGCATCGAGGGCGGCATGACCAACGGCATGCCAGTGGTGGTAAAGGGCGGCATGAAGCCCATCTCAACGCTGCTGCGCGGGCTCCCCAGCGTGGATCTCACGACGGGCAAGGACGAGCGAAGCGATTACGAGCGGTCAGACATCTCCGCCGTCGCCGCCGCCAGCGTGGTCATGGAAAATGTGGTCGCGTTCGAGATCGCGCGCGTCTTCCTGGAGAAGCACGGCGGCGACACGATGGACGAGGTCCACGCGCACTTCGACTTCTGGCGCGGACTGGCGATGCCGCGCTCCGCTACTTGAGCAGCGTTTCCAGCTTGGCTCGGTCGATGGCGATCTTCACGACCGCGCCCTGGGCATCCATGGAGAGCGCCGTCCGCATCGCCTCGGCCTGGGCGGCCATCTGTGCCGCTTGGTCGGGTTGCGCGCCCATGGCCATCATGCCAGTGGCTATCACCAGGAGGCTGTTCCATTGCGCGGAGAAGTCGCTCGCCGAGGCCTCGTCGGCGAAGTCGCCCTGCACCTGAAGGAGCGGTGAGTCACCAAAGCGCACGCTCGCGGCGATGGCGCGAAGGTTGGTGATGGACTCTTCAAACTGCCCGGCAAACATGGCGGCTGGGCCAAGTTCCTGGGGGTCTTCCATCATGTGCGCCACCTGCTGCTCGAAGTCGTCAGGCATGCTGAAAACAAAGGCAAACGCGGAATTGTCAAGCGCATCCAGCGACGCGTTCAGCTCCGCGGCGCGAGCGGCGTCGCCGGTCTCGGGGAGAGACCCTTCCGGCGACGACGAGTACCACCCACGCGCGATCTCCGTGAGCGTTCCCGGAGCCGCCAGGCGGACCTCGGCACCGCCATCTATCGAGGCATTGACCTGTGCCGCGATCTCCGCGAACGAGGCCTGCATCTGCTCTGCCTTCCCTGATTCACCGCGAAGCAGGAAATCACGTGTCGAATCCGAACCAGCGCCGAGCAGGACATAGACCTCTCGCACGCCGGCCTCCGCCAATGTCTTCCGGCTCGCCTCATAGGCGTCCAGCTCCGGGGTGACACCGGGGTCGAGGTTGGCCATGCTGAGCCCCAGTATGCCGGCCATCTGGATGGTCTGCGGCGACTTGGACTTGCTGGCGAGCGAATAGATCATCTCCGCCGACTGTCGCATGGCGTCCATGTTGGCGCCCTCTAGGCTGACGCGCATCACGCCTGCCGTGGAACTGCTCACGACCTTCGCGGGAATTCCTGCGGACTCCTCAAGACCAGAGCAGCCCCAGAGCGCCGCGGATGCCGCCAGCGCAATGGCTGCAGCGGCGCGAGCAAAGGAGCGAAGGGCGAATCGGTGCGCCGCGCGGAGGGTCTTGGCTGAGAACATAGGTTCCTCGTTGGAGTGTGGGGGGAGCCGCGCATACTATCCAGCGCCATGACATCCATCATCGCGAGCGAGACCATCCGGTCGTCGCAGGCCGCCGCGAAGGCCTCGCCCGGCGCAGACGCACAACGACACGCCCAGCCGTCGATGCTTGAAGGAGAGCGCATTCCCGTGTGCGTCATCCAGCATGCGCACGATGCTTCCAAGGCCGTGGCGCGTGACATCGCCACGCTCATCCGCGCGCGGGCGGCGGCCGGGAAGCGGTGCGTGCTTGGGCTGGCGACCGGGGCGACTCCGATCGGGGTCTATGCGGAGTTGGTTCGACTTCACCGAGAGGAGGGGTTGTCGTTCGCGAATGTCACCACCTTCAACCTGGACGAGTACTTCCCGATGGAGCCCACGCGGCTCCAGTCCTATGTTCGGTTCATGAGGGAGCACCTCTTCGATCATGTCGACATCGACATGGCTCAGGTCCACATCCCCGAAGGCACGATCGGGCAGGGCGAAGTAGCCGCGTGGTGCGAGCGGTACGAACAGTCCATCCGCGACGCCGGAGGGATCGACCTCCAGCTGCTGGGGATCGGCCGCACCGGCCACATTGGCTTCAATGAACCTGGCTCCAGTCAGACGAGCCGCACGCGGCTCATCACGCTGGACGCGTTGACGCGGCGCGACGCCGCCAGCGACTTCTTCGGCGAGGAATTCGTGCCCGCGCGCGCCATCACGATGGGCGTCGGCACGATCCTCCAAAGCCGGCGGATCGTCCTCCTGGCGATGGGTGAGGCGAAGTCGCCGATTGTCCAGCGATTTGTGGAGGAAGAACCGGACCCGCATGTGCCGGCCACCTTCCTGCAGGGACACCCTGGCGCCATGGTGGTGCTGGACCGTGCCGCGGCCAGCGCGCTTCGCCGTGAGGTGTGCCCGTGGACGCAAGCGGTTCTGGACTCCACGGCCTGGGATGAGGCGATGACCCGACGCGCGGTCGTGTGGCTTTCGCGCCAGACCAGCAAGGCCATTCTCAAGCTCACGGCCGAGGACTACAACTCGAACCACTTGCAGGAACTGGTGGCTCGCGCGGGCTCCCCCTACGAGATCAACCTTGGCGTCTTCCGCGCCCTGCAGCGGACCGTCACCGGATGGCCCGGCGGCAAGCCCAGCAGCCGCAAGCAGGCCGGCGACATCGATCGGCCCCGCGACCGCATCTTTCCCAAGCGCGTCGTCATCTTTAGCCCGCACCCCGACGACGACGTCATCTCGATGGGCGGCACGCTCATCCGCCTGGCGGACCAGGGGCATGAGGTACATGTCGCCTACCAGGTCTCCGGCAACATCGCTGTCTTTGACCACGATGCGCTTCGATTCCTGGACTTTGCATCAGAGTTCAACACCTCATTCGGCTTTGACGGCGCCGATACCGAGCGCCTCGAGTTCACGCTGGCGGATCGACTCCGCGCGAAGAAGCCAGGCGAGGTGGATCCCGACGATGTGCAGCGACTCAAGGGCATCATCCGCCGCGGCGAGGCTCGGTCTGCCGCGCTGGCGTGCGGGCTCCCCGACTCCAGGCTCCACTTCCTTGACATGCCGTTTTACGAAACGGGTCGGGTGCGAAAGAACCCGATCTCCGAAAGGGACGTGGAAATTGTCACTGACCTGCTGCTTCGGCTCAAGCCACACCAGGTCTACGCCGCCGGCGACCTCAGCGACCCGCACGGCACGCACCGCGTCTGCCTCGAGGGGATTCAGCGCGCGATCTCGGAGGTTCGGTCCGAAGCGTGGTTCAGCGACTGCGAGTTGTTCCTCTACCGCGGCGCCTGGCAGGAGTGGCCGGTGGAACAGATCGACATGGCGGTGCCGCTGGCTCCCGGCGAGGTGGAACGCAAGCGCAGCGCGATCTTCAAGCACCAGTCGCAGAAGGACCGCGCGCCATACCCCGGCAGCGATGCCCGCGAATTCTGGCAGCGCGCCGAGGAGCGCAACCGCGACACCGCGCGTCAGTACGACGCGCTTGGCCTGGCGGAATACGCCGCGATGGAGGCCTTTGTCCGCTGGGATGGCATGTCGGTGTGAGTGTCCGGGCTGAGTGGGCTGAGTGGGCGAGTCGCCCCCGAAGAAGCCCGGCGCCGTCGCTCTCCAGCATTTTCCCCTCGGACGCGGCGGGTGCGGTCGAAATGCTCAGCTCCCCGTTTGCACGACCGGCTGTGCGCTCTGGTCGCTGCAGAGCACCACCAGCAGGTTGCCGATGATCGCGGCGCGCTGCGCGGGATCCAGGTCCGCGACGCCTCGGTCCTTCAAGCCCCTCAATGCCATGTCCACCATGCCGACCGCGCCTTCGACGATCTTCTGCCGGGCCGCGATCACGGCGGACGCCTGTTGCCTCCGCAACATCGCGGCGGCGATTTCTGGCGCGTAGGCCAGGCTGGAGATTCGAGCCTCCAGGACTTCCACGCCCGCCGCCGCCAACCGCTGGTGCAACTCGGCTTGGAGTTGCTCGCCGATATGGTCCGTGTTGCCGCGGAGGCTGGGTACACCCTGTCCCTCGGGCGAGTCGTAGTGGTAACGACTGGCCAGATTCCGCAGGGCGCTCTCGGACTGCACTTCGACAAAGGACTCGTAATCGTCGACCGTGAACAACGCTTGCGCCGTGTCGGTCACCTTCCAGACCACGACCGCCGCGATCTCGATGGGGCTACCGTCTAAGTCGTTGACCTTGATCGGGGACCCCTTCGTGCGATATCCCGCGGACTTGGAGGAGCCGGTCTCAAAGGTCCGAACCCGGAGCGAGACGCGACGCTTCGTGCTGAACGGATTCACGTAGTGGAAGCCGATGGTTTTTACGGTGCCCCTGTAGACGCCAAAGAAGAGGATGGCGCGACTGTCGTTGGGTGCAACAACGAAGAGGCCGATCGGCAGGAACAAGAAAAGCAGGAAGCAGGCCACACCGAGCACGATGCGGCTGACGGGAACACTCCCCGCCCCGGAGTGCATCGCAGCGGAAATCACGAGCCAGAGACCCGCTGGGAGCATCGCCAGCCACACGGGGAGGACCAGCCATCCGCTGACGGTGGAGAGTGGGGTTTCCTTGATTGTTGCCATGCGGATAAAATAAAGAAAGCGGGCTCGCGCGAAAAGAAAGCGGGCTCGCGCGAAAAGAAAGCGGGCACCGGCGTGTGCCGATGCCCGCGAGTGATTGGGGTCAGTTGCGGTGCGATTGCGCTCTCGGCAAAGCCGGGGAGCGCAACGTGCGCGCGCAACGAGTGGACTCAG
>JAQCEQ010000044.1 GCA_027618565.1 Planctomycetota bacterium | reverse complement strand
CGCCGGTCATGGTGGCCGTCCTGATCGCCACACTCCAGGTCATGGAACCGCAGTCGCTGAGGCAGCCGATCGCGCCGCAGTACGGGCCGCGCGGCGAGCGCTCCAGCTCGCGGATGACTTGCACCGCTCGGATCTTGGGCGCGCCGGTGACGCTGCCGGGCGGGAAGGTCGCGCGGAGGATGTCCAGGAGTGAGGCGTCGCTCCGGAGCGTGCCTTCCACCTCGCCCACGCCGTGCAGCACGGTGGGATGGTCTTCAAGCACTCGCGCATTGGTGACGCGCACGGTGCGCGGCTGGCACACACGCGCGAGGTCGTTGCGCATGAGGTCCACAATCATGTGGAGTTCCGCACGCTCCTTGGCGCTGGACTCGAAGGCGGCGCGTGCGCTGGGACGCGCGGCCGATGGTGCTGATGTCGGCGGCGCTTCCATTGCCGCGGAGCCCGCCGCACTCGTCCCCTTGATGGGCCGCGTGACGATGCGACCCGTCGTGCCGTCAACGGTCAGGAAGAGTTCTGGCGAATAGCTGGCGATGGCACAGTCAGTACTTGGCTCCAGATACGCCCCGTATCGCGCGAGCGTGAGCGCCCGGGCCCCGATCGCTCGCCAGTTGGCGAGGTCATCGGGGACTGGCGCGACAAAGCGCCGTGCGACATTGACCTGGAACACATCGCCCGCGTGCACATACTCGATCGCGCGGCGTACATCGGCTTCGTACTGCGCGTCGGACTCCACCGGCATGAGTGTGATGGATGGTGCGTCGTACGCATCGTGTGCCGATGGCGTGGCCTGCGCACCACCCGTTGATTCGACGACACACGCGGCCTCGACCTCCAGCGCTCTCTCCATCAACTCGCGCGCTTGCGTGGGCTCGCCCACCGCGTGCCACTCACCAGTCTGGGCATCGTGCACCAAGGCTGCATCGCATCGCGCCATCCAGAGGTCGGGGAGGGCGGGAGAGGCGTCGCTTGCACTTGCAAGGGACTGCATGCGACTCGCGTGCGCCGCTCCCCGCGTCACCGCCGGTTCAAGCCACTCGCCGCACTCGAACCCGATAAAACCGATCCATCCGCCATGGAAGGGGAGGTCGGGATTCGAGGTGTGTTCCATCGCCGTTGCGCGCCGCTGCTGCCACGCCTGGTCGACCCGAGTGAGGGCGTCGAGCACCTTCGCTCCCGACGCGGAGACGACATTGGCATTGCTCACCTCTGCGAGGATCGACCAACGACCAAACCTCCCGCCGTCCGCGCCGCTGCCAAGCACCAGGAGCCTTCGATCAACTGGCCAGGCTTGCACAAGCTGCGCGGGAGTAGCGCGGAGTTCTACGGTGGGTCGCGACGCGAGCGACTCACTCGGCCGAGCCGATTCATGCGAAGAAATGACTACGGTGGGCGCGTTCAAGAGGGCGCAATCGTAGTCGTGACAGTCCGCCAACTCGTCACTCGTGCGCTTTCGGTCATCTGATGGGAATCGTCGCATCCGAGTAGACTTCTCAGCCTTTCACTGCCCGGACGGATTCGGGCTTGCAGCACCATCGAATCGAACCCCATGCCAGCCGTGACCGCCCGTCGTTCGTCCAAGAAGCCCGCCTCCAAGAAGCGCTCGTCGAAGAAGCCTGTTGCCGTCGCGAGGGCGGGATCTGCCCAGAAGTCGACGAGGGCGACTGCCTCGGGCAAGGCGTCGGGTCGCACCGCGCAACTCACCTACTTCTTCGCCCCGGGCGAGACGGAGGGCGACGGCTCGATGAAGTCGCTGCTCGGAGGCAAGGGTGCCAACCTGGCGGCGATGACCTCCATCGGCCTGCCGGTGCCGCCCGGCTTCACGATCACGACGGATGTCTGCAACGCGTACTACGCGTCGGGTTCTCGAATGCCTCGCGAACTGGCCCCGCAACTGGACGCGGCGGTCAAGCGACTGGAGAAGATCACCGGCAAGAAGTTTGGGGACCGCAAGGCACCACTCCTGGTGTCGGTCCGCTCCGGCGCTCGCGACTCCATGCCGGGCATGATGGACACGATCCTTAATCTGGGCCTTAATGATGAGACGGTCGGCGCGCTGGTGACTGCCACCGGCAACCCGCGATTTGCCTGGGATTGCTACCGCCGCTTTGTCCAGATGTACGGCGATGTCGTGATGGGTGTCCAGAAGCGACATGACATCGAGCACGAGCCGTTCGATGCCGTCATGGACGCGCTGAAGCACGAGCGCGGCGTCCAGGAAGACACGCACCTGGACACCGGCGCGCTGCAGGAGTTGGTGGGTCGCTTCAAGGCACTCATCAAGGAGCGCACTGGCAGCGCCTTCCCGCAGGACCCTCGCAAGCAACTGGAGGGGTCCATCACGGCGGTCTTCCGTTCGTGGATGAATGACCGCGCGATCGTCTATCGCCAGAAGTACAGGATCCCCGCTGAGTGGGGCACAGCCGTCAACGTGCAGTCGATGGTCTTTGGCAACATGGGTGATGATTCCGGCACTGGCGTCGCCTTTACGCGCGACCCCGCCACCGGCGAGAATGTCCTCTACGGCGAGTATCTGGTGAACGCGCAGGGCGAGGATGTGGTCGCTGGCGTTCGCACGCCGCTCCCGGTCGCCGAGATGGCGCACGACCCCAAGATCGGCGGCGCCTACAAGCAGCTCCTCAAGGTGCGCAAGACGCTGGAGAAGAACTTCGGCGATGTGCAGGACTTTGAGTTCACCATCGAGCGCAAGAAGCTCTACATGCTCCAGACGCGCAACGGCAAGCGCACCGCGCTGGCCTATGTGCGCATCGCGCATGACATGGTCAAGGAGCGGCTCATGACCGCCGACCACGCGCTGGCCAGTTCCGACCCCGAGGCGATGAACCAGCTCCTGCAGCCGGTCTTTGAGCGTGGTGCCTACGCCGCCGCGCAGCGAGACGGGCGCGTGCTCACCAAGGGTCTTGCCGCGGGTCCGGGCGCCGCAAGTGGCGAGGCGGTCTTCAGTCCCGCGCGCGCCGTGGAGTGGGCAGCCAAGGGTCGTCGCGTGGTGCTGTGCCGCGTCGAAACAAGCCCCGAGGACCTGCGCGGCATGATCGCTGCGGAGGGCATTCTCACGGCTCGCGGTGGCGTCTCCAGCCACGCGGCACTTGTTGCCAGGCAGATGGGCAAGGTGTGCGTTGCGGGCGCGGGTGAACTGTCCATCAATTACCACGCCGGCACGATGACCTGCAATGGTCGAGTGGTGCGCGAGGGCGATCATCTTTCCATCAACGGCACCACCGGTGAGGTGATCGTGGGACTCATCCCCACCGCCGACAGCGAACTCAAGCAGGTCCTCATCCAGCGCACGATGAAGCCCGCCGACAGCGCGGTCTACGGCTACTACGCCTTCGTGATGGGCCTGGCCGACAAGGCTCGCACGCTCGGCCTTCGCACCAACGCCGATGGCCCGGAGCAGACGCGCAACGCGATCGCGTTCGGCGCAGAGGGTATCGGTCTCACCCGCACCGAGCACATGTTCTTTGAGGGCAACCGCATCGACGCGGTTCGCGCGATGATCCTGGCGGGAGACGATGCCGCGCGCGCGTCGGCGCTCGCGGAGATCCAGGTCTTCATGCGAAGCGACTTCGAGGCGATGTTCCGCGTGCTGGAGGGTCGACCAGCCTGCATCCGCCTCTTGGACCCGCCGCTTCACGAGTTCCTGCCCCACACCCAGGCGCAGCAGGCTGACCTGGCTGCCAAGCTGGGCATTCATGCCGATCGCATCGCCGAGCGCGTGCACGCGCTGCACGAGGCCAACCCGATGCTGGGCTTCCGAGGTTGCCGCCTGGGCATCGTGCATCCCGAGATCACGATCATGCAGGCACGCGCGATCTTTGAGGCCGCCGCCGCGGTCAAGCGCTCCGGGACGCCCGTGTCCCCCGAAGTCATGGTGCCGCTCACTGGATTTGCCGGCGAAGTCAAGGACCAGATTGCCTTGGTGCGACGCGAGGCGGAGACCATCATGGAGCGCGAGGGGGTTCGATTTAAGTACCTCCTCGGCACGATGATCGAGGTCCCGCGCGGCGCGCTCACCGCCAATGAGATCGCCAAGGAGGCGGAGTTCTTCTCCTTCGGCACCAACGACCTTACGCAGACGGGCCTGGGGATCAGCCGCGACGACTCCAACATGTTCACGGCGCCCTACCTGGAGAAGGGGATCTTCAAGGCGAACCCGTTCGAGTCCATCGACCAGGTGGGCGTGGGCGAGTTGGTCCGCATCGCGTGCGAGCGCGGCCGCGCCACCCGCCCCGACATCAAGCTGGGCGTCTGCGGCGAGCACGGCGGCGACCCGGCCTCGATCGCCTTCTTCCAGGCGTGCGGGCTCCACTATGTCTCCTGCTCGCCATTCCGATTGCCTGTGGCCCGCCTCGCGGCCGGCAAGGCGGCGGTGCTGGCGAAGCGGGCGGCTGCGGCATCGACGAAGAAGCCCGCCTCAAAGAAGCCCGCCTCGAAGAAGCCCGCACCCAAGGCCAAGCGGAAGCCCTGACGATGAGCCCACGCGTGGCAAACCGACTGGCCTTGGCCTGTGCAAGCGGCGCACTCCTCGCCGCGTGCACGCGACAGGCAGTGGGCCCGTCGCCTGGTCCTTCGCTTGCCCCGTCGGACGACCCAACCACAGGCCGGGAACTGCACCGTCCGCTGACATACAACTGCGCGTACACCGCGGTGCCGCCTTCGCTTGATGGCGAACTGGTGGAGGGCGCGTGGGAGCAGGTGCCGTGGAGCGATCTCTTTGGCGATATCGAGGGATCTCGAAAGCCCGCCCCGCGCTTCGCGACTCGGATGAAGATGCTCTGGGACGACGAGTACCTGTACATCGCCGCGGAGATGGAAGAGCCGCACATTTGGGGCACCTACACCACCCGCGACCAGATCGTGTTCCATGAGCACGATTTTGAGGTTTTCATCGACCCCGATGGCGACACCGCGGCGTACTACGAACTTGAGGTCAATGTGCTGGGCACCATCTTTGACCTCTACCTGCACCGGATGTATCGACTCGGCGGTCCGGCGGATCACTCGTGGGATTGCGCCGGACTCAAGACCGCCATCGGCGTGCGCGGTACCACGAATGATCCTTCCGACCGCGACACGGGTTGGACCGTGGAGTGGGCGATCCCGTTTGCATGCCTCGTCCCACCGCCGGCCCACGCCGCGGATTCCACCGACACCACGCGGGGAGGAGCCGCGCCAACGCCGGGACAGACCTGGCGTATCAACTTCTCGCGCGTGGAGTGGCTGCTGCAATTGCGTGATGGTCGGTACGAGAAGGTGCCCGGCATGCCCGAGGACAATTGGACCTGGACGCCGCAGTGGGCCATCGACATGCATCTGCCGCGCCACTGGGGATGTGTCACGTTCGTGAAGGAAGCAACGCCATGAAGAAAGTCGTCGACGCCAAGTCGGCCATCCGGTCGACCTCCCGAACCGCCGAGCTGGCTGGCATCGGCAGCGAATCCGGCGGCGTGCACGCGCGCATCTGCCACCGCATGCTGGATGCCGCCACGCTGGCCGAGGTGCCCGAGAGCGTGCAGCTCATCATGGCGCAGCCGCGCAACGAAGTGAGCGTCCACTTTCCCGTGCACATGGACGACGGGACCTGGGAACTCTTCCGCGGCATCCGCGTGCAGCACAACGATTCGATGGGACCGTTCAAGGGCGGCCTGAGATTCTCGCCGCGGCTGGATATGGATGTGGCCAAGGGACTGGCGCTCCTGATCACGCTCAAGTGCGCCCTCTTGCATGTTCCTTTTGGCGGTGCGTTCGGCGGTGTGGTGTGCGACCCGCGCATCCTTTCTCGCGCCGAGCTTCAGCGCGTCGTGCGTCGCTTCGCCGTTGCCGCGCGCGGACACTTTGGTCCTGTCCACGACATCCCAGGCCCCGACCAGGGTGCGACGCCAGAGATGTTGGCGTGGTTCCTGGACACAGCGATCCAGATGTCGCCGTCGGGCATGGGCCAGGAGATGCGCCCGATCGTGACAGGCAAGCCCGTGGAGATTGGTGGCATGCCCGGGCGTTCCACCGCAGTTGGACTTGGCGTTGTGCGGCTCTTGGAAGAGCTCGGCGGCGACCTGAGCGTCGATCTTTCCAAGACGCGCGTCAGCATCGTGGGGTTTGGCCGAGTGGGCCGGCAGATCGCGCGCGCACTAGAACTGCACGGCGTGAAGATCGTGGGCGTCCTGGACCGCGGGGGCGGCGTGGCGTGCGCCGAGGGCATCCCCGTAGAGATTCTGGAGCGCCATGTCGATGCCACCGGCTCCGTCCACGGCATTCTCGGTGCGCGTGAAGTGGATTCGAACGGGTTTTTCGCGCTCGACAGCGACATCCTCGTCCTGGCATCGACAGAAGGCTCCGTCGACGAGCGACTCGCGCAGCTCATCAAGGCGCCGATCGTCCTTGAGGCTGCCAATGCACCGTGGACGGCGGAGGGGGATGAAGTCCTCGTTCAGCGCGCGATCGACGTGCTGCCGTCGATCATCGGCAATGCCGGCGGCGTCGTCGGTTCCTGGCTGGAGTGGCGCAACGACCGGCTCCACGGCGGCATGAGTAGCGAGTGGTTTGACGCCGAGGTGGGTTCGCGTGTCGTGGAGGCCGCGCGGCGCATGCGCAACGCGAAGGAGCGCTTTGACACTGACTGGCGGACAGCGGCCTACGCCGCGGCGATGGAGCACCTGGGACGCGTCTACGAACTCCGCGGCGTGTTCCCGTAGTCGGCGCGGGCAGCTCCCCCTCGGCGAAGGAGATCCTCCATGGCCACGATCTTCACCAAGATCATCAATCGCGAGATTCCCTGCCACCTGGTCCACGAGGACGCGCACACCATCGCGTTCCTGGACATCGGGCCACTCTCCGACGGGCATGTGCTGGTCGTCCCCAAGGAAGAGAGGGAATTCCTGCACCAGCTCAGCGACGAGTCGGCGGCGGCGCTGGGCCGCGCGGTCGCCAGGGTGTCGCGGGCATTGGTGGAGGAACTCGGTTGCACCGCCTACAACATCCTCCAGAACAATGGTGCCGACGCCCACCAGGCGGTGCCGCATGTGCACTTCCATGTGATCCCCAAGGCGCCTGACGGCCGTGGGCTGGGCATCCAATGGAAGCCCGGAGCGATCGATCATGCCGCGGGTGCGGCGTTGTGCGCACGGCTTTCCAAGCGGATGAAGCCGCAAGTGGGGGACCCGTGACAGGCAGCACGACTGGGGACATGACTGGGAGTGCCAACGAGATCGCCATCGAGACCGCCGCGCTGCAGCAGGCCGTTGCCGACGCCGTCGCGCGCGCGTTGGCCGAGGACTTGGGGGGTGCCGGCGACATCACCAGCGAGAGCGCGATCGATCCGTCTGCGACGGGCTCATTCGCCATCCGGGCACGCGAGGGCGCCGTGGTGGCGGGCTTGGCCTGCGTGGGCGAGACGGCTCGCGCGTGCGGCGCGGTGTACGAAGCTCACGCCGCCGACGGCGATGCGATCGCGCCCGGCGCAGTCGTGGCCCGGCTTCGCGGTTCCATCCGTTCGATCCTGGCGGCCGAACGCACCGCGCTCAACTTCCTGGGACTTCTCTCGGGAACCGCCACCGTGACGCGGGCATTCGTGCAGGCGGTCCGCGATGTTGGGTCGTCCACGACCATCTGCGCGACGCGCAAGACGATTCCCGGGCTGCGCGCGCTCCAGAAGCACGCGGTTTCGTGCGGCGGAGGCGACCCTCACCGCTTCGGGCTCTTTGACGCCGTGCTCCTCAAGGACAACCACCTTGCCGGCCTGTCGCCCGCCCAAGTGGCGCGCGTGGCTGCCGAAGCATCGGCCTGCGCACGCGCGCGGCACTCGCCCGCGTTTGTCTGCTGTGAGGTGGACTCCCTGGAGCAGTTGGACGCGCTGCTGCGACTTCCCGCAGGCGTGCTGGACATCGTGCTGTTGGACAACTTCCCGTGCGGTGCGCTTGCCCAGGCCGTCAGGCGGCGCGATGCGGCAGCTCGTCCGGGAACGAGCGCTCTGCTCCTCGAGGCCAGCGGCGGTGTCACACTGGCGACGGTCGCCGACATTGCGCGGACCGGCGTGGACCGAATGTCGGTCGGTGCGCTCACGCACAGTGTGCGTTCGATGGACTTCGGGCTTGATGCGGAATGAGCGCGCACGACCACGAGCCGTTTCCGGACGATGGACCCGCACAGGCCTGGGAGGAGGCCCTGCGAAGGGTCATCGCGGTCCCCGGCGCACACCAGCCGCTCACGCACATCCGCCAGGCCATCGTCGTCGAAAGCGCCGAGAGCACGCAAGACCTGGCCTTCCGTCATGGAGGATCCGCGCCCTCCGGCCTCCTCGTCGCCGCGCGCACGCAGACTGCGGGGCGTGGGCGACTTGGCCGCGCGTGGCTGGACCAGCCCGGTGCGGGCATCGCGGTGAGTGTGGCGCTCCGAACCGAGGCCACTGATGACGCCATCTCCATCCGCGCCGGAGTCGCCGCCGCGGAGGCCATCGAGGCGGCGTGTGGGCATCGACTCTCCGTCGGCCTCAAGTGGCCCAACGACCTGGACCTGGACGGCCGGAAGGTTGGCGGGGTCCTGGTGGAGCGGCGCGACCGGTTGACCGTCATCGGCCTCGGCATCAATGTGCGCCACACGGCACTCCCGCCTGAGGTCGCCGCACGCGCAACCAGTCTCCGGCAGGCCGGCTTCGCCGTGGATCGACTCGAGGTCGTGCGCCAACTCCTCATCCACCTTGATGCCGTGCTCGGCCGATCGATGGAATCCGTCGCCAAGGATTTTCGCTTCCGAGACCGACTCACGGGCGAGAGGGTCACGCTCCGGACCGCCACGGGTCTCGTCACGGGCACCGTGCGGTGGGTCGATCCGACGCGCGGGCTGGAGGTGGACCTGGGCGGCGAGTGCGCGTTCTTCCCCGCCGCGACCACGACCATCATCCCCGATGCCCCGCAATCGCCCCATTTGTCGAACCCAACCCCAGCCGCGTCCGAAGAGGTTGATACGCTTCCGCCAACACATGCCTCACCCAGCACGATTGCAGACGCTTGACCCCGCGGTGCCGGCCACCCGGCCGGTTGCGCCTGCATGCGTGCTGCGATCCGTCTCGCTCTCGCTCTCGCTCTCGCTCTTGGTCTCACTCTTGGGCGGGATGGGGGCGGGTCCAAGCTCCGCCGCCGAGCAGGGGACGACCGGCCAGGGCGCCAGCGTCATCGACACGGGTGACCTCATCCCGGTCACGCCCGGCGAAGACGGCGACCCCCTGCGGATCCAACTGTTCGATCCTCGAATCAACCTTCGGGTGGATGACTCCTTCGCTGGGACCTACTCCGTTCGAGGCACCGACCTCTACGCGCGCCGCGCGAGCGGCCTCTACGCGGTGTACCAGCGCGGAGAGTATGTCCGGTACGCCGGTCGAGACATCGCCGTCGTGCCGGCGGGCACCGTGTACGCGATCGGCTCGCCCGACATCTCGCTCAACTATGGCTCGCCTTGGCTGCCGATGGCTAGCCGTCCCGCTCGCGCCATCAATCCTGCCCGCTCCGTCACCGGTGCGTCCGTGCACTCGCGATTGGCGCCAGCTTCGGCCACCGAGGCGGACCATCGGGACGGCCCCAGCTCGCGCGGTCCGCGCATCGCCGTTGACTCGGCGTACCGAGCAGAGTGCCTGCGTGATCTGCTCGCGGCGCGCCAGCCGTGACCGATCGACCACTGAAGAGCGTGCCTTCGCGTGCGTTGCGCCTGGCGACTCGCCTGGCGACTCGCCTGGCTTCGCGCCTGGCGACGCTCATCGTCGCATGCCTCACCGTGTGCGCGCCCCACGCCGCGATGGCCGGATCGGAGCTGGGGATCGCGCTGCCGGCTGGGTTCCAGGTGGCAAGCAGTCCGCCGATCGCCATCCGTGGCGGGTTGCTGATGATCGATGTCACCCGCAGTGACGCGGCGGTGCCGTGGCCGGACTCGGTGGCGTGCACGATGGACGGTCGAAACATCGATCCGGCCACGATGCTCGCGGTCACGGAACTCCTTGACCGTGGCGTGCCCAGTTGGACCGATCCCGCGAGATGGATCGCCGCGGCAGAACCGAAGGACGCCGCGCGCGCCTGGCTGGTCGTGCGGATTCCAGTCGACACGGCCTCGCCGCTCCAGTTGCGAGGCCCGCACCGATCGGATCAGGGCGCTGACCAGTCCCTCCGCGCCGTCGTGGTGAATCCGCCAGCCATCGGGACCCTGGGGTGGAGTCCCACGCGCGCGACACCCGCGCAGGGGCACGCCCTGGCGGCCAGGCACGCTCCCACCGAACACTTTCGCGCGCGGCTCTCCGAGCGCGGGCAGGGTCGACCCGCCCCAGTCCCCACGGGGTTCGAGCCTGACCGGTTGTTGGCTGATGCCTTGGCTGACCGTTGGGATGCGGTGCTGCTCTCCATCGACGCCGTGGACCCACTCTCGGCGCAGCGACTCATCCACGCTCTGGCCTCCGTGGCGACCGGAACGGCGGAGGACGGTGCGGAACTGGCGGTGGCGTCGTGGATGGCGGACCCCGCCTCGCTGGACCTGCTCCTGACACAGACCGAGGGCGCACTCCGAAGTGGCTCGCGAGATCGCGCTGCAGCGCTGGCGCGCGACTGGGTGGAGACGCAGCCGCTCGTCGGCCTGTGGGTGGAGCGATGCGATCCGTCCGGCGTTGTCCTTGGCGTCGTCAACGGAGGCCTGGAGAATCGAGTGCTTGATGCCACATGGCTTGGCGGTGCCGTCTCGACCACGATTCCCGTCCTCTCTGGCGAGTATCGGAAGGCACTCATCTCCTGGCCAGCGCCGGGCGCTGATGTGTCGACGCTGCTGGTGAAGGGACCGTCCAGGGAATGGCGCTTGCAGCTGCCGGGACCGTCGGTGGCTGCATCGCCTCCCGGCATCCGATTCGGGCCATTCTTCGCCGATGCCACTCTGCCCACCGCGGCGGCCGGCGTTGGCGCGATCGCGCCCGACGCATGGGCGACCGAAGCAACGCTCCGCCGCCGGCCAGGTGGATGGGAGTTCTTCATCCAGGCGCGGCGACCCGAGTCCGATTCAGGTCGGGACGAAGTGGTGATCACGCTTCCCGCCGCCGATGTGCGCATCGGCATCCTTGAGTCCGGCGCGCCGCGGCTGGACTTGATCTCGACGGGGCAGCCCCTCGCGGCAGGGGCGTCGGTGGTTGCACAGTGCGAGCAGGCAAGCGGCAGGGACTCGTGGGTGGCCACCGTGCGAATCCCGTCGGACTGGATTGGCGGCGCACGACCGGCGCCCGGCACGGTGGTACCCGTCGGCCTGAGCCGCCGCATTGCGGGCATCGGGCGGTTCGCGGCGATCCGTCCATTGCTTCCCTGGAACGAGCGCGGCCACGAACTGTGGCTGGACGTGGGAGCCTGGCCGCTCCCGGACCAGAATGACGCGGAGGGCATCGCCGCCACCATTCCCGGGATCGCGCCGTCACCCGCGGGACCCTGATACCTCCGTTCCTATACTCGCGCCATGCCGCCGACGCGACACGCGAGGATTGCCGCGATCCTGAACCAGAAGGGGGGCGTCGGCAAGACCACGACGACCGTCAACTTGGGTGCCGCGATGGCGCAGATGGGGAAGAAGGTGTTGCTGGTGGACCTCGATCCCCAGTCCAACCTGTCGATGCACCTGGGTCACGAGCCGTGCGACGACGCTCCGAGCGTGCGGGAGGTGCTTTCGGATCCTTCAGCCAGGGTGAAGGATGTCATCGTCAAGGCGAGGAAGACGCTCCACTTGCTCCCGTCCACCACGGAGCTGGCGCTGGCCGAGGGTGAGCTGGCGATGATCGATGGGATGCACTTCCGGCTGCGGGACAAGCTGTCCGCCGTACGCAAGGACTACGACGTGATCCTGATCGACTGCCCGCCCAGCCTGGGCGTGCTCACGGTGAATGCGCTGGTGGCCAGCCAGGAGATCATCGTGCCGATCGTCCCGCAGTACCTGGCGCTTCGCGGCCTGGAGAACCTGGTGAAGACGGTGGGGATGGTGGTGTCGCACCTGAACCCGTCCCTGGAGATCGCGGGCGTGATCCTCACGCAGTTCGACCGACAATCGCTGCACTGTCGTGCGGTCGTGGAGGAGATTGAAGGGTTCTTCGCCTCCGCGCGGGGCACCGATGGGCCGCTGCGGCGTGCGCGAGTGTTTGAGCCGCATGTTCGCCGAAACATCCGGCTGGCCGAGGCTCCCAGCTTTGGCCAGACGGCCGTTGA
>JAQCEQ010000043.1 GCA_027618565.1 Planctomycetota bacterium | reverse complement strand
GCGTACCTGGAGCAGAGTTGTACCAACCCGCGTTGTGCGGGATGGCGGTTCCAGCACCGCTACCGAAGCTTGGGTCGAGAGCGGTCGATGCGGTTGCACCAGCGGTGCCGTTCATCGTGACGTAGGTGTCGTTCAACACTTGGTCAGGAAGGAAGGTGAAGTTTGGGTTCCAGCTTCCGCCGGCGAAATCGTTGTGCAGGACGCCGGACTGCCCGCCCACCGTGGTCACATGGTTGAAGAAGTTGAGGAGGACGTCGTCCGCCTCGTTGAAGTTGGCGTAGACGCGGTACACGTCACGGCCGCCGATGCTGCCAGCGTTGACAGTCGAGTAGTTCACAAAATCAGCCGACGCCGCACCCGCAACGATCGCAGTGATTCCACCAACAAAAGCAATAGATTTCATCTTTTCTCTCTCTGATTTACAAACACACGTTGGATTGGGTGGTCGTCACGCGACCGACCAGAGTTCCCATCCCACGAAACCAAAGATAGAGCCATCCGAACCGAAGTCAAGGAATCTCTAAATTTCGTGAGAGGGGGCGGTGATGCGGACCAAGGGAAGTAAAAACCCCCGCTCCGAAGAGCGGGGGTTTTATGGTCTAGGTCCTGTAAGCAGAGCCAGTTACGATCTGCTTACTGGGTCAACCTGTCGCGCCGATTAGCGGCGACGACGGCCAGCGAAGCCGGCGAGGCCCAGGAGGGCCATCGCACCCGGGGCTGGGACGCCGACCGAGTAGCTGCCATAGCCGAACAGGGCCGTCGTGGTTCCATCAACCTTGTACCCGATGGTCAAGTTCGCTGAGTATCCGGTCGAACCGCTGGCGAGAGCGACCTGCATGACCATCATGCTGGAGCCCATGAGGTTGGCCGTGCCCGGTGAACCGTCGTACCAACCCGCGTTGTGCGGAATGTCACTGCCTGCACCTGCGCCGAAGCTTGGATCGAGCGCCGTGTCAGCCACAGCGCCGGCGAGCCCGCTCGCGGTGGCATAACTGTCGTTCAACACTTGGTCAGGCAGGAAGGTGAAGTTTGGATTCCAGCTTCCGCCAGCAAAATCGTTATGGAGGACGTCTGCTTGGCTTCCGGAAGTGGTGACGTGGTTGAAGCAGTTCAGGAACGTGTAGGTGCCGCCGGAGGTGTTGGCGTACACACGATAGACGTCACGGCCACCGATGTTGCCAGCGTCCACGACTGAGAAGCCGTCAAAGCCAGCAAACGCGGAGGTCGCAACCAGGGCGGTCATGCCCGTAGCGAGAAGGGAAACGCTCTTCATTTCAAAATATCCTTTCAGTGTCAGGTCACAGGGACTTACACGGGACTCAACCTCGTCGGGTCCAAACTGGACGAATCCGACGAGCCCTTTTGACCTTTCCTGCCGAGCGCCATCGGGACCGCGCTACCAGCAGACTCAAGGTAACCCAGACTTAGGGGAGGTCAAAGAAGTTGGACAAAAAGCCCATGAAATCTTCCAAGTTCCGGAGCTGTTACCGGTCCAAGAACCGCATCTCTATAGTCCTATAACACTAGAGTTTTGCTCATCCAGCCGCCCCCTGAGCAAGAGCGCCTCGGCACCGACCATTGTGGCGGTGTGAATCGATCCCACCAGGGCTCTTGCATCAGCGCTGGAGTTCATCGAGACCGCCACGATGAGATCACCGGCCGTCCGCCCGATGGCTTGCCAAGACCCAACTGAATCGGGCCCCGCGGGGAACGACGGCGCGGGGTCGCGCCCTTCGATCGTCGCCCCCACCAACCCAGCAGCGGCCGCTGCCGGAGCGCGGCGGGCCGAACGAGTGCCCTGAAAGAACACCGGGAGCGTTCGGCCCAGCCATTCGGCGTGGACCAGCGCCGATCGCTCGGATTGCAGAGCGAGCAGGCGATTGTTGCGCCACCGCTTGACCTCGTCAGGGACATCATCCGGAATCCGGTCATAGGCCACGGTTCCAGGTCTGGGGCTGTACTTGAAGATGAAGTTGTTCTTGAATGGGACTCGGCGGACCAAGTCGCAGGTCGCCTCAAAATCCTCATCCGTTTCGGTGGGGAATCCCACGATGAAGTCGCCGGCGAGGCAAAGGTCAGGCACGATCTGGAAGGCTCGATCCACGAATTCCAGGTACTCCGAGACCGTGTACCCGCGGTTCATGAGCTTGAGGATGCGGTCGGAGCCACTCTGTGCGGGCGCGTGGAGGTAGGGGCAAACGCGATCGCACTGCGCCATGACCTGCAGCGCCTCATCGCTGAAATCGCGCGGATAGGAGGTCACGAACCGGATCCGCCGGAGGGCCGGGACCTCCTCGTGAAGACGGAAGAGCAAGTCCGCAAAAGTGGTCGTCCTCTCGCCGGAGGCGGCTCGCACTCGCGCATCCTGCGGCCGGAACGCAGCGAGCCCAGGTCCAACCTGCGGGAGCTCACGCCCGTCCACGGTCAGCGCCCTCCCGTGGGTGTACCGATAGTGATTCACGGTCTGCCCGAGCAGCGTCACCTCGATCACGCCCTGGTCGGCCAGCCGCTTGCATTCGTCCACGATGTGGTCGGGCGGGCGATGGACCTCGGCACCGCGCGTGTGCGGGACCACGCAGTAGGTGCAGAACTTGTTGCAACCACGGGTGATGCGAACATAGGCCGACGCCGTTCCGGCGAGCGAGTGTGCGGGATCAAAGGATCGAGAGAGGTCCAGTGCCTCCAACCCGTCCTGCGCGGCTTCCAGCGTGGCGGTCCGACGACTGGAGTTTCCCGCCAGGGCCACGCGTTCCGTCCGCGCCGGTCGCTCATCCGTGGCGGAGCGCATGTTCGCAAGGAGATGCGGCAATCGATCCAACTCGCCCGGGCCACACAGGATGTCCACCTGGGGATGCCTTCGGAGCATGTCCAGCCCGTCCCGCTCCGCCATACAGCCGAGGACCCCCAGGATCAGCTTCTCTCCCGCCTTCTTCCGTTGTCCGATGATCCCGATCCGGCTCCATGCCTTTTGCTCGGCTTGCTCCCGAACAGAACAGGTGTTGAAGAGGATTACGGACGCCTCCTCGGGGCGGTCCACGAAGCTGTACCCGAGCGAATGCAGATTGCTCCGGACGAGCTCACTGTCGAGTTCGTTCATCTGGCATCCAAATGTTTCCAGGTACACGCGCATGGGTGATCGAGGGGCGGTGAGGATACGAGCGCTGGCGCGCCGAAACTGAGCCGGGACCGCTCATTTGTCCGATAGTTTCTCGGCGTGCTGCGTCCAGGCCAGAGTCTTGCTATTGCCATGCTGTCGCTCCTGTGCGTCGGGGCGATCCTTGTGGCCTCCGCGGGACTTCGCGCCAACGCCGACACCGCCACCAGCATCGAGGGGCTGCTTGGAGCGAGAAGCACCACCTTCGCGGTGCTGGCGTGCGCGTGCCTGGTGATCGGCGCGGTGATTCCCTGGGAGCGACTCCTTCGGTTCTCCATGGGCTGGGGCCGGCGCTGCGGGGGCGAGTACGCGCTCATCACCATGGCGGCAATCGCCGCATCGCTCGCGTACGTGCCTGGCTTGGGGCGGACCGTGAATGGCTCGCAGCGCTGGGTGGACCTGGGGTGGTTCAGCTTCCAGCCGAGCGAAGTAGCCAAGTGGATCCTCCCGATCGGTTTGGCGCTCTACGCCATCCATCATGGGCGCGAGGCGATGTCGCGGTTCAAGGCCGGCTTCCTGGTGCCGATCGCGCTGGCGGGACTGGTGTGCCTCCTCGTCGCCGCCGAAGACCTGGGGACGGG
Source organism: Planctomycetota bacterium (assembly GCA_027618565.1). Taxonomy (GTDB): domain Bacteria; phylum Planctomycetota; class Phycisphaerae; order Phycisphaerales; family SM1A02; genus SXOD01. The sequence goes on along the minus strand of JAQCEQ010000043.1, from coordinate 8,502 downwards.
CGTCCTCATGGCGATGGTGGCCACGCTGACGCTGGTGGCCAGCGGCACCCGGATCTGGCATGTCGCCGTCATGCTGCCGATTGGGCTGCTCGCGGTGGTCGGGCTGGTCGTCACCAGCCCGTACCGCGTCAACCGAATCCTGGCCTACCTCGATCCCTACGCCGATCCCCAGGGCATTGGCTACCACATCATCCAGTCGATGGGGGCGATCAACGGCGGTGGCCTGCTGGGTCGCGGGATCGGCGAGGGCATCCAGAAGTACGGCTACCTGCCCGAGGCGACCACCGACTTCATTTTCTCGGTGGCGGCGGAGGAACTGGGAATGGCGGGAGCCCTGCTCATCGTCTTCCTCTTCGCCTGGCTCATGTGGAGCGGTGTCAGCGTGGTGACCAGTGCAGCGCCCGCGCCGGGCACCCCCGACACTGCGGAGTCTCGGTTCCTCAGGCTGGCCGCGACGGGCATCATCGCCACGGTCACGCTTCAGGTCATGATCAATCTCTTGGTGGTGACGGGGCTGGCGCCGACCAAGGGCATTGCGCTGCCACTCATCTCGCGAGGCGGAACCGGGTGGATGATGACGGCGCTGAGCCTGGGACTCCTTGTCCGGCTGGACCGAATTGGTGGACGACTCTTGCCGGGACCGACCATCGGTGAGTTGAAGGAAGCCGCCGAGGAGGCCGCCGCGCCCGAGGCGGAGTCTGCGGTGGCGTGACCGACCGGAACCTCCATCCCGTGCGCTCGGGAGGGTGCATCGTGCTGGCTGGCGGCGGGTCGGGCGGCCACATCTCGCCAGGGTTGGCGATCGCCGAGCGATTGGCACAATTGGAGCCCAATGTGCGCTGCATTTTCGCGTGCAGCGAGCGGGCCATCGACCTCTCGATGCTGGACGCTGCCGGGGCGCCGTCACGACCGATCCCCGCACGACCCTTCAGCGCGAGCCCGAAGGGACTGTGGGCGTTCTTGTCGTCCAGCCTCGCGGCACGACGCGCTTCCGACCGACTCATGCGGGACCTCTCCCCAGACTGGGTGGTCTCCTTGGGAGGATTCGTGAGTGCGCCGGTCGCCGCGGCGGCCCGGCGCGCGCGGGTCCGGGTGCTCCTGGTCAACTTGGATGCCGTGGCGGGGCGGGCCAATCGATGGATCTCTCGACGCGCGGATGTGGTGGTGAGCGCCGTGCCGGCGAAGGGGCTGGCCGTGGTGCCAGAGTCGATCGTCGGGGTTCCGTTGCGCCGGTCCACTCGACCCGCCTTGGATCCGGCCGCCAGCCGCGAGGCACTGGGGCTGGACCCAGCGAAGAAGACGCTGTTTGTGACGGGCGCCAGCCAGGGAGCCGCAAGCATCAATCGATTCATGGCGGCCTTTGCAGCCGCATCGGATCAACCGCTTCGTGGATGGCAAGTGCTGCACCAATGTGGACCTCGTGGTGACGATGTGGGATGGCTGCAGGAGGCGTACTCCGCGGCGATGGTGCGTGCCGTCGTGGTGCCGTTCATCGACCGCATGGGACTGGCTTGGGGTGCCGCCGATGCCGCGCTGGCGCGCGCCGGTGCCAACCTGGTGTGGGAAGTGAGGCAGGCGATGGTGCCCGCGGTCTTCTCGCCGTACCCATGGCACAAGGACTTGCACCAGGAAGCCAATGCGCGCGAGTTGGTGGAGGCCGGCGGTGCGGTCATCGCCTATGACCAGCTGGAACCTGCGAAGAACCTGGAATCAATCGGCGGAGCGCTCCGCGAGGTGCTGGGTCACGCCGCGCGTCGAGTCGCGATGAAGCACGCCCTTGAGGCGCTGCCCAAGGTGGATGCAGCGGATCGCATCGCTGCGTGGCTCCTGGGACGGTGCGGATGGTGAGTCGGTCCGGTCGGCGGAGCTAGGCGCCCGCGAGATACGCGGTGAGCAAGTCAAGCGCCGCCTTGAGGTCACGCTTGTCCACCATCTCGGTCACCGTGTGGATGTAGCGAGTGCCTGCGCCAAGAGCAATGCACCTGGCGCCGTGGCCGGCGCGCTGGATGGCGGCGCCATCCTGCCCGCCACGCGGAAGGATTGCGCGCTGGTGCGGGATGCGTTTCTTCTTCGCCAGGGCGCAGAACTCGCGGACCAGTGCGGCATCGCTGATCATCGAGGAATCCTGGATCATGATCGCGGCGCCATTGCCCTGTTTGGTGACGCGCTGCGTGTCGGGGACGCCGGGGGTGTCGCAGGCCAGGTTGACATCCAGGCCGATGCCGATGTCCGCGCCCGCCGCGTTGGCGGCCACCATCGCCCCGCGAAGGCCGACTTCCTCCTGCGTGGTGAACGCCACGATGATGTCGCAGGCATGCGGGGTCTTGGCCTTGGCCAGTGCGCGGATCGACTCGATCGCCAGCCAGCACGCGAAGCGATTGTCGATCGCCTTGCTGACCACGCACTTGGGGAGGTCCATGAAGGGCTCGTGCATGACGACAAAGTCGCCGATCTGCACGCGCTTCTTGACATCCGCCGCCTCGCGCCCGAGGTCGATGAAGAACTCCTCGGTGCCGGGGACCTTGTTGCGCTCGGCATCGCTGGAGATATGGATCGGCTTGCCGCCGGGGTTGAGGACGCCTTCGAAGTCGCCGTTCTCGGACACCACCAGCACGCGCCGAGAGAAGAGATTGCGAGCGTCAAACCCACCTGCTGGATTGAGCCAGAGGAATCCTTGATCATCGACATGGCGGACGAAGAAGCCGATCTCGTCCATGTGCGCCGCGACCAGCACCCTCTTCGCGGCGCCGGCTCGCTTCTTGCCTCCCGTCGCTCGTGCCTTGCGCGTGCCGATGAGCGAACCCATCGGGTCCACTCGTGTCTCGTCAAAGAGCCCCTTGATTTCCCTCTCCACCAGTGCGCGCACGCGTTCCTCGCGGCCAGGGATACCGGGAACTTCGCAGAGGCGTCGCAAGAGGTCGATGTTCATGGCGGGGGACTATAGACTCGCTCCCCCGTGCGAACGAGCCCGCTGCAGGACCGACAGGACGCGTACGCGGAGCGACTCACCTCGCGGCTGGCCGCTACCGTTGCCGCTGCCGGACGGACCGAGCAGGGTGGTGCGACGGCTCGCGTGTGCCAAGTGGCGCGGGTTGCCTACCAGGCGGCACTGGACGTTCCGGGAGCGTGGCTGGTCCTGGACTACGGCGCGGCCGAGGCGGAGTATGCCGCCATCCGGCGCGGTGCGGCGCTGATCGAATGGGCGCAGTGGGGGATCCTGGAAGTCTCAGGCAGCGATGCCACTGCCTTCCTGGACCGACTCGTCACCAACGCGATGAACCCTGTCCAGGTGGGTGTGTGCGCGCAGACCTTCATCACCAACCGCAAGGGCCGCATCGAGTCTGATGTCGTCGCGATCCGGCGCGAGCACGGCTGGTGGCTGCAGATGGACATCGCGTGCATCGGCCATGTGCAGTCGATGCTGGCGCAGTTGCACTTTGGCGAGGCGGTGGAGATTCGCGGGCGGGATGACCTGGTGTCGGTGGGCGTGCACGGGGCAGGCTCCACGGCGGCGCTGCAATCGCTTGGCGTGATCGATTCCGGAGGGCGTGCGAATTCCGATGCGGCCGCCGCGATGCGCCGGGACTGGCTTGGCTCCGTGGGATGGGAACTGGTGATGCCGGCAGGGGATGTGGGGGCGCTGTGGGATCGTGGCGTCACCGCGGAAGATCGACTCCGCCCCGCGGGTTGGAGCGCCGCCAACACCGCGCGGGTGGAGGCAGGGAGCCCGATGTTCGCCATTGACTTCTCCACCGCCAACCTGCCGGCGGAGACCAGCCTCCTGGAGTCCCGCGTCAGTTTCACCAAGGGGTGCTACCCGGGGCAGGAAGTGGTCGCTCGCATGCAGCACCTGGGCGCACCCAAGCAGAAACTGGTGGGATTGCGGTGTGGCTCGACGCTCCCGGAGGCAGGGGATGAACTTCGTCCTGCAGACGGTGCGCCCGAAGGCGGCACCGACCCAGCCACCGCCGCCGCTCCAATCGGAATCGTGACCAGCAGCAGCGTGAGTCCCATGCGCGGCGGAGAGGCGATCGCACTGGCGATGGTTCGAAGCGCCCACACGGCGGAGGGGACCGCACTCGTCTTTCAGGCGGATCGAGGAAACCACGAGGTCACCGTCGCGCCGATGTGTGCCCTGCCAGGAGGTGCGCCATGATGGCCTGGATGCTGGCGCAACTGGACCCCGGCGACTTCGCGGAAGCGCCGGAGGTGGGATTCCAGTGGACCGCGGATGTCCTCCTGCTCATCGCCGCCGTGCCAATGACGCTTGGTGTGGCGATCTTCTTCGGCATCCTCTTCTACCGCGCGCAGAAGGAAGACGAGCGGCTGAAGAGGGGAGACAAGCCATGAGGCTCCGGGTCACTGAAGTGGGTCCCCGCGACGGGTTGCAGAATGACCCCCGCACCTTCACGGTGGAACAGCGCGTGCAATTCATAGACGCACTCTCTGAGGCCGGCTTCGCCGAAATCGAGGCTGGCAGCTTCGTGAGCCCAAAGGCCGTCCCAAAGATGGCTGGCTCGGGCGAGGTCTTCTCGCGCATTCGTCGCCGCGCGGGCACGGTCTACAGTGCGCTTGTCCCCAACGAGCGCGGACTGGACGATGCCCTCGCGGCCAAGGTGGACAAGGTCTCGGTGTTCCTCGCCGCGAGCGAGACGTTGAGCCAGCGCAATGGAGGCGCATCCATCGCGCAGACTCTCGCCCGTACGGCCCCGGTCGTCGTGAGATCCCACGCGGCTGGCCTTCCCGTGCGCGGATACATCTCGTGCGTCGTCCAGTGTCCCTATGAGGGCGTCATCGACCCAGCCGCCGTGTCGGCAGTCGCCGAATCATTGCTTGAAATGGGTGCGGATGAAATCGATCTTGGCGACACCATCGGTGCCGCGCACCCGGATCACATCGAGCGGTTGGTGGGCGAGGTGGTCGCATCGACGGGCATCTCCCTGGACCGCCTCACGCTCCACCTGCACGACACGGGGGGGAGGGCTCTGGCCTGCGCCGAGCGTGGCGTCCGGCTGGGAATCTGCAGCTTCGATTCCAGCGCCGGCGGCTTGGGCGGCTGCCCCTACGCCCCCGGCGCACCCGGCAACTTGGCCACGGAGCGCCTGCTCGCGCGGGGTGAAGAGCTGGGCTGGGAGTGCGGGGTGGACCTCGCCAAGGTCCGAAAAGCGGTTGAACTGCTGCAACATTGAGGTGTGGTACGATTCCCGGCCCGCCACCCCCAATTGGGCCGCTGGCGACGAGTGATTGATCCATGAGCAACTTCAACGCTTCCTTCTCCCTCGATACCAAGACCGACTCCAAGCGCCGCGTGCCGCCGGACTACAAGCATGTCGACGAGCTTCGCCGGAACTTGACGCCCAACGGCCGCATGCAGAGCCGCAAGCGCACGGGGTACACCGCGGAAGGGCAGAAGAAGTTCGCGATGGCGATCAAACGCGCGCGTTTCATGGTGCTGCTCCCTTACTCCGACGCCGTGAGCTGACCGTGCCAGGGGGCGCTCCCTGGTTTCTTGAAGTTGACAAGACCCGGAGGGGTTACCGCGCGTCCCTGTGGCTCGGTGGAGCCGTCTTGGCAGCGGCGATCGCTTCCTGCCAGGCGCCTCCGCGGCCAGATGCGGCTGGCATCTGGATCGTGCAACCGATACCGAAGATCGAGGTCACGCTCGCTCCCGCCGCAGGGCCGCAAGACACTGGATTGGGCAACGGGTCCGGCTCGAAAGTAGACATTTTCCGGATCGCGATCAACGATGCCAAGGCGCCATTCCAGGTGCGAGTTGCAGCAGCGCGCCACGTGCTCGACTTGGACTCCGACGCTGCCTGGGCCGAGGTAGAGCGACTGATCGAGGGCGGTGGCGAACCCTCTCTCGTCGTCGTCACGGCGCTGGGGCGGCGGGTCGAGATCCCGGCGCAGGTTCGGGCTGCGCTTTCCCATCGAGCCACGGGCGTTCCCGAGGCGCTTCGGCTGGCGCTCGAGTCGCAGGGAGGCGTTGAGCACGCTGTTCCCAGGGATGGCGGCGCCGACGAATCATCGAATGGCATCGCCCTTGCCAACATGCGACTCGAGCGTGAACAGCTGCTCGCGCAGAGCGCTACCGATCGGGCGATCCTCGGACGGCTCGTTGACGAGGTGATGGCCCGGACATCGCCGCCGGAGCAGGTGCCGCTGGCCTTGGCGTGGCTGCTGACGGACTCGCCGGCGCTCCTCGGCGCGGCGCTCCTGCAGCTGGAGCGCGTGGCTCGCGAGGGGACTCGCCTGGGTGACGATGCGCTCGATGCGATCGCGGCGCGGGCGTGGGCGACGGACGCCGCCAATCGAGCCACGGTCGTACGGCTGTTGATGGACTCGGCCCGGGAATCGGACCAGGCACTGCTCCTGGCGATGTTCCAGGCGGAATCCAGTCCGGCGGTGATGCTGGAACTCTTGCGCATCAAGGGGCTGGAGGGGCAGCCCGGGGTGGGTGCACGCGCGATTCACTGGCTGGCTGCACGGGAGACTCGAGACGTGTCTGCGGCGCTGCTCCTTCACATCCTGGAATCGGAACTCGCGCCGGCCATGGAGTGGAGGGAGTCCCGCGAATTCTCGGAAGCGGCATCGCGCGCTGCCGCCACCGCGTGGGACGATGCGCCGACGGCATCCCTCGCGGCGCTCACCGCCGGGCTGGCGATGCACCACGGAGGCGAGAGCAGTGCGGGCATCGATGCGGCCGTCGACCGGCTGGTGCCGGCCCTTCAGTCCGCCGATGCCAAGATCCGGCGCGCGGCCGCGACGGCGCTCCTCGCGCTGGATCGAGAGTCGCTGATCCCGCAGGCCCTGCGGTCGGAGACCGAGGTCCGCCGAGCGATGCTTGATCGTGCCGTGGCCACTGCGGCGACCGCTGCGGACATCGAATCGATCCGGAACCAGTTCAGCCCGGCCGCGGGTGCCGAACCGACCGAGGCCGCGGTGTATCGCGCCGCGCTCGTGGCCGCCCTGGAGGCGCTGTCGGCGGTGGAACTCCTGAAGGCGGACCAGGCGCTGGGGAGCGTGGAACTCTCGGCGGAGGATCGCGCGCGCTTCGCCAATCGAGCCCTTGCTGGCCTGGGCGCTGACGCGGTTCATCGCGAAGTCAAGGCGGCGCTCGCCGTCCGCGCAGCAGAACACCTCATTTCTGCAGGGCAGTTCCAGGAGGCCGCAGACGCGCTCTCGGGCGATGTTGGCTTGGCCGATCCGAGCGTGGTTGATGCGCTGCGAATTGCTGCGGCGCTAGGGCTTGGAGGCGGCGCGGCGCTGCCTGCGCGCCCGCAGGATGAGTCCGAGGAAGCCGCGGCTGCGGCCTTGGCGCGAGGCGCGGAGGTCTTGCAACGGTTGAACCCGGCGGCCGCGGCTGGCATGGTTGACCCGCGACCTTGACCCCGTGTGTCTATTCCGAATGAACATTTGGGGTCAACCTCGGCGGCGAGCTCAATAGACCTCAAGCATGCAGCGCCGGGTGTGCCGAACGCGGCGCTTGATGTCGGCGTCGGCCCAGGTCGCCGGGTCCGTGCCAGCCAGCGGCGCGTCCACCGTTATCCACCGCTCACCAAGCCCGTGCCCCGCCAGGACCCGGAACAACCCGACCTGCATCCCCGCCAGTCCGCACACATACATGAGCGTGCGCGGGCTGGAGAGGGCCTCGCGGAAGTCGTCCATGCGCTTTGCGATGTGGTCGTGCACATACCGCCCGCCAGCCGCCGCGGCGGGCTCCCGGCTGATGCAGGTTCGATAGTCAAAGTTGGCGTGGGCCGACGCCAGCTCCCTCAACCAGCGGTCATACAGGAGGTCGGTCGTGTAGGGCGATCCCATGACCAGCGTGATCGTGGAGGCGCACGGCTTCCAGCCTGCGCGCGCGGGGCTCCATTCCGGCGGCCCCACCAGGAGCTCATGGAGCATCCCCCGGAACGGCGCGATCCCCGTACCGGTGGCGAAGAAGAGGTAGTCGTGATCGTCGCGATGCACCGGCAGGACGAACCGCTTGCCACTGGGACCGCTCACCATGACTTCAGCGCCAGGGCCGAGGTCGCAAAGAAAGTTGGAGGCGACGCCCAGGAAGAGCGGGTGTGCGCGGGCTGAATCGTCGTCCACAGGAGTCTTGTTCTCCGTGACAAGCCGTTTCACGGTGGCGGAGAGCACACACCCCGCGCCGTCCTCGCCGTAGGCGGGGCTGGCGATGGAGTAGAGGCGAACCTTGTGGGCCCTCCCATGGGCATCCACCCCGGGCGGGATCACGCCAAACGACTGCCCCGCCAGGAAGTGGCCCGCGAGCGGCGTTCCGGAGACATCGATGCACACATGCCGCACGATGGATTGGCTTTTCCCGCAGGTCGAGACTTCGGAGTGCACCACTCTCGCCGCCACAGGGGCGTTTGGCAGCACCAGGTGCATCTGGGCGTCGGGCAGGAGGGGGTCGCCAGGGTGGGCGACGGAGGCAGCGGCTGCGGTCACGGGCAGGATCGTAGGGAATGTCGCCATCGCGTTCGGGGGGGG
>JAQCEQ010000016.1 GCA_027618565.1 Planctomycetota bacterium | reverse complement strand
TCGACCCGCAGGCGCCCCGTGGCGGCGCCCGGGGAAATGACAGGTTCGCCCGAGTTTTGCTGCCGTGCGGCTCCAGCCACACGCCAACGAATGCCGACGATAGATTCCGGGCACTCGAAAGGCAGGATGCTGATGGATTGTTTTGTATTGCAAGGCGGCAGGCGGCTCTCCGGTCGGATCACGGTTGAAGGTGCGAAGAACGCCGCGCTGCCACTGATGGCGGCGGCGCTCCTCACCGACGAACCCGTCGTGCTTCGCGGCGCGGCGGATCACTCGGACCTCAAGAGCATGCACAAGTTGCTCGGGCGACTGGGGTGCAGCGCTGTGGTGGCGGACGGCAGCACGACGCTGCACACGGTGGATCGCACCAACTCCGTCGCGCCCTACGACCTGGTGAAGACGATGCGAGCCAGCATCTGCACGATGGGGCCGCTGCTTGCGCGTCGAGGCGAGGCCGTCATCTCCATGCCCGGTGGGTGCTCCTTCGGCGACCGTCCGATCGACTTGCACCTACGCGGGATGCAGGCACTGGGTGCCAAGATCGAGATGAAGTCTGGCTACATCCGTGCGAGTTGCGACCGGCTGCAGGGCACCACCGTGTTCCTGGGCGGGCCGTTTGGTTCTACCGTTCTGGGGACGGCCAATGTGATGAGCGCGGCGACCTTGGCCCGCGGTATCACGACCATTGAGTGTGCTGCATGCGAGCCCGAAGTGGTGGACCTGGCCACCATGCTCAACGCGATGGGTGCTCGGATCAAGGGTGCAGGCAGCCCGCGCATCGTGGTGAAGGGGGTGGAGGCACTCCGTGGCGTGACGCACGAGGTCATGCCCGACCGCATCGTGGCCGGCACCTACGCCATCGCGGCGGCGATCACCAATGGCGAAGTCATCCTGGATCGATTCCCGTGGGATTCGCTCCTGGCCGCGATCGACCGGCTCCAGGCCATTGGCGTGCATGTGGATCGGATCACTCCCGATGCCGACCCTCGCGCGTGCACCGTGCGCATCACCAGCGAGCGCCGCCTGCGAGCAACGCAGATCACCACGCAGCCGCATCCCGGCTTTCCCACCGATTTGCAGGCGCAGTTCATGGCGCTCCTGTGCATGGCGGACGGGAACTCGATCATCAACGAGAAGATCTACCCCGAGCGATTCCTGCATGTAGCGGAGCTTGGCCGCATGGGCGCGAAGATCACCCGACACGGCAGCGTGTGCGTGGTGGAGGGTTCCGGCCAGCTCTACGGCGCACCCGTGATGGCCAGCGACCTGCGCGCGAGTGCGTGCCTGGTGCTGGCTGGCCTGGCCGCCGAGGGCGAGACCGTCGTGCAGCGCGTGTACCACCTCGACCGTGGCTACGACCGGATGGACGCGCAGTTGAGAAAGCTGGGCGCGGCGATCCAGCGGGTCGATGACAAGACGCTGGCCGCCGATCCCACGAGCGGGATGGCTGGGCCAGCCGAGAGCGGTGCCGATGCCCTGGCCTCGGCGACCATCGCCGCCGTGGCGGGTGCCCCGGCGATCGCGCCGGTTGAGTCGGAGGCGTAGCAGGCACTCAGTCGAGACCGAGTGCACTGGCCATCACCGCCGCCGCGTCAAGCTCGCCCGACGAGTGCCTCGTTGCTCTCCGCGCGCGCCATGGCGGAGAGCAGTTGCTCCATCTGAATCGGCGGGGGCATCGTGAGCAGCCGTCGACGAAGTGCGGTCATCGTCTTGAGTTCGTTCTCACCCATCAAGAGGTGCTCCTTGCGCGTGCCGCTGGCGGCGAGATTGATCGCCGGGTAGATGCGGCGCTCGGCGATGGATCGATCCAAGATCAGCTCCATGTTGCCAGTGCCCTTGAATTCCTCGAAGATGATCTGGTCGGCGCGTGAGCCGGTGTCGACCAGGCATGAGGCAATGATCGTGAGCGATCCGCCCTCCTCCGCCTTGCGCGCCGCACCGAAGAGTTGCTTGGGCAAGTCCAGGGCGCGCGAGTCCAGGCCGCCCGACATCGTGCGGCCGCTGGACGAGTACCGCCTGTTGTTGTTGAACGCCCGCCCCAGTCTCGTGAGCGAGTCAAGCAGCACCACTACGTCCTTGCCGCCCTCCGCCATGCGCTTGGCGCGCTCGACGGCGAGAATGGCCATCTGGGTGTGCCTCTCCACATCCTGGTCGCTGCTGCTGGCCAGCACCGTGGCGGGGACATTGCGCCGGAAGTCGGTGACTTCCTCCGGACGTTCGTCAATCAGGAGCGCGATCAGCTCCACCTCGGGGTGGTTGTGCTTGATGCCGAAGGCGATCTGCTGGAGGAGGATCGTCTTGCCCGCCTTGGGCGGCGACACGATGAGGCCTCGGGTGCCGTAGCCGATGGGGCAGAAGAGGTCGATCAATCGGCACGCCGGCGGGCAGCCCTTGTACTCAAGCGTCAGGCGGGGTTGAGGGTCCAGCGCCGTCAAGGAATTGAAGTTGGGGCGAGCCTCGTATTGCGCAAACGGCAGCCCCTCGACGGAGACGATGCTGGTGGCGACCAGGCGCGTATTGCGGATGTCGCCCGCGCGTCGTCGTCGAGTCTTCCTTGGCAGCGCTTCGATCTCCACGAACTGCGAGTGCCGCAGGTCCGCCTCCTTCACCAGTTCCGGCGGGACGATGGGGTCGCCGGGGTTGACGACGAAGCCGTCCTTCCACTGGCGAATCCGCGGATCGGTGTCGTTGGTGAGATCCAGCACGCCGACGGCGCGCTCCGGTGGCGGCGGGGATGCCTGTGGCTGCGGAGGGGCGATCGGATTGCCGTCCGCGTCCAGTTGCACTGGCTTCTTGCGGCGGCGTCGATTGCGCCTGGGCGTCGACGAATCGGCCGCGGCGGATGCGCCGTCGTGCTGCGTGGCAGCGGGAGCGTCACCAGTGACGACAGGCTGAGCCTCTTCGGCGGTCTTCTCGATGGTCACGGTCATTCAGGGGTTGGAGAGTTCGGACGCGATCTTGGCTGCGAGCGCTGCGTTGGATCGAAGGAGGGCGACATTGGCCTGCACACTTCGACCACTACTGAGTTCCGCGACGCGGCGCAGCACGAACGGGGTCTCGAGGGAGCCGCAGGCTCCCCCGGCACGGGCTTCGGCAATCGCCTGCGATGTCCAGGCATCGCACAGGTTCGATGGAAGCGCGTGTTCTGCGGGCGGATCCTGGAAGACCAAGAACGCACTCCGGCAGAGCCCGAAGTGTACCCGACAGGCGGCTGCCAGCCTCGGAATTTCGTCGATTCGCGTTGGCAGGGGCCGGCTGGCGTCACCCACGGACGTGAAGTGGGGGAGCCAATCGGTCCCATGCCCCACGGCGGCGATCCCGAGGGATTCGATCCACTCCAGCGTGGCATCCAGGTCCAGCAAGTTCTTGGCCCCGGCGCTCACGCAGCAGATTGCGGTGCGGGCGAGCGCAGCAAGATCGGCGGAAACATCCATCGACCCAGCCCAACCTCGATGGACGCCACCGATGCCTCCGGTGGCCAGCACACGGACTCCGGCTTGGTGGGCGATGGTCACCGTGGCGGCGACCGTCGTGCCGCCGGTGTGTGCCTTCGCGACAGCGACTCCCAGATCCCGGGCGCTCAGCTTCATTGGCCCCGCGGTCGCGCACAGGCCGTGCAGCCCGTCGGGATCCAGCCCGACGTGAAGCACGCCCTCAATCACCGCAATCGTCGCAGGAACTGCGCCGTGCGCGCGCACCTCGGCCTCCAACATTCTCGCGACGCCGAGATTCTCCAACGGACCGTCGCCCATCGGCAACCCATGCGTCAGGACGGTGGACTCCAGCGCCACGACGGGGCGGCCGTCGAGAATCGCCCCCTCGACCTCTGGATGGATGCGCAACGGCATGTCGTGCCTCAGGTCATCGGCGACGTCGAGTCGCCAGTCGTCCGCCCAACCGACGCGCGGGCGGCGCCACGGGGACGATGCCACCGGGGAATCGAGCCGCGTCCCCGGGATCGATCGTGGTCGCCACGGTTATGTCGCGCGACTTCCCCTTGTCGGAACTCTCGCGCCGCGCCCGATCCAGCTCGCGCTTCGCCTGGACTTCCGACGGCACTTGCCCGGGCGTGAATCCTTCGGGTGTGAACAGTGGGATCTCCACATTGGCCAGCGCCTCCACGTTGGTAAAGAGCTCACCCTGGTCCGGGCAGACGAAAGTCCACGCGGTGCCTTGTCGCCCCGCGCGGGCCGTGCGGCCGATGCGGTGGACATACACCTCGGGATCCTCGGGGATGTCGTAGTTCACGACATGGGAGATGTCGTCCACATCCAGGCCGCGCGAGGCCAGGTCGCTGGCCACGAGGACTCCCAGCGTGCCGGTGCGAAGCTTGCCCATCACGGCATCGCGCTTGCGCTGGTACATGTCGCCGTGGATGGCGTGTGCATCGATGCCGTGCTTGCAGAGGAACTCCGCGACGATGTCCACCGTCCGCTTGGTGCGGCAAAAGACGACCACCAGCTCCGGGCTGTTGGACTTGAGCAGGTGCAGGAGCATCCGCCGCTTGTCCCACGGCTCCACGACGCAATGGGACTGGTTCACCTGCGAAACGGTGAGGCTGGCGGCGACCGACGCAATCTTGACCGGGTCCTTCATGTAGAAACGCGCAAGTTTTTCGATTTCGTCGGAAATCGTGGCGCTCACGAAGATCGTCTGTGGCTTCTGCTTGAGCGAGCCCAGGATCCTCCGGATGTCGTCCCGGAACCCGATGTCGAGCATGCGGTCGACCTCGTCCAGGATGGCCATGCGGATGTGCCCGTAGGGGAGCAGCCCGCGCTGGTTCATGTCCATGATCCGCCCGGGCGTACCGACCACCACTTCGGGCCGGTGCTTGAGGCGGTCAACCTGCTTGGGGATTGGTTCGCCGCCGAAGATGGCCACGCTGCGCAGACCGGTGACCCGGCCAAGGGCCTCAAACTGCGAGTGGACCTGCACCGCGAGCTCCCGGACCGGGACCAGCACCAGGCACGAGAAGGCGTCTCCCGGCTGGATCATCTCCATCGCCGGGAGGGCAAAGGCCGCGGTCTTGCCGGTGCCGGTCTTGGCCTGACCCAGGCAGCATCGGCCCGACAGGGCTGCCGGGATCAGTTGGCTCTGGATGTGGGTGGGATGCTTGTAGCCCGCCTCCTCCAGCCCCTTGAGCAGGCTGGCGGAGAGCCCCAGATCCGCAAACGTCTTGGATGTGTCGAAGATCTCTTGATCCACGTGAGGCGGGTCATGCTACCAGAGCCCGGAAGTCGATACAAATGCACCGTCGATGAGCCACGAAAGCACCATCGAGATCGACCTCGACGCCCTCGTGCGCAATGTTGTTCGGCTGCGCGGCGAGGTGGGGCCGCACTGCGGGCTCTGCGCGGTGGTGAAGGCTGATGCCTACGGGCTGGGGGCTCCCGAGCTGGCGACCACGATGGTGCGCGCCGGCGTGGACATGCTGGCCGTCTACAACGCCGCACAGGCCGAGGCGCTGGCCGACCTGGACCTGCGAGCGCCGATCCTTGCGCTCATGCCGATCCGGTCGATCCCGCGCGCTTCCAAGCTGCACCAGCTGGCGCTGGCCAAGAGGCTTCACCTGGTGGTACACGACCTGGCGCACGCGCATGCGCTCGGTGCCATCGCCGATGCGCTTGGGCTCCGGCTCCCGGTTCACTTCGAGTTTGACACTGGCATGTCCCGCGGCGGTTGCTGCGGCGACGAGGCCGATGAGGTGGTGGCGGCCCTCCGCTCGCACGCCTCGTTGGAGCTGGCGGGCGTGATGACGCACTTCACGGACGCGCGGATGGATCCGGCGCGCACGGCGCAGCAGCTGCGTTCGCTGGACGACTTCGTCAGGCGGTCGGGCACCGCGATCCCGAAGGAGTGCGTGATCCACGCCGCGAATTCCCATGCTCTCCTGCGCGACCACGCCACGCACCGGTCGATGGTTCGGTTCGGCCTGGCATGGACCGGCTTGGCGTCCGACGAACTCCCGCTGCTCGGGGCTCGTGCCGGCGACGGAGCCGTGGTCGAAGCCTTCGAGCCCATCGTGAGGTGGAACAGCCGCATCGTGCAGGTGCGTCGAGTGGAGGCGGGTCAGAGCGTCGGATACGGTTCGCTCTGGACGGCACGGCGGAGATCCACGATTGGAATTGTGCCCGTGGGATATGCGGACGGGTTCCCCTCCACGACCGGTACGGGTGATCCAGGGAGCGGTCCCGCGGTGCGCGTGCGCGGCGTGGCCGGCGGCTGGTTCGTCGCACCGCTCGTCGGTGCCGTCAACATGGACCAGATCGCCGTCGACCTCACCGACAGCAGCGTGTGGAGTGCGGATCCGCAGCGAGCCATCCATGCGGCTGTCGAGGTGTACGGGTCGGATCGATCCGCCCCGACGCATGTCGCCCGAGTGGCCGAACTGGCGGGGATTCGCCCCTATGAACTCTTCTGCCGAATGAGCCCACGCATTCCTCGTGTGCACCAGGCCGTGCCCGGTGGCGAGTTCGCCACGCTCGGCACCGTGGAGTCGCGCGCCACTCGACACGCTCAAGCGAGCATCGGCTGACCTAGGCGCAGGCGCATGGGGCGACCAGCCGCGATCAGCCTGGACGCACTCGCCCGATTGGCGAGGGACCTGCGACTCACCCCCGCGAAGGGCAAGCAACGGCTGGTGGAGCGGGCGCTCGCGACTGCGGGGGCGCTGTTGGCCGACGATGCCCCGATCGTGGCTGTTCCCCACCTCCTCAAGGCCATCACGGGGACCGAAGCGCGCGATTATGGCAGTGGGTCGGTCCCGGCGCGCGCAGCTCTCTGCGCCGTGCTTGCCTTCGTGCTGCGCGCCAGCGCGGGTGCGGCGGCGCCAGTGCTTGACTCCGATCGCAGCGAAGAGGACGCGGCTCAATTCTGTGGCGTGACTCGGCGCACCGTGCGTCGTTGGCGTCGCGAGTGGCTTCCGTCCGTCTGGCGCAGCATCGGTGGTCGACAAGAACTCAGGATCCCGAAGATTGGGTGGGACGAGCTGGAGTCACACGTGCTCCTGGTCGGCGGCAGGAGCGGGAGGCGGGCGATCTCCCCGCGGGTTGGAACTCTGGAGCGGGCTCACCTTCGCGAGTCTGCAGCGCACCTTCATTCGGCTGGTGTCACGCTGCGAATGATCGTCCCCGCGTTGGCACGGCACTCGCCACGGAGTCGCGACGCCATCCGCCGCGCGCTTGGGCGCCAGGTCCATCACCGCGCCGTCGGGGCCGTCCGAAGGATTGCGTGGCGAATGTGGCTGCGGGGCATCGACCAGACGCGCATCGCCGGGAGGCTGGGCATCCCGGTGCGACGAGTGGGCACCATGGTCCGCCGCGCCCGCGCGGAGTGGCTGCTCGCATCGATCCCGGCGACGCTGGTGGCGGCATCGCCGGCGACGGAGGAAACACTCTCCCGCTGGCGAGCGGCACCGCGACTGGGATCGCAGCTCCCGCGTTGGCCTTGGGGTGCGCCGTCGTCCATGCATCCTGCGGCCGCAGCGCGCAAAGTGGAACGGGATTCCGGTGTGCGCCTGGATGCCGCCCGCGCGCTGCTGGGAAATGCCCGAGTCATGGCCGGTACCAGCGCCGAATCGCTTCGGATCGATGCTGCGGAGACGCTTGTTCGATGGGCGACCCTCATCCTCCGGTCGCTCGCCAACGAGATCGCACTCGACCTGCTGCGGCGAGCGAGGCGCGAGCTGGGACAGCTTCCCGAGGCGCTGCCGCGCGCGCTCCGCGAGCGACTGTGGAAGTCGGCGCGTGAGGCCACGGTGGGTGCGATCCTCCGCGAGCTGGTCACGCCCACAGGGATACCCGCGCGGCGGGCTGCGCCTCTGGCGTTCTCTCGTGTGCTGACGCCGATTCGCGACCAGGTCCGCGGCTTCGCCCGGCTGTCGGCCGCACCGCCGGAAGGCGACTGGTTTGCGGAGGCCTGGCCCTGGGACCTGCGACTGGACTCGAGGGGACTTCGTGTGCTCCATCGCTTGGAGTCGATCGCCCCTGCGGCATCGACGGACACCGCGCGTGCACGCCTTGCGGCCCGACTGGGCCTGCGAGGCGTGGCACCGGTCTCGGCGCTTGAGTTGGCGGGGGGAATCCCCGCGAAGGCCGGCGCCGTGCTGCGCGCCTGGGAGCGATTGTGCGTTTCGGGGCCAGGTGCCATCAAGAAGCGCCGTTGAACGGCACAATCTGATGGAACCAAGGGGTCATTCGCGCAATGGGTCGCCGTGTGTCGGCGGCCTGGCGGCACGGTACGAAAAAGCGGAGGCGACCCGTCGTGGGCCGCCTCCGCATGAACGAATGCAGGGGATGTGCCGACTCGATCAGCGCTTGGAGAACTGGAACCGACGGCGCGCGCCAGGCTGGCCGTACTTCTTGCGCTCCACGCGGCGGGCGTCGCGCGTCAGGAAGCCTTGCTCGCGCAGGGCACCCTCAAGGTTGGGATTGAACTCGCGAAGTGCACGGGCAAGTCCAAGAATGAGCGCGCCGGTCTGCCCGGTCGTGCCACCGCCCGTCGTCGTGGCGCGGATCTCCAACTGGCCCTTGGTGCTGGTGGACTCAAACACGGCGCCGACCATCTGGCGATCGCGGACATCGACGCAGAACTCCTCAAACGGACGGTCATTGACAGTGAACTCACCCTTGCCGGACTTCACGCGGACGCGGGCGATGGCAGCCTTTCGGCGGCCGGTTCCCCAGTACCAGCCGTAGCGGTCAGGGCCGCGCAGCGCGACCGAGGTGGCGGGAGTCGATTCGATGGTGGTCTCGGGCATGGGATGAGATTCGGTGTGCGTTGGTGGCGGTGGATGCAGCGTTAGTTGGACTTCTGGATCACCGGTGTCGGCTTCGCGTCGAAGGGAATCGGTGACTGGGCCTGGTGGTCGTGCGCCGGCCCGGCGAACACGCGCAGGTTTCGCGCGATGCGGCGGCCAAGTCGACCGCGGGGAACCATGCGCAGGATCGCGGCTGTCACCATGCGCTCTGGGTTGGACTGCAGCAAGTCCTCGTACTTCTGCACGCGCAGCCCACCCGGGTAGCCCGACCAGCGGCGAAGCGTCTTCTGCTCACCCTTGCGACCCGTCAGGACGATCTTTGAGGCGTTGGTCACGATCACACAATCACCCGACAGCACATTGGGCGTGTACTCGGGGCGGTGCTTGCCCATGAGCACGGTGGCGACTTCCGTCGCGAGGCGACCCAAGACCTTGCCCTCGGCGTCCACATGGCGCCACGCGGTGGGAATCTGTCCTGGTTTAGCGAAGAAAGTCTGTCGTGGCATCGTCAACTCCAGCTCGGTCGGGTCGTCCAGCGCGTTGCTCCGAGCTCCGCCTGGGTCGCCCAATCGGCGAATCGGGCAATCTAGCCGATTGGGAGTTTCTGTCAAGGGTCAAGCCGCTGCTGGATAGGTTCTCGGACCTTCCGTACCATCATCGAATGACCAATCCTTCCGTCCCGGAACGCCAGATTACTGATCCGCGGCGCGGGGCTCCGTGGTTGTGGCCTGCGATTGTGCTGGGCTGCTTCCTCTGGATAGGCATGGGAAAGGGGTGGCTGATCCCCACTGAGGACTCGGCAACGGGTGCCGCGGACATCGGACTGAGCGAGATGTCTCCGGAGGAAGTCAAGTTGCTGGCACCCGTCAGCATGCAGGACGAGCTGACCGCCAAGATGCTGGTGGGACTGGAGGCACTGCTGGACGATCCATCGACGCGTGGAGCGTTGGCGTCCGAGCTGGGGCCGACGAAGGCCCAGTGGCAAGCCGGATCGATCGACCAGCGTTGCGGGCTGGCGATTTTTGAGGCGTTCTCCGGACAGCCTGCGCCGGCACTGGCGGCCGTGCAGTCTGCGCAGGAAGTCGCTGCGACGGTGGGGGAGCAGTGGCGCGGAGCAGCGTTGGCTCGTGTCGAAGCCACTCGGCAAGCTGTTGAAGGGCAGCCGATGAACCCGGAGCAGTGGCAGGCGATCGAGTCGCTGGGCTACTTCCACGGGCTCGCGCAGGGCATGCAGCCAGGCGGAAACGCTGAGACGCTGCGGTCGTCGGCTGTTCAGTCGATCATGACCCTCATCGCATTTGGCGTCATCGTGTTGCTGTCTGGGATGGCCGGGCTCGTTCTGCTGATCGTGGTGGGAGTGAATTCGGCGGCACGCGGCGTTCCGGCGGCGGCGGGCACGGAACGCGCACGCTGGTGCGCTGCCGAGGTCTTTGCGATCTACCTCGTCACCGCGGGGGGGCTGAACTTGGTCGCGTTGTGGACCTTCCGCAGCAAGGGTGCGGAGGAGACCGACATCGGCACGGTGGAGGTCAACGAGTCGATGGGGTGGCTTGGCCTGGTGTTTCAGATGGGTCTCATGATGATTCCGTTCGTGGCACTGGCGTGGCCGCTCAAGAAGGGGATTCCCTGGAGCGAGATGCGCACGGCGCTGGGCCTGAATGCCGGGCGGAGCATCATTCGCGAAGTCGCCTCGGGATTGGCCATCTACTGCATGATGCTGCCGCTGGTCCTCTGCGGGTTCATCGTGTTCATGGTCCTCGCCACCGCCTACGAGGCGCTCGCCGGCGCAGGCGCGCCGCCGCCGTCGCATCCGATCATCGAGGAGATTCGTGCGGGAGGTCTATCGATGGTCCTGGTCTTGGTGCTAGCCGCGATAGCGGCGCCCATCGTGGAGGAGATCTTCTTCCGAGGCGCGCTCTTCGACTCCTTCCGGGCGAGATGGTCCCCCATGGGCCGATGGGGCGGATTGATCGCGGCCGCAATGGTGTCCAGTTTCATCTTCGCCGCCATTCACCCGCAGGGCGTGCTCTTCGCCCCAGTCCTCATGGGAACGGCGCTGGCGTTGTGCATCGGTCGCGTGTGGCGGGGGAGCCTGATCGGTCCCATGGTGGCCCACGGCATCAACAACGGCCTCGTCGTCGCCCTCAACTTCGCGATCTGGTCGTAGCGCCGTCACTCCTCGGTGTCGGAGAGGTCGATCGTCCAGTAGGCCTCGTCCAGGAAGTTCTTCCAGGACTGGTAGCGCTTGCTGCCCAGTCGCACGGTGATCGCAGGATTGCGCCGTGGCCGGAAGGGGACCCGAATCAGTGCCATGTGGGCCTGCCTTGGGGTGCGACCACCCTTGCGCGCGTTGCACTTGACACACGCACACACGAGGTTCTCCCAGGTGTTCCCGCCGCCTTGCACGCGCGGAAGGATGTGGTCCAGCGTGAGTTCCCGGGTGGAATAGTGCTTCCCGCAGTACTGGCACTTGTTGCCGTCTCGCGCGTAGATGTTGCGGCGATTGAGCTTGACCAGTTCTCGAGGCAGGCGGTCGTACCCCAGGAGACGGACGATCTTGGGGACCGCGATCACCACGCTGGGCGTGCTGACCCAGTCGTGGTCGTCGACCTCGAAGGCGCGCTGAAACTCCGCCGCCTCGGCCCAGGACTGGATGGAGTAGGAGACATAGGTGTTGGACTCCACGCTCACCACCTCGGCGGTGGCACGGCAGAGCATGGTGAACGCCCGGCGCGCATCCACGATCCGGAGAGGCGCGAAGTGCTTGTTGAGCACCAGGACCTTGGCGTCAAGGACCGACGCACCCCCGGAGTGACCGGCAGTTTGGGTGGTCGAGGCGTGCGACTTGGGCATCATCGGTACAACGAAGCCTCCATGCGTGCAGGGTATGGTAGACCGCCCGACCGCGCGCCGCGTCAACCATATTCTCGGCCTCGGGCGTGGCCTGCGAGTTTCTCAGGCCAGGTTGTGTCTGGCTGAGCCACCCATCGCGACCGGCACTCCAGCGCTTCGGGCAGCCTCCACAAGCACGCCGAGACCGACAGGCTGGGTCACGATGAGCAGCCGGCACGCGGGCACGACGACGCGTGCGAGTCTGTCCAGGAAGTCGCGCCGGTCGTGCTCCGAAGCAAGGAGCGAGCCAACCAGCAGGCGTGTTGGATCGAGTGCCACACCCCCAAGCCCGCCGCCGGAGCCATCCTCTCCCAACGCGACGCGAAGCGTGCCGGGAGCATCGGACACCAAGTCACGGGCATCGGGGAGGAGGAGGAGCGGATGGCGTTCGGTGTGGGCCCGTGCCAATCGCTCCAGCGTCTTCGGCCACGCGGCCTGCGCCTTCGAGGTCCAGTTTCCCGGATCGGCAGGCTCGGGCCAGCCGCAGGTCGATCCCGATCGGATGATCCTGGTGATGCCCGGCGGGAGTGGTGACGGCTCCCACGCAGGATCGGCGGGATTGGTGGGATCGAACCGTGCCCACGGTTGTCCGGGAGCGGACTCGATGGACCACGAGTCGGACCCGGGTTCGCCGGCTTCAACGATCTGCATCAGGTCCGGCATAGAGGCACTCGCTGGTGCAGGTCTCTTCGACCCGAACTTCGCTCAGCAGTGGAAGCGACGGGGCGAGTCGGTCCCAGATCCACTTGGCGATGTGCTCGGCGGTGGGGTTCTCCAGGCCGGGAACTTCATTGAGCAGCCGGTGATCCAGCGACTCCTCGATGGGACGAGTCGCCGCACGGATATCCGCGTAGTCCACCAGGTAGCCCGCCTGCTCGGGCACCTCTCCGGCGACGACCACGGTCACATGAAACGAGTGACCATGGAGCCGTCGGCACTTGTGCCCTTCCGGGAAGGTGGGAAGCCAGTGCGCGGCCTCAAAGGAAAATCGCTTCGCAAGCTTGACGCGCACGGACGCGATCAGCTGGCGGCGCCGGACTTGGCGACCTTCTTGGTGCGGGGCTTGGCCGAAGCAGCCTTGGCCACGGGCTTCGCCGTGGCACCGCGACGCTCGTCGCGGAGGCGTCGGCTCTTGCCGGTGCGGTCGCGGAGGTAGTAGAGCTTCGCGCGGCGCGTGTCCGCGTGGCGAATCACGTCGATCTTGGCGATGCGCGGCGAGTTGAGCGGGAAGATGCGCTCCACGCCCTCGTTGGCCACGATGCGCCGCACGGTGATCATGCGGTTGATGCCGCGACCCTTCATGGCGATGAGAACGCCCTGAAAGATCTGGACGCGCTCCTTGTCGCCTTCGACGATCCGGTAGTGGACGTCGATCGTGTCGCCGATCTTGAGGGCGGGAAGGTCAGTGGCGGCCTTGAGCTGGCCGGAGACGATGGATTCGAGCACTTCGGTGCGGTTCATGTCAGTTTCCTGTGGGAGCAAGTCCCGTTGCGCGCCCCGGAGTGAGGCCGGGGCGCGATGAGAGCAAGTCGGGGCGACGGTCGCGGGTGCGGGCCGTCGACTGCGCGCGACGCCAGGCAGCGATCGCCGCATGGTCGCCAGAGAGCAGGACCTCGGGAACGGCGCGGTCGCGCCACTCGCGGGGTCGGGTGAAGTGAGGGCAGTCAAGCAGGTGGTGGCCGGCGTCGTCATGCAGCGTGAACGAATCCTCCGAGGCACTCTGGTCATGGCCAAGGGCGCCCGGCTGGAGCCGGGCGATCGCGTCCACCAGGAGGAGCGCCGGAAGTTCGCCGCCCGAGACGACGAAGTCGCCCACGGAGACTTCCTCCAGCGAGAGCGCATCGATGGCGCGCTGGTCGATCCCCTCGTAGTGCCCGCACACCAGGAGCAATCGCTCCCCGCGCGAGAGTTCCTCCACCATCCGCTGGTCGAGTTTTCGACCCGCGGGGCAGAGCGAGAGGCGTCGAGCCTTGGGAGTGGCCATCGCATCCACGGCCTCCACGGCCGCCGCCACCGGTTCGGGCATCAGCACCATTCCAGGGCCGCCGCCGAAGGGGCGATCGTCCACCTTATTGTGCTTGTTGTCCGCCCAGTCGCGCATGTCATGCACATGCACCGTGAGCAACCCCGCCTCGATGGCGCGACCGAGGATGCTGGAGGACAGCATCCCGGGCATGGCTTCGGGGAAGAGCGTCAGGATGTCGATGCGCAGTGGCATGGGGTGCGAGGAGTGCGCGGGAACGCGCTGCAGTGCGACGCGTGTCGCGTCAGACGGCGTGCTTGGCGGTGGTGCGCTTGGACATCGGCTTCTTGTTCTTGCCGACCACCGCGTTGATGCCCACCTTCTTGAAGAGGTCGGACGCGGTCTCGGAAGGCTGCGCGCCGACGCTCAGCCAGTGCTTGATGCGCTCGGCGTTGAGTTCCCACTGCTTGCCGGCGGGGGCGCTGGGCTGGTACCAGCCGAGTTGTTCGATGACGGCGCCGTCACGCGGCGACCGCTTGTCCATCGCGTTGAGGCGATAGAACGGTGAATGGGCACGGCCCATGCGCTTGAGTCGAAGGACAACCATGAAGAGATTCCTCGTCAGGCGCGCCCCTGGGAGGTGCCGGCCACAGTGGCTGGCGCCGCCTCCTGAGGTGGTGTCGGGTCCCGATCGGGACCGTGCGCCGCCTCTACGGGTCGCGGGTGCGAACGGGGCAATCTACCAAAGTCGGGGCCGGCAGCCAAGCCCCGCTCCAGATGCCGATTCCAGTCAACACACCCTTCGTGCCGACCTTATGGGGCATGAACGGCTGGTGGGTATCCAATGTCCTTGAGACACAGGGCTGGGCGGCACTCCTTGCATGGGTGGTGTGGGTGATCGGATCGATCTGCCTGCATGAACTTGGGCACGGCGTCGCCGCCATCCGGGAGGGGGACGAGACGCCCCGCGAGTCGGGCCACATGACGCTCAACCCGCTGGTGCACATGCCGCCGATGAGCCTGCTCTTCTTTGCGGTCATCGGGTTTGCGTGGGGCTTGATGCCGGTGAATCCGTCGCGATTCCGTTCGGGCTGGCGCGGCGTGGCGACGGTGGCCTTCGCGGGTCCGTTGGTGAACATTGTCTTGGCGATCGTCGCAACGGCGCTTTGGTACGCATGGATCTGGTTCGGGCCGCGGACCGAGCCGCTGTTTGGCAACCTGCAGCACGGACTTGCGATGGGGATCTACCTGAATGTGTTCCTGGCGATGTTCAACCTCATCCCGATCCCACCGCTGGATGGTTCTCGAGTCGCCATGGGGTTGGTGCCCGGCACACGGCGCTTCTATGCGGATCCCCGGGTGCAGCAGTACTCCTTCTTCGCCCTGCTCGCCGTGTTCCTCCTAGGCCTGGACGATGTCATGAGCAACGCGGCCTCGCAAGTCATGTTCAGGATGCAGGCGCTGGCGGCGCAAATCGCTGGGATCCCGGCTGACTTGCTGCCTTAGCCTGCCACGCCAACGTCCCATCGATGATCGTCGCCACCACCCGGGGCGGGTTGTTCCACCAATCACAAGTCAGTGGATCGCGATCGAGAATCGTGATGTCGGCGCGCGCGCCGGGCGTGAGGTGACCGAGGTCGCTGTGCGCTCGCAGGCTCCGCGCGGCGTCGAGCGTGGTCGCACGGAGTGCCTCCATCGGCGTGAGCGACTCTTCGGGCTGGAATCGATCACCGTCGACGGTCCGGCCCGTGATTGCGGTGCGCATCGCCTCGATCGGATTCGGCGGCGCGATGGGCCAGTCGCTGCCAAAGGCGAGGAGCGCGCCTGAGTCCGCGATGCGGCGAAAGGGGAAGAATCGGTCGAGTCGCGCCAGGCCGAGTCGCGCCTGTGCGATGCGTGCATCGTCGGCCTTGTGCAGCGGCTGCATCGACACGATGTGGCGGGCGAGGCGCGCGATGCCCGCTGGCGCCACGGTCTGCGCGTGTTCGATGCGGAGCACGTGGCGTCCCAGCCTGGCGGTGTCCGCGGCATCCAGCACCGCTGCCAAGGCCGCGTCCCCGATGGCGTGAACACTTGGGGAGAGTCCCGCCGCAGCGACCAGCGCCATCCACTCTGCGAGCCGCCCATCCGCGGTGAACTCAAGCGGTGCGCCGCGCGATGCCCCGTGTGTCGTCCCATCGGAGTCGGCGTATGGAGCCTGCATCCACGCCGTTCGGCTCCCCAGCGTGCCGTCGGCGAACGACTTGCACCCAACGAAGCGAAGGCGCGAGGTGGACTGGCGCGCACGCCGCACGACATCGTCCACATCCACCGGCCATTCGCGGTCCAGCATCGTGACATGGACTCGTGGAGAGAGCGTGTCACGCCGGGGCAGCAGCACGCGATCGACCCAGTCGGCGTACTCCATGCTGCCCACGCTGGTGATGCCGTTGGCGAGGAGGACGCGCTGGGCATGATCCAGCCCACGATCCAGTTCGTCGGTGGTGGGGGCGGGGAGCCGCGGGATCAGCACCCGCCACGCAGCGCCCTCGCGGAGGATGCCGATGGGTCGGCCATCACGGCGGGGGCACTCGCTCTCGGAGCAGTCATCCAGCGCGCCGCCGAGGAGTTCCAGGACCGGCTGGTTCACCACGCACGCGTGCTGGTCGATTCGCCAGGCGACACAGGGGCGGTTGCCGGCTGCAGAGAGCCACGAGGCATCGGGGGACTGACCTGGCGCCGCGGAACCAGCAAAGTTGGCCTCATTCCATCCGCGGGCAAGCAGCCATCGATCCGGCGGCAGCGCAGCGTGCGCCTTGGAGATCGCGTGCTCGAACTCCGCGCGAGATCGCACGCCGGAGAGATCGAGTTGGGCCAATGACGATCCCGCAAGCAAGAGATGCAGGTGGCTGTCGAAGAAGCCGGGGCAGGCAAAGCCCATAGGCGCATCGCACAGAGGCGCCCCGCGAGGCTCGGACGCCTCCAGGGCGGCGACCATCCCGTCCTCCACCACGATCCAGCGGTGCGAGCTCGGCTCAGGAACAAAGATGCCGCGCGTGGCGATGGCGATCCGGCTGGGCACGCGCGAAATACTAGTGGTCATGAGAGCGATTACGATTGGGGCATGTCACGACGACGCATCGCCCAAGCCACCGCCATCAGTTCCGCCGCGCTGCTGGCGCTCGCGTGCTCCGATCGTGGCTCGCCCACGCCGCCCACGCCGCCCACGCCGCCCACGCCACCGGTGACGAATGGCGGTGCGACCGCCGCCACGCCGGGCGATTCCGGCGCGCCCGAGATCAACCCGGGGACTGGGGTCCTCTCGACATCGACCAGCGATCCGTCGGTCATAGAGATCGCCGGGCTGTCCATGCCCAAGCCGGCGACCTGGACCTGGCAGGCTCCGTCGATGGCCTTCCGCACGCTGCAGTACGCGGTTCCCGCCGACGGCTCAGGCTCCGGTGGCGAATTGGTCTTCTCCTTCTTTGCCGCTGGCGATGGCGGAGCCTTGGACGCCAACATCGAGCGCTGGCGCCGGCAGTTCCGCGGCGGCGATGGAAACGCCGCACCGTTTGAGCGCGAGGACCGGGAAGTCAACGGCCTCAAGGTGATCGTGATGGAGTTTGCCGGCGCCTACCAAGGCATGGGCGCGGCGGCACCACGGCAGGGAATGGCGCAGCTTGGCGCGATCGTGCAAGCGCCGTCGGGAACGGTCTTCATCCGGCTGATCGGGCCGAGCGCGACGGTGGAATCCAACCGCGCCGGGTTTGACGCGATGATTGACAGCGTGAAGTCAGGGAACTAGGCCCGCTGCAAGGCTCGCGTGGGGAGGGCGGTGGGGTCACCCATGCGCCTGCGCGTAGCGGCGGGAGACCTCGTCCCAATTCACCACGCTCCAGAAGCCGGTGACGTAGTCGGGGCGGCGATTCTGGTAGTGCAGGTAGTACGCGTGCTCCCAGACATCCAGACCCAGGATCGGCGTGCCGGTGGCATCCGCAACACCCACCATCAGCGGGTTGTCCTGGTTTGGCGTGGAAGTGATCGCCAGCCGGCCGTCGGACTTGACGATGAGCCACGCCCAACCGGATCCGAAACGGCCCGCGGCTGCTGCGGCGAAGGCCTTCTTCATCTCGTCCATGCCGCCCAGGTCGGCATTGATCGCCGCGCCAAGATTGGTGCTGGGCGCAGATTTCGAGGCAGAGGGGGCCAGCATCGTCCAGAACGCCGAGTGGTTCCAGTGGCCACCGCCGTTGTTGCGCACCACCGTTTTCACCGCGTCCGGCAGCGAGTTGATTCGCGCGCACAGGTCATCGATGGAGAGCGCCTGCAGTTCCGGCTGCGACTCCAGCGCCTTGTTCAGGTTGGTCACGTACGCCTGGTGGTGCTTGGTCCTGTGGATCACCATGGTCTGGCGATCGATCGCGGGCTCCAGGGCATCATCGGCGTAAGGGAGTTCCGGCAGCGTGAAGGGGTAGGCCATGGTGTGTTCCAGGTTGGGGCGGGTGCCAGTCAGTGGCCAAGGTCTCGAGACCTGGGTTCGTGAGCATAGCCCCACACGACTAGCCTTGTCGGTTCTTCGCCATGCTGCATCGACTGTTGGATGCCAACCGAAACCGGGCCATGGAGG
The DNA here is from genome assembly GCA_027618565.1 of Planctomycetota bacterium. Classification (GTDB taxonomy): domain Bacteria; phylum Planctomycetota; class Phycisphaerae; order Phycisphaerales; family SM1A02; genus SXOD01. The sequence continues at coordinate 39,148 of JAQCEQ010000016.1, read as the reverse complement.
CGCTGCGCGTCCTGGAGGACATCGCGCGCTTTGGCCCCGCCGCCGACGCGCTGGCGGGTGAGTGCAAGTCGCTGCGGCATCGGATGACTGGCGTGCTCTCCTCGCTCGATGCTGGTCGATTCATCGCGGCTCGCGATGTGGCGGGAGATGCGGGGTGTTCTAGGTCAGGTGCGTGCGAGGCCAAGCGGGCCGGCATCGCCGAACTGGCCGAAGCCAATGGAGCAAGGCTCTGTGAGTCGTTGCGGACGCTGGAGGAGGCGCTCAAACTGTCGGACCCGGCGGCAGCGCAGGCGATGGAGCGGATCCGCTACGACGCCTACGCGGTGGTGCAGTCGATCGTGACTTCCCTCGGCTCCGGTCGCGCGCGGCAATGGAGCCTGTGCCTCTTGCTCACGCGCGACTCCTGCCGACGGCCGTGGCGCGAAGTCCTCGAAGCCTCGCTTCGCGCAGGTTGCGACGCGGTGCAGGTTCGAGAGAAGTCGATGGAGGGCGCGGACCTCGTGGCGCACGCGCGTGCAGTGGCCCAACTCGCGCGCGCGTACGGTGCCGCCGTCATCGTGAATGATCGCGTGGATGTGGCGATGGCAGCGGGCGCGGACGGCGTGCACTTGGGTCAGACGGACATGTCCATCACCGACGCGCGGCGACTTGCCGGCCGCACGCTCTTGATTGGCCTCACCACGCATTCCGTTGAGGAGGCACGCGCGGCATCCATCGCCGGCGCAGACATGATCGGCATCGGCCCGATGTTTCCATCCGGCACCAAACCGAATCTGGCCGCGGCCGGGCCCTCGCTCCTTCGGGATGTCTTGGCGGGGCTGGGTGCCGCCGCGACGCTCCCGCACCTGGCCATTGGCGGCATCGGCCCCGACGAAGCACGGCTGGTAGCCGCCGCGGGAGCGCGCGGGGTGGCGGTGAGCGCGGCGATCTGCGGTGCGGATTCGCCCGGCGACGCGACCGCGCGCATCCTGGAGGCCATCCATCCGCGCGGCATCGCGAGCGAAGCCATTGGGAGCAGCCGGTGACGGCTCGACCCATCAGTGACGCACGGCTCACCATTCTCGGCACCGGCACCAGCTCGGGCGTGCCGGCGATCGGGTGTGAGTGCCGCGTCTGCACCAGCGGCGACCCGCGCGACCGCCGCTCGCGCACGGCGGGGGCGCTGCAGTTCATCGACGCCGGCGGCCAGTCCCGGTGCATCCTGCTGGATTGCGGCCCCGACCATCGCGAGCAGGCGCTTCGCGCGAAGCTCACGCGCGCGGACGAGATCTTGGTGACGCACGCGCATGTCGACCATGTCTGGGGGCTGGACGAGACCCGTCGCTACAACGTGATGCAGCACGGTCCGATCCGGCTCACCACTGATGCACCGACGCTGCAATCGCTGCGCACGATCTACGCACACATCCTGGGAGGCGATCCAGGCCCCAACGGCGACGATTCCTGGGTTGCGGAGATTGAGACGCGCGATGTTCGCCCCGACGAGCCATTCAACTGCTTCGGCTTGCGTGTCACCGCCGTGGAATTGCTGCACGGGCGCATGTCGGTGCTTGGCTTCCGGATTGACGCGCCTGAGGGAACTGGCGGAGAACTCTTCCCTCTGGCGTGGTGCACCGATGTCTCGGAGATCTCGGCCGCGGCCGCCGAGGCACTTGCGGGTGTGCGGACGCTTGTCCTGGACGCCCTGCGGGATCGACCCCACCCGACCCACTTCACCATCGCACAAGCAGTTGAGGCGGCGGGGCGCCTTGGCGCCGGGCGGACGATCCTGGTGCATCTGGCGCATGACCTAACGCACGAGGAATTGCTCGCACGGCTCCCGGAGGGGATCTCTCCAGGATTCGACGGCCAGGTCCTCAACTAAGTTCAGTTCATCGCCCCGATGCGTTTCTGGCGGTGGGAACGGCGAGGAAAACTCGCCAAAGCCACCGTCAGGATGTGTGACTGGAACCGAACCGGCGGGCATGAAGGCACCAGGGCGCGGTAGGTCCGAGAATGTGTACCATTCCCACCCCCAATGGCACGGATTCGAGAGATCAAGAAGCGCATGGTGGCGGTCCGCACGATCCAGCGGATCACCAAGACCATGCAGATGATTGCGACCGCCAAGTTCACGGCGAGCCTGGCTCGTTCGCGCGCCACGCGGCCGTACACCGACCGCATCCGGACGCTGGTGGTCCAGGTGGCTGCTGCGGCGGGAGATGTCGAGAGTCCGCTCTTGAAGGCAAAGGGCACTTCGGGCCGTGAGATCGTCCTGGTGATTTCGTCGGATCGCGGCCTCTGCGGGACCTACAACAGCAACTCGCTGCGCACGGCGCACCGGCTCATCAAGGAGCGCCAGGCGGCGGGCAAGCAGGTGGAAGTATTCGCGGCGGGCAAGAAGGGGCTCTCGTACTTCCGCTTCGCCAATATCTCCGTCGCGGAGACGATCGACATCGGCGACAAGCCCACCTTTGAACAGGTGCAGGAGCTGGCGCAGCGACTGATGGACCAGTTCACTGGCGGCATCGTCGATGCCGTGTATGTGGTCTACACGCGGTTCATCACGAACAGCCGCCAGGTGGCTGAGTCGATGCCGTTGCTGCCGATCTCCATGCCCGGGGGCGAGGGCGAGAAGGCCGCTGCCTCGGCCGTCTTTGAATTCAGCCCCGACGCCGCCACGCTGGTCAACGAGCTCCTGCCTCGCGCCGTCAAGGTCTCGCTCTTCCAGGCGTTCAACGATTCGATCGTGAGCGAAAGCGTGATGCGCATGGTGGCGATGAAGGCCGCGACCGACAACGCCTCAGGCCTTGGACGGACGCTCAAGCGCGACTTCAACCGCGCCCGCCAGGGTCGCATCACCACGGAACTCACGGAGATCGTGTCCGGCGCCGCCGCGCTGGAGTAGAGCGCGGACCCGCCGCGCTGGAGTAGAGCGCGGACCCGCCGCGCTGGAGTAGAGCGCGGACTCCCCAGCCCGCGCAGTCGAGCGTGTACTTAGTTCGGGTTCGGGCCAGTCACCAGCGGATGGCCCGCCTGCTTCCACGCCTCCAGGCCGCCTTGGAGGTTGTACACCTCCTTGAAACCCATCTCCATGAGTCGCTTGGCGCCGGACTTGCCAAGGATGTCGTCGTAGTTGGTGTCGTAGATGATGATCGCGCCGTACTTGCCGCCGCCCAGTTCCTGATCGGCGACGGTCAGCATCTCCGGGAACGGGATGCTGATCGCACCTGGGATGTGCCCCTCCACGTAGGACTTGGTCAGCCGGGGATCGACCCACACGCCGGGCACCGCGGCATGGAAGAGCGACCCCCGCGGGTGGAGCAGCTGGTCCACCTCGATCAACGGGATGTACTTCAGGTTCTTGTCGCTGATGTTGTTCCCGCAGCCTGGAACAGCGACAATCGCGGTGGCGAAGCAGGCCCAGCTCACGACGAGAATGGCGACTCGGTGTCTCATGGCAGTGGGGCTAGAGTATCGCCGTGAGGCTTGCTCTGTTTGGAAGTGCCCTGAGGGTTGCGATCGGAACCGCGGTGGCGACGGCCGCCGCCCGCCCGCTCTTTGCGTCGGGGGCTCCGCGAACGGCGGCAGAATCAGGCGCCGGCGGCCGCGTCACCATGCGGGTTGACCGCACCTGGCGCGATGCTGACGGTCCCGCCGTGCTCATCGAGCTCACTCCCCAGCCGGGCTGGCATCTCTCGTGGAGCAATCCGGGCGAGGTGGGACAGCCGCCACGCGTCCAGCTCACCCTCCCTCCCACATGGAAGCAGGGAGCCACCCGATTTGGCACGCCGAAGGTGATTCGGGAGGGAGCGGCGACCGCCTTCGGGTTTGATGGCACCTGTTCGCTGCTCGTCTCGGTCGAGCCAGCGGTGACCGGGATCGAGTCCCCACCGACCCTGCCTCCACTGGTGACCGTGGACGCCTCGTGGCTGGTGTGCCAGGAGAAGTGCGAACGCGGGTCGGCGCTGGAGATCAAGGCCATGGACGTCGGGAAGGCGCAGCCGATGGACGCGGCCGTCGAGGCGCGATTCCCTGCGCCGATGCCGAGCGGATCGACGCTGCGCCTGATGGGGAGCGATGGCACCGGCGGGCCATTCGAGGGCGTGATGGAGTTCACGGTCCCGGGGGTCGACGCGCAGGGGCTACTCCTGCTGGATCTGCCATCCGCCGTGGCGCCCAGCTCCACCGGGCCCTTTGGCGCCACGACGAGCGATGGGGGCGCGTCGTTCAAGGTTTCTGCCACGATTCGCCCCGCCGACATCGAGATCGACGCTGGCCAGCGTCCAGACCCTGCCGCGAGCGGCCTCCGGATCCACGGCGTGGTCCTCCGGGCGGGGAATCGAGCGCTTGCGGTAGATTTCAATGTCCCGATGTCGGCGCTGCGGACCAATCCTTCGATTGGAGTCCCGGTGACCCCGTCCAGGCCAGTCGATCTGGCCGCACCACCCCAGGAGCCCACGCCATGAAGCCATCCTCGCTCATCCTCCCCGTCGCGACCGCCGTCTTTGCCGCGGTTCTCTCGTTCTCTGTCCTCCCTGTGCCGGCTGCCGCGCAGAGCCAGCAGGGCGGTCCCACGCGGTCGTCGGGCGCCAAGGTCGGCGAGACCGCCCCCGCATTCACGCTCAAGGACGCGTCGGGCAAGGAGCATTCGCTCGCGGACTACAAGGGCAAGATCGTCGTGCTTGAGTGGATGAACGAGGGTTGCCCGGTGTGCCGTGGGGTCATGGAGGACGGGCTGGTGGCCAAGATGGTGGCGGACTCGAAGAAGGTCGACGCGGACGTGGTCTTCCTTTTCATCAACAGCACCGCCAAGGATGCCGACAGGCCCGAGAAGAGCGCGAAGTACCTGGAGAAGCACAAGATCAACGGCACGGCGCTCATCGATGGCGAGGGGACCGCGGGGCACCTCTTCGGCGCCAAGACCACGCCGCACTGCTTCGTGATCGATGCCAAAGGGACGCTTGCCTATGCGGGCGCCTTTGACAACGAGAAGGAAGGCGACGCGAATGTCAACTATGTCGTGAGCGCGGTGACCGCCATCAAGGCTGGGAAGACGCCTTCGCCGGCCAAGACGCAGTCCTACGGCTGCGGCATCAAGTACAAGAAGTAGCGCCCGCGGACGCGGGGCGGTGCACAGGAGCTGGATCGATCACGATCCCAGCGCGGTTGGCATCAGCACATAGAGGAAGTCCGCCCCGACCTTGATGAGGCAGGGGCTCTTGGACGACTTCATCTCCAGGGTGATCTCCGTGCTCTCGACGATCCTCAGCACATCGAGGAGGAACGCGGGCATGAAGCCCACGACCATCGGCTCACCCTCAAACGCCGATGCGTGCACAATGATCTCGGCCTCGCCCATGTCGGCGGCGTGGCTCTGAAGGGTCAGCGTCGTGGACTCGAAGGAGAACTTGATCGATCGGCTCTCCTCGTTGGTGAGGAGCGCGGCGCGCTTGATCGCGCCAGCCAATTCCGAAGAGTCGAAGGTGGCCCTTCGATCAAGATCCTTGGGGATGACTTCTTCAAAGGGAGGGAAATTCCCGTCCACCAGCGAGGTCACCAGCGTGGCTGAGTCGCCCACCTCGAAGACGACTCGGTTGCCGTCGCGACTGACGCGCACGGTGGTCTCGGGGTCATCCAGGAGGCGGTTGAGGACACCCATCGTTTTCGCGGGAACAATGAAGTGTGCATCGCCGTCGGCCGGGGAGGCGCAGTCGCCCTTGACCATGGCCATCCGGCGGCCGTCGGTGGCCACGAGGCGCAGGCGGCGGCCCTTGCGTTCGAAGAGCACGCCGACGATGGCGTACCTCGTGTTGTCCGTGGCCACCGCAAACGAGCTCCTGACAATCATCCGGCGCAGTTGCCCGGCATTGATCTGGAAGTCCGGGACAGCCGTGGTTGTGTCGGCCGTGCCGGGGAACTCGGCGGGATCGTGCCCGAAGATCTTGAAGGTGCTGTGGGCACCCTGCAGCGTGGCCGCGTGCCGGTGCAGTTCCAGCTTGACCGTGGCGTCATCCATCGCGCGGACGATCTGGCTGAACTTCTCGGCGGGCAGGAGCGCCTCGCCCTCCGACTTGATCTCGACGCTGGGCAGGTGCAGGTCCAGCCCGATCTCCGCATCCGTCGCCTTGAGCGTGAGCGTGCCATTGGAGGCTTCGAGCTTGACACACATGTGCACCGGGGCCGGGCTGCGGCTTGGAACGACCGCGCTGACCATGGCGAGCGCCTCGACGAGCGCGGGTCGATTGCAGATGAGGTGGAGTCCGTCGGTTGTGGTGGTCATTGGTGACAGTCCTTCAGGAGGTTGGTCCGGACTCTTCGTGCGGCTCGTGTGCTTCGTGCTTGCCATGGATTGTGGTCGTCCGGGGGCGGAACCCCAAGGGGGAGTGTAACCCGCCGCGATCCAGCCCTACACTTCCGGAGCCGATGTTCCTGAACGCCCTGCGATCCTTCAATTCCAACTTTGGCGTCGTCGCGCTCTTGGCCTATGTCGCCCTGTTCTGCCTGGCGTTCGTCCTGATGTTCCTGTTCCCGCTTGGATCGCTGGTGCTGGTCTTTCTGGGGATTTTCGGGCTGGCCGTGGTCGTTCCCGCGGCGGCGCTGGCGCAAGCCTTGGAGCGGGCGCTCAGTCGCAAGCGACTCGCGCTGGGTCAATGCCCGCTCTGCGGGGCCGAGGTCTTGGTGCGCGGAGTGACGTCGGCGCGGCCGGGGACGACCTGTGTGTCGTGCGGTTCGGAGTGGATGTCGGATGGATCGACTCTCGTGCAGTAGCGGAGTCACCCCACCGAGCCGTCATGAGGGCGCCCGCATGTGCTCCGCGAGTGCGCGGATCTCGATGGCCAGCAACTCGCTGGCGACATCGAACGCCACCTCCCCCGGCGGGGTGATGTCAATGGCCAGGAGCCCGGATGTCGCACAGATCAACAGCCCGTTGCGGGGTCCCTCCCCGTGCTCGAGGATCGCTGCCGTGAGGTCCCGGATGAGGCGATGGCATCACCGATCACGATGCCCGTGACTCCCAACTCATCGGCAGCGATGGAGATGTCCAGAGGCTTCAGGCGGGCCCGAGCCTCGGCGGCGTCCAGGAACTCGATTTCCATGAGTGTTCTCGGGAGGGTGCTGGTTGAGCGTACCGCCTGGCTCATGGACGCGTGAGCGGCGAGCCCATGTGGCGGGCGTGCATCTCTTACCATCTGCGCGTGCGCACCATTCTCTTTGTCTGCACGGGGAACACCTGCCGATCGCCAATGGCTGAGGCGATCGCCCGAGACTTGGTGGAGCGCGGGCGGGTTCAAGGGGTCAATGCCGGCGACATCTTCTTTGCGAGTGCGGGGACCTGGGCCGTGGACGGGAATCCCTACGCCTCAGACGCCCACAAGGTCCTGGCGGAGATGGGGATTCACCTGGATGGAAGAAGCAAGCGAGTCTCGCGGGCGATGGCCCTGGGCGCTGATGCGGTATTGGGGATGGCGCAGGCGCATGTGGAGGCCGTGCAGGCACTGGCAGGAGCGGGGCTGCGGCGGTGTGAACTGGCGCTGGCACCGGAGGAAGTGGATGACCCGGTGGGGCTGGGCGTGCTCGAGTACAGGCGTGTGGCCCAGGAATTGGCCGGGTTGCTTCCGGCGCGACTTTCGGAGATGCTTCACCCATGAACATCGCCCTCGGATCCGACCACCGCGGCACCCAGTTCATCGCGGCGCTGTCGGCGCACCTCCAGTCGTTGGGACACGCCACGACCGTTCTTGGAGACACTTCGGGGCGCCCCGTGGACTACACGGACACGGCGTGGCAAGTGTCGAACACGGTGGCGCACGGTCAGGCCGATCGCGGCGTCTTGGTGTGCGGCACCGGCATCGGCATGTGCATCTCCGCCAACAAGGTGCACGGCATCCGCGCCGCACTGGCGGGCGACGAGCTCAGCGCGCAGCTGAGTCGATCCCACAACGACGCCAATGTCTTGTGCATGTCCGCGGACCTCACGGGGCCGATGCTGGCCAAGCGCATCCTTGATGTATGGATGAAGACCGACTTTGAGGGCGGGCGCCACGCCAGACGCGTGGCCAAGATCGGGCAGATCGAGGAAGGTCACGACCCCGCGCTCTCCCCGTCAGCGTGACCCGCGCCCTCAGCGTGAGCCGCGCTTGGCGAGTCGGTCCACCAGCGAACTGAGGAGCCGCACGCCGTAGCCAGTCGGTCCCGCGCCCGTGGGATCACTCTTGCTCTCGGTGTTGGCGGTGCCGGCGATGTCGATGTGCGCCCACGGCGTCTTGGAATCGACAAAGAAACTGAGGAACGCAGCGCCCTGGATGGGGTGCGCCGAGCGCGCGGGATTGCTGTTGAGGATGTCCGCGTGGGTGCTTCGCATGAAGTCTCGGTGGTCGTCCCACAACGGGAGCCTCCAGAGGCGTTCGTCGGTGTCGTTTGCGCACGCTTCCAGCGCCGACCGCAGGTCGTTGTCCTCGCAAAAGTAGCCCGCGCAGAACGACCCCAGCGCCGTGACCACACCGCCAGTCAGCGTGGCGGCGTCCACCACCACGTCGGGCTTCGCGACCTTGCAGACCCAGGAGAGCGCGTCGGCCAGCACCAGCCGGCCCTCGGCGTCGGTGTTGGTGACTTCCACCGTCACGCCATTGTGCATCGTGATGATGTCGTCGGGGCGGTAGGCGTTGTTGGAGACCATGTTCTCGGCGCACGCCAGGACGGCCGTCACGCGCACGGGCAACTTGGCCGCCGCGATGGCGTGCATGGCGCCGATCACCGCCGCGCCGCCGCACTTGTCGTACTTCATCCCGCGCATGCCGTTGTTCACCTTGAGCGAGTAGCCGCCGGTGTCGTAGGTGATCGTCTTGCCCACGAGCGCGACATGCGGCCCGCGCGCGCGGGCGGGACGATGCTCCAGCACCACCAGGCACGGCGGGGAGTCGCTCCCTTGCCCGACCGCAAGGAGTCCGCCCATCCCCAGGCGCGCGGCCTGCTTGGCATCGATCACCTTGCATGTGAGCGTGGTGTTGCGGGCCAACTTCTTCCCCAGTTGCGCCACCCAGGTCGGCCGGCAGATGTTGGGAGGCGTGGCGGCAAACTCGCGGGCGATGTTCACGCTGGCGGCGAGGCGCAGCCCCTTGGCGAGCGCCTTGTGGAGGACCGTGTCGCCGCCCTCGATGGTGAGCGATCGCGTGGCCTTGGACAGGCGGGTCGCGGTCCCGGAGTGCGCGTCAAATGACCAGTTGGCCAGCCCCATCCCTTCGCCCAAGGCCTGGCCGAGCTTCGCGTCCAGTTCGTCGGAGACCAGGACGACGCGGTCCAGTCCGGCCTTGTCCAGCGCCGCGACGAAGCGCGCGCCGGCTTGGCGCGCGACTCGCGTGGTCAGCTTCTTCGAGTGACCCAACCCAAGCACGAGGAAGAATCGATCGCCACTGAGCTGGCCCGCCTCGGCAGTGGACAAGGGTGCGCGGATGGCCACGATGGCGTTCTTGTTCGATCGGTAGGCGTGCGGCGGTTTCCTTCGATCCGTGGTGATCGCGAGTACGACGGGAGAGCGAGACACATGGCCAACCTTGATGTCCTTGTACATGGGGCGGGCATGGTAGTAGCGGCCCGTGCCACTACGATTCCGCGATGCAGCGAGCCGCGCATGCCAGTCCGACGGTCGTGATCATCGGCGGTGGCCATGCGGGCGCCGAGGCGGCGCGCGCGGCGTGGCAAGTGATGCGAGGGGCCGGGCAGTGCGGTCGTGTCGTGCTGGTGACGCTGGATCCCTCAAAGATCGGTTCGATGAGCTGCAACCCGGCCAATGGCGGGCTGGGCAAGGGGCAATTGGTCCGCGAGGTGGATGCGCTTGGCGGCATCATGGGATTGGCGACCGACGCGACCGGCATCATGTTCAAGGTGCTGAACACGCGCAAGGGTGCCGCGGTGCGCGGTCCTCGCGCACAGTGCGACCGCGAGGCATACGCGGTGGAAGTGCAGCGGCAACTCGCGGCGCTGGATGGGTTGGAGGTCGTCGCAGGAGAAGTGACTGGCTTTGAAGTCGAGGCGGGGCGATTGCGTGGGATTCGATTGGCTGCTGGTGCGGTGGTCGTGGCGGCTGATCCCCGCGCCGTCGAGCGCGCGCAGGATCCATGTTTGCGGCCTCAACCGGTGTTCGCACTCGGTGTGAGTGCGGTGCGGGCTCTCAGCGGCACGGAGTCGTCTCGCGATGAGATCGTGCTCGCCTGCGATGCGTGTGTCCTCACGAGCGGGACCTTCATGCGTGGACTCATGCACACCGGACCGGAGCGATCGCACGGCGGGCGCGCGGGAGAGGGCGCCGCGGGTGCGATCAGCGGGGCGCTCCGTTCCATGGGATTTGAGCTGGGTCGACTCAAGACCGGCACGCCGCCCAGGCTGCGGCGAGACTCGCTGGACTGGAGCGGCCTGGAACTACAGCGTTCCGACGACCCGCCAGTGCCGATGAGTGATCGATCACCGCTGTGCCTGCCTTTCGCGGCTGGTGCGCAGCGGTTTCCGCGGCTGGCTCAGGTGGATTGCGCGATCACTCGAACCAGTGCGGAGTCGCACGACCTCATCCGCGCCAACCTCCACCGCGCGCCGATGTATTGCGGCCAGATCGAAGCCGACTGCGGACCTCGCTACTGCCCCAGCATCGAGGACAAGGTGGTTCGATTTGCCGATCGCACCAGCCACCAAGTGTTCCTTGAGCCAGAGGGACTGCACACCGACCGCGTGTACTGCAACGGGATCTCGACCAGTCTTCCCATCGATGTGCAAGAGCGCATCGTGCGCACGATGCCCGGCTGCGAGCGCGCGGAGATTCTTCAGTGGGGATACGCCGTGGAGTACGACATGGTGTGGCCGCACCAGATTCGTGCCACCTGCGAGACGCACCTCGTGTCGAGGCTCTTCCTTGCGGGGCAGATCAACGGGACGACCGGTTACGAGGAGGCCGCCGCGCAGGGAGTGCTGGCTGGATGGAATGCCGCGAGCGCGGCGCTGGCGCAGGAGCCGGTCACGCTGGCTCGCGACCAGGCGTACATCGGCGTCATGATGGATGACTTGGTCACCAAGACGCCGCGCGAGCCGTACCGAATGTTCACCTCGCGCGCGGAACATCGCCTGCACTTGCGGTGCGACAACGCCGGCGTGCGGCTCACGACGCTTGGCCGGGAGCGCGGCGTGGTTGGCGATGAGGCGTGGATGGCGCATGAGCGTGGAGAGCGCGAGCGCGCGCGTGTGCGGGCATCGCTCACGCCGGCACTGCGGGCCGCGGTGATGAGGCCAGAGTTCGATGTCAGCACCGTGGTGTCGCGCGATGGGATTGAGCTTGATCGACAAGCCGTTGAAGCCGTTCTCACGGCACTGCGCTACGAACCGTATGTGCTGCGAGGGCAGGGGGAGGCGTCGCTCATGCGGGAGCAAGAGCAGGCGTCTATCCCGGCGTGGCTGGATCCGGCGACGGTCACGGGGCTTCGCGGGGAGGCGGTGGAAGTCCTTCGCAAGCATCGACCCGCGACCTTTGGGCAAGCCGGTCGCCTCTCGGGCGTGAATCCGGCGGATCTCTCCATCCTCCGGGTGGCGCTTCATCGACAGCGTGCGAGTCGCGTGTCTGATGCGTCTTGTGTGTCTCGCGCGTCTCGCGCCAGCGCTCCGGATGTGCGACAATGAGCCGCACGCGCCGCCATAGCTCAATTGGTAGAGCTCCCGCCTTGTAAGCGGAAGGTTGCCGGTTCAAGTCCGGCTGGCGGCTTGTGATCGGGGTAGTCTGGCTCCATGAACATGCGCGCGATCTTCGTGCGGACGCTGCTTTACTCGCTGGCTGCCACGGCCGCCTGTGCCGTGATCGCGATCTTTGCCGGCGGCGCGAACTGGGGTTGGCAACTGACCGGAACGGCGGCTGTGCTGGCGGTAGCCAGCGCGCTGCTCACGCCCATCGGCAGGCTTGGAGATCCTCGATCGCTGCCTCCCGTCGCCACGGCGTGGGCCTCCGTCATCGTCGTGGACACGATGGTGGCGATCCTCGGAATCTGGAACGCGATCCCCAGTCGCTACGAGAATGAAGTCTTTGTCACGGCACTACTCCTCATCGCGTGGCTGGCGATGGCGCTCCCGGGACTTGGGCTGGCGGCCACGGCAAGGCAGCGTCCGGCGAGCTTGGCCCTGGTGGCCGGCGCTACCGCGGCGATTCTCTGGTGGGATGCGATCGCTTGGGGCTGGAAGACCGATGACGGTGAGCGCGGGTGGGTCCTAGCGTGCGCAGGGCTCCTGGCGTGCGGTGCGATGCTTCGCTTCCCACACGGGCAGGAACCAACCGCTGGCCGAGTTGAGCGGCTCCTGGGCGTGGCACTCATCATCATTGGGGCGCTGTGGTGGTTCGCTGTTCTGCCCGGACGCGGTTCGTCGGCGCACGACGACCAGTTCATTGCGGGCGCGATTGCGCTGACGACCTTGGCCACGCTGTGCATCGCGCACCGGGCTTCCGGTCTGCTGACTGGCCCGCCTCTGCGGGTCTTCCTCCACCTTGGCACGCTGGTGGCGATGGGATTCCTGGGGTCGGTCCTCACGATCGCCGCGTGGAGCGGGTGGGCCACAGATCGGTGGCTGGGCAGCGTGGCCGCATCGATGGGCGTCCTCACCGGCACGGGCGTGCTTGGCTCATTGATCCTGCACCTCTTCTCGCGCGGCGCCGCGAAGCGCAAACCGCTGGCCGACGTCAGCAGCGTCCGGATCGAGTGCCCGTCGTGCGCGCTCCGGCAGCCGGTGGTACCCGGACCCTCCCACTGCGGGCGGTGTGGGCTTGGATTCTTCATCGGGTTGCAGTTGGTGCGGTGCCCTTCATGCGAGTACTCGCTGGCTGGACTGCGCGAGGGGACCAGTTGCCCGGAGTGTGGCGCGGAGCTGGGTGTACGAGAACTCCCCGTGTCGCCATCGGCATCGCGGGAGTCCGCCGCAATCGCAACGCCGACGGGCAAGGCGCCATGAGGCGCGGCACGCTCATCCTGGACTTTGACAGCACGATCGTGAGCGTGGAAGCCTTGGATGAGCTGGCGCGCATGGTGCTCAAGCATTCGCCCACACGCGACGAAGTCGTGGCTCGCATCGAAGCCATCACCCGTGCCGGCATGGAAGGCTCGATGTCCATCCAAGAGAGCCTCGCGCAGCGGATGGCTCTGCTGTCGTTCTCGCGAGAGGCGCTCCCTCCGCTCATCGAGCACCTCCGCGGCTGCATCACACCGTCGTTCGCCAAGCACCGCGAGACGATCGCGCACCGTTCATCGCGCATCCATGTCGTGAGCGGAGGATTCATCGAGTGGGTGGCGCCGGTGTGCGAGTCGCTGGGCATCCTGGGCGCACATTGCCACGCCAACCGGCTTCGCTTCGACAGTCGTGGCCAGTGCGCTGGGATCGATCCCAGCAGCACCCTGGCCCGGGCGGGTGGGAAGCCCCAGACGATCCGGCAGTTGCGATCCGATCGTGGTCTCTACGCGCCCATCGTGCTGGTGGGCGACGGAGCCACCGACTTGGAGGCGAAGCAGGCGGGAGCGGTGGAGGCGTTTGTGGCTTACACGGAACACGCGCATCGACCCGCCGTGGCGGCCGGGGCGGACGCCATCGCTTCCAGCTTTGACGAAGTCTTGCAGGCCTGGGATCGGTTGACCGGCGAGGGCTCGTGGGCGTCGTACGGAACCCCCGGCGGGGACTAGCGCGGGCGGCGGCGCGGGGCGACTAGCGCGGGCGGCGGCGCGCGGAGGCTCGCTTGGAGGCACCAATGGATGCACCCATCGCGCGCTCGATGTCCGCAATCGACTTGGGGATTGAGCCCGTGAGGTTGATCGGGCCCTTCTTGGTGCAGACGATGTCGTCCTCGATCCGAATGCCGATCTTCTCGCCCGGCAGGTAGATGCCGGGCTCGACCGTCACCACGGCCCCGTCAGGGAGAGGCGCATCGGGAGACGAATCATGCACCTCCAGCCCCAAGTGGTGCCCGGCGCCATGGATGAACGCATCGCCATGGCCGGCATCGTTGATGACCTTGCGGCACGCGGCGTCGATGGTGCCAAGGGTTGTCCCAGCGCGGCACGCCTTGATGCCGGCTTCCAGTGACTTGAGCACGATCGAGTAGAGCTCGCGCTGCCGCGCCGTGAATCGCCCGCTCACCGGATAGGTGCGCGTGACATCGCTGGCATAGCCGCCGAAGGCCGCGCCGGAATCCAGGACGACCAGGTCGCCATCCGCCAGCACTTGGTCGTTGGCGTGGTAATGGAGGACCGTCGCGTTGAAGCCAGAGCCCGCGATCGTGCGGTAGGCCGTGTCCCGTGCTCCGTTCGTCCGATACGCGTGCTCCATCGCTTCCTGGACATCAAACTCGGTGATTCCGGCGCGCATCACTGCCAGCGCGGCGTTGAACCCGTGCGCGGAGATCTCGCCCGCGTGCCGGATGCAGCCGATCTCAGCCTTGCTCTTGGCGGCGCGCATCGCCGGAATCAGCCCGGATCGATCGATGATCGAACAGCCAGGAATCCGCTCGGCCTGCGATCGAAGGATGGCCAAGTCCGAGGAGACCGGTGCGTTGAAGGGTGCCAAAGGCATGACCGCTGCCAACTTTCGGGAGCGGCGCGCGGCCTCCAGGAGCAGGCGCGGGAGCATCGAGATCCGCATCACGCTTGAGATGCCGTAGCGGGCTCGCAGCGCGGAAGAGAGTTCCGCGCGGAATCCGTCCCACTTCTCCACCTCGGGGTTGAGCGGTCGCAGGAGGAGTGTGCATCGCTTGGAGGCCACCGGATGAGCGGAGTCCAGGACCAGTGTCGCGCCCGGCTCGTCAGTGACGCCGGTGAGATACGTGAAGTGTGCGTGCGGCACCCACGGGTGGTGCAGCGACGCGTCAGCCTCTCCGGCGGGAACGATCGCCACATGACCGTCAAGCGCCTTGAGCAGGCGTTCGCGTCGGCTGGCGTACTCACGGAGCTCGATGCTGGGAGCGATGGACCGATTGGACGAGGTCAGCGCGGCGGTCTTGGCCATGGCGCGATCGTAGGCGCGGCGGCACGCCTGCGGTGATTAGGGGCAGGCGCCCCAGCCCCCCAAGACCAGCGCAAGATCGACTCCGTCGATGGTGCCGTCGGCATTGACATCACCATTACCGCCGCTCGCTCCCCATCCGGCGAGCACATTGGCGAGATCGACGGCGTCCACCAGCCCGTCAGCGTTGGAGTCGCCCGAGCAGGGTGAGGCCGCGACCTGCGACTCGTAGGCGCCGCGGTCGACGATGGGTGCGGTGCCGATGCCGGTATCAACGACGCCCGGGTGGTCCACAAACCGCGGGTTGCCATCTAGGTCCACGGTGTTGCCGGTGCCAGCGCCCGAATTGGCTCCCGCATCGATCGAGGGAGAGTTGTCCTGCAATCGATGGTTGCCGCCGACAGCATCGACGAAGAGCGGATCGACGCTGGTGTTGCCGGTGCCGGTGTACCCATTCTGGATGGTGGAG
Organism: Planctomycetota bacterium; assembly: GCA_027618565.1. GTDB lineage: Bacteria > Planctomycetota > Phycisphaerae > Phycisphaerales > SM1A02 > SXOD01. The sequence goes on along the minus strand of JAQCEQ010000016.1, from coordinate 23,688 downwards.
TAGGTCGCCGCGGTCGTGCCGCCGGAGTTGGTGATCTGGTTGCTCACCGTGGAGCCGGTGGAACCGGTGTTGGCCCAGAAGATGCAGTTGATCACGGAACTGGTGCCGCCGGCATTGAGGAAGCCTCCGCCCGCCGTCCCCCCGGTGCATTGATTCGCTGAGAATGTGCAGTTACGAAGCGTGGAGGTGCTGCTCACGCCGCTCCAGACCGCGCCACCGGCGTTGGCTCCAGAATTGGAGCAGGTGTTGCCCACGAAGATGCAGTTGGTCGCCTTGAACTGCGTGCCGCTGTAAGCCTCGACCGCGCCCGCTCGCGCCGCGGAGTTCCGAAGGAACTGGCAGTTGTTGAAGGTGGCGTTGACGCTGGTGGACATGTCAAAGCCGCCGCCGTAGCCGCCGCCGGTGTTGTCGGCAAAGGTGCAGCGCTCGAAGGTGGGGCTGGAGGCGTTCACATACCCCACGCCGCCGCCGAAGGTGCATCGATTGCGCTCAAACCGACAATCGCGGAAGGTGGGGGCGGAGCCGCTCAGGATGAGCACGGCGCCTCCCTTGTCTTGGTTCGATGTCGCGGAGTTGGCGTATCCACCCTTGATCGTGAAGCCGTCCACCGTGCCCGATGTGGTCGTGCCGACGCAGTAGATCACGTGGTAGGAGTTCTCCGTGTAGCCGCTCGTGGGCGTGTCGTTGCCAAGCAAGTCGCCAGAGAGAATTGTCTCGTAGGCGACGATGTCCCTCTCCTCCAGCGTGGCCTCATCGCCGACGAACCCACCGTACACCGCGACGCCCGTCTTCAGCGTGTGGTACGCCGTGCGCGTTGTCGCTGTCGTGGGCTTGTAGGTTCCCGCAGCCACCCAGACCTGGTCGCCACTCGTGCTGGCCACAAGCGCGAGCGCCACGCCGTTGACGCCACGGTAGGCGTTGTCCCAGGACGAGCCGTCATTGGCGCCACTCTGGAGATTGACGTTGACATATCGAGTTGCCGCATTCGCGGGGGGTGCCAACGAGGCCAGCGCGAGAGCGCAGAACAGTCCAAGTGACAACGCGGCGGTGGGGGATCGCATCTGCCAAAGGTAGGCGCGATGGGAGCGGAAGCAAGTATTCATAGGGATTCTCTGCGCCATGGCTGCGCAGGCGCCATAACCCCGCCATCGCGGGTCAGTCCGTTGGCGGAGTCAACGGGGGGAAGTCCCAGGAGGCCTCGGTCGCCGGGCTGCGCTGATTGAAGAACTCTACGAACCGAGCGACGACCTCGGGATGCGCGCTGGCGACATCGTTCGATTCCGTTGGGTCGGTGGCCAGGTCGAAGAGTTGAACCTTGCAGTTCTCCGGGTCCTTCGCGCGAAGCACGACACACTTCCAGTCTCCCAGTCGAGCGGCACGCCAACCCTTTCCCGACGGGTGTTCCCACACGAAGGCGGTCGGGCGCGCGTCGGGATCGCAGTGTTCGATGACGGCGCGAAGGTCATGGCTGTCGCTGTGTGGGGCGACTGCGCCGGCGGCTGCGAGCAGCGTGGCAAAGAGGTCGTAGCCGATCACGGGGACGGGACAGGTGGAGCCCGGGGTGGTCACGCCGCGCCAGCGCACGATGAGCGGCACGCGGATGCCTCCTTCGTAGAGCTGCGTCTTGGCTCCGCGAAGCCCACGGTTGGTCTGGAAGAACTCGGGATCAAACCCTCCCAGCGCAAAGGTCCCGCCGTTGTCGCTGGTGAAGACGACGATGGTCTCCCGTCCGTCGCCGGTGGCCGCAGCGGCGCGCAGCAGCCTTCCGACATCGCGGTCCATGCGGGTGATCATCGCGGCGTACGCCGCCCTCGGGTGCGCGTGTGGCTTGTATCCCTTGCCGCCTTCGTAGGCGGGATCGTCCCATCCCAGCGCCGTGTATTCCGCCAGGCTTTCATCGGGCACCTGGAGGGCGAGATGCGGGACGGTCGTGGCGTAGTAGAGGAACCAAGGTGGAGCGGGCGCGTTGTCGTTGGGAGCAACTCTCACAGGCCTCGCTTGGGCCTCGATCCAAGAAAGCGAAGCTTCCGTGATGAGGTCGGTCGAGTACGCCGCGCGGCCGTCCGGTCCCTGATCGAGCGCGATCTGATCCCGGTCACTCTCGAGGTACCCAGGATAGAAGTCGTGCGCGTGCCGCTGGCAGAGGTAGCCGTAGAAGCGATCAAACCCCTGGTCCAGCGGGTGGCCCTCGGGCTGCGCAATGCCGCCAAGTCCCCACTTCCCAAAGCAGGCGGTGCGGTAGCCGCTCTGCTGCAGCTGTCGAGCCATCGTCGCCGTGCCCGCCGCGATCGCGCACTGGCCGCCAAACCTCCCGTTGCCGGCATTGGGCAATTCGCCGTTGTCTCGAATCTGTGCGTGTGCACCCGACAGCCCCGTAAGGATCGAGCACCGGCTTGGCGCACAGACGCAGGCCGAGGAGTACGCCTGGGTGAAGAGCATGCCTTCGGCGCGAAGCTGGTCGATGTGGGGAGTGCGAATGCGTTCGCTTCCCGTGCACCCAAGGTCGCCCGAACCAAGGTCGTCGCAGAAAATGAGGAGGATGTTGGGCTGGCGAAGGGGGGCATCGCATCCGGCCAGTCCCGCGACGACCGCGAGCAGGGCCGTGAGCAGGGCCGTGACCGAGGGTCGATGTGTTCTCCAGTGCGACGCAGGCGTTCGATGTCTGCAGTGCATGGGTCGCGCAGAAACGACGACAACTCCGGCCGGCACTTGGGCGTCGTCGGCTCCAACGGAGGGAGCGTAGCGCATCCCGGGAGGGAAACCCGTGGAAAAACTTTGCGTTGAATCGGGAGCCAAGTTTGCGCTATCACAGGATTGAGCGATACTCGTCTTGGTGCGCCCCGGCCAGCGTCGACCGGCACGCCGGACATCATTGAAAGGAGGCCCATCATGGCCACACTTGCAACCGCAGACATTCGCAACCTGGCAATCGTAGGAGGCGCCGGCTCGGGCAAGACCACCTTGGTCGAGGCCCTGCTCGCCGAGTCCGGCGCGATTCCGACGAAAGGGACGGTCGAGGCAGGGAACACGCAGTCCGGCGCCGATGCGTTGAGCAAGCAGTTCCACACGACCGTCGATGCCACGGTGGTGCGCTTCAGCCACGGCGGATGCACGATCAACCTCATCGACACTCCGGGCGCGGCCGACTTCCTTGGACAGGCGATCGGCGTGCTGCCCGCCGTGGAGGTGGCGCTGCTGGTGATCGACGGCGTGAATGGCATCCAGAATGTCACGCGTCGCATGATGAGCGTCTGTGCGCAGCGTGACCTGCCCACCATGATCATCGTCAACAAGATCGACGCCGTGGAGGACGAGGAGATCGTGCTGGCGGCGATCCAGGAGGAGTTCGGCGAGATCTGCCGTCCCGTGGACCTCCCCACCGGTCATGGCCACGGCGTCGTGGACTGCTTCGAGAACGAGTCAGGCAGTTCCGACATCGGCGATGTCAAGGGGTTTCACGACCAGATGATGGACGCGGTTGTCGAGATGGACGATGCCGTGATGGACGATTACCTCTCCGGAAAGAAGATCGATGCCGCGAGGATGCACGAGCCGTTTGAGAGGGCCCTGCGGACCCGGCACATCATCCCAGTCGCCTTCGTGAGTGCCCGGGACGGTGTGGGCGTGGCCCAGCTTCTGGCCGACATCGTGAAGCTCTGTCCCAGCCCTTGCGAGGGGAATCCACGCAAGTTCGTCATCGACCATGACGACGGCCGGACGGAGTCGTTCTCGCCGTCGATGAAGGCCGACGACGCGCTGGTGGCTCATGTGTTCAAGATCGCCAGCGACCAGTATGCGGGTCGCATGGCCTTCTTCAAGGTCCACCAGGGCACACTGGCCCACGGAGCCCATGTCACCATCGATGACCATTCCAAGCCAACGCGGATCCCGCATGTGCACCACCCGGCGGGACACCACCTGAAGGAGGCTCACGAGGTGGTCGCGGGCGACATCGGCGTCATCACCAAGGTGGACGAGACGCACTTCAACGCCACGCTGCACACGGAAGCGCACCCCGCGGGGCTGCACCTGCTGGCGTTGCCGTTTCCCAGGCCGATGGCCGGCCTGGCGATCGAGGCGGCGACGCGCTCGGCGGAGGCCAAGCTGGGCGAGGCCCTCCACAAGATGACCGCCGAGGATCCGACCTTTGAAGTGGAACATGTGACTGGCACCGGGGAACTGGTGATCCATGGCCTGGGCGACCTGCACCTGCGGTCCAAGATCCAGATGCTGAAGGACCGGTTCAGCGTGGAGGTGGAGAGCCACCAGCCAAAGGTGGCGTACACCGAGACGATCGCCGGCAAGGCGGAGGGGCATCACCGGCACAAGAAGCAGTCGGGCGGAGCAGGGCAGTTTGGCGAGGTGTACCTGCGCGTGGAGCCGCTCCCTGGTGCGATGGAGGGCAACGCCCCCGCACTTGAGTTTGTCGACGGCACGGTTGGCGGCAGCGTGCCGCGCCAGTTCTTTCCCGCGATCGAGAAGGGAATCAAGCAGGTGCTGGGCACGGGAGTGTTCGCCGGGTACCCGCTGCGCGGTGTGCGGGTGGAGATCTACGACGGCAAGCACCACCCCGTGGACAGCAAGGAGATCGCATTCATCCAGGCGGGCAAGTGGGCGTTCATCGATGCCATCATGAAGGCGAAGCCCACGCTCCTGGAGCCGTTCGTTTCGTTGGAGGTGACCTGCCCGGTTGCGTCCATCGGCGGACTGGTGGGCGACCTGAGCGGCAAGCGCGCTCGCGTGCACGGCACCGACACGCTGCCCAGTGGGCAAGCCATCATTCGCGCGGTGGCACCGCTCAGTGAGCTCATGACCTACGCCAGTTCGCTCAAGTCGATGACCGGGGGTTCGGGCAGTTACACGATGGAACTGAGCCACCACGAGGCGGCACCCGCGTCGACGCAGCGTGAATTGATGGCGGCGTTCAAGCCGGTGCTGCAGGAGGCCTGACGCGGCGGATCGATCAGATCAGCTCGATTCGCACCTTCGAGGCAGCGACATCGGCCGGCAGCGCCGACTTGACGGCGGCCAGGATCTGCGCCTCGTCCAGGTGGGCGGGTGCACGAAGGTGGAGGCTGAGCCGATTCTTGCGAGCCTCGAGTGCGGAGTTGACAACATGGATCCGCTCGGCGCGCACGATGTCGGCGATGAGCCGGCCGTCCTCGTTGTTGAGTGATCGTCGCGCCTCGCCCTTGGTGCCGATGCGTACGCGGTAGGTGGCTCGGTTGTCGATGAACCAGACCAGCGCCCAGGTGATGACGGCAACGATCGTCGCGGGGAGGTAGGCGCCTGTTCCGCAGGCGAGACCGATGACCAGGGTGACGATTCCCTTGCTAGTGAGCTCGGGGTCATCCAGGGTGGTGCGGAATCGGACCAGCCCACCGATGCCGAAGACCACCAGGCCAAGCGACGGGTGGACCATCACCAGGAGTGCGACCGTGGCCCCGATGAGCCCCAGGAGGAGAAGGATTCCTTCTCGGCCCAGGAGCCGGTCCGCGCGGCGCACACTCATCCGCTTGGGGTGCCAGGCGATGGCCGAGGCGAGGAGCAGCGCAAAGCCGTATCCAACTAGGAGATCTGCCACGGTCCCCATGTCGAGGAAGGTCTTGAACCCCTCGGTCACGCTCGGTGTAGTGGCACTGGTGCTACCGACGCCGAAGCGCTGAAGCAACTCGGAGACGGAATGCTTGTCATCGGCCAAGATCGGGACGATCGAATGCATCCAGATGAAGATACAGTCCCCGCGTGATCAAGACCCAGCTACCGCAAGCCTGTGGATGGCGAGCCTCCCTCCCGACGCTCCGCCTCGGTGCCGCCATCGGTGCCGTCGGCTGTGCCATCGCTGTGTTCACCCCCGGCTGCGATCGCCACCCACGGAACCCGAATATCGGCACCAGCTCGACTGCGGACACGGGTGGAGGCTGGGGGCATGGATCGACAACCGCTTGGTACCTGGACATGCATGGCGGGACGACGAGCGATGCCAACCATGTCATCGGGCTGGACGAGTTTGGCAGCGCGACGACCGTGGTGGACATGCCGGCGACCGTGACGGCCGGCAACCAGCTCACGCTGCCTCGTGGCCTGTGCCACTTGCCCGACGGCACGCTCTTGGTGGTGAGCGCGTTCAAGAACGACACCCAGATCCTCCGGTATGGGCTCCCCGACCCGGACGGGAGGCGGGCGTTCGTGTCGGTGTTCGTGAAGGGCGGCACCGGCAACCCCAGCCTGCAGCATCCGTACGAGATTGCCGTTGGCCCCGACGGCAATGTGTATGCCGCGAACCAAGACACGCAGACCATCACTCGCTACCAGGGTCTGCACGGCGCCAGCCCGGGCGCCCCTCTCCCGGCCCCGGCGCAGAGGCGCATGCCGAGCCGGGAGTGATCGTCCCCTCGGCCAAGATATCGGCGACGGGGCTGGACACGCCGCGAGGGATCACCTTTGGTCCGGATGGGTTGCTCTACGCCGTTGACCGTGATGCTCGGATCACCGCATGGGACGTGTCGACTGGCACGCAGGTGCGCGTCGTGGTGGATCAATCGAACGGCATCCAGAAGGCCATCCAGGCGCACTTCCTGCCCGGGACCGACACGATGCTGGTGGGTGACCGCGGGGCAAAGACGGTGTGGAAGACCGATTCGCGCGGGAGTTCGGTGGCGCGTTTCCTCCCCGAGAGCATCAAGATCGACGAGCCGTCGATCGTCAGCAGCGACGGTACCTGGGTCTATGTCGGCGACCGTGCCACCAAGTCGATTCGACGATTCCAGGTGGGGTCAGGAGAACCGGAGCCGGGCGACCCTTGGGTGGACAAGCTTCCCGATCCCCCGGAATTCCTGATTCCGGCGCACGGGTCCACGGCTCGTGGCGCGACTGGCGGGTAGAGCCCCGGCCTTCATCGGGATCGAATCCGCGCGCTCGAGCGGCCGAGCGATGCCCGACTTCGCGCAAGTTCGCGCCCGGAATCGCCCAAAGTAAGGTGAGAAAGAAGGTGAGTCGGGGTGACAGGATTTGAACCTGCGGCCTCTTCGTCCCGAACGAAGCGCTCTACCAAGCTGAGCTACACCCCGCCGACTGACTTCTTGCCGTGTTCTAGAGGCTTGGACCAGTCGATCCGAACCCTTCGGTGGGCAAGGCGGCGAATGCTACCGAGCAGCCTCGGGCCCTGCAATGCAGGGGGAGGCCGCCGGGAACCGTAGCCTCCCACTATGTACGGAATGGTCAACCAAGCGCTGGAAGCACTCGTCCGCGATAAGTTTGGCGACGGGGTATGGGAGTCGGTCAAGTTGAAGGCGGGGGTGCATGAAGTCGCCTTCGTGACGATGCACGAGTATTCGGACGAGGTGACCTACAAGCTGGCGGGGGCGCTCTCGGATGAGACCGGAGTTCCCGTGCCGGAGTTGCTCCATGCGTTCGGGATCTACTGGGTGTCCTTCGCCGACCGCGGACCCTGGGGGAAGCTCATGCGCGAGTCGGGTCAATCCACCTACGAGTTGATGGCGGCGCTGGATGCCATGCATGCACGCATCGCGATGAGCTTCCCGGCGCTCAAGCCGCCGTCGTTCCGTGTCCGGCCGGCGACGGCGGGTACGGGCGAGCCGTCGGGCGCCATGTTGTTGGAGTATCGATCCCACCGACCGGGGCTGGCGCCGTTCGTCGTCGGGCTCCTGGAGGGGATGGGGCAGCTCTATCAGGAGCGAGTCGAGGTCAAGCAGGTTGCGGCGAAGGGCGAAGCCGGTGCCGAGTGCGACGTGTTCCTGGTCCGCACCACCGCGAATGGAAGCGGGGCTGGCGCGTGAACCACACGCTGGACGTGGCGACCCGCCAGTTTCTGCAGACGCTGTTCCCGTTCCATGTGGTCATCGATCAGCACGGCGTGGTGATCGACGTCGGTCCCAGTCTTGGCGGTGTCGCGCGTCACGCGCGTGGGAAACTGTTTCTGGAAGTCTTTGAGCCGGTGCGGCCGGCGTTCGCCGCTCACGGCGATGTGCCCGCCGCGGTGGGGCAAGTGGCCCTCCTGGGAATCCGCGGGTCGGCGGCGCAATTGCGGGGGCAATATGTCGAAGTGGGCGGGGGTGCGCACGCGTTCGTGGGCTCGCCACGGATCGTGGATGCCGAGTCTCGCACGGCGTGGCCCATTGGCATCTCCGATTTTGCGCCGCATGACGGAACCGCCGACTACGCCATGGTGCTGGAAGCGGTGCAGCTGCAGCTGGCAGAGCTGGAGCGATTGGCGACGCAGCTCAACGAGGCGGTGCGGGTGCAGCGCGAATTTCGAGAGAAGGCCGAGGAGGCCAGCCGGAGCAAGAGCCACTTCCTCGCGAATGTCTCCCACGAGATTCGCACGCCGATGACGGTCATCATGGGGTACTCGGACCTCCTGAGGGACCCCTCCCTGCCGGAGCCCGAGCGGCGCGAGTATTTGGAGACGCTGCGGCGAAGCGGAGACCACCTCCTGGCGCTCCTCTCGGACATCCTGGACTTCTCGCGGTTGGAGTCGGGCCAGTTCAGGGTCGCTCGCGACGAGATGAGTGTCGTCGATGCCGTCGAAGACGCCGCGAATTCCCTGCAAGTCAGGGCGCGAACGGCGGGCGTGGAACTCAGTTGGTCAGGCGCGTGCGAGGAGACCAGGTCACTTGTCCTGTGCGATTCCATTCGAGTGCGGCAGGTCACTCTGAACCTGATCTCCAACGCGATCAAGTTCACTCCCCGCGGCACCGTGCATGTCCATGTCGCCGCACAGCCGTGGGACGGCGCGCAGGAGTTCCGCATCGAGGTGCGCGACACCGGGTGTGGCATTCCCGAGTCGCTCATCCCGTCCCTCTTCGAGCCCTTCCGGCAGATGGAGAGCCGCTTCTTCCGCGAGTCCGGCGGCGCCGGTCTTGGGTTGGCGATTTGCAGCCGGATCGCCCACGCACTCGACGGGCGAATCGAAGTGAGCAGCGAGGTCGGCAGGGGGAGTCGATTCACGCTCTTCTTCCGCGCGCCGCTCGCACGGACAGTCGCGCCAGAGGCGGCCGCAGGCTTGCCTGACGTCGTGGCGCGAACCAAAGCAAGAACGACTTCAACCGGCGGGCCCTCCCGCCACGAGGCAATTCGACTCGGTGGTCGGCGTGTGCTCTTGGTTGAGGACAGCCCCGATACGCAGCGGCTGTACGCGCATTGGATTGGGGTGGCTGGAGGCAGTGTCAAGTCAGTTGGCGATGGCATTGCCGCTGTGGACTTCATCGCCGCGTCAGCCGCCGGCCAGGAACCGCCGCCGCATGTCATCCTCATGGACATGCAATTGCCGGGGATCGACGGGATCGAGGCCACCATCCGCATCCGCGCACTCGGCTTCAAGAGCACGATCATCGGCATCTCCGCGACCGGGCAGAAGTTCGTGCAGGACAGGGCGCTCGCCGCCGGCTGCGACGATTACCGCATCAAGCCGATCGTGCGGGCGGAGTTGCTAGAGCTGTTCCGCGAGAGTTGTTGACGGGTCGGTCGAGTGGAAGAGCTGGCGGTAGGCGGCGCCGGAAAGGCCGAGCATGGCCGCGAAATGAGCATTCGGAATGCTCGTTGTGATGAATGCTCGGGGACTAGGTCGAGCGGTGGATCCGCAGGCCCGTGGAGGTCAGAGTGAGAGGGCCCACGGAGGTGGCCGCGGACACTGCGATGGACCTGACCCTCTTAGCCGCCGGCGCGCTCTTCGCCAGCAGGAACACAAACCCGCCGCCGCCGGCGCCGCAGGGGCACCACGCGGCGAGGTGAGGGAGGAGCGGATCGATGAGCCGCTGCACCTGCGGCGTGACGCTCGCGGGATCCATGATGAGTTTCAGTCGTCGATTCTCGTTGATGCACTCGGCGAACGCGTCGAAGTCGCCCTTGCCAAGTGCCACGGCCGCGCGCTCGGCGCAGGCCTTCAGTTCCGGGATCGCGCGCAGTCGGCCAGGCTCTCCAAGCAAGTAGTTGCCCACGACGGTCTCCAGGAGCCCGCGAGCCATGCGCTGGATGCCCGTGTAGAAGAGCACGCCGCGATCGGCCAGTGCGCGCTCCGTGCGCGCGGTCAGGGTGATGGGCATGACGGCTGGTGACTGCTCAGCCCCTGGCGTGGTCCGCGAAATCTTGACGCCGCCGTAGAGCCCGCCGACTTGGTCCTGCCATCCCCCGCGCGTGGAGATCAGTTGTTCCAACTGGCTGGTCTGCTGGATGAGTGCAGGGAGCGGCGGCGTGTCGCCGTGACAGAGCGTGTGAATCGCCGCGAGGATCGTGGCACCAAGGATGCTGCTGGTGCCCAATCCGCTGCCTTTGGGCACCGTGCTGTTGATCGTGAGGTCGATGCCACCGCCGAACGCACGCAGGAGTGCTGCGAGCGACTGTGTGGACGGCGTACCAATCGGCACGATTCCCGTGAGTGCGATGGCGGCCTTCGGGAGCGCGTCCCAGCGGTTGGGATCGTCAAAGCGAAGCGCCGTTGCGGTGTCGCGGATCGCGCAGCGGCACCCTTGGTCGACGCTGCGGATGCGGATGACCGGCTCCGTGGTGAGCGTGGCGGTGGCGCGAATCGGGCATTCGCCATTGAGGAGGACCGCGGCGTTGAGGACCGTGCCGCCGTGCTCGATGCAGATCGGAGGCGTGTCGCTCCAGCCGCCAGCGAAATCGATGCGGACGGGCGACGCAGCTTCCACGGTGGTACCGGCGGGAATGGCCGCGCGAAGGCGACGCCCGCGCCCGCGCGTGCGCCCGCGCGCAGGTTCACTCACCGACACCGCTCGCCCAACCAGCGCCATCGCGGCGGCCTGCAATCCATCGGCAGTCTTCGTCGATCCATGGCGCCGTGAGAGGTCCGAACCCGCCATCACCAAGCGTGCCTTGGTAAGTGGGAGCGTTGCGCGGGCGAACTGTTGGGAGTAGCCGCCGGACAGCTGCGCGAGCGCGTCGTCGCGCGTGAGCCTGGCGTGCGCGGCGAGCGGTGAGCCGTGTGGATTGGTGGCGATGTCGCTGGGGAGCGCAGCAGCCAGACCGTACTCAACGCATGCAAGGTGGTGCGCCAGCATGGCGTGTCCATCGCACAACGTCGCGAGTTGCGAGACGCTGACCCGAGGCGCAGCCAACCACGCGCGGGGCGGACGCGCTCGTGGCGTCAGCATCCATTGAAGGAAGCGCGACGCATCGACGCCACGGCGCAGCACTGGCCATAATCGTGCAGTCCACAGGGAGTACTCCCGCTCGGTGGGGTCCAGGAGCATCTGCGGGTCAAGGCTGTGCTGGCGAGTGAATCGATCGAACGATGCGCCGCCTATGGTCCCGCCGCTGCCGAAGGGAGTCTTGAAGTCATCGTCGATGCCGTGGAGGACCCGAACGGCCTGGCCATCCCGCAGCGGGACTTCGAAGCAGCAGCAGCCGCGTGGGAGCGCGATCGACCGCCCGAGCATTCCAAGGCCGACGCAGAGGTTGTCGCCGCCGAGCCGCGCAGTGTCGAGGTCGCAATCAACTATTGCGTAGGCACCGCGTGATCGAATCGTCCCAGCGCGCGAATGCAGCGTGGCCTGCACCGTGCGAGCGGAAGAGCTCCCTCGCGTGAGCAGCTCCAGGTACTGTCTCGTCGTGCCCGCGTGATCAAAGGGCGAGTGTGGGAGGACCTGCGCATGGAGTTGGAGCGAAGCCCGCGCGCGGGTGCGGCGGCCGAGCCCACGAAGCGCCTGCCGCAGTTGGCCAAACGCGTCGTGCCAGACCCCACGCTGCTCGTAGGGCGTGCGGTAGGCGAGCGCACCAATGCCCGGCACCATCGCGCGCGTGATGTGGTCGTAGAGGTCGATGTGCGGCAGCGCGGCGCGCTTGAGCGCGGGGAGCAGCGGGCGGGTGGTCTGGCACAGGCGCTGTGCCGCGCTCGCCGTCAGCGCAATGACACCCGTGTCGGTAAGCGCACGATTCCCCGCCAGCAGTGCGCCCGCGGCACGCGCCTCCGCCCGAGTCGGCTTTTGCAGCGCCGAAGTGATGCGACTGCCCGTGACGGCGAACACACCATGCCGGCTGGCGCGTTCAAAGGGGAGTGGCGTGGTCAGGACCGTGACATCGCCGCCGGTGAGGTCGATCGCGTGCCCCGCCAGCCCCAACATCATGTCGCCCGACGCGATGATGGTTTGGCCGGGCCGAGGGACGATCGAGCAGAGATCGGCGATGGTCTTGGTGAGGACGCACTCGTCGTCCCCGAGCGGGCACGAGACTGGCGCGAAAACCTTGCCGTGCGCGCTGAACGCCGGGAGTCGACGGCTGTCGCCACCGCAGTGGATGATGGCCACGCGGCGTGTCCCGGGCCCGTGTCTCCCCCGGCGCGTTCCCAGTCGGCGCGCTGCCGCATCCAACGCAAGAATGGTGCTCCCGCCGCTGCCGACGCGCTTGCCGCGAGGGTCCGCCAACACCATCGTTGCGCCAATGCCGGGGAGGAGGCCGTGAGTCTTGCGCCACGCTAATTCCTGCCGGTAGCCGCGAGCCTGTGCGGTGGTCGCTGCCGTCACGATGAGCAGGTCGAAGACTGGCTGCTGACTCGGCTGCTGCTGCGGATGCTGCGTTCGTCGCGGCGACACGCGCCGAGTCTATGCCGATTGGCCTTGATGCCTGCCCGGTAGGCGCGCCGTGGCGCTCGGTACGCTCGCCGCGTGGCCCAGTTTGCGTACGCCTTAGACCTCATTGATGACGACGCGGTGATCGCGGCGTATGAGCAGCACCACCAGCGCATCTGGCCGGAGGTGGCCAAGGCTCTGCGCGACATCGGCATCACTGAGATGCACATCTACCGAAGCGGCGCGCGGCTCTTCATGGTGTTCCAGGCGAGTGATGCGTTTGATCCGGACCGGGACTTCGCGAGATACGCTGCCATGTCCAGGATCGATGAATGGGAGCGGCTGATGAAGTCGTACCAGCGCGCGTCCCCAGCGGCGGCCCCGGGAGACTGGTGGTCACACATGCGTTGTGTCTTCTCCCTTAGCGACCAGCCCCGATGAGCCAGTCGATCATGGTTGGCGCCGCGATCGCCAGTCGTGCCGTCGTCGCTGCGAGGTTCCTGGTGAAGGCTTCGGCAGTGGGCTCCGAGTGATCGACCAAGTCGGTGATGCCCTTGAGGGCGACGAGCGGAGTTGCGTGCGCACGGCAGACGCTTGCCAGTGCCGCGAGTTCCATGTCCTTGGCCATGACTGTGCTTGCCTGGAACCACGCCAGTTCTGCAGGCGTCGCGTCCAGGCTGGATCCTGTCGTCACCGGGCCATGCCGCGCGCCCAGTGCCGAGGCGAGTTCGCTGCAGGCGCGGCCGTCAAGCGAGAGGCGAGTGTGCGCTCGTGCCGCGCGATCAAATCCCGGGAGCGCCACGCGAGCGTCGTGGAACTGGCTGCAAGAGCCAACCACCAGGTCCATCACGGCCAGCCCCCGCGACTGGAACCCACCGGCTGAGCCGATGTTGACGACCAGGTCCGGTCGTTGTGCCACGAGCGCGGTCGTCAGTGTCCATGCGGCGCTCACCGGGCCGATGCGGTCCACTCCGAGGAGCGGATCTCGGCCAGCGGTCACCAGAGTCACCACGGTCGCAGCGCGCTTGCCCTCCCAGACACTCATCCCCGATGCATCGGGGCCGACACTCTTGAGAGCGAGTGCGGCAGCGACTGGTTCCGCCTCCGCCTGCATGGCGACGAAGAGGAGCAGCCGCCCCGTGCGAGTTGGCAGCGGAGCGAGGGCGAAGTCAGCATCGTCCGTCAGGGCTTCCACGATTGGCAAGAGTAGCCTCCATCCGATGCCACGCACCGTGCTGCGAGCCTGCCATGTGAGCCGCGACTATGTCGGGGTGCAGGCGCTGGATTCGGTCAGCTTGGATGTGCGCGCGGGCGAAGTGCTAGCAATCGTGGGCGAGAACGGTGCCGGGAAGAGCACGCTGCTCAAGATCCTGGCTGGAGTGATCGAACCGAGCTCCGGGACCTTGCAGGAGGTGGACGGGGAGGGACCGGGCCACGGGCCAGAGCGGGGAACTGACCTGCGGCTGCGCAACACGCGCGAGGCCCGCGAGCATGGCATCGCGCTGGTGCACCAAGAGCTCAATCTGGCTGAAAACCTTGATGTTGCCGGCTCGATCATGCTTGGTCGGGAGCCGCATCGACTTGGCTGGATGGACACGGCGGCGATGCGGCGAGAGGCGGCTGTATGGCTGGCGCGCGTGGGACTGGATGTGGATCCGACAACCCTGTGCGGGTCCCTCTCCATCGCCAGGCGCCAGCAAGTGGAGTTCGCCAAGGCGCTCAGCGCTCGGGCCCGGATTCTGATTCTGGACGAGCCGACCTCCAGCCTGAGTGCGCACGAGACAGAGCGGCTGCTTCAGATCATGCGGGAGCTCCGCGATGCTGGCCAGGCGATCGTGTTCGTGACGCACCACTTGAACGAGGTGCTCCGGGTCGCCGACCGGGTCGTGGTGCTGCGAGACGGTTGCGTGGCGGGGGAGTTGGCGGGAGCGGACATCAAGCGTGGGCGCATCGAGGAGTTGATGGTGGGGAAGTCGTTCGCGGTGCCGACGACGCGAGTGGCCAGCGCACCGAGCGTCACGAGCGACTCCACGAGGGGGCTCACTCTGCGCCGCGTCGTATCGACCCATCGCAGACGCGCCGCGGTTGACCTGCACGTTGCGCCCGGGGACATCGTTGGTTTGGCGGGGCTGGTCGGTGCTGGCCGAACGGAACTGCTGGAGGCGATCGCCGGGCTGGCCCGTTGTGTTGGCGAGATCATGCTGGACGGTTCGCCGCTCATGGGTTCCGTGTCATCGCGAGTCGACGCGGGTGTGGCCATCGTCCCCGAGGATCGCGCGCGAGACGGGCTGTTTCTGGGCGACCCCGTCGCGGTGAATGTCTCGGTCGCGTGGCTCCCGCGTGGCTCGCGCGCAGGGATTGTGGATCGAACCGCTGAGCAACGCATGGTCACGATGGCGATGGAGCGACTTCGGATGTCGAGTGCCGCGCGAGATCGCGCCGTCCAGACCCTCTCCGGCGGCAACCAGCAGAAAACGCTCTTTGCCAGGTGGTTGGCGATGAAGCCGCGACTCTGGCTCTTGGATGAGCCGACGCGCGGCGTGGACATCGCCGCGCGCCACGAGATCCACCAGGCCATTCGCGAGGCGGCGGGAGGCGGGGCCGTGGTGCTCTTCGCCTCGAGCGAGATGGAGGAACTGGAGGTCTTGGCGGATCGAGTCGTTGTGATGCACGACGGTTCGATTGCCGGCGAGCTGGCGGGCGGAAGCATCGACAGTGCCTCGATCCTGCGCCTGGCGACAGGAGGCGTGCTGGCGTGAACGGCGTGAAGAAGAACCTCGGGTTGATCGTGCTGCTCGTGATCATCTGCGTGATCGCCGCATCCTTCGGGAGCGGCTTCCTCACGGCGTACAACGCGATGAACCTCATCCAGCGGACGGCGCTCTTCTCGATCCTTGGGATTGGCGCGGGGCTGGTCATCGCCACGGGGGGTATCGACCTCTCCATCGGTTCGATCGTGTGCCTCGCCGGGATCGCCACGCCGTGGCTCCTGGTGGAGCATGGGTGGAGCCCGTGGGCCGCGGTGCCGGCGGTGCTGGCCGTGACGGCACTCCTTGGCGTGGGGCACGGTCTCTTGGTGACGCGGCTCCGCCTGCAGCCATTCTTGGTGACGCTGTGCGGATTGCTTCTCTACCGCGGCGTTGCTCGATGGATGACCGACGACCAGTCGCAGGGATTCCGCGGCGAGTTCACTGGCTTGCGAGACATCGCGCTGGCGAAAATCGCGATCCCTGGGATCGAGTCCTTCAGGCTCCCGGCGACGGCGGTCCCTCTCATCGTGCTCGCCGTGTTCACCGGGCTGTTCCTCTCCAGAACGGTGTGGGGCCGATGGCTCCTGGCGACCGGCAGCAACGAGTCGGCGGCGCGGCACTCGGGAATCCCGACGGCTCGACTGACCACGCTGGCCTACATGGCGTGCGCGTTCCTCGCCGGCGCGGGCGGGATGCTCTTCATCTTCGACATCGGGAGCGCGCAGCCAAGCGACTTCGGAAACTTCTACGAGCTGTACGCCATCGCCGCCGCGGTGCTTGGCGGCTGCAGCCTTCGCGGCGGGCGCGTGAGCGTGGTCGGCATCATCCTGGGGACGGCGGTGCTCCAAGTCCTGCGCAACGCGATCATCTTGCTGGGCCTGGGGTCGGAACTGGAGTTTGCCGTGATCGGCGGCGTGCTGCTCATCGGCGTGTCGGCCGACGAGGTGGTGCGGCGATGGGTCCCCCGAAGGGGGTGAGATTCGGCCCCTAAGGGATCGAATCTCACCACCTTCTGGGCCGGATCGATGGGCGGAAGCGGAGGCGGCCGATGCACACCACAACTTATTTCTGTGCACGGAGTTGCATTGATCCAGCCCTTGGGGGGTGTATATTCTCAGACTTCGCACCCCGCCGATACGAATCACCGCGTCCCGTTTGCCCTCGCACCGAGCCGATAAGGCTGGCACACCCTGGAAGTTCCCATGTCAACGCCATCCGACCCCTACGAATACGCCCCCACCGCGCGCGAGCAGGCCTTCCTGGCGAAGGTCGAGGACACTCGCCACGAACGCGAGATCATCAATGGGTTGAACCCCTTCTTCGACGAGAAGGCGCCGGAGGACATGCGCTCGTTTTACAGCTCCGACGAAATCGTCCAGCTGCGCGTGCTCAAGGCGACTGAGCGTGACGTTGAGAAGCGCATGCCGGTCAAGCTCACACGGCATTTCTTCGACTTGGCTCGCAACAGCCCGCCGCTGCAGCGCCTGGTCAAGGCCAGTGCCGACGAGACAATGGACCTCCAGGGCTCGGAAGATCCCGGCAACCAGATGGACTACAGCCCCGTCGAAGGGCTCCTCCACAAGTACGAGATGGGGCTCATGTATGTGGTCTCCACCTGCTCCGCACACTGCCGGTTTTGCTACCGCGAGGAATTGATCGCTCGCAAGGAGATCAAGCGGCAAGATGGCACCGTGGCCAAGAAGGGGATGGCCACGATTCCCGATGTCACCGCCTACATCAAGCGATTCAACTCGGAAGTCAAGGCAAATGGCGGCCTTCACCCGACCTGCGGCCGCGAGAAGTTGCGGGAGATCCTGCTTTCCGGCGGCGACCCAATGGTCCTCAACAACTCCAAGATCGCGGCGTGGCTGGGTGCGCTCGCCGAGTCGGGCGTGGAGTCGATCCGCATCGGCACCAAGGAGATGGCTTTCTACCCGCAGCGATTTGACGCGGCGTTCCTGTCCATGCTGGACGCCTTCCATGAGTCGTACCCTGAGGTCGGCCTCCACATGATGGTGCACTTCGAGCACCCCGACGAGTTCCTTGTGCGCGGCGCGGACGGGCACTATCTCACCGGCACTTCCGGTGCACCCCTCTGGATTCCCGCGACCGGCGCGGCGATGCGCGGCATCTGCGACCGAGGCTGGATCACGGTGGAGAACCAGGCGCCCATCATCAAGGGGATCAACGACGACCCAGACGCGCTCCGCGTCCTGCAGCGCGAGTTCAAGCGCGCCGGCGGCGAAAACCATTACTTCTTCTGCGGCCGCGACATCATCGCCTACCGCGCCTTCAATGTGCCGATCGAGCGCGCTTGGCAGGTGCTCAACGAGTCCCAGAAGGGGCTCTCCGGAGTGGAGGCTCACGCGCGGCTCTCGATCACGCACTACAAGGGCAAGACGGAAGTCAACGCGGTGACCAACGAGGCGATCCCTGGCCTCAAGGGCAGCGAGAACGGCGTGGTGTTCTTCAAGATCCTCCGCAATGCGTACAAGGCGGGCGACAAGGGCAAGGTCTGCATTGTGGGCCGGAATCCCGAGGCACTGTGGTTTGACGGCTACGACGACCGGGTCCTCTTTGACGAGGCGGGCCTCTATTCGTACGCGCGCGTCAAGTCCGCTCGTGAGACGCACGCCGCCATCCCTGCGACCGCCTGCCGATGATCGACAAGCGCGTCGCCAGTCCCGCGGAAGCAGTGACGGACATCTTCGACGGCGCCACCGTGATGATCGGTGGCTTCGGCGAGGCAGGATCTCCAATCGAGTTGATCCATGCGCTGATCGACCAGGGCGCGAAGGGACTGACTGTGGTCAGCAACAACACGGGCACGGGCTTGGTCGGGCTCGCAGCGCTCTTGCGCGCCGAGCGGGTCGCCAAGGTCATCTGTTCGTTCCCCAAGACGGCGGGGTCGACGGTCTTCCCGGACCTCTATCGCGCGGGCAAGGTTCAGCTGGAGCTGGTGCCGCAGGGCACGCTGGCCGAGCGCATTCGTGCCGGTGGCGCGGGCGTGGCGGCGTTCTACACGCCGACTGGTGTCGGCACGCCGCTTGCTGAAGGCAAGGAAGTGCGCGTGTTCAACGGACGGGAGCATGTGCTTGAGCATGGCCTCCGCGCTGACTTCACGCTCATCAAGGGTCGAGTTGCCGACACGCACGGCAATGTGATGTTCCACCGCACCGCGCGCAACTTCGCGCCGATGATGGCGACGGCCGCCGAGGTGACGATTGTGCAGGCGGCAGCGGTCGTTGATGCCGGCACGCTGGACGCCGAAGCAATCGTCACGCAGGGCATCTTTGTCGATCGCGTGGTCCATGTCGGCCAGCCGCAGCTGGAGTCGGCGCTCAATGAAGCGGGGGCGAGTTACCCATGAACAGTGCAGCGACTGGCACCCGCGCGGCGATCGGCTGGACCCGCGAGGACATCGCTCGCCGCCTCGCGCAGGACATCCCCAACGGTTCGTATGTCAACCTTGGCATTGGCATTCCGGAGCTGGTGGCCAAGTGTGTCCCCGAGGGCCGGACGCTGGTCTATCACACGGAGAATGGATTGCTCGGCATGGGGCCGTCGCCCGCCGCGGGGCAGGGTGACCCGGAACTCATCAACGCCGGGAAGCGGCAGGTCACGATGATGCCAGGTGCGGCGTTCTTTGACCAGGCGACCAGTTTTGCGATGATCCGCGGTGGGCACCTGGACCTGAGCGTGCTGGGTGCGCTGCAGGTGGCCGCGAACGGCGACCTGGCAAACTGGTCCACCGGCGCGGACGATGCGATTCCCGCGGTGGGTGGCGCGATGGACCTGGTGGCGGGCGTCAAGAATGTCTATGTGATGACCACGCACACCACCAAGGACGGTGAGCCCAAGCTCGTCACACAGTGCACCTATCCGCTCACGGGGCGAGGTGTGGTGAATCGCATCTATTCTGATCTTGCGGTGATCGACATCACGGCGCGCGGCTTCGAATTGGTCGAGTTGGCGCCCGGTGTCTCGTTCGAATTCGTGCAGGAGCGGACCGGCGCGCCGATCCTGCGATCTGAGTCGCGCCCGAGTGGGCATTGAAGGACACTGACATGAGCACCAAGCCAGGACCCGCAGAGGCGGCAACAACGCAGGGAATCGCCTCTCAGCCGAAGTCCAGCCGGAGTCTCGAGCTGTTCGAGCGCGCGAAGAAGGTGATGCCAGGCGGCGTGAGCCGCAACACCGTGCTGCGGTCGCCGTACCCGCCGTATGTCTCGTTTGGGCGTGGGTGCCGAGTGACTGACGTCGACGGCGTGACGCGCATCGATTTCTCCAACAACATGGCGTCGCTCATTCACGGGCACGCTTTCCCGCCCATCGTGGAAGCGGCGGCCGCACAGCTTGCGCGCGGCACGGCGTTCATGATGGCGACCGAGGCGGAGGTGCTGCACGCGGAGCACATGTGCTCGCGCAGCGCCGGATTTGACCGGATCCGATTCGTCAACTCCGGCTCCGAAGCTGTGATGGCGGCGGTCAAGGCTGCGCGAGCCTTCACGGGCCGTCCCATGATCGCCAAGGCGGAAGGGGCGTATCACGGCAGTTACGACTATGTCGAAACCAGCCAGGAATCGACTCCGCAGAACTGGGGCAGCATCGACCATCCGGCCAACGTGCCGCTGGTGCATGGCGCGCCGCGCTCTTCGCTTGATGATGTCGTAGTGATCCCATTCAACGACATCGAACGGTCCATCGCTCTGCTGAACGAGCACCGGAGCCAGTTGGCGTGCGTGTTGCTGGACCTCATGCCACACCGAGTCGGATTGGAGCCGGCGGACAAGGCATTCGTGCATGCGATTGCCGAATGGGCGCAGGCCAATGGCGCGCTCTTCGTGGCCGACGAGGTCATGACCTTCCGGACCGAGGTTGGCGGCCTCCAGGCGAGGTACGAGGTGAATGCCGACCTGACGGCGATGGGGAAGGCGATCGGCGGCGGCTTCCCCGTTGGTGCGGTGGCCGGCCGTGCCGCGGTCATGGAAGTCATGAATCCCGGTGCGGCGAAGTTGCTCTACCCGCTGTCGGGGACATTCTCGGCAAATCCGATGACGATGACCGCAGGCCGCGTGGCGATGGAGCACTTCGATGCGGCAGCCGTGGCACGAGTCAATGCGCTCGGCGAGCGCGCGCGAGCGGGGATTCGCGAGGCAGCCCGCCGAACGGGCATGTGCGCGTGCGTCGCTGGCGGAGGCTCCATGTTCCGAGTGCACATGAAGTCGCGCGTGCCACAGAACTACCGGGACGCGTACGCAAGCCCCGAAGAGACGCGCCAGCTCAAGGTGCTGCTCGACCACCTGTTTGACGAAGGGTTCCTCTTGGTCGGGACGGCAATGCTGTCCACGGCCATGGCCGAGGCGGAAGTCGACTCCTTGGTCGCCGCGATGGAAGCCGGGTTCAAGCGAATCGTCGCGGCGGGGTGAGTCCGCGCGGGGAGGTCATCGCGGTGGCGCTCCCAATGTCTGCCCTCGGTTATCGGTGGGACCAAGACCCTCAGTCCCGCTCGACCAAGAGTGCCAGCCCCTGGCCTACCCCGATGCACAGCGACGCCATCCCGCGCTTGGCGTCGCGTCGCACCATTTCGTGGATGAGCGTGCAGGTGATTCGTGCGCCGCTGCAGCCGAGCGGGTGGCCGATCGCGATCGCGCCGCCGTTGACGTTCACTCGCGCGGCGTCCAGTCCCAACGCGCGCACGCACGCCACCGACTGCGCGGCAAAGGCTTCGTTGATCTCAAAGAGGTCGACGGACTTCAGGTCCACGCCTGCCCGAGCCGCCAGTTTCTGGATCGCCGGCACCGGGCCGATGCCCATGACCGAAGGATCCACTCCCGCCGACGCGCCCGCGCCGATGAACGCAAGGGGCTTCAGGCCAAGCGCCGCGGCGCGCCCAACTTCCATGAGCAGCAGCGCGGCGGCACCGTCGTTGATGCCGGACGAGTTGCCCGCGGTGACGGTGGCGTCCGCCTCCTTCGAGAAGCACGGCTTCAGCGCCGCCAACTTCTCAATCGTCGTGTCGGGGCGCGGGTGCTCGTCGGTCGTGAAACGAATCGGCGGCTTCTTGCCCTGCGGGATCTCCACCGGCACGATCTCCGCGTCAAACTTGCCCGCCGCCTGAGCCGCCGCCCACTTCTGCTGGCTGGAGAGCGCGAAGGCATCTTGGTCCGCGCGCGACACGCCGTGCTGGCGCGCCACACACTCCGCGGTCTCGCCTAGCGAAATGGGCGGGTACGCAGCCGCGAGGCGAGGATTCACAAACCTCCACCCGATCGTCGAGTCCACCAATTCCTGTCCTCGACCAAATGCCTGCTCGGACTTGCTCAGCACATACGGCGCACGGCTCATGGACTCCACGCCGCCGGCGATCATGACATCGCCTTGCCCCGACTCAATCATGCGGGCGGCGATGTGGATCGCCTCCAGCCCCGAGGCGCAGAGTCGATTGACCGTCGCGCCAGGAACCGTGACCGGCAACCCCGCGATGAGCGACGCCATGCGCGCGACATTGCGATTGTCTTCGCCCGCCTGGTTGGTGGCGCCAAGGTAAACATCGTCGATGATCGCAGGGTCGATCCCGGTGCGGTCCACCACCGCGCGAATCACGTGCGCGGCGAGGTCATCGGGTCGAATGGTGGACAGCGAGCCGCCGTGGCGGCCGACAGGCGTGCGAAGCGCGGCAACGACGCAGACTCGGCGGGGCATGGGGGGAGGGTACTGGAGATTGATAGGAATTCGCTTTTCCAGTGTCGCAGGCGAGCATCCAGGCACACAGCTTCAGCAATTGCACAAGAAAGTCCGCCGCATTTCGCCGAGTGACCATCTTTCGTTTTTACGCTCGGCCGCATGGTCGCCCGATATTTGCATTTCGGCACTGAGGGGTTACCACTGCGGAGTTACACTAAACGTATGGAATCACCGCTTCACAGTGGACGTGTCGGGCGCGCGCCCGCGACGCTGGGAAAGCGAATTTCTATCAATGTGCAATAAATCTCACTTAAGAGACAGCTTGCTGATGCAGCAAAACAGCTAAGAAAATTTATTTTATGCCCACTTCTTGTATTAAAACCCTCTGGGAAGACGAGAGTAATTCTATAATTCTTTTTTAGTACAAGATTATGTGGAGACTCTGGCGAAAAAAATTTAACGGTGGTATTCATGTCTGCGGGTGTGGCCATTCAGGAACATCTATTTTAACGCGGATCATTGCAGCTCATCCGCAGATATACGGTCTTCCAGTTGAGACTGGTATCGCCAGAAAAGAAAACTACACAAAATACCGGAACAATGTCTTAAAGTTTGAGGAAAAAACAGCCTCGGAAGGCTTACGCTTTTGGGTTGAAAAAACGCCAAAGCATGTTCGCAATTTACGCTTTATTTTAGATTGCGCGCCATCAACAAAGATCGTTTTGATCTCAAGAAACCCCAAGGATACTGTGGCCTCGCTGAAACGGCGCTACGGGAATATCGGCAAATCAATTAGACGATGGAAATCTGATAACAGACGCGTGTTGCGCTGGGCAAAGCATCCTCAATGCATCTCGATTTTGTATGAAGATCTAGTGACTCAACCCGAGCTGACAATGACTCGAGTCATGGATTTCTTAGGCTTCAGTTTTGAAACTGAGCAACTTAATTTTCACGATGAGCCTGTCGAATGGTATGTCAAAAATGAACCCACAACCGAGGAACTGAAGTCAGGTCATTCAGAACCCGAGACTACTGAAATTACAAGTGGGCAATTACCCCTTGATGAATCAGAATACGGCACAAAGATTCCGCATACTTCCTATAGAAACATGCAGATCAATCAGCCGCTTTTCAATAATATCGGAAGCTTTCGTAAATATCTCAGCGAGGACGAGGCGTCTAAGGTATGGCGTGCCTGTGCTTCTATTGCTATTGCTTTGGGGTATCCAAGCGATGGCTCTATCTAGCAATACATTGTTCGCAATCCGTTCTCCGTGGCGAAGATGCAGGTGAATCGTTCGGGTGATTCGATTCTCTATCGCTCGGGAATGAACGCGAAGATCAAGCGCAACTTTCAGGTATTCACGGCATGCGATTTCATCGCGGCGATCACGCAGCACATTTCGGATAAGCGCTTTCAGATGGTGCGTTACTACGGCTGGTATTCCAACAAGATGCGCGGCCAGCGCAGGAAGCGTGCGGAGGAGGCCGCGTGCGAGTCCGCGGCAGCAGCGCAGCAGGGGTGTGGTGCGCTCGCAAGCGCGGCGATTGAAATCATCGAGCATCGTGCGCTCAAGCCGCGGCGCATTCCGTCACGATCGTGGCGCGAGCTGATCAAGAATGATCCAACCTGATCAAGAAGGTCTGGGAAGTTGATCCGCTGCTGTGTCCCTATGACATCCCAGCGCCAGCACGAGATGCGC
>JAQCEQ010000042.1 GCA_027618565.1 Planctomycetota bacterium | reverse complement strand
ATGGATGACCTCCGTGCGCGCATGCTCCGCGAGGCCAATCGAGCCGCGCCGATCTACGGGGTGAACACTGGATTCGGCTCCTTTGCGGGCGTTCGGATTGACGATGCGAAGCTCAACCAGCTTCAAGAGAACATCGTCCTGTCACACGCCGCGGGGATCGATGCCCCGGTCGGCGTGGAGATTTCCAGGGCGATGACCGCGGTCTGTGCCGCCAGCCTCGCGCGAGGCCACTCCGGAGCGCGGGCTGCCCTGGTCCAAGCGATGGTCGAGCACCTCAATGCCGGCATCGTGCCGGTGATTCCCGGGGTGGGATCCGTCGGCGCCTCGGGCGATCTGGCCCCGCTGGCGCACATGGCGCAAATGCTCCTGGGCCACGGGATGGCGCACTATCGAGGGTCTTTGACGGTGGCGAGAGTCGCCCAGCTCTCGGCTGGGCTTCAATCGATCTCACTCCAAGCCAAAGAAGGTCTGGCGCTGCTCAATGGCACGCACTTCATGTCGGCCACGGGAGCGCTCCTGTGCGAGGGCTCCGACCGGCTGCTCCGCGCGGCCACTCTCGCGGCGGCGATGGCCATCGATGGATGTCGATGCACCGATTCCTTCCTCGACGCGCGGCTCCATGTCGTCCGCAACCAACACGGCCAACAGCACATCGCGTCTCGGCTGCGCGAGTGCCTGGAGGGCAGCACGATCCTCACTTCGCATGTGGACGACGATCCCCGCGTGCAGGACCCCTACGCCTTCCGGTGCGCGCCGCAGGTGTTGGGTGCCACGCGCGACAGCCTGGACTTTGTCCGAGGTGCGATTGAGCGCGAACTTGGTGCGGTCACCGACAACCCGCTGGTCTTCGAGCGCGCCGACGGAGGCGCTGATGTCGTCTCTGGAGGCAACTTCCACGGCATGCCGCTGGCCATCCCGATGGACCTCCTGCGCGTGGCGCTGGCGCACATTGCGGGCATCTCCGAGCGTCGAGTGTTCTGGGCGCTGGCGGGGCACGATCGCCACAGCGGGGTCCCGGCGCATCTCTCTCCCGAAGCTGGATTGCAGTCGGGCTACATGGTCACGCAGTACACCGCCGCGGCAGCGTGCAATGAACTCCAGGTGCTGGCCCACCCTGCGAGCGTGCACAATGTCCCCACCTGTGCGGGCATCGAGGACTACAACTCCATGGGTGCCACGGGTGCACGCTTTGCGCTGCGATCGCTCCACCTGGCCACGCGCGTCGTGGCCATCGAGTTCCTCTGCATGGCCGAGGCGCTGGAGCACCACCGCCCCCTCCAGAGCGGCACGCGCGTAGAGCAGGCGCGCGAAATCATCCGCGCCACGATCGGGCCGCTTGCGAAGGATCGATCCCCAAGCCCAGACATCGAGGCGATTGCCACGATGATCGAGGCTGGGAAGTTTGACGCAATCTCTTAGTCAAGAGGAACAAGAACAAGCGATCGAAGCGGCACTCGGCTCCCCATAGAATCGTCCAACGATGCCTGCGATGACCAACTCCCAGGGAACGAAGCCCGCAACATCCGCGTCCCCACGCACGATCCGCGCCCCGCGCGGCAACACGCGAACCTGCCAGACCTGGGCCGCCGAGGCCGCGATGCGGATGCTGATGAACAATCTGGACCCCGAGGTGGCGGAGCGTCCCGCGGACTTGATCGTGTACGGGGGTCGAGGCCAAGCCGCACGCAGCTGGGAGGCCTTCGATGCCATCATCGCCTCGCTCCAGTCGCTCAAGCCTGATGAGACGCTGCTCGTCCAGAGCGGCAAGCCGGTGGGCGTCATCCGCACCCACGCTGACGCGCCGCGCGTGCTGATCGCCAACTCCAACCTGGTCCCCGCGTGGGCCACACAAGAGCACTTTGATGACCTCGCCGCGCGCGGCCTCATGATGTACGGCCAGATGACGGCTGGCTCCTGGATCTACATCGGGACGCAAGGCATCCTCCAGGGAACCTTTGAGACCTACGCGGAGTGCGCTCGACAGCACTTTGGCGGCACGCTGGCCGGCACGCTCAATGTCACCGGCGGCTGCGGCGGGATGGGCGGCGCGCAGCCCCTGGCCATCACGATGAACGAGGGCACCTGCCTCATCGCCGATGTGTGCCGGGAGCGCCTGGAAAAGCGCGTCCACGATCGCTACCTGGACGAGATTCACGACGACATCGACGCAGCGATCGACCGCGCGCTGGAACTCAAGTCCCAGCGCAAGGGTGTTTCAGTGGGCGTCGTGGCCAATGCGGTCGATCTCTTGCAGCGCTTGGTCGATCGAACCATCACGCCAGACACGCTCACCGACCAGACCTCGGCGCACGACCCGCTGGAGGGCTACTACCCCACAGGGATGACGCGCGCAGAGGCCGATGCGCTCCGCAAGCGCGACCCTAAGGCGTACCAGGAGAAAGCTCTGGACTCCATGGCGCGCCATGTGCGACTCATGGTGGAACTCCAGAAGCGCGGCGCCAAGACCTTTGACTACGGCAACAACATCCGCCAGCGTGCGTTCGATCGCGGCGTGAAAGATGCCTTCGCGTTCCCAGGCTTCGTGCCCGCCTACATCCGCCCACAATTCTGCGTGGGTCGAGGCCCCTTCCGGTGGGCCGTGCTTTCCGGCGACCCCGCCGACATCAAGACCACCGACGACGAACTCCTCAAGCTCTTTCCACACGACGAGGGGCTGCACCGATGGATCCACATGGCGCAAACGCGCGTGGCATTCCAGGGGCTGCCCGCGCGCATCTGCTGGCTGGGCTACGGCGAGCGCCACAAGGCCGGCTTGCTCTTCAACGAGCTGGTCGCCAGCGGTCGCGTCTCGGCACCCATCGTGATCGGGCGCGACCACCTGGATTGCGGCAGCGTGGCCAGCCCCAATCGCGAGACGGAGGGCATGAAGGACGGCACCGACGCGGTGAGCGACTGGGCGCTGCTCAACTTCGCCGCCAACATCGCGTCTGGTGCGTCGTGGACCAGCTTCCACCACGGCGGCGGCGTGGGCATCGGCTACAGCCAGCATGCCGGCACGGTGATCGTGGCAGATGGGACTCCCGAGGCAGCGGCGAGGCTGGAGCGTGTCCTCACCAACGACCCGATGATGGGTGTGCTGCGCCACGCCGACGCCGGCTACGAACTGGCGCAGCAGTGCGCGGATCGAACCGGCGTGCGAATCCCGATGAAGAACTGGTGAGTCGGCGCACCGCGAGGGCGCACACGTCTTCACCGTCGTCTGGCCGGTCGTGCCGATCTTGCCGAACTGCAATTGCATAGCGACACGGTGGCTCATTGGCGGCCTTCGCTCTCGCTGCGGAGCAGTGGACGCTCGTTCCCCTATACCCCCGGCGGTGTTCGCGTCACTGGAGATCGCGCGACATTCCGCGGCAAACCCTCTGGTGCGGTACCGGCCCCCTGGCTCCTCCCGTCTCTACACAAGCTCGCCCCAGTCTCTTCCTCGGCGCGTCACGACGCCATCGCCGCGCGCCGCAACCGATCACGCACGGCGTCCCAGATGACGCCCTCGCCCTCGGGTTCCACGATCAGGATCCGCGGCTTCATCGCCCGGTCCGCCGCTCGCAGTGCCTCGTAGAGCGCCGCCGCACAGGCATCGGGATCCTCCGGGAGCGCGATCACCTCGACATCGGCCCCGGCCAGCGACGGCAACCCTCCCGCCGCGATCACGACCACTGAACCCGCCGCCGTCTCTCGCTCGACATCGCTTCGCCGGATCAGCATCGACGGTGTCCGAGGCGCGTAGTGCTTCTCCGAGGAGCCAGGACTCGCCGATTGCCCCGCGCCCGGCGTGACCTCCACGCTCGTCCCCAGCACCGCGGCGATCGCGTCGGCGCCCACGGCTCCCAGCCGGAGCACCACCGCGCGGTCGCCGCTCAGGTCCAAGACGGTGGACTCGATCCCGAAGCGGCAGGCCCCGCCGTCGAGCACCATCAAGTCGGCGTCACCAAAGTCCTCCACGACATGGCTTGCCAGCGTCGCGGACACTCTCCCCGATCGATTGGCGCTGGGCGCGGAGATTGGCGTGCCCGCCGCATGCAGCAGTGCGCGTGCCAGCGAGTGCTTGGGCGCGCGCACCGCGATCGTCTCCAGGCCACCCGTCGCTGCCAATGGAACTTCGGGTCGCTTGGGCAGGATCATCGTGAGGGGCCCCGGCCAGAACGCCATCGCCAACTCGGCGGGTCGCCAACCCTCGATCACCGCCACGCTGCGCGCATGCTGGATGTCCAACACATGGGAAATGAGCGGGTTGTTGAGGGGTCGACCCTTGAGCTCGTAGAT
Organism: Planctomycetota bacterium; assembly: GCA_027618565.1. Classification (GTDB taxonomy): domain Bacteria; phylum Planctomycetota; class Phycisphaerae; order Phycisphaerales; family SM1A02; genus SXOD01. The sequence continues at coordinate 8,368 of JAQCEQ010000042.1, read as the reverse complement.
GCGCTCGATCGCCTGCTCGCGGAAGGTCAGCGCACCCAGCCCATAGACCGTCTCAGTCGCGAACGCCACAACTTCCCCTCGCTCCAGCGCGGCTGCGGCGAGCGTGATGTTGTCGTGCGTATACGGGAGAATCGATGCCATTCGCGAGCGGGCCGCCTGTGGGGGCGGGACAATACCAACGGGCTGTGTCAATCCTGCACGAATCCTGGACTAGTCCTGAACAGTCAGTATCGGCGCAAGGCCCGGATCAACATCATTCAAGGGGCCCGGTCCCGACTCGATGGTGATCCCGTAGGGATCCAGCCCCGTTCCCATCGACATGCGCAGGCTGGCCAGAGCCACCTCCATGTCCACCCTCGCGTTGAAGGCCTGCATGTGCGCGGAGGCCATCGATTGCTGCCGGAGGAACTTCAACTGCAGGAACTCCGGGCTCAATTCAGCCAGGTTTTCCTCGTACGACGCCAGCGCGCGCATGCTCTCGGCGGCCGCCAGCCGGAGGGTGCCCGTGCGTTCGACCAATTCCTCCCCCGCCACGACCTGGCGCATGGCGGTCCGAATGTCGGTCACCGCCTGGTCCACGCTCCGGCGATATCCAAGCGCTGCTTGGGCCCGCTGGAGCCTGGTCTCCCGGTAGAGGCTCTCTGGGGCTCGATTCCCGATGGGCTGCGAGAGCGTCGCCCCGACCAGCCAGTTGACGAAGTCAGCGTCGGCAACCTCTTGGTACGAGTCCCCGAAGTTCCCGTCCAACCCTTGGAGGGCCACCTGCGCCGCCAGATCCAGCTGCGGCAGCGTGCCGTTCTGGGCCACCGTCAGCTGAATGTCCCCCGCATCCACCTTGAGCAGCGACTGCAGGACTCCCGGATTCCGCTCCAGTGCGGAGACGATCGCCTCGCGGAGCCCCACCACCACGGCCTCGCGCGTCGGTCGATCGGTCGGCACGATTCGGCAACCATCGCCCACCGGGAAGGCCGGGCTCTCCACCATGAGCTTGAGTTGGTCGGTCAGCACATTGGCATCCAGCCGCGCGCGCACCAGATCCGCGGCGCGCTGCTCCACGACCGACACCGCTTCGGCGTAGTCCGCGTCGGTGGCATCGATCCCCCGCCGCTTCTCCAAGAGGTCTCGAACCTTGCCGCCCTCCGCCAGCAGCCACTGCGCCGACGCCACGCGCTGCCGAGCCGCCGCCAGCCGCCAGTAGGTCTCCTCCACCCGCTTAACCAGGTCCAGGAGCGACTTCCGGAACTCCAGCTGGCTCTGAGCGGAAGCGTTCTGTGTGAGCTTCACTTGGGCCAGCGCCACATCGGACCCAAACCCTCGCAGGAGCGGCTGGTCCAGCCCAAGCGTCACCGCCGTCTGCCAGTTGGGGTTGGGAGTGAACGCGTCGAGCGGCTTTTTCTCCGTCCTGGTGGCCTCCGTGGAGAGCGTCCAGGTGCCCCCCGTCGAGAGGAGCTGCTGCACCCCAGTTCCAAACGCGGAGACATCCGTCCCGGTGCCGGTGAAATCGATGGGACCACTGGGGCCCACCACGCTGACGGACGGCTCATCCTGCCGGGAGATCTGACCGTTGGCGCTAAAGAGCATGTCAAACGCCGCCTCGGCCTGGATCATTTGCTCCGCCATCACCGCCGTCTGCACTCGGGCCGTCCGGGAGGGGATGTTGGCTTGGACGGCGGCCAAGACCAGTTCTCGGAGCCCGGCACTGATGGCCGGCTCGGTCTCTCCGTCCAGCGGGGCGCCCAGCAGGAGCGCCTCCCCTGCCCAGGCGTCTTGGGGACCCAGTCGATCCAGTTCTGGGGCCTTCGCCCGCAGCCGCTGGGTCGCGGCACCGGGGTCAAGAACCGGAGGGGGAGCCAGCACGGGCTGCGTGGGAGCCAGACCGGACTCCAGCGCGAGGGCCCGACTGGCCAAGTCGGAACTGGAGACGGGGACAACCTGTCGCTGGGAATCGCAGGCAGCAAGGGTGGCGGCGGTCGCCATTGCACTCACCAGGCCGCCTCGGCTCATGCCCTTCCAACGGCGAGATTTCCAGTGATTCTGCCGCACGATTCCCGCGCATCGTAGCCCGAGTTGCAGCAGCGGATCTGTACGATCCGCCACATGAAGTCGAGCCGTGTGATCGTCACTTCCAATCTCGCAAACCTCATGGGGATCTCCGCCGCCACCGTGTGCGTCGTTGCGGGCGTTGCGCTCGCACAAGATGGCGGCGCGCCGGCGACTGGTGCCGCCCCTGGTGCGGCCGCGACCGCATCAACGACCGCCACTCCCGCAACCACCGCGGACGGCTGGTGCGTGCTCACCGGCGACAATGTCTATGTGCGCGTCGCACCCGACACGCAACTTGGGTATCCCTTCGCCAAGTTGGGCAAGGGCTGCGTGGTGAAGGTGGTGGAGCGAGAGAACGGCTGGGCTCGAGTGATCGCCGAAGGACCATCGTTCTCCGGGGGCACCGCATACATCCTGGCTGACTCCCGCACCACGCTGAGCGAAGACGGGAAGTCACTCACGCTTGACAAGAACGCTCCGGTGCTGGCGCCGGACCTCCTCCGCAGCAATGACCCGGCTAGCGCCTGGAAGGTCATCGCCACGATGAACAAGGGCACGACCGTTCCTGTAGTCGATGTCCAGAGGGTCGGCACCAAGCAGTATGTGCGCGTGGCGCTCCCCAAGACTGCCGAGGGCTGGGTGAGCGAGACCTTCCTGGCCGCCGCCTCCGCGGGCGACCTTGATGCCGCGATCAATCGAGCCACGCTTGCCGCCAACCGGGGCGATGCGACGACGGCAGGCACGGCGACGACGGACACGGGGACCGGATCGGCGGCCACCACGACCTCCACCGACGGCGCCACCACGACCTCCACCGACGGCGCCACCGCGACCACCACCACGGGTGAGGAGTCGGTGGCCTCGGAGAGTGCGTCCGAGGAAGTCGATACCCGGTTCCAGGCACATGCTCCGTCGGCGGAACAACTGGCTCGCGAGAGGAACCTTCAGACCTTCAAGGACCTGGAGTCGATCTGGGTCTCGGTACGCAAGGAATCGATCGAGAATGAAGAGCTTGCGGCGCTGGGGGCGCGATACAGCCTGCTCGCCGTGGAATTGGCGAACCAGCCTTCGCTCCTTCTCCAGGTGAAGGCCCGAGCCGAGCAGCTCAAGATCCAGCTGGAGGTGCAGGAGAGCATCCAGACGCTCGCGGCGCTTCGTGCACAGCGCGAGCGTGAAAAGGACGAGATTCGCGCCGTCGCGCAGGCCATCGAGGCCCGCAGCGACTTCAATGTCGTGGGCAACCTGAACGCATCCATCGTGTACGAGGGCACCAAGCTTCCCTTGCTCTACCGCGTGCAGGATCCCACGACGGGCGCGACGGTCGCGTATGTGCAGCCGCAGGAGGGCATTTCCGCTGACCTCCTGGCGACGATGCTTGGCACGCTGGTTGGCATCAAGGGCGAAGTCGCGTTCGACCCCTCGCTCGGTGTCAACCTGGTCAGGCCCCGCGCGATCGAATCGCTCACCGCCACCACGACCGTGGACACAAGTCCCGCGCCCGCCGCTGGCGATGAGCCATCGAGCGAGTAACATTCGGTCCTGATTCAGCCCGGCTGACTCGGCGTTGGGGCGTTAGCTCAATTGGTAGAGCGATGTCTTTGCAAGGCATAGGTCACCGGTTCGATCCCGGTACGCTCCACTTCCTCAACGACTCAGGCGCGACTGATCACGCGCCTCGTGTGGTCGCCGCGGCCACGATCGCCGCCAGTTCCACTCGCAGAATTCCGGTGCCGAGCGATGCCCTGATCGCACCCGCCTCCAGCAGTTGTTCCCGCTCTCGCGGACTGAAGCCGCCCTCGGGACCGATGAAGAGCGCGATGGGCGTCGTGCCGCCGCGAGCCGTGTCGAGGCGGCCGAGCAGGTTGATGAGCGACTCGCCTTCAGCATCGAGAAGGATGAGGCGTGTGCCACCTCCAGCCAAGGATCGTGCCGCATCAACGGGAGCCTGTTCCTGTGCCAGCGAAGGAACCCACGGCTGGCGACTCTGCTTGCAGCCCTCCAGCACGATGCGTTCCAGTCGAGTCCGCAGGTTGTCGCTGAGCGTGGTCACGCTCCATTCACAGGCCAGGGGCACCACGCAGGCGACTCCCAGCGGCCCCATCGACTCCATCAGCGTGGCGCTCCGGTCTCCCTTGGGAATCGCCGTGGCGACCGTGACGAGTCGACCAGCCCGGGCGAGCCGCTCCGGTGGCGCAACATCCACGCGCTGGGCACCGTCGCGATCCCGTTCGTTGGCAATCGTCCCGCGAGCCACGCCACCGGCACCATCCATGAACGCCACCGCGTCACCGGGCCTGAGCCGGCGCGCGCCGAGCACATGGCGGGCCTCGTCTCGGTTGACCCACAGCGCTCCGCCGTCAGCGGGCAACGGCGCGTGAAAGAACCAGGGGGCGTCACTCATGGCTGGGTTCCGGCTGGGTTCCGGCTGGGTTCATGACGTTGCGAACTCACGCCTCCCGCGACACGCGCACGGGCAGGTAGAGATCGTAACGAACCAAGGTGCTCTTGAACTGCGCGTTAAGCGGCGCGCGCACCGGCGCCCCCGAAGGCAACTCCATCGGCGGGGCACGATGTGGTCGTCGCACCACCACCCGCGCAGTGCCGCAGCCGCACGCGGCGGCGAACAGCTGGTCGGCGTCGGTGTCGTCGCCCGCGGCGGCGCGGACAAGGCGGATGTCTCGCGGCGGAAGCGCACTGGAATCGGAGTGCGGGTACATGGGATCAACGAAGATGGCATCGACGGCCTCGCCCGCGGCGCGCGCCTCCGCGAGCACTCGTTCCAGAGAGGCAATCGAATCGGCCTGGTGGAGCGTGATGCGCTGCGCAACCACGTGGAGTGAGGGATCCGCGCGCGCACGAGCCAAGCCATCGGCGAGCACCGCATGCACGGCGGCACATCGCTCCAAGGCGATCACCCGTCGACCGCTCGCCGCGATGAGCCACGCGTCGGCGCCCAGCCCGGCGGTGGCATCGATGACGGCGCCACTTCCCTTCCCGATGGCGCGCACCAATGAATGGCGCCCCAGATGCTCGCCGCGAAAGGTGCTGAAATCGACCGTCACCCCGCGACCGGGAGCGTCGCTGACCAACCGCAATTCCACGGCGCCAGACTGCATCGCCGAAACAGCCGAAACCGCTGAAACCGCAGAATTTCCTTCAGATGCTTCCGAGGCGGGCGACATGCCGTGGACGCTATCGCCATGTGACCACCGCCGTAGACTCCCCCTCCCATGTCGGCACCGGTCTACGCAAGCCTCCTGGACATGATCGGGTCGACGCCGATGATGCGCCTCTCGCGCCTGGATGCTGGTCCGTGCGAACTCTGGGTGAAGTTGGAGAACCAGAACCCCGGCCAGAGCATCAAGGATCGCATTGCGCTTTCGATGATCAATGCCGCGGAACGCGACGGCCAGCTCAAGCCGGGCGGGCGGATCTTTGAGGGCACCGCCGGAAACACCGGCATCGCGCTCGCCTTGGTGGCGGCGGTGCGCGGCTACCAGCTCACGGTGGTGATGCCCGACAAGATGAGCGAGGAAAAAGTCTCGCACCTTCGCGCGATGGGCGCGACGGTGGTGCAGACCCGGAGCGATGTGGCGAAGGGGCATCCCGAGTACTACCAAGACCTCTGCGAGCGGCTGGCCAGGGAAGCGGGCGGCTTCTACGTGAACCAGTTTGGCAATCCAGCCAATGTCGAGGCCCACTACACCACCACCGGACCGGAGATCTGGGAGCAGATGGGCGGTCGCGTCGATGCGTTCGTCGCCGGCGTGGGCTCCGGTGGGACGGTCGCGGGCATCGGCAAGTACCTCAAGGAGAAGAACCCCCAGTGTGAGGTGATCCTTGCCGATCCGGTGGGCTCGATCCTCACGCCGCTGGTCAACGAGGGCAAGCGCGTGGATCCCGGATCCTGGCTTGTCGAAGGCATCGGCGAAGACTTCGTTCCCGACATCCTGGACCTCTCGATCGTCGACTCTGCCATCGCGGTCTCCGACGACGACGCCTTCCGCACCGTTCGAGACCTCCTTCGCACCGAGGCGATCCTTGCGGGCTCCAGCGTGGGCGTCCTGCTCTGCGCGGCGCTCCAGTATTGCCGCAAGCAGACTTCTCCCAAGCGCGTGGTCACCATCATCTGCGATTCCGGTGCCAAGTACCTCTCCAAGATGTACAGCGATTGGTGGCTCCACGACCAAGGCATGCTGGAGCGTGCCCACGTGGGCGACTTGCGAGACCTGATCGTGCGGCGTCACCAGCATCGCGAGGATTTCTGCCTCCTGCCGCATGTGCCGCTGGCGCAGGCGATCAAGCGCATGCAGACCTCGTCAGTCAGCCAGATGGCGGTGGTGGACGCGTCGGACCGACTCGTCGGCGTCATCGACGAGTTTGACATCCTGCTCGCTCTGAGCAAGGATCCCGCTGCGGCGCAGCGACCGGTGAGCGACACCATGGTCCACACCGTGGAGACGGTGGCACCGAAGGCCTCGATTGAGTCGATCCTGCCGATCCTCAGGAGCGACCGCGTGGTACTCGTGGCCGATGGCCCCACCTATTACGGCCTCATCACCAAGATGGACCTTATCCAGCACCTGCGCCGGCACGGTGCTGCCAATTCCAAGCCATGACCTCCCACGACCCCCTGCACATCGCCTCGCGCTGCATCCACGGTGGCCAGCACCCCGAGCCCGTCACTGGCGCGGTGATGCCGCCGATCTTCACGTCCAGCACGTTTGTGCAGCAGTCGCCGGGGGTGCACTCGGGCTTTGAGTATTCGCGAAGCCACAACGCGACGCGGTTCGCATTCGAGCGGTGCATGGCCAGCCTGGAGAACACGGGGCTGAGCGAGGAACAGGAACGCACCTGCGGCGGCTTTGCCTTCGCCAGCGGCCTAGCGGCGATCGCCACTGCTCTGGACCTCCTTGATTCCGGCGACACGGTCCTGGTGATGGACGATGTGTATGGCGGCACCAGCCGGCTCCTCAATCGAGTCCGGGTGCGCAGCGCGGGTCTCAAGGTGGTGCCCGTCAACATGAGCGACAACGGCGCGCTTACGGCCGCCGCGGCGCAGCACAAACCCAAGATGATCTGGACGGAGACGCCGTCCAACCCCACGCTCAAGTTGGTGGACCTTGCCCATGTCGCCGCGACGGGCAAGGCGTGCGGGGCGATCACTGTCTGCGACAACACCTTTGCCACGCCGATCCTGCAGCGCCCGCTGGAGATGGGCGTGGACATCGTGATGCACTCCACCACCAAGTATGTGGGTGGCCACAGCGACACCGTGGGCGGCGCGCTGGTCACGGGCCGCGCCGATCTGGCCGAACGACTGCGATTCCTCCAGAACGCCGTGGGTGCGGTGATGGGACCGTTCGACGCGTACCTTGGTCTCCGCGGGCTCAAGACACTGTCGCTCCGAATGGAGCGGCATTGCCAGAGTGCTGCACACCTCGCGGCCTGGCTGGAGAAGCAGCCCAAGGTCGACCGCGTGATCTACCCGGGCTTGGCCAGCCATCCGTCGCACGCGCTCGCGCAGCGGCAGATGAGGCTTGATGGCCAGCCGGCCGGCGGCGGGATGATCACCTTCTTCCTCAAGGGTGGCATCGCGGAGAGCCGTCGATTCCTGGAGTCGGTCCACCTCTTCGCGCTTGCGGAGAGCTTGGGCGGCGTGGAGAGCCTCATCGAACACCCCGCCATCATGACGCACGCCAGCGTCCCCGCCGAACAGCGCGCCCAGCTTGGCATCAGCGACTCGCTCATTCGGGTGAGCGTGGGGATCGAGCATGTGGGCGACCTCCAGGCGGACCTCGAGCGTGCGCTCACGGCGGTGTGACCTGCACTCCCCGACCTGATGGCCTCGTGAACTAGTTGTCCGTGGCGGCGGCGGGCTCTGGAACCGCGACCCATTGACCATCGCGCCACAGCGGTCGATCAGGCGAGACATCCAGCATTGCGGCGAGGGTCCTTTCGTCCACGGCAATCAACGGGGCCTGATCGGTGCGCACCAGCGCCCAGCTCCAGCTGGCATCGACGGGATCCAGTGCCGCTGCCGTGGCCACGAGGACCGACTCCACTTCGTCCGCATCCAGCCTTGGAGCCCCGGCGCGGTCGCCCGCCGCGATGTCCTGCCGCCAACGGGTCGCCCCGCCTGCCGTCTGTGCCACTAGGTGCTCGAAGGCATCCTCCACGGCGGGATCACGAAGGCGGAGCGCGGCGCTGGACATGCGCCCGGCTCGGACATCGGCCACCGCGGCCGCCGCCGCCACCAGCGTGACCTCTGCGGCTGCGACCGCCGCGGCGCGCGCCACGCGCGCGCCCTTGGAGTGGGCCAAGG
>JAQCEQ010000015.1 GCA_027618565.1 Planctomycetota bacterium | reverse complement strand
GTGCACGAGCCAGTCCAAGGCGAAGACATCCCCTTCTGAACGGAAGGGGTGGGTCGGATCGCGCCGCGGGGAGGCTCCGCACCCGGCTGGGAGCCGGTTGCCGCTGCACGCGATTTGTGGGACAATCCGTTGCTCCGCTGCGGGACGCCGCTGAGGCGTTCCCGCCCCCGTTGGGGTTGGCGGGCCCCTAACTCTCTCGAAGGACAGCGACCATGGCCTCTCACGTTGAACTCCTCCTCCTGCGAAATGTCGAGTACCTCGGCATCGTCGGCGATGTCGTCCGAGTGCGCTCGGGCTACGCGCGGAACTACCTGCTTCCATTGTGCATGGCGGAGTCCCCCACGCCCGAGAAGATCGAGGCCCTGAAGGGCGCTCGCACCGCTGCACTGGCGGAGGTGTCCCGCATCCGGTCAGAACGGTCGGGCATCATCGAGAAGCTGGAGGCCCATGAGATCACGCTCGTGCGTGCCTGCAACGACCAGGGCCAGCTTTACGGCGCCGTCACCCAGCGCGACATCGCCGATCACCTCCAGTCGGAGGGATACGGCGTGGACATGCGGGCCGTCCGGTTGGTCAACCCGGTCCGCCGTGTCGGCACCGTGCACTGCACCATCCAGTTCGACCGCGACCTGGCTGCCGAGATCACCGTGCATGTCAAGCCAGATCGTGCCCTGGACCTGGAGATGGAACGCCAGGACGCGGAACGAGCCACGGAGCCCGGCGACGACGCCGCAGCGCCAGAGCTGGCCGAGCCGGCGCGGGCCTGAACCGCCCCGAAGGCCGCGCCTCCACGGTTCGGCCCTGGCGCCGATTCGCCTGCACCCCAAAAGTCCAAGTCAGCCGCCCCCGGCGGCCGATCTCTATCTGCTGTCCGTGGCGCATGGATGCGCCGAAGCCCGCGCACACCTTGGAGGATCGCAGGATGACGACCGCCCAGCGACGAGATGTTCTGCCCGCCACCCGCCGGAGCCAGACCCACAAGTTCACGGTCGGCGGGTACGAGGGCTACCTCATCGTCGGGCTCTTCGAGGATGGCCGACCGGGCGAGATCTTCATCAAGATCTCCAAGGAGGGGTCCACTCTCTCTGGGCTGGTCCAGGGATTCGCGCGCGCCTTCAGCCTGACGCTGCAGCACGGACTCCCCCTAGAGGATGCGTGCCTGCGGTTCCGGGGCATGCAGTTTGAGCCGATGGGCGCGACCTCCAACCCTGACATTCCAGAGGCCAGCAGCCTGATTGACTATGTCGCTCGCTACCTCGAGTGGCACTGGACCGAGCGGTAGAGCCGGTCGAGCGTCTCGACCAGTGAATCCTGCGAGAGCGAACCCTCGGGTGGTCGCCAGTACAGGTCAGTGAGTCCTGCGTCATTGGTGACCTCCACGCGCCTGCGTGTGCCCTTCTCTCGCTTGAGCATCTTCTCGACAAGGTCCGGTCGCTGGGTCCGGAACACGAGGTCCCCCTCGCGCCTGACCAGCATCCTCGTCCCGGTGAGCGTGGCCTGGAGTCGAATCGCCGCAAACTGGTGCAGGACGCGGACCGCTGCCGCGGGCTGGCCGTAGGCGCCTTCCAGGTCCTTGAAGACCTGGTCCAGTGCTTCCATGGTCTGCGCCGACCCGATGCGCCTCCACGCCTCGATCCGCCGTCGCTCGCTGGGGATGGAGCTGGCGGGGATGCCTCCGCTGGCGCCAAGTTCCACATGGGTGTCCACCGCCGAGAAGGTCGGCTCGTGCCGGAGCCGGCGGACGGCTTCTCCCAAGAGTTGGCAGTACATCTCGTAGCCGACCGCACCGATGTGGCCACTTTGCTCCGCGCCGAGGATGTTGCCGGCGCCGCGGATCTCCAGGTCGCGCACGGAGATCCGGAAGCCCGCGCCCAGCATGGAGAATTCCTCGATGGCACGCAGTCGCCGGAGCGCATCGGCCGTGACGGGCTTGGTGGGATCGAACAGGAGCAGGCAGTAGGCGCGGTGCCGGGACCGGCCCACGCGGCCTCGCAGCTGGTGCAGTTCGGAGAGCCCGAAGAGGTGCGCCTGGTCGATGATGATCGTGTTGGCCGTCGGGATGTCCAGGCCGTTCTCGATGATCGTGGTGGAGACCAGGATGTCGGCTCGACGCGCGAGGAACTCCACCATCACGCGCTCCAGCTCGCCGTCGCCCATCTGGCCGTGACCAACGACGACCCGCGCATCGGGCGCCATGGCCTGCACCTCCGCGGCGACTTCCTCGATGTCGTGGATCCGGTTGTGGACGAAGTACACCTGGCCTTCCCGTGCCAGCTCTCGCGCGATCGCCTGCTGGAGGCGCTCGCGCTGCCAAGGCAACACTTCGGTCGCGATCGGGCGCCGGTCCAGCGGCGGGGTCGTCAGGCTGGAGATGTCGCGCAGCCCGAGCATCGCCATGTGGAGGGTTCGCGGGATCGGCGTCGCGCTCAGCGTCAGCACATCCGCGGTGAGCCGCAACTCCAGGAGCCTCTGCTTGTGCTCCACGCCGAAGCGCTGCTCTTCGTCCACCACCACCAGGCCCAGATCCTGGAATCGGACATCCTTCGAGAGCAGGCGGTGGGTGCCCACGAGCACGTCCACCCTCCCCTGTGCCACGTCGTCCAGGATGTTCCGGATCTCGGGGTCGCTGCGGAACCGGCTGATGCACTCCACGCGGAACGGGTACGCGCCGAACCGCGCGGTGAAGGTCCGGGTGTGCTGCTCGGCGAGGACCGTGGTGGGCACGAGGAGCGCCACCTGCCGACCAGATTGGCAGCACTTGAATGCGGCTCGAATCGCCACCTCGGTCTTGCCGAAGCCAACATCGCCGCAGACGAGCCGGTCCATGGGTCGCGCGCGTTCCATGTCCTGCTTGGTCGCGCGGATGGTCTGCACCTGGTCCGGCGTCTCCTCAAAGGGAAACTCAGCCTCAAACCGCGCCTGCCACTGGGTGTCCGCCGGGAACGCCACGCCCGCGGTGCTCTCGCGCACGGCCTGCACACGCAAGAGCGCCGCGGCAAGGTCCTTGACGGCCTCGGCGACCTGCCCCTTCTGGCCCTCCCACCGCTTGCCGCCCATCTCCGAGAGGCGCGGCCGTCCCGCGCCGGCGCCGATGTAGCGCTGCACAAGCACGGCCTTGCTCAGCGGGACGAAGAGTTTCTCCCCCTTGGCGTATTCCACCTCCATGAACTCACGCTCATCGGTGAAGCCACCTGCCACGCCGGCCTCTCGGACGCCAAGTTCCCTCAGTCCCAGGAATCGACCAATGCCACGATCGCGGTGCACCACATAGTCACCGGTCTCGAAGTGGAGGAACGCCTCTCGCGCCGACCGGGACTCCCCCGCACCCGGCATCGCGGCGCGGCGCCTCTCGATGCGTCCGAATCGATTCAGCAGTTCGTGGCCGGTGACTCCCAGGAACGGCTCGTCCCCCGCGGCCCACACGAACCCACCCCGCATGAGGCGTGTCTCCACATGGATCGCACGCGGGGCCGGGGAAGCGCCCGGTGTCGCCGTGGCAGCGCACGACCCCCCAAGGAGGTCGTTCAGGCGGTCGGCCTCGCCGCCGGAGTCGGCCCACACGAAGCAATCACAACGCGCCGATGCGTCGATCAGCTGCCGGATGGCCTCGTCGGGCGCGTGCGCCAGGATGGGGACGGTCTGCACCGGCAGCGACACGCATCGATCGCCCTGCGCGGCAGGCGAGTAGGCGCCGATGTCAACCACGGCGTGGAGTCGCCTCACCAGCGAGGCGAGGACCTCCTTCCCGGAACGAATGCCGGAGCCATGCTCCACGCGCTCCCAGTACGCCCGCGCCTGTTCATCCACTTCCGAGAGCTCGGCGATGACGGCGAAGGCATCGGATCCGAGCAAGTCCCCGGGATCGATGGATCCCGACCCCTCCGGCGGAGGCTGCTGGAGCGACACGATCGCCACCTCCTCGATCGACCGGTCATTGGCCTGCGAGGCGGCGTCGATCTCGTGCAGCGATTCCACCTCGTCTCCGAACAGGTCGAGCCGGACGGCCACGATCGCGCCCGACGGGAAGATGTCCACGATCCCTCCCCGCACCGCAAATTCGCCGGGAGTCTCGACTGCAGACACTCGGGCGTAGCCGCCTCGCTGCATCCATCCCAGGAACTCCGAGAGGCTGAGTCGTGTGCCGCGGCGAACCACCCGCAAGACATGGGCAATGGCCTCGGGCGTCGCGATCGGCTGCATGAGCGCGGCCATCGACGCGACCACCACCTCAGGGGGCTGGCGAACAATGAGGTCAACAGCCTGCAACCTCTCCGCGCTGACCTCCTCGGAGCCACTTCCGGTGGGTCCCGTCCCCTCGATCGCCGGGAGGCCGATCGCCCGAAGGCCAAGCCCGCCCACGCCGCCCGCTCCCCCCAGCTCGGTCATGACTTGGTCCACCTCGTCCAGATGAGGGCACACCACGAGGGCGCGCCGGCCGGTGCGCCGCACGAGCGCAGCCACGACCACCGTCGTGCTGGAGCCGACTGACCCGGTGGCACTGGATCGACCGCCCGACTGCACCAGTGCGGCAAGCGATTCGATCGCCGCGCTGGTAGCCATCCGCGTGAACCAGGAATCGGTCACGGCGCGATCCAGGACCTCAATCGGACCAGCGTCGCCGGACCCACGCCCTTCACGCGGTCCAGTTGCGTGGCATCGCCAAGGTCCGAGCCAGATGCCGCGGCGTCAAACAGCCGCTGGCCGAGGCCAGGGCCGACACCGGGCAGGAGAGCCCAGGTCGAGACGGTGGCCGTGGGTGGATCGATGGTTACCTGGAATCGTGCGGCGGCTGGCCGCGCGGGTTCGCTCCAGGTCGCGTGACCGAGACTGGCGACCACATCAACCGTGCCGATGCCGACCAAGACTCCCGCCCACAGCGCGGCGGCAACCCACTCCCCCGATGGCTCCGGTCCCGTCAAGCGTCAGCCCCTTTCGCTCCCAGTGGCCTGACCGGGGCGGCCAGGCGTTGGCACACCTTCCTCCACGCCAGCATCACGGGACCTGCCCCGGCGTTGCCTCCCCGCGCGTCCCAGTACATCCCCTGGATCCACGGCCTGCACAGGGCGATCGACGCCGCTCGGGAGGCATAGACCTCCGCCAATTCGTTGCTCCAGGGCCTACGCCACCAGCCCGCCGGGGACGAAGTCGTCCCCGAGGCCGGAATCCCGAGCATGCACGCCAGCGGAATCTTCACTTTCCGGAGCTGATCCAGGAGCCCGGCCAGCTGGAGCAAGTCGCGGACCGGGGACTCGGGCGTCGGTGATATCGAGACGATGAGTCGATGGATCGGCGCGCTCTCATCCAGCAGTCGCATGACCGTCCGCGACAGAGATGCGCTGTCATGTGCGTCCAGTTGATCGCCCCAGGGTGCCGATGACTCCAGCGCCAGGATGCCCCTGGGGAGCAGCGCCCGCACCTGGTTGGCCATCCGGCGCACCGCATCGATGCGCTCGTCAAGACCGAGCCCAGAACGCCCGCCGCGCTCGACATCCTTGGCCACGATCCACTGCGTGACGCCCGAACCGTACCGGCGGACGATGGCATCAATGTGCGCGCGCGACTGGGCTGGCCTGTCGGATGCCGATCCCATCGGTGACCAGCCGGTGTCCCACAGGGGACCGAGCAAGAGCGGGACGCGCGCGCGAAAGGCCGCGGACACCCAGGCATCAACTGCAGCCAGCGGGTCCGTCCCGGATCCGGCGGCCGGCGGCGGCAACACGATTCGCAGGGACTCCCCCGCGGACTTCATGGTCGCCAGGTCCTCCCGGAGCCGCACCGGGTCGGTGGAGGACAGGTCCGCCACTCGCCCAATTGCCGGCATCGACTTGGGCTGCCGCTTGTCCAGCGTCGCGGACGCATAGGCGAATGCCAACCGTTCACCCGCATCGACGGCCAGCTCGGTCGCGCGGACTGCCGCCGTGAGCCGCTCTTCGAGCGCACGCGAGAGCATGGCGCTGGTGAAGCTGGCACGGGCCCGATCAAACTGCGTGATGGACTCCTGGGCTGCTGGGTCGTCAAAGAATTGCCAGTCCTCGCCGATCCTCAGGAAGTCCTTGAGCCGGCCGCGGGCGGACTCCAACGCCAGGGACGCATCAGTGCCGTTCGGCTCCAGCAGGCAGGTGCTGAGGCTCAGGCACCCCACGGCTCCGGCGGGCGCCAGTCCCCGCAGGACCACGGCCGGAGCGGGGGCACCCACGCCCGGTGATGCCACATCCACGTCAATCCATCCGCTGGATGCTCCCCCTTGCCCGGGAGCAGGACGCACATAGGTGATTTTCGCTTGCGTCGGGACGCCATCAGCATCCACGGCATCGGCCGAGGCGACGAAGGCGGCTGCCTGCTCTGCGGACAGCGTGTCGGCGCGAACGCGAATCATCTCGAGGAGGCTGATGCTGGGGAGACGGTGGATCGACGACCGGATCGACAGGAGATCCGGGGCGCGCTTCCAAGTGTAGCGATGGTCTACTCAGGCGGCGCCAATGAAGCCTTTCGGTAGCATCCATGCCCTCCTCATGGCGACTGAGATCCTGCACACCGTTTTTTCGACGGACCTTCCACTCTCGAATCCACGGCGCGGCAAGGTCCGCGACATGTACTCGCTGCCGCCTGATGCCGATGGGCCACGAGTCCTCATGGTGGCCACAGACCGGGTCTCCGCATTTGATGTGGTCATGCCCACGCCGATCCCCGGCAAGGGCTGCCTCTTGACGGCGATCTCCGCTGGGTGGTTCGACTGGCTCCGGACGCAGCGCATCATCGAGGATCACGTCCTCTCGCTGAACGTGCCTTCGATCCCGGGCACCCCCGTTTCCGACCTGGCGGCGCTTGAGGGCCGCATCATGTGCTGCCGAGCGGTCAAGATCATCCCCATCGAATGCGTCGCGCGCGGCTACCTGGCCGGCAGTGGCTGGTCGGAATACAAGCGGGACCAGACGGTCTGCGGCATTCCGCTCCCCGCGGGATTGCGGCAGGGCGACAGGTTGCCGAAGCCGATCTTCACCCCGGCCACTAAGGCGGAGAGCGGCCACGACGAAAACATCTCGTTCAAGCAGGCGTGCCAGGCCATCGGCGAGCCACTCGCGTCCCGGCTGCGCGACGTGACGCTTCGCCTCTACGCCTCGGCCAACGCGCATGCGGCGAAGAAGGGCGTCATCCTGGCCGACACCAAGTTTGAGTTTGGCTTCGCGCTCGATGCGGACGGCAACCCGACCGATCGACTCCTGCTGGCAGACGAGGTGCTCACGCCCGACTCGTCGCGCTACTGGCCCGCCGACACCTGGAATCCAGGGCAGGAGCAAGTGAGCTACGACAAGCAGTTCCTGCGCGAATACCTGCTCCAGCTGGAAAAGTCAGGACAGTGGGATCGCACGCCGCCCGGGCCGGAGTTGCCGGCTGAGGTCGTGGAAGGAACGCTGGCTCGATACCGCGAGGCCGCTCAGCGGCTCTTCTCGACTGAAGCCTTGTAGCGCACCAGCATCTCCTTGATGTCATCTTCCATCGGGGAACCCTTGGCCAACTCAACGGCCTTGGTCTGGAGTTCGATCGCCTTCGCGCGGTCACCCTTCTCCCAATAGACGCGGGCCAGCGTGTCCACGATCGAGCCGTCCTTGTGCTCTGCGGCGTCATCGGCGGCGACGGCCGCCTTCATGGCAAAGTCGAGGTTGCGGGTGGCGACATCACCGTCATCGACCACATACCAGGCGATCTCGTTGAGGGACTGTGCGTTCCCGGCCAATTTTGGGAGAAGTGCCTCACCGAAGGCGTAACCCTCTGTGGGCATGGCCGCTGGCCCAACGAGCATCTTGAATTTCTGCACGCCAAGACTCAGACCGAGGCGCGGTGGAGCTTTCGCGATGATGGCATCCGCGACCTCGCAGTACTCGGTCCAGTCGCCGTCACTCATCCCCTTTTCCATGGCTGCGGCCAGCTTGGTCTGCTCGACACGCAACGCCGTGAGCGCCTGGCGCTCTTCAGCTCGACGCTTCGCCTCCTCCTCGGCGGCCTTGGCGGAAGCCTCGCGATCAAAGGTGCCGGCGATGATCTGCTCGAGCGGTTCGTCCATTCTCATCGGATGCCCGATCCACTCAACAACGCCATCCGTACCGACGATGAAGGCGGTTGGAATGCCGCGCTGGCCCGAAGCCTTCATGTAAGCGTCATATACGGAGCGGTCCGGATCCGTGGCGATTCGGTAACCCGTCTTCGCAGCCCAAGCCTCGCTGTTGATGAATGGCTCGACCGTCTCCAACTTTTCGTCGCTGATGCCGACGATCACCACTTCAGGGTGATTTTTTTGGAGTTCCGTGAGGTGGGGCATGCTCGCCTTGCATGGCCCACACCAGGTCGCCCAGAACTCCACCACATAGACCGTCCCAGACTCAAAGAACTCAGGGGCGCCACCCTTCACCCAGTGCTCGATGTCGGGCTTGGGGGCAGACGATCCGGGCTTGAGCGTGGGCGCGTCTTGCGCCATCACGGTGGCGGACAGGACGGAGATGATCGTGGCGGACAGGAGGGTGGATGCGCGAGACATGGTCATGGGGTGGTTCCTCTGGGAAAGAGTTGGCATGCTAGGCGCAGAACCGGACACCGATTCCGCGAGTACCTTTCCGCCATGGCAGCGAAGGTGCTTGACGGCAAGGCGATGGCCCACAGAGTGCGGGAGGGGCTCCGCGCCCGCATCGCAGCGTCGGCAGGCCTCGGACGGCCCATCCGGCTTGATGCCGTCATCGCCAGCGCCGACCGGGCCGCCCACCTCTACTCGGAGAGCCAAGCCAGGCAGTGTGTCGATGTCGGGATTGAGTACCACCTCCACCGGCTCCCCGCGGATGCCGCCTTCGATGATGTGGCCGGTCGCGTGCTCCTCCTCAACCAGGACGAGGCCGTCTGCGCGATCATGGTGCACTTGCCGATGCCGGCCGGCGTGGACGCGGAGCGGGTGCAGGGCCTCATCGATCCCGATAAGGATGTCGAGGGCGTCAACCCCGCCAACATCGGCCGGGTGGTCTACGGTCGGAGGAGCCTGGTGCCGTGCACGGCCCTCGCCTCCCTGGAAATGATCGAGTCAACCGGCATCCCACTTCGCGGCGCCAGCTGCGTCGTCGTGGGAGCCTCCAACATCGTGGGCAAGCCCCTCGCCGTCCTGCTCATGCGCGAGGAGGCGACGGTCCACTCCACCAACAAGTTCACCAGGGAGCTCCCCGCGCTCTGCGCTCGCGCCGATGTCGTGGTGGCTGCCGCAGGCGTCGCAGGACTGGTGACGCGAGAGTGGATCAAGCCCGGCGCCGTGGTCATCGATGTCGGGATCAACCGAGTCACCGCCGACGACGGGAAGCCTCGCACGGTTGGCGATGTGGCTCCCGGTGTTGCCGAAGTCGCCGGGTGGCTCTCCCCAGTGCCGGGCGGTGTTGGCCCGATGACGGTGGCGATGTTGCTGCGCAACACCGTCGATGCCTGCCTGGGGCGTCCGTAGTTCAGCGGCCACGTGCGCGCGCCGCTCACGCGGGGCGGACCGCAACCTCGTGCCCGGCGGCGGCGCTGGCGTAGATCGCCTCGACCACGGATTGCACGCGGATGCCCGCCGCTGCGTCGGCGTGGGGCGGAACCCCTTGTTCGACCGCGGCTCGGAATTGCTTGTACTGCGCATCCCACATCTCGCGGTCTGGGTCCTCGCACGCAAAGTGCGGCGTGAGGTCGACCAGTCGACCTTCCTCTTCCGTGGCGATCTTCGCTGACTTCCCGAAGACCTGGAAGGACCCTCCGGCCCGGTCGCCCAGCACCGTGATGCCATCGTTGAGCTGGCCCTCGGGAAGATTGGCTGCCCAGAAGACATTCATCTCGATCGTGAGGCCTCCCTCGCATCGGACCAGAGCCGTCGCGCCGTCCTCCACGTCGCATACGCCGTCTAGCGTGGGCGGTCCCGCCCACATCGAGGTGTAGACATAATCGCGCATCCGCGAGCCGATCCCCGAGAAGACGTGTCCGCTGGCGTGCGTGGGGCGCGGGCTCCCAGCGAGGTAGAGCGACAGGTCCAGGATGTGGACCCCAAGGTCGATGAGGGCGCCGCCACCCGAGACCGCCTTGGTCGTGAACCAGCCGCCCAGGCCAGGCACGCCGCGTCGACGGTAGCTGGCGCACTTGATGTGCGAGATCGTGCCAAACCGCCCCGCATCGATGAAGTGCTTCACTGCGCGCGCGGCCGGTGCACCCCGGCAGACGAACCCGATCTCGAGGACTCGCTTGGCCTTCGCCGCCTCCGATGCGATCTCCCGGCACTCCGCCATCGACATCGCCATCGGCTTCTCCAGGAGCACATGCTTTCCCGCGCGGAGTGCCTGGATGGCCAAGGGGGCGTGCAGGTTGTTGGGGACCGCCACCACGACGGCATCGATCTCCTTCATCGACAAGAGGTCGTCCAGGCTGGCGCACGCCTTCCCGCCGTGCGATTCGCAGAGCGCCTTGGCGCGGCTGGCATGAATGTCCCAGGCCCTGACCACCTTCACCCCCTGCCGCCCGGCCGCTGCCGCGTGGATGGTGCCGATCGCCCCGCAGCCGACGATGCCCAGTCGCATGCTCATGGCGCGCGAGCATACGGCGGCGCGGTCATTACCATTCCCGCCGCATGCCCTCGCCACGCGTGGTCGTCATCGGATCGGGAATCGTCGGGCTCTCCACGGCGTGGGAACTTTCGCACCGTGGCGTGGAAGTGCAGGTCATCGATCCCGAACCAGTGCACGACCAGGCCTCGTGCGGCAACGCGGGGATGCTTTCCATCGGCCATGTGCCGCTCACCCGACCGGGTGTCAGCTGGCGCGGCCTGCGGTGGATGCTGTCCCGGACCAGCCCGCTCTACATCAGGCCCACGATCGATCGCGAGATCTGGTCGTGGCTCTGGCACTTCCACCAGCACTGCAATGAGCCCTGGTTCGAACGCACGATGACCAGCCTGGCCCAGCAGGGCTGGGCGTCGATGGCGTGCATCGATCGGTTCATGGAGGAGACGGCGTGCGACTGCCTCTTCAAGAAGGTGGGCTGGATGGCGGTGTGCCGGACGAGCGCCATGCTGCATGAGCAAGCGGAAGAGGCGGCGCTGGCGCAGCGGCACGGATACGACTGTGCCATGATCTCCGGCGCGGAGCTTCGCGCTTTGGCGCCGTGCTATCGAAGCGCCGTGGTGGGCGCCGTGCATTGGCGCGACAGCGCGATCTGCGACCCTCGTGCCTACATGAAGGGGCTGGAGCGGTCCTGTCGCGCACGGGGCGTCATGATCGGGCCGCGCGTTCGGGTTACGCGGATCCTTCGCTCCAAGGAAGGGCGCGTGGAGGGAGTGGAGTGCGCCGACGGATCAAGGGTGAAGGCAACGCATGTCGTGCTGGCCGCGGGCGTGTGGAGCAAGCCGCTTCTGGAGGATGTGGGTGTTCGATGCCCGCTCGTCGGTGCGCGCGGTTACAACATCCGGCTCCAGGGCATGCATGCGCTCCCGGTGGCGTCGGCTGTGCTCTGTGAGACTTCAATCGCTGCCACGCCGACAGGAAGTGATCTGCGGCTGGCTGGCACACTGGAGATCGGCCCGCTCGGGAAGCCGTGGATTCGATCGCGCCTGGAGCAACTTCGCAAGGGCGCGGACGCGTACATCGACGGTGGTCTTCGCGACGCGGCGACCGTCGAAGAGTGGGCTGGCTACCGGCCGTGCCTCCCCGATGGCATGCCAGCCGTGGGGACCGTTGACTCTGTCCCGGGGCTGTTGGTTGGAACAGGGCACGCGATGCTTGGCATGACGCTGGGACCGATTGCCGGGGAGTCGATGGCCAGGCTCATCGTCGGGGAGTCGTCAACCATCGACCTCTCGCTCATGCGACCGGATCGATTTGGGCGCGTCGGCTGATGTCTCCCGCGTCGCGCCCGCCACTCGTCACTCGCCCGCGGCTCGCGCCTCATCCAGGGTCCACAGCCATGCGGCGCCTCGGACTCCCCCGGAATCTCCGTGCACGGCGTGGCGGATCGGCGTCTTGAAGGAACGGCCGAAGACGAGTGGCTCAATCGCCGCCGGGAGGGCGTGTGCCAGGCGATCGATGCGTGAGACGCCACCGCCAAGCACGATGACATCGGGGTCCAGCACCTGCGCGACGGTTGCCAGTGCCGATGCCAGCCGGGCGATGAGTCGATCGATGGCTCGTCGCTCGGGACCGGGTTGTGACTCCGCGAGCCGCGCGATCTCCGCAAGCGACAGCGCGCGGCCCGTCCGCTGCGCACACTCTCGTTCGACGGCCGGACCGGCGCAGAACATCTCCAGGCAGCCTCGCGAGCCGCAGTAGCAGGGTCGCGACGCTCGTTCCTCGTCGGATTCCCCCGGGAGCGGCATGTGCCCCCACTCACCCGCGATCCCATTGGCACCATCCAGCACGCGGCGGTCCACCACCACGCCGCCGCCAACCCCGGTCCCGAGGATCACGCCAAACACCACGCGATGTCCCGCTCCCGCGCCATCGCACGCCTCGCTCAGCGCAAAGCAATTGGCATCATTGGCGGCGCGCAGGGGCCGGCCGATCGCACGCGCGAGATCGTCCACCAGCGCGCGCCCGTTGAGGCAAGTGGAGTTGGCATTGCGATGGAGCCCCGTCAGCGGGCACCGGCTGCCGGGATGACCAAGGCCGACGACGGAGCGACCGCCCTCGCCCAACTCCACGCGAGTGACCAATGCGGCGATGGCGCGGATCGTGGCGTCGTAGTCGCCTGCTGGGGTGGCCACCCGGATGCGCTCGGACTCGGATCCGTCGTCACGCAGCGCCAGCGCTTCGATCTTGGTGCCTCCCACATCGACACCGATGCGAACATTCATGGGTGGGTCCATCGTTCCAGGACTGCGAAGGTGATCGCCGCGGCGGCTCTGGCGGTCCGCTCCTCGGCGTCCAGCCCCGGCGCCAATTCCGCGATATCCACCGCGGCGACGCGGTTCCATGGGACGGCATCCAGAATGCGGACGACATCATCAACCAGCAGACCCGCGCCATTGGGAGCCGAGACCCCGGGAGCCACCGACATCGCCAGCACATCCAGATCGATGGTGAGGTGAATCGGCGTCGACGCTGCATCGGCGGATGCCATCGCGGCCTGGACTGATCCGCGGGTGACTTCGTCGGACCACACGATCCCGTATCCCGCCCTTTGGGCACGATCCAGCAGGAAGCGTGTGTTACTCATGCGCTGGACGCCCAAGGCGATCGCGCGGAAGGGGATCGACTGCCCCGTGCACCACGCCTGCATCTGCGTGTAACTGGTACCGCTGTGGGGTGCGGTTCGTCCCTGGGCATCATCCTCAAGCGGTCGATTGTCTAGGTGGGCATCGACATTCACGGAGAGCACGCCGCCACGCGCTCGTTCACCCAGGCCCTCGACCACTCCCAGCCAAGTCCCGTAGGCGATGTCATGGCCGCCGCCAAGCACCAGCGGGCGGAGTCCTGCGGCGATGAGCGAACGGACCGCGTCGCCCAGGGTCCGCTGCGCCCGATCAACGGCTTCTTCGTGGGACACCACATCGCCACAGTCGAAACAGCCGAGGTCCCAGTGCACTGGGAGATTGGCCAGCGCCCTCCGCAACGCCTTCGGACCCGCCATCGCCCCGCTGCGGCCGCGGTTGGCTCGCACGCCCAGATCCGTCGGGTATCCAACGAAGGCAACCGATCCGCGCGCGGCCGACGCAAGGTCCGAGAGGTCAAGTGGCTGGATCCGCTGGTGCAACCGCGCACACAAGGGGTCGGCGCCATCATCGCGCCCCGTCCAGACTCGGCTCCACCAGTCGCGCGTGCCCGTCATAGCTGCGTGCCCTGATCGCCATCCGTCCCTTTGGGGGCGAAGATGGAATCCACCAGGCCGCCGGCTGCGTCGCCCAGCTTCTGGGTCGCCGATTTCACCGTCGACTGGAGCGTGTCCCGGGCGGACGGCGCCAGGTCCGACCCGAACCGCTTGATCAGCGCCTCCACGACTTCCGTCACGATGATTCGGGTCAACTGTGCCGTGACGCCAAGGTCTGACTTCTTCGAGTCAAGGTTTTTCAGCGTCAGCGAGGCCAGGTGAAACTCGGCGCCGATGGGGATGACCGCCACGCCCGGGCCTGCACGCAGCGTGACATCCTTGATCTCCACCTCGGCGATGCGGATTCTTCGCGAGCCGCTGCCAGCCGAAGCGGCTGCGTCTGGCGTGGTCGAGTCGCCCGCGCCAAAGATCGCATCGGTGTTGAGCTTCCCGCCGGGCAGTTTCTCCAGGTCGATGGTCAAGCCCACGATCCGCACCAGCGGGATCTTGACATCGGATCCCATCAGTTCAGGCACGGTGGCGGTCACTTCGATGGATTTCGCCACCAGGAACTGCGGACGCTCGCAACCCGCGGGGTTTCCGATCGAGAACCCGGTCACGCTGGTGGGTGGCGTGGTGATCCCAACGCGCACGCCCTCCAGGTCCACCGGGACACCAAGCGCCGACGAACCAGACGACCTGATGATCGACGCCGCGATGGCGTCAAGCGAGACCGCGACCACGATGGCGGAGACCGCGATCCCGACCACGGCCCAGAGAAGCCATCGCGCGAATCGACCCCCCTTTCCCCTCGGAGTGAGCCTTGCTTGCGGCGTGGGCATGGGCGCGGAGCCTACCGTCATCACCTACAATCTTCGCCCCATGTCGAGTCCCCTTCCCATCGATCCGGACCCCAAGGACCCGAAGGTCGCTGAGGCGATCAAGGCCATCCGCACGATCCTCTCCTACATCGGCGAGGACCCCAATCGCGAGGGGTTGCTGGACACGCCGCGCCGAGTCGTGCGGGCCTTCGCGGAGCACTTCTCCGGTTATGCCGCGGATCCCGAAGAACCGATGCAGCGGACGTTCTCAGAGATCGCCGGCTACGACGAGATGGTGCTCCTCTCCGACATGGAGTTCCACAGCCACTGTGAGCACCACATGGTCCCGTTCGTGGGGAAGGCGCACATTGCCTACATCCCCGACGGCAAGGTGGTCGGGCTGAGCAAGCTGGCCAAGGTGGTGGAGATCTTCTCCAAGCGACTGCAGGTGCAGGAGAAACTGACGGCGCAGATCGCGGATGCCATCCAGCGAAACCTCAAGCCCCGCGGCGTGGCGGTCGTGGTGCAGGCGCGCCACTACTGCATGTGCTACCGGGGCGTGCAGCAGCCGATGGCGTGGACCACCACCAGCAAGCTGACCGGCGAATTCCTGGACAATCCTGCCACGCGCGACGAGTTCTACAAGCTCATCGCGATGAACAAGACCTATTGACGGGGCGAGGGCGCGCCCCCTACGCCAACCCGCCGTACACCGGCACCACCTGCCCCGTGGCGTGGCTTGCGGGACTGGCCAGGAGCAGGATCTGTGACGCCAGCTCCGACGGCTGCACCCACTTGGTGAAGTCGGCGCCCGGCATGGCGGCGCGATTGATCGGCGTGTCGATCACGCTGGGCACGACGGCGTTCACCAGGATTCCCTCTGGCGCCAACTCCACGGCGAGGGTGCGCGTGAGCGCAATCACCGCCGACTTGGCCATCGCATACGCGCTGAAGCCCGCTGCTGGTTCCACGGCTGGTCGCCCGGCGATGTTCACGATCCGCCCGCCCGCGGTGCGCGGGTCCCCCTTCTCGGGTCGCGCACTCGCACGCTCCCGCATCACCCGAACGGCCTGGCGACTGGCGTTGAAAGCCGTCAGCGCATTCATGTCAAACATGTCTGTCACGCTCTCGTCAGTGGCATCACCGATCGCCCCGTAGACAAAACCCCCCGCGCAGTGGATCGACGCCCACAACGAGGGAAGCGACGAGAACGCCTCGTGGCAATGTCGCGCGTCGGTGAGGTCGACCCGGTGGAGTCGCACGGCGGGGAATGCCTTGGCGAACGCGTCCGACTCGGTGTCAAGCACCCCTGTCGCGTGCACCTGCGCCCCCTGCACCAGCAGCGCCTCGCAGACGGCTCGCCCAACCACGCCGGTACCACCCGTCACCATGACCTCGAGCCCATTGAACGGCAACGCATCCTTCGATGACATGGCGGCAGGCTAGTACGATTCCACTCCCCATGTCCGACACCAATGCCCCCGCCACCCGCTCGATGGACGCGATCGTCTCGCTGTGCCGGCGACGCGGATTCATCTTCCAGTCCAGCGAAATCTACGGAGGCATCAACGGCTTCTGGGACTACGGGCCGCTCGGCACCGCCCTCAAGCGAAACCTCAAGAACGCCTGGTGGAACGACATCGTCGATCGCGAGCTCCTCGGCCCGGATGGCCAGCCCGTCGACATCGTGGGCGTAGATTGCACGATCATCATGAATCCCAAGACCTGGGTGGCCTCGGGTCATGTGGGCGGGTTCAACGACCCGATGGTCGACTGCAAGGAGAGCAAGGCCAGGTATCGGGCCGACCATCTCGCATGCATCTGCCTCAATGGACAGACGGAGGGCGGCCAGATCTACGCCTATGTCACTGGCGACGACGACAGCCTCGCGCGCGCGCGCAAGGCGCTGGACAAGTACATCAAGAGAACGCTGGAGGACGCAGAGGTTGGCACCTGTCCCTTCTCCGCACTCTCAGCCGCAGAGCGTGCGATCACGGTCGGGCCTGATGCCAAGGCTCCCGGCTCGCTCACCGAGCCGCGCATGTTCAACCTGATGTTCGAGACCCACTGCGGCGCGATTCGAGATGCGGACTCGCTGGCGTACCTGCGCCCGGAAACGGCGCAGGGCATCTTTGCCAACTTCTGGAACATCGTGGACACCTCGCGGGTGAAGGTGCCCTTCGGCATCGCGCAAGTGGGCAAGGCGTTCCGCAACGAGGTGACGCCGCGCAACTTCACTTTCCGCAGCCGCGAGTTTGAGCAGATGGAGATCGAGTTCTTCATTCGACCGGACTCCGCCAACGAGTGGTACGCCTGGTGGCGCAACCAGCGATTCGCCTGGTGGCAGTCGATCGGGCTCGCGGGCGAGAACCTGCTCCTTCGCGAGCATGACAAGGACGAACTCGCCCACTACGCCAAGACCGGCGCGGGCACCAGCGACATCGAGTACCGATTCCCCTTCACTGCCCCCGGCTTTGGTGAGTTGGAGGGCGTCGCCCACCGCGCCGACTTTGACTTGAAGGCCCACGCCACGCACTGTGGCAAGGGCGACAAGATGAGGTACTTCGACCAGGAGCGCAACGAGCGGTACTTCCCGCATGTCATCGAGCCGTCCGCGGGCGCCGATCGCGGCACGCTGGCGCTCCTGTGCGAGGCCTACACGCCAGACCCCGCGCGGCCCAGCGGCGTCTACATGAAGTTCCACCCGCGCATGGCACCCATCAAGGCCGCGGTCTACCCGCTGGTCAACAAGGAAGGCATGCCGGAGATTGCTGAGTCGCTGTACCGCGAACTGCGCCGCGAGTGGAGCGTCGAGTTTGACGAGAAGCAGTCGATCGGCAAGCGCTACGCGCGCATGGACGAGGCTGGCACGCCGTTCTGCTTCACCGTCGATGGTGAATCCGCGAACGACCAGACCGTCACTGTGCGCCACCGCGACTCGCTCCAGCAGGAGCGCATCGGCATCGGGCAGGTGAAGGAGTGGTTGCGGGCGCGGCTGGGGTGAGCGGCCGCGTGAGTCGAGGAGTGATCCCCGGCTCGCCCTCCGTTACCCGCCTGCTCCCGCGTCAATCGAAAGAATCTCAAACGCGACATGGGCCGCGGCGAGGGCGGTGATGTCGGATACATCGCGCGAGGGGCATACTTCCACCACATCGGCGCCGGCCAGGCGCATGCCCTCGAACTTGCGAAGGATCGAGAAGGCCTCGGCCGTGGAAAAGCCGCCGCAGCACGGCGTCCCCGTGCCGGGCGCGAAGGCCGGGTCGATGGCGTCGATGTCAAAGGTCACGTAGACCGGGTCTTGGTTGATGGACGAACGCCACTCATGGATGGCGCGATCCACGCTGGTGCGATCTTCCACCCACCGGGCCATCGGGACGACCTCGATGCCCTTGCCGGTGGCGTACTCCAGGTCGTCCATCGTGTTGAGTGGCCCGCGGAAGCCGATCGAGAGCGTGCGCTCAGGATCGATGCAACCGTCTTCGATGCCGCGCCTCAAGAACGATGCATGGCCGTACTTCTCGTCCCAGATCGAGTCGGCGGTGTCCAGGTGCGCGTCGAAGTGGAGCAGTGGCAGCCCCGACGCGGGCCGGCCGGCGCGTTCCCACGCCACACGAATGTTGGCCAGTGCGATGGAGTGGTCGCCGCCAAGCGCAAGGAGTCGGGTGCGTGCGGGGTCACCCAGCTTGGACGCGAACTCGACGGCGGCCTCCAGCGTTCCTTCGCAGGAATACGGCGCGACGATCGCGTCCCCGGCATCGGCGATCGACAGCTCGCGCGCGAGATCCAGCTCGGCGTGGAAGTTGATCGGCTTGATGTACTGGGATGCGTCACGGATGGCCCGTGGACCAAATCGCGCACCCGGGTGGTAGGTGGTTCCGCCGTCAAACGGAATGCCATACACCGCCCAGTCGACTGGCTGGTGCTCGGGGCGCACCTGCGACAGGAGCGGTGCACGCATGAATGTCGCGATGCCGGCAAAGCGCGGCTGGACGCGACCCGACGGGAGGTCGGTGGGCATGGCGGGAGCGTACTTGGGTGGGCGACTCGCGCGCGGAGGCGCACGATGATCCGATTCGGTCTCACCCGCCCCGCCGGCCGTCGTACCAGAACTCCAGTCCTTCACGGCGCTGCCACTGCCGGGGGCCGCTGGCGAGGATTCGCAGATTCGTCCAGATCAGGCTGAGGGCCGAGTCTTGCCGGAGCTTTCGCGCGCTGGTGGTGGCGGACTGCGTGAGCACCACGAATCGCCCCTGCGCCTTCATCGCCTCGCTGAACCACGTCTCCTCGGTCGCGAAGTAACGCTCGTCAAAGCCGCCGACACGGTCAAAGGCATCGCGCCGGCAGAAGACGAAGCAACCTGCCGCCATGTCCAGTCGCGCCCAGACAAACATGAAGAGCGCTGTCGTCACCCTCACGATCCACGAAGTGGGCATGCGATCCAGGGTCACGCGCGCGCCGCCGCCGACAGCGCCGTCGTCGAGTGCGGCGTACGCAGCCGCGACCAACTCCGGCGACACCGTCGTGTCGGCATCCACGAACACCAGCCACGGCGCCGCTGTCGCCGCCGCCCCGGCGTTGCGCACCGCCGCAATCTGCCTCTTCTCGACGCGGACGACTCGGGCACCTGCGGCTGTCGCAGCAACGTCCGTTCCGTCATCGGAAGAGTCGTCGACAACGACTACCTCGTAGGGCCGCTTGGCGGCATCAGCGGCGACTCGGATCGATCGCACGCACTCGCCGATCACAAGTGCCTCATTCCACGCTGGCACCACAAACGCCACGCATGGGGCGGTCGCCTGCGAAGTCACCGTTGATGCATCCACAACACGCACTGTAGCGGCGCACGGCCGGATGCTGCACGAGTCTGGGCCGTACGCCGAATCCCACCAACTTCCCCCTTTCCCGGTGGCGCCGAGCCCTCGAGTCCTCAACTCTTGATTTTGAGCCACCCGTCGTCCCAGAGGACCCCCGCCGGCACCGCCGCCTCGTCCCCCGCCACTTCCATATGTGCCACCGGAAACGCGCAGGAGTCCGCGGCGAACGCTGCTGCGGGTCGATGATTCCCGCTTCGCCCCAGCCCACCGAAGGGGAGCTTGCTGCTGGCCCCGGCCGTCCCCGTGTTCCAGTTCACGCAGCCCGCACGCACTCGCACGGCAAGCCTGCGAAACCGCGCTTCGTCGGCCGTGAAGATGCTCGCGGCGAGGCCGAACTTCGTGGCGTTCGCTTGCTCGACCGCATCGTCGTCATCCTTCGCGATGGCCAGCTGCACGACAGGGCCAAAGACTTCCTCGTCGGTTTCCAAAGCGAACCTCGGCACCTGGATCACGCTTGGCGTCATGAACCAGCCCTCGCGGTCCAAGGCACTGCCGCGCACGAGGAGAGCCGCACCCGCGCGCACGCGTTCTGACTGGAATCGCAAGGCTGCGTCTCGCGCGCGTTCCGAGATGAGCGGTCCCATGAAGACTGGTCCCGCGGTCTCGTCGTCCCCCGGACCCACCAGGAGCGTGGACGCCGCCTTGCAAAACGCCGGGATGAACGCGCTGGCGACTGATTCCGCCACGATGATGCGCCTGGTGCAGGTGCATCGCTGCCCCGTCGTCGCAAAGGAGGCGCGCACGCACTCCAGCACGGCCTGGCGAAGGTGCGCGTCGCCGCACACGATCGCCGCGTTGCTCCCGCCCATTTCCAAGGCGAGCATGCGACCAGGTCGATCCAGGTTGGCCTGCATAATGCTTCGACCCACGGGCCACGAGCCGGTGAAAAGGACACCGTCCACCTCATCTCCGGACACCAGACGCGAGGCCACCGCCGCGCCGCCCTGGAGCACCGTGAACACGCCGTGAGGAAGCCCCGCTGCGGCGGCCAGCGTCGCAAACTGCGCACCCACGCCGGGACACTTCTCGCTGGGCTTGAACACCACGGTGTTTCCCATCACGAGCGCGGGGACGATGTGCCCGTTGGGCAGGTGCGCCGGGAAATTGAACGGGCCAATGACCGCCATGACGCCGTGCGGACGGAATGTGCAGCGCCCCGATCGACCCGCGCCGGCATCCACCGTGAAGTCAGCGGTGCGCGCGAGGAGTGCTGCATCCAGGGTGATCGAGACCTTGTCTGCCACTGACTTGACTTCCAAACGGCTCTCCGCAAGCGTCTTCCCGGATTCAGCGGTGATCAGCCGCGCCAGCTCGTCCGCGCGGGCCAGCACCGCTTCTCGCCATCGCTCCAGGAAGGGTCGACGCCCCTCCACTCCCAGCGCAGCCCACGCCGGCAGGGCAACCCGCGCCAGCGCCAGTGCTGCGACGATGTCAGGCTCCCCCGCCGATGCACCCTTCCACACCACCTCGCCAGGACGCGTCGGATTCCGGCTCTCCAACACACTCATCGCCGCGTTGTCCCTCGGGAAGCAGCCCTTCGCGAAGCTGCCGCGCGATGCCCAGGCTCGATTGGCGCGGCATCCGCGCGCTTGTCTGCCAAGATGCTGGCTCCTCGCGGTGGCTGCGTAGCCGCGCCCTTCAGGAGTGTGACGCCGATGCGGTCGCCATCCTCGGCATGCAAGTGTCCCGCCACAGCCCGCGGCAGCCAGATCCCCTTGGCATCGACGCTGGCTCGGCAACGCATGGCCCGGAAGCCCGTGGCGGCGTGGTGGCTCACCATGACCTCGGCGGATCCCTTGGTGTCCGCGCCCAAGAGCTTCATGCGCTTGGTGGCCTTCACCAGCGGGATCTGGTCCGTCGCGACCTCCAGATACGGACCGCCGTCAAAGGGATCGCACTGGTCTCGATAGACAAAGCCTTGACGCTCCAACATATGGACGGCTGCCCGTGTCTCGTCGCCCACTTCAGCGAGGAGTCGCCTCGCGTCCGCGGGAAGGAGCGAGGTGTAGATCTCTACGCTGGGGAAGAGGGACTGGATGAACTCCTTGCTCTTGGCGCTGAAGAGGTCCGCCTCGGTGAAAGAGAGGTTGATGAAACGGCGGCCCAACGACTCCCAGAGCGGGCTGCTGCCATCGGTCCCAAGCGCCCCCATCATCTCAGCCAAGACCCGCGGTGCAAAGACCTTCGGGTGGAGTCCCATGTAGTGGAACCGGATCTGGCTGAGGAAGTTGCCCAGCCGCTGCGGGTGACGGCGGAATCCGGGAGACAAGATCAGTCCGCCCACTTCGCTGGGCCCCGACTCATCCGCGCACAGCTGGATCGTCTCATGAACCTGGCCCGTCCCCAGGTCCTCGCTCACATGCTGCCGGCGTCGGACCTGGAAGTAGAGATTGGGATGCCCCTTCCACGACACTCGTGGAATGACCGCACTGGTGCCAACCACGGAGCCGGAGTGGACCTCCTCCATGACGAACATGAAGTCCATCTCCTTCGGGTCCTTCTCCAGGCCGAAGAAGCTGCGGCGGCTTGTGGCGATCTTCTCCGACAGCAAGTCACGGTCCGCCGGCAGGTTGATGAAGTGGACCATGCGCGCCAGCTTGAGCAAGACCGGCAGGTCATCGATCGATGCCTGGCGAATCAGAAAGGCTTGCTCCTGCGATCGGTTCGTTCGTCCCATGGGGGTTCCTGCGACTCTGGATCCTGACTGCCGGCTCACGCCGCCGAAGCGACTCGTGCGATCGCTCGCTCCACGCACGCAAACACGCTCGTCCAATCCGCCGGGTCAAAGGCACCGACCGGCGGCATGAACCGAATGTGGTATGGCCCATGCCCGCAGGCAAAGGTCATCACGCCTTCCTCGAAGAGCGCCTTGACCAGCGAGTCGACCCTAGCCTTCTCGCCGCCAAAGGGGGTAAGTCGGCACATGCCGCCCACGCCGCCGGCGAATCCCGGCTGCTCAACACCCTGCCCGTCGCGCACGGCAGGGAACGCCTCTGGATGCTTCGCCACGAGTCGATCCACCGCGGCGCGGAACGAGGCGTGAATCTTGGCGTTCCCTCCGTCCGCTCCGAAGGCGCCGCTCGCGATGAGGTACTCCACGGTGGCGCGCCCCACATGGAATGCCGTCGTGCTGGCGGTGAAGGTCCCGCTCATGAGCCCGGGCTTGGGCGCCATCGCCTCGGTGTAGAGGCAGGCGCACACCTGGCTCATCTTGCCCACGGTGCAGACATCGACCAGCGATCCAAGGCCCAGCCACTCGAAGGCATAGAGCGCCTCGGTGCGGCCGAAGGTCTGGATCTCGTCCAGCCACACCGGTACTCCGGCGGCACGGCACGCATCGAAGAGAGTCGCGAAGAATTCGCGCGGCGCCGTCTTGAAGCCGCCTTCGCCCTGCACGGGCTCCACGACAATGCACGAGTGCTGCTTGGGGTAGCGGTGAAGGAGTTCCGCCAGCTGCGCCGCCGTTCGCTCCGTGCTCCGCGACCCCATCGAGTGGTCGTAGAACGGCAGGTAATCGACCTGCTGGTTGAGCACCAGTCCCTGACGGTAGGCGGGGCCGTCCCCCAGCTGCGCCATCGTGGTGGATCGACCCATGAAGCAGTCGCGGAACGCGATGACGCGCGGTGCGGCGCCCGTCTTCTGCTGGCAGATCTTGAGCGCGTTCTCGTTGGCCATGCACCCTGAGTTGGTGATGAAGCAATGCTTGATGGCACTGGTCCGAGCCGCCTCGCGCACCAGCAGTTCCGCAATCGGGAGCGCGTCCGCGTTGGTCTGCAGGTTCCCCTGCATGCACAGGTCGGAGAGCCCCGCCTCCAGGGCGGCTCGAATCGCCACGGGGTGCGCGTGCCCCAGCATGTACACGCCGATCCCGGAAATCATGTCCCACTTCACGCTGCCGTCGACTAACTCCACGAGTGCGCCGCGGCCCCGACCAGTGCCCAGGTAGGGGAAGAATGCGGGGCGTCCCCGCACCGCCGCCACCCGCGCGAGGAGCTCGTCCCGTTCCTTGATTCGTGCGGGATCAGCCAGCCGGACATCGGTGATCGACTGCGAGTCTGCCTCCACGCGCGCGACAATCGTGTCGATGGCATCGACCACCGCAGGGTCGCCGGCGAGCTGCGAAGCCACCCGTGTCCAGTCCGTGGATGCTGCAGTGCCGCGTGCGGTTCCGTGCATGGGTCGATCCTACCCGCGCGAAACGACTTCTCCCCGCGCCGCGATCATCGCCACGAGGTCTCCAACCGCTGCCGCACGCACTGAGAGGCTCTCCAGTCGGATGAACTCATCGTGTCGATGCATGTTGCCTCCGCGCGGACCGATGCCGTCCAGCGTGGGAAGTCCTGCACCCTCCAGCACATTGGCATCCGACACTCCGCCCGAGTGCCCGATGCCCGCCAACTCCCCTCGTGCCGCGAGGAGTCCGCACAATTCGCGACCCAGCGACTCCACGACAGGCGTCAGCGCTTTCGCCGGACGAGACAGCGCAAGCCGCGTGGTGACCCAAGGCAGGTCACTCGCCGATCCACGCTCCACGGCCGTAACCGCACGTCTCACCGTTGCCTCGCCCTGGGCATCGCGCCACCTCAATCCCACCCAGGCACGCGCACCATCCGGAACCACGTTGGTGGTCTCTCCGCCCTGCAACGGCCCCGCCGTGAGCGCGATGCCTCGCGCAAAATCCTGCGCCTCCGAAAGCGAGACGATCGCCCGCGCCAACGCCTCCACCGCGTTGATCCCTTTCTCAGGCTCTCGACCCGCGTGCGCCGCGCGACCTGCCACCTCCACGAGGCACTGTCCAGCACCTCCACGGCTCAGGATCAGGTCGCCGTTGTCGCGGCAGGGTTCGAAGACCAGCCCTACATCGTGCCCCGGCGCCAGCGACGCCAGCGCACGCGCGCTCATGAGCGACCCGATTTCTTCGTCGGGCACGAACGCGGCGGTCCAATCCAGTGCGATGCCAAGTGCGTGCATCGCACTGAGGATCGCGACGATCGAGACCAAGCCACCCTTCATGTCGATCACGCCAGGTCCCGTGGCCACGCGGTCACCGCTCGCCGCGTCGCAGGGACTCCCGCCGGTCATCTCCAGAAACGGACCTGCAGGGTCAAACACCGTGTCCAAGTGTCCGCAGAAGAGCACGCGCACGCCGCCGCGGTGCGCCCCGCGGATCACCAGCAGCGGCTCCACATCTGTCTTCAGCCGCGGCCAGATCCAGTCGGGCCTTGGTTCACCGGCGACCAACTCCGCCGTGCCACCGACGGCACCAAGCTCTCGCCGCACGATTGCGCGCATCGCCGCCAGTCCACTCGGATCGCATCGGCCACTCCTGACGGCAACCATCTCGCGCAAGAGAGACTCCCACCGTTCGGATCGAGCGGCGATCCAATCACCTACGGCTCCGCGCCGCTGTGTCGCCGAGTCGATTCGCGCCCCGCTCACGCGCCAGGCCCCCGGACGCGCCGCCAATCCTGGATGGCTGAGAGATCCAGCGCGCCCTCATAGACCGCAGTGCATGGGCCTTCCATGATCACATGATCGTCATCTCGCCACTCGATGCTGAGAGTTCCTCCCGGCAAGTCCGCGCTCACCAATCGCGCCGTCCTCGCCTCCAGTGCGCCCGCAACGGCCACGGCACACGCACCGCTCCCGCACGCCATCGTGATTCCGGACCCCCGCTCCCAGGTGCGCATCCGGACATGGGCGCGCCCGTTCCCGTCCAGCCCGGTCTTCAGCACCTGCACGAAGTGGACATTGGCCCGCTCGGGGAACCACGGCGATCGCTCCAGGACGGCACCGACGCGTTCCAAAGGAACGGCCTTCGCGTCATCGCAGAAGAACACCGCGTGCGGGTTCCCCATCGACACCAGCGTCATCGCGCTTTCCAGCCCGCACGCATCCTGCCACTCGCCTGCCAATCCAAGTCGATCCCACTCCTCAGCCACAATCGGGTGCGCCACCACGCGCGCATCGGGTGCCACACCCGCCACGACCGCGGGGATGCCAGAGCACGCCAGCACCGGCCTCCCCATGTCCACGCTCGCTCGGTCGATCGAGCCACGTTCATCCCGGAACCACTCCACCATGACCAGGCACTTCCCCGTCGCCATCGTGAGCGGATTCGCGGTCGACATTCGCCGCTCCACGCCAAATCGAGTCGCGCACCGGACGCCGTTTCCACACATGGCACTTTCGCTGCCATCGGCATTGAACATCCGCATCGTGAGGTCTCCGCGGTCGCCACCGGCGCCGGGACCAACCACGATCAGTCCATCGCTCCCCACGCCAAAGTGCCGGTCGCTCACGAACCGTGCCAGGTCGTGGACTGCGATGCCGCATACCTCCACTCCGGCTGCATCGGCATATACATAGTCGTTGCCCAGACCGTGCAACTTCGCGAAGGGGAGGTGCCTCATCGTCGCGCCGTCGCCCATGCCCATGCTCATGCTCATGGTCGCTTGACGACACCGAGGTCGACCACCACCTGTCCACGCCGGTACCAGTCGACATTCAGTTCGCTGCTGTCGAGGAAGGTGAACACGAAACCATTCACGCCGGTGCTGTCGGCGTAGCCAAAGTCACCCACGTGCGGCCCCGCATGGCGATCATTCTCGAAGTCCGAGGCGTGAAGGTGAAACTGGCCGATCGCGGTGTAGGAAGCATCAAACATCTCTTGGCTGGCGCGAAACTGCGTGTCGCTGCCGCGCGATGCCGCTGGAAACTCCACAAGCTCTGGACGCCCAGCCGCATCGAGCCGGATGGTCCCACCGTACTCCGTCGATCGATCCGCATGGTCCCGCTGAGCGATGTCAAAGAGGTGCCGGATGACGCCAGGGTCTTCCAAGGCGCGGGTCATGATGAGCATGGCCATCGCATCTCCCCAGGTGAGCGTCTCCCGATGCTCGTGCAGACGCTCCGAGTGGCCTTTGCCATACCCGCGGAAATCTGGGCTGTGGATCGACTCTCCCTGCGCTGCCCGCCACGACGCCAGCCGCTCAAGCAGTTGCTCACGCGATTGCCCCAAGGCATCCGGATCCAGCGCGTTGGCTGCCACCACCACCCCCACATCTTTCATGAGCATCGTCCGCCTCTCGGAGGCGCTCACCCGCGACATGGCCTCTCTCGCTGCCACCCAAAGTGACTCCCTCCCCGGCTCCCGGAGGGTCCTCAACCAGAGGACCTCTTCGCGGGTCCGCGGGAGAACGCCCAAGTCAGTCCACCCGCGCTTGAGATCGATGAGCATCCCATCGCGGGACTCCGGTGGGAGGTCCTCCAGCAACTGAAGGAGGCGTGACTCCTCGCCCAGTTCAAACATGAGTTCCCAGCACCGCGCACGAAGATTGGCCTGCCTGAGGGGATCGGAATCCACCAACACGCCAAAGACGACACTACCCACGCTCCCCGCTCCGTACATCGTGACGATCGCCTGGTACTCGGGGCGCTGGTTCACTTCGCGGATCCACCCTTTCATTGGTCGACCCAGCGCGCGCACCAAGGCAGGAGTCGCGGCTTTCCAGTCCAGCGCCGCGATCTTCTCGCAGATGCCGCGCCGCCACTCCAGCGCGTCCAAGTTGGGGAGGTCGAGATTCACTTGCGCCAGCAGCGCGTCTGGATCCTCCGCATAGAGGCGGTCAAAGCAGGCCGCGCGGACTGGCTGCACCACCCCCGACTGGAAGACGAGGCGCTTCATCGCTTCGGTGTACATCGTGTTTCCCCGTTCCGCGTCCAGCATCTCCATCGCGCGAAGGCGGTTCTCGGTCGAAGCCGAGTTGTCCTTCAGCGTTGCCAGCGGATCCGAGGGTGTCGTTGAGCAAGCCGTTGCCGCCAGCGCCACCAAAAGTGCGGCCAACCGACTCGGGGCTGTCACGGTTGCGCATCGCATCGGATCGAGTCTACGGCTCCATCCCCTCCCGGGATATAGTGGCCGCATGCCCTCCCGCACGGATGTTTCGCCGGATGACGCCAAGCACAAGGTGGAGGCCGTTATGACGCTCCTTCGTCCAAGCATTCAGGCCGATGGTGGCGATGTGGAGGTGGTCTCCGTCGAGGACGGCATCGTCCGCGTCCGGTTCAGCGGCGCGTGCATCGCGTGCCCCAGCAAGGGAAACACGATGCGCCACGGGCTCCTCAAGGCGATCCAAGAGCGCGTCCCGGGCATCGTTGATGTACTTGAAGCGGCGTAGCGCTCAAGGGTCGTGAGGGCTCCAGGGGCACCCGGCAGGGTGAGGGCTTCAGTCTCCTCCCGGACCCGGGCCGATCTTTCGAAGGACATCCTGAGCTGGGTCGCCGACTCCATGCTTGGCCTTCTGCTCAGCGACTTCCTTCCGATTCACCTCGATCTCCTTCGGGAAATCAAACGCGAGGCGCACCCGATCGCCCTTCACGGCCGACACCCGGATGATTCCCAACGGCGCTTTGGGGTTGCCAATCACAACCTCTTCGCCTTCTGTTCGTGTGATGACCAGCATTCTGGGGACCTCCTGTCCATGGAGCCGGCGGAGTGCCGCTCCATCGTGAGCTTCGAGGCGTGTCGATCCGCCTGCTTCCTGAAGCGTAGTCCTCTTTCGGAAGCAGGCCCTCAGGTCCTCGACAAAAGCCGCCAGGATCCGTGGTTATGGCCCACACCGCACCGGGTTCTGCACCGCATCTCAACATCATCCGAACCGGAACAGCCGGGAATCGGTTGAAAAAAGCCTCCGCACCACACGAGGTGATGCGGAGGCTACGACGGGGTCGGATCGAGTCCCTTCGATCCTCACATACTCGGTGTCGCGCCATCCTGGCACGACACCTCTTGCGGGTCGTCCCTGACCCAGCACTCACGAACGAGGGCTCAACCCGTGGACAAAAGCCTGCCGACGAGTGGTGCCCCTACCAACATCCGCGCCAGCCGCTTCCTGCGGCACGGGGCGAAGTCCTGGAAGCGGCCTCCTGCCGCCTCTCGGCCACCGCGCGCACTCCCTGCGCTCGATGCCGACTGATTCAATCGGGAGAGGCCCGTGGGCGCGAGTCCATTCACGCCTGCGAGATCCTCTCCAGTTCCAGCGCCCATCCATGGGTGCTGAAGAGTTCCATGTGCTGGCCGGCCCCGATCACGACGATCTCGCCGGAGAGGCCGTACTTGGCCAGCATCCGCTCGGGGATCCTGATTCGTCCCGAGCCGTCGATCGTGAGCACCGCAGATTGGCTGAAGAGTCGACGCTGAAAATCCGCCATCGGCGCCTCTTCTCGAAGTGAGGTACCCAAGTCGCCCGCCAGCTTGTCGAAGGTCTTCTCCGGCCACAGCCAGAGCGCACCGTTCTGCCCAGGCGCCGCGACCATCGATTCGCCGTGCTCTGCTTCTCGCCAACACTTCCGAAGCTCGTTCGGAATGGCGAGACGCTGCTTCGCGTCCAAGGTGTGTTGGAATTCGCCGAGAAACATGGGTGTGGCCGAGCGGCACAACAACACAGTACCCCACAATGCCCCACAATGCAACACAACTCAACAATTTCCGGTCTGATTCTGGATCTAAACCTCACGATTCCGTTGGCATTCGCTCCTAACCATTGTTTTTTCAAAGAGTTGTGCGACAATGTGGACAACTTCCCCGCCTCAGTTCTCGGACCAAAGGAACTTGACGTGGCTACCGATTTTCAGCCTGCATCCCTTGAGATTGTGGACCCCGTCGCCGCTCTGCTCCCCAATGGGCGGTTTTTGCTGGCCTCGCGGCTGGGGGAACACTCCGAAGCCTCGATCATCGAAACGGTGACGCGAGTGTCCGGCACTCCCCCCTTCCTCTTCGTCGCGATGGAGAAAGGGCTGGCCCTGAGCCCCATGATCCGCGATTCCCGCCGTTTCGCCATTGGCCTGCTGCCCAGTCACCCGTGCGCGCTCTCCAGGCTGTTCGGTCGGTCGCCGGCGCTTCATGAGGATCGATTCCTGGGGCTCCCGGTGCACCGGCTCCCCAGCGGGCTCCTCATGCCCTCGCGCGTGCATGGCTGGTTCGATTGCGAGATGGTCCGCCACCTGGACATCGGCGGCGATCGAGAGGTCTACATCGGCCAAGTGCACGCGGCGACGATCATTGCGCCGATGCCATCGCCTGCCCCGATCTCGACCTTGCGCGCCAACTCGATGAGGGTGAGCGCGGCGCGGACAGCACAGGCGCCGGCCCGCACGGCCGCGCGCCTACGATCGCGCGCGTGATCGGATCGACCATCGGCTCGCGTCCACGCGGCCCCCACAACAGGCTTGGGCTGGACTACCTCGGGGAAATCGCGTCACTCGGTGCCCCTTCTGTGCCCATCCTTGACGCGCACCTGCATGTCAACGGCGCCAACGCCTCGCGCATCTTCCGCGACATCGCGAACGCCTTCGGCGTCACGCGCTTCCTCTCCATGACCAAGCTGGAGGAGATCGATGCCGTCCAGTCGGTGTTCGGCGACTCGCTGCGCCTCATCGCCACCGCGGAATACAGGTCCGGCGATGTCCTCCACGGGCTTGGCCACGGTTTCGCGGCGCGACTGAGGCACTTCCACGCGCGCGGGGCTCGCGTGGCCAAGTTCTGGTGCGCGCCGCGCGCGCGCGACCTTGGCGCCGAACTGGGCGATCCAGCGCTCTTCGACTTGGATGCCGAGAGCCGCCGACCAGCCATGGATGAAGCCGCTTCCTTGGGGATGGTCTTCATGGCGCATGTGGCGGATCCCGACACCTGGTTCGCCACTCGGTACGCCGATTCGACCCGCTACGGCACGAAGCAGTCGCACCACGACGCCTTGGAGCGAGCCCTGGATCGCTACCGTGTCCCGTGGATCGTGGCGCACATGGGCGGCTGGCCCGAGGACCTCTCGGCGCTCGATGGGCTGCTCTCGCGCCACGACCACCTGCACCTGGACACGAGCGCCACCAAGTGGATGGTCCGCGAGCTGGGTCGATACACCACGCCACGAATCCACGAGTTTTTCGCCCGCTGGCGGGGCCGCCTGTTCTTTGGCTCCGACACCGTCACGACCGACGACCACCTCCACGCGGGCGACAAGGTGGGCGAGATGGCGATCAAGGCCGCCAGCGAAGCCGACGCCCGCGAGCTGTATGCGAGCCGGTACTGGACGCTCCGGACCATGTGGGAATCGAGCTGGTCCGGTGAGAGCCCCATCGCAGACCTGGACCTCGCTATGGTGGATCCCCACAGGCACGCCAACGACGACGCTCCCCCGCTCGTGGGTCGATCCCTCCCGTGCGACATCCTCGAGGGCTTCTACGCCGACTCTGCTGCGGCGCTCGTCTGGAACGACGACTGACCAAAGAGGGTCT
The DNA here is from genome assembly GCA_027618565.1 of Planctomycetota bacterium. GTDB lineage: Bacteria > Planctomycetota > Phycisphaerae > Phycisphaerales > SM1A02 > SXOD01. The sequence goes on along the minus strand of JAQCEQ010000015.1, from coordinate 28,152 downwards.
TGCGCCACGGAAGGTCGGCCATGTCCCAGCCGGGGGCAAACGCGGTGCTCGAGAGTGTGCCTTCCAGCACTTCCGCTGCATGCTCCCGCGCCCACGCAAGGACGCGCTCACGGCGCGCCAAGTCGGCAACGGAAGACCTGGGTGAATGAAGCACCAGCAACGAGTGCAGCCTGCCGGTGCCGGGAGCCCCGAATTCGGTGACGCGCACCAGTCCCTCGCCTTGCCCGAGCGAGGCCCATTGCTCGCGCACGATCGGCGGCACGGACGCATCCTCGACGACGACCACGACATCGTCGCCCGCCATCCGGTGCGTGAGGAACACGCCAAGCAGGGACTGTATCCCCCACAACGGAGCCACCACCCCGATCCTCATCGGCGCGCCTGGCCCCGAACGCCCTCGCCCAATGGGACGAGGTCGTGCTCATAGAACAGCCAAGCGATCTTCTGCGCCGTCGCTTTCGCCAGTGAGTCCTCGATTTCCCGCCGGCCAATGCTGGTCCGGTAGAGATCGGGCTGCACTTCCTTCATGGTGGTCTCGACCGGCTCCCAGCCAGCGCCAACGGGGAAGAGCACTTGCTTCGTCCGGACATCGATGCCTCGGACCTCCGCCATGGCCAGCGGCTTCGGCTGCACGCCGTCCGCCGACTGGCGGAACTCCAGCATCCGCACCCCGATCACGATGTCGGCGCCCACCGCCTTGCCCACCTCTTCCAGGCTGGCCTGCGATCCAGGCAGGTCGTGCTTCCGGACCCAGGCCACCGCGTCCTTGGTGCTGATGGCACCGGTGGCGACACCCTCCTGGATGAGCGTCTCGGCAATGAGATCGCCGATCATCGTGCGAAGCGCCACGCGGCTGACCCGGCTGTCCTGGTCATCGACCAGAACCACGATCTTTCCCGGCGGAATCACGTACCGGGCGTCCGCCTTGGGCGGCCCCTGCAGGAAGTACATGCCGGGACCGAGGATGTTGCACGACGTGAGCAACGCACCGGTCACCCCGGCCGCGAGGGCGGCAGCGAGGGCGGCAGCGAGGGCGACCAGTCGGGCTGCGGTGGTTTGAGGAGAATGCATAACGCTGGTGCCTGTGCGATTCCGTTAGCCGGTGGATCGATCCTTGGGGTACTTCGGCACCACATGGTCGTAGAAGAGATAGGCGACATCGTCCAAGAACAGTTTCTGCAATCCGGTCTCGACATTCGGGCGGGTCGCCTGCTCGATCGAAAGCCCCTTCACCGTGGGAAACTCGGCCTTCACCATGAATTCGTCGGAGAACGCGTCGGAGTCCAGTCCGTCAGACTCGACCACACCGACATTGGCCGCCGCCACTCCATCCCAGATCCACCGGTTTCCCGGCGGGGTCAGCCTGAACTCGAACAGGTCCACGACGACGATCCTCTCCACGTCCAGTTCCTCCGCGATGACCGAGTAGGGCATCATCGGCCATGACGGATTGAGGTGCATCCACTGCAGCGCGGTGCGCTGGTTGAGCACGCGAATGCCCGAGACCTGTGCCTGCAGCTTCACGGCCATGTTGATCGCCATGTTGGCCACCGCCGTCGGGTGCTCGTATTGCACGGCCATGTCGGCGTGGAAGAGGATCGCGACGGTCTTGTTCTCGAGCCCCCGGTACTGGGCCAAGATCTCGATGTCCTTGCTCCGCTCAATGTTGTCGCCGATAGCCGCAGTCAAGCCCGGGATGAAGCAGCCCGCCAGCGCCGCAGCCACCGCACCCGCCGCACAAAGCGCCACGCATGCACGCCCCCGCCGCTGCCATGCTCCGGCCATCGTTCCCATCACCACCACCCCTTGAATGAGCCGATCTTGTAGCCCCATCCAGCCACGAACATCCCGGCGCCGATCCAGACCACCGGCTTGGTGGCGAGCGGGGCAAAGAGCCTGTGCCACGGCTGAGCAGAGGCTGCGCAGCCCAGTGCGACGACGGCTGCGGTCACCGAGGCCATCGCCAGCGCGAATCCCGCCGGCTGCGTCACGAAGGACTGCACCAGGTCACCATGCGCCGCGTGCGTGAAGGCGGTCGTGTATCCGCAGCTGGGGCACGGGAGGCCCAGTGCGGTCGGCCACGAGCAGCCCGGGAGGCCCAGCGTGGTGTGCGTCCCCAAGCCGGCCTCGGCCGGCGTCATGAACGCCAAGACGGCGAAGGGCGCCAAGAGCGACACGCCAACACCCAAGGCGACCACCCGGTCACCGGCCGAAAGGCATGGCACTTCGTCCGTGGTGGCTTGGCTCGCATTGGCGTGCGACATGGACCCCATAGGTTACCCTCCCTCGCCCATGGACTGGATCGACGGACACCTTGATTTGGCGATGCTGGCCGTGCTTGGGGACGACCCCGCCAACGAGGCCGACGGAGTCCGCCGGTGCGTTTCCCTCCCCGCATTGCGGCGCAGCAGCGTGGACATCGTGCTGGGCACCATCTTCACGGAAATGGTGCCGGGCGCGCCCGGCGATGCCGTGCAGTACAGCGCTGGAGACCGCGAGAGCGCGCACGCCGCAGGGTTGAGGCAACTGGCCTGGTACGAGTCCATGGAACAGCGCGGGGAACTGTCCATCGTCCGATGTCAAGAAGACCTGAATCGAGGAGCGTTCCCGCGCGTTGTCCTCCTCATGGAGTGCGCGGACCCCATTCGCACACCCGATGAAGTGGCGTGGTGGCACGATCGCGGTGTGCGCGTGGTCGGGCTGAGTTGGGCGCGCGGCTCCCGATACTCCGGAGGAAACGCGCGACACGGCGGGCTGACCCCGGTCGGTCGCGACATGGTGGATGCGCTCGATGCCTTTGGCATCCTTCACGATGCCAGCCACCTCTGCGATCGATCGCTCGACGACCTCCTTGCGCACACGCCGCGTGCCGTCGTGGCCACCCACATGAACCTGCGATCCCAGTCAGGATCACCAACGAACCAGCGGCATCTGCGAAACGATCATCTTCTCTCCATCGCTGCGCGAGGCGGCGTGGCGGGACTGGTGCTCTACCGTGGCTTCCTCACCGCCGCACCCGAGGCAACGATTGCCGATGTCGTGCGCCATGCCGGTGCCGTGCGATCCATCGCTGGCGTCGGCGCGGTGACCCTGGGCAGCGACTTGGATGGTGGGTTTCTGCCGCGCGATGTCCCCGAAGGGCTTCGCGGACCCGAGGAGTACGGCGCACTCGCTGCCGCGCTGTCGACGGCGGGCTGGTCACCGGAGGAGGTCGCCGCGGTGCAACGCGACAACTGGCTCAGGGTGCTTCGAGACGCGCTGCCGGGCTGACCAAGTTCCCGCGATCGCCGTCATTCCGGGCGTGCGCTGCCTTCGTCGTTGAGGTCGATGCGAGTCGTGCCCGACGCCGAGCGCACACGCAGGTGGAGGCGAAGGCCGCACCCGTGCAGCGGGACCGCATCAGGTGCATTGTCGACAAAGAGGTGCTCCACGATGACGGCGCGCGCGCCGCCACGCAGCTCGCGGCAGGCGGTCGCCAGCAGCAGCCAGTTGTTGCGAGCCCAGGCCGACGCGATGCGCAGGTCCCGGGTGCTCCCGTCGGTGGAGAGCAGGTGCAATCGACCGCCAAGGTCGGCGGCAAACTCCACCCCTTGGGCCCCGGCCGCGCGTGGCGCCAGGAGAACAAGGTCGTCGAACAGAGATGCCAGCGCGGCACCCGCGGTGGCGGTGCTCGGTGCCGATGGAGCCGGCGCGGATGCGGGGGGTGTGGCGCCCGCAGGGCGAGGAGCGCGGGGCACAACCGCCGGGACGCCGGGGTCGTCGATAGCGCGCGTCTGGACTGGCTCGGGATGGGTGGACATCGGGGAAGGCATCTTGGGGTCAGCGAGGAATCCCTCCAAGGGATCCGGAGCCGCGGATTGTCCCATGACGGGCGCGGTTCCGGAAGTGGACTTCGGCGCAGAAGAAGCATGGGTTGCGCCAAAGTGCTGGATTCCGCCGAATTCGCCCTCGCCCTCGGGGTCCGCCGTCTCGTGGATGAGCGCGGACAGGAGTGATGGTCGCGCCGACCCAAGCCCTGGCAGCGCCACGGGACCGGTGGTGTCGATCCGGTCGATCCGCTGCATCGACCCGCCCGCCGCCACGATCATGTCCAGCTCGCGGTAGGCGTAGTCGCCCAGGCGGCGGACCAGTTCCTTGGCGGCGGGCTCCTTCGCCCCGAGCACCACGACAGAGACCGCCCGCGGCTGGATCCCCTTCGCGCGCGCCGCGTCGGCAAGGTCCACCAGCTTCAGCCGGGCCGCGGCAGCCGCCGCCTCGTCCGCGCCGGTGAGCAGCACGATGTCGGCATCGTGCACGGCGACGATGTCGTCGGCACGACTTCCCTCGGGCGCCGCGACGATCCATCGCCGAACGAAGCGAGTGGCATGCCCCATCCACCCTGCCTCCTCGCTGGGCATCGCGCGACCCTCGGCGTGGAGGATCTGTCCGGAGTAGTGCAGCCCGTCGTGCGTGAGCAAGGCGACCGGGCCGCACTGACGCGCCAGGCGGTCGGCATACTGGACCAGCCAGATCCCGGCGATCCCCGGCAGGTTTCCGCTGATCGCGATCGCCATGATGCGGACGCCGCGAGGGTCAAGCTCGGCGTGTTCCGGCGGGAGGAGCGGCGGCTCCGCAGCACGCGGCGTCGCCTCGCGCGGCGAGCCGAGGAAGCTCCTGGCGATGTCGTCGAATGGGGACGAGCCCAGGCTCATGCGCTGCGATCCCCTCCGGCGGAGAGGTTGTTGCGCATGGTCTCCATGCGGCGCATGAGCTCAGCCATGCGGTCACTTCGTCGGCTCTCGCGATCGCCAAGCGCGTCCAGCGAGAGCCCCTGGCCGCCAATGCCCCATGGACTGCCGACCGTCGTCTCGACATCGGCTTCCGTCGGTGTTCCCTCGTCTGGAATCGACCATCCCGGCTCCGTCGAGAGCGTGGCATTGCGCATCACGCGCACGGGGTGCGCCTCCAGCCACTGTGCCAGCGCGCGGAAGTCCGCCGCCGCCTGGCTTCCGGGGGCGTATTCCGCGATGGACTGGCCAAGGACCGAGGCTTCACGGAGTATTTCGTGCTCGCGAATGGGGACGGGGAGGAGCCGCTTGCCAAACCGGCGCTCCAGGACACCCATCACGTCGCCGGCCACGCGGCTGTTGGGGCGGTACATCGTGGGAAGGACCCGGATCGGCAGTTCTCGACCCATGTAGCGCGACGCGCTCTCGATGGTGATCTCCTGTTTCTCCGACCCCCTCATCGCCAGGTAGCCCGTCTCGACGGGGATCAGCACTTCATCCGCGGCGCGGACGGCGTTGAATGTCAGGAGCCCGATGTGCGGCGGGCAATCCACCAGGCACCAGTCGAACTGTGTGCTCAGGACATCCAGGACGCCGCTCAATCGTCGATCGCGGTCCGGAGCGGTGGCCATCGGGTCCGTTGGGCTCTCCAGTTGTGCCAATCGAACCGTGCTGGGGGCCAGCCAGAGGTTCCTCATGACCTCCCACAGCAGCCCTTCTCCAATCTTGCGACTCGCAGGACCCTCTCGCAGGACCTCGCCGATGCCCCATTCGAGTTTGGTGTCCGGCACTCCAAGGCACGCCGCGCAGTGCGACTGCGGATCCATGTCCACGATCAGGACGCGGCTACCAGAGGCCGCCAGCACCGAACCGAGGTTGACGGTGGTGGTGGTCTTCCCACACCCGCCCTTTTGGTTGACGATGGCGATGGTTCGCATCCTGCGTCTGGTCTCCCGCCCCGTCCATGGGGCATCGCCCCACCACGGGGCTCACCAAGGATATCGGTCTTTCCAGCAGGCGCGCTTTGAGGATCAGCTGGACACTCAGGCAACCGCTCGCCAGCCGGCCTCGACCACCTTGAGGCTGGGACCGTGGACGATCTCGGCGCCGCCCGAGTCGCGCGGCAGGATGAGGCACAGCGCGCCCCCCTTTCGCTTCTTGTCGGTGCTCATCGCTGCGGTCAGGGCGGCCACATCGGGATGGGCGCCACTGAGCGATCCGGGGAGCCCCACATCCTGGAGCCAGCTCCGCACTCGCGCCAGCATGCTCGGCTGCGCCAGGCCGAATTCCACGGCGGCCGCGGTGGCGGCGACCAGGCCGATGCCGACCGCCTCTCCGTGGGTAAATCGGTCCGAGTGCCTCGACTCAATTGCGTGCGCAAAGGTGTGCCCCATGTTGAGGGCCATGCGCGGGCCGTGCTCCATGGGATCCTCCACGACCACATTGAGCTTGATATGCGCGCTGCGCTGGACCAACTCGGTCAAGACCTCGGCGTTGCGGGCGAGGATCGCCGCCCGGTTGGTGACGATCCACTCTGCAAACCCGTGGTCGGTGATGAGCGCGTGCTTGATGCACTCCGCCAGGCCGGATCGCAGGTGCCGCTCGGGAAGCGTGTGCAGCGCTGTGACGTCGGCCACGATGGCCTCGGGCACCCATACGGATCCCACCAGGTTCTTGGCCAGCGAGCCATCCGGCAGGCGCAGGTTGATGCCCGTCTTCCCGCCGATCGCCGCATCCACCATGGAGAGGAGCGTCGTGGGAATGATGGCCAGTCGTACGCCGCGGTTGTAGGTCGCCGCGGCGAATCCGGCGACATCGCTCACGATGCCCCCCCCGACCGCGATGATCGCGCTGTGTCGATCAAAGCGCGCGCCCGCCATCCAGTGCCATATCGCATCCACGGTCTGCAGCGTCTTTGCCTGCTCGCTGGACTCCACCGCCATGTGTGACGCATGCGGCCGGCAGTGGTTCTGGATCCGAGCGATGAACTCGGCTGGCACATGCGAATCGTGCACGACCAGGATTTGCGTGGGCGGCTCGGGATCCGCGAGGAGCCACGAGAGGCCGTCGACGGCTCCCGCGCCCACCACCAGCGAACATGTCTTTCCGAGCTGCTCGAACTCAAACCGGGAGACGGTGGTTTCGATCATGGGGAGCACCATAGTGCATCACCCGACCGGAGGAAAACGAGCGAAGAATGCCACTGGGAACCAGTGACCCCGACGGGATTTGAACCCGTGTCGCCTCCGTGAAAGGGAGGTGTCCTAGACCAGGCTAGACGACGGGGCCAGGAATCGAGCCGCTGAACGCGCCGTGGCGCGTGGCAGTGGCTCGGGCTGGTGGTCGGCGCCTCTCACGCGCCAGTCCTCGATCCAACGGCTCCGACCAGTGACCCCAAGGGGATTTGAACCCCTGTCCCATCCGTGAGAGGGATGTGTCCTAGACCAGGCTAGACGATGGGGCCAGGTCAGATCGGCAAGTATAGGTGGGCGCGGACCCCTTCGCAACATGGGTACTGTTCCCCTGTGGCGGTTCCCACGCTCATCCCCACGATCATCCCCACGATCATCCCCACGCTCATCTTTGGTGGCTCGTTTGATCCGCCCCACCGACGGCATTTCGAGGTGGCATTCGAGGCGGCGCGCGAGCTTGGTTGCCATCGCTTGCTGGTGGTGCCCGCTGCGAGGTCGCCCCTTCGCGAGGGCTCGCCGCGCTTTGACGATGCCACGCGCTTAGCGATGGCGCGCGCGGCATTCGAGGTGCACCCCGTGCGCGATCTTGGATTGGAGGTGCGGGTGCTCGACCTGGAGCTGAGGCGCGGCGGCACTTCGTTCACGGTGGACACACTGCGCACGCTCACTGCAGAGTTTGGATTGTCGCGCGGCACGACTTTCCTCTTGGTTGGCTCCGATCAGGCGCTCCAGTTTCCCAAGTGGCGGGAGTGGGGGTCGATCCTGCGCGAACTCGCCCGGCTGGCGGTGGTGGCCAGGCCACCGCACGACGTCGGTGCGCTGGAACGGATTCTCGCGGAAGCGATTCCCGGCGCGCCGGGTGCCTCCATCGTCGTGCTGCCGCTGGAACCGGTGGACCTGTCGTCCGGCGAGATTCGGAGTCGGCTGGACCGAGGCGAATCGATAGCCGACCTCGTCACCCCAGAAGTGGCCGCGATCATCCGCGGTGCCGCGAAGGCCTCTTGAACCGTGCCGGCGCCGGGTTGGATCGGCCCAACGCGTTCTGGCGGTGGAATCCTGAAGGATTCCTGCATCAAGCCACCGCCAGCATGGCCACTTCACCGCGAACTGTGCGGTGGCGGGGAAATCGGCTCCGCAAGTACAATGCGCGGCTTCGTCCATGGCGTCTTCACAACCCAATTTGAGCAGCGAACCAACGGTCGTCACCCGTGTGGACGCAACTGGCAGCGCGGACGCCGACGACATCCGCAGCGTCGCGTTCGTGTCGCTGGGCTGCCCCAAGAATCTGGTCGATTCCGAGCGGATGCTGGGCGTCCTTCGCGACGGCGGCGTCCGCCCGGTCAACGAGTCCGACTCGCCCGACGCCATCGTCATCAACACCTGCGGCTTCCTGGAGGCCAGCAAGGAAGAGTCGCTGGGCGTCATCAAGGACGCGCTCCTGAAGAAAGCGCGCGGCGAACTCAAGCGAGTGATCGTGGCGGGTTGCCTTGTCCAGCGACATCGCGCCAAGATGCTGGAGTGGGCGCCGGGAATCGACGCACTGGTCGGCGTCTTTGATCGCGATCGCGTGCTGGAGGCCGTCCGCGGCGCGCATGCCGCCCGGACTGAGAATTCCCCGGCGTCCGGCCCGTCGTACTGGATCCACGCCAACGCACTGCAGGCGGCGAAGGATCAAGGGCTGCCAACCACCGGACTCACCGTGCACGGGAAGGACGGCAAGGGAGTGGGCTACTTTGAAGACGATGGCGGGCGATTCCGCCTGACGCCGCGCCACTGGGCCTACCTGCGGATGAGCGAGGGATGCAACCAGCGCTGCGCCTTCTGCACGATTCCATCGATCCGCGGCAAGATGCGATCGAAGCCCCTGGAGAAAGTCCTTGCCGAAGCGCGCGCCCTCCTCTCCGACGGCGCCTTCGAGCTCAACCTCATCGGCCAAGACACCACTTCCTACGGGATGGACATCGGCTACGACGCGGGATTGGTCGGCCTGCTGGAATCGCTGGATCGCGAGGCACAGTCCCACGGCGGCGCGTGGCTGCGACTGATGTACGCGTACCCGACCTACTTCACGGACGAGATGGTGAACGCGTTTGCGCGACTCCCCAACCTCGTGAAGTACCTGGACATTCCGCTGCAGCACGCCAGCGACCGCATGTTGGACCTCATGCGTCGCAATGTCACGTCGGAGGTGCAGGGAGACCTCGTCTCCAAGCTCCGCGACCAGGTCCCAGGAATGGCGATCCGCACCACCTTCATCACGGGGTTCCCTGGCGAGACCGAGGAGGACCATGAGGAACTACTGGCGTTCATCGAGGAGCACCAGTTTGATGCCCTTGGGGTGTTTAAGTACTCCCGCGAGGAGGGCACTCCCGCCGGGACGATGGACGCGGACCCCTCGCTGCATGTCCCCGACGCCGTCAAGGTGCGCCGCGAGCGGGACATCATGGAACTCCAGCAGCAGATCGCCTTCGAGAACGCGTCGTATGTCGCCCAACAGAAGGGCGAGTTTGATGTGCTGGTCGACGGTGCGGCCTCTGGTGGCTCCGCCGCACGCGCCACCACCGGCGTCTCCGAGGGGCTCATCCTTCACAAGGGTCGCGCCTACCACCAGGCACCGTCCATCGATTCGTGCACCTGGGTTGCCAGCCGCCGCGCGCTCAGCCCCGGCGAGATGGTCCGGTGCACCGTCCTGGAGAGCGATGGCTACGACCTGGTGGCACGCCCGACCGAGGACCTGTCGACCACGCACTCGCTGCGTGTGCTGCGGTAGCGCCGCCAACCGCTCGTATCATCCCCCGCCCCCGCCGTGCCCATCCGCAACTTTTCCATCATCGCCCACATCGACCACGGGAAGAGCACGCTGGCGGACCGGCTCCTGCAGGAGACCAATGCGGTCAGTCTCCGGGAGGCGAAGGCCCAGTTCCTGGACTCCATGGACCTGGAGCGCGAGCGCGGCATCACGATCAAGGCAAGCGCGGTCACCGTCACGTGGCCATACAAGGGCGAGGACTACGAGCTCAACTTCATCGATACGCCTGGGCATGTGGATTTTGCCTACGAAGTCTCCCGTGCGCTGAGCGCATGCGAGGGGGCGATCCTGGTCGTGGATTCCACGCAAGGCATCCAGGCCCAGACTGTGGCCAACGCCTACCTCGCCATCGGCAATGGCCTCACGATCATCCCGGTGATCAACAAGATCGACCTCCCCTCTGCCGATGCCGACGGCGTCGCCATGGAGGTGGAGCAGGTCCTTGGCATGCCGGCTGAAGAATGCGTCTACGTGAGCGCCAAGACAGGGCAAGGCATTCGCGAGCTGCTCAATGCCGTCTGCGAGAAACTCCCCGGCCCTCCACCGCCGACCACCACCAAGTTGCGCGCCCTCATCTTTGATGCCAAGTACGACGATTACCGCGGGGTCGTCATCTACATCCGCATCTTTGATGGCTCTCTCAGGCTGGGTGACAAGATCCGGATGATGGGCACCGGGCGCACCTTCCCGGTCACGGAGGTCAACCGCTACACGCCATTCATCCAGCGGATCAAGGCGCTGGGAACCGCGCAGGTTGGATCCATCTGTGCATCGATCAAGACTCTGGCCGATGTGCGCGTCGGCGACACAATCACGCTGGACAACGACCCTGCCGACGAGCCGCTCCCGGGCTACGAGGAACCGAAGCAGATGGTCTTCTGCGACTTCTATCCCTCCAGCGCCGACGCCACCGGCGGAAGCGGCAAGAAGGGCGACTTTGAGGCGATGCGCGAGGCGATCGAGAAGTTGCGCATCAACGACGCGTCGTTCACCTACGAAGTCCAGCACAGCGAGGCGCTCGGCTTCGGTTTCCGCTGCGGCTTCCTGGGTCTCCTCCACATGGACATCATCCAGGAACGCCTCGAGCGCGAGGGCAGCGTGGAAGTGGTGCAGACCGCGCCCACGGTCTCGTACCGCATCCTCAAGACCGACGGCGAGGAGGTAGAGATCCACAACCCCGCCGACCTCCCGGATCCCGGCATCATTTCGGAGATTCGCGAGCCCATCGTCAAGGTGGAGGTCATCTGCCCCGACGAGTGCATCGGCGACCTCATGAAGCTCTGCGACGCGCGTCGAGGCATCTTCAAGGGGCAGCGGTTCCTCTCCAAGGGCCGGCAGATCCTGGACTACGAACTCCCGCTGGCGGAGATCATCTACGACTTCTATGACAAACTGAAGTCGATCACCCGCGGCTACGGCACGATGGACTACGAACTGGTGGAGTTCCGCGCCAATCGGCTGGCCAAGGTCAACATCCTCGTCAACGGCGATCCCGTCGAGGCGCTCAGCACCATCTGCCACCGCGACATGGCGGAGCAGCGCAGCCGTGTGATCCTCCAGAAGCTCAAGGAGCAGATCGACCGCCACCAGTTCGAGATCCCGCTGCAGGCATCGGTCGGTGGCAAGGTCATCGCCCGCGAGACGATCAAGTCGCTGCGCAAGAACGTGATCGCCAAGTGCTACGGTGGCGACATTTCCCGCAAGCGAAAACTCCTCGAAAAACAGAAGGAAGGCAAGAAGCGAATGAAGCAGGTCGGCTCGGTGTCGATCCCGCAGAGCGCCTTCCTGGCCATCCTGGACCAAGGCGACTGAGCCCGCGACTACCCCCACGTACTGTGTACGCCGCCCGCACGGCGGTTACCCCACACAAGGACCACCATGAATCGTCTCACCTCATCCATCGTTGCCGGCCTCGCTGGCGGCGCCATCGCCACTGCGCTCGTATCAGTGTTTGCCTCCGCCCCGTGGACAAGCGCGTCAATCGCCAACGCCACCGGGTCACCCGCCGCCGAGGACCTGGGTCCCGCCACCACGCTCGTGCTTGCGGGGGAACCTGAGGTCCGCGTCTCCGCGAAGGACGGGCGCATGTCCTGGGGCACGGAGGCTGGCGCGCGCGGTCTCACGATCGCCGCGGTGAATACCGGCAAGGTCTTGGGCGCGATCCTGCAGAGTGAGCGGTTTGAGGAACGCCGGGCGCAGTTCAAGGAGGAAGTCGAGAAGGCCGGTCGTGAACTGGAGGCTCGATTTGCGGAACTCCAGAACAAGTACCAGGGCACCAAGCCCGACAGCCCGGAGGCCGGCGAAGCGCGCGCCGCGATGCAGGCGTTCCAGCAGGAGTACCAGGAGTTCATGGCGCGAACGCAGCAGGCCGAGGGCACGCTCGCCGCAGAGCAGTACACCGAGGCGTACGGCGACATGCGGACCGCCGTGGAGGTGATTTGCGATCGCCGCAAGATCGACCTTGTCTACCGCTTCATCCCGCCCGACGAGAAGATCGCGCCATCGGACATGGACACGCTCACCCTCCAGATCCAGGCGCGAACCTTCATCAAGCTCCCCGAAGGGCTGGACATCACCGTCGATGTGCTCAAGGAAATGAACCTGAGCGCGGAGTGACCTCGCCCACGGCGAGCGCGGCGGCGGACGGTGGCATGCAACAGCACCCCACGATGGCATCAGCCTGGGAATACCCCCGAGACACCGGCAGCGCCAGTGAAACACAAGCCAGCGCGATCAGAATGACAGGTCGAAACATCGGGACCATTGAAACCAGTTAATACTCCAAGCACAGGTGTGTATCGGAACCGTGCGTCGGTCAAGGGTAGAGCCGCTATTCCGCTTGGAAATCTCTGCTCGCTCGAAGCCTGGTGGTCAGGGCTTCCGAAATCCACACTTTCACCGTGGGGACTTCGGCAGCGATGTCATTGGCAGCACCCGGACCACCGCACTCCTTCGCAATGCTGGTGACGGGCCTGCCCTTGAGCCCGCACGGAACGATGGCGTCAAAGTGCCCCAAGTCTGGATTCACATTCAGCGCCAGTCCGTGCATTGACACATAGCGCGAGAATCGAACGCCAAGTGCGCAAATCTTCCGACCAGTGCCGGGACCGTCCATGCCAACCCACACTCCGGTGGCTGATGAATCGCGCTCGCCGCCCAGCCCGGCTCTTGCAAGCGTGTCGATCACCGCTTGTTCAAGGAGCCGCATGAAGCCATGCACGCCAACGCCTAGCCGATTGATGTCCACGATGACATAGGCGACCAGCTGCCCGGGGCCGTGATAGGTGACATCGCCGCCCCGGTCGGTCTCGCGCAACTGGATGCCTCGCGCGGCCAGCTGCTGTTCCGACACCAAGACATTCGACGCCGCCCCCCTGCGTTTGGTGACCGTCACCACCGGCGGGTCGTGCTCCAGAAGAAGGAGGTACCCACGCCGTGCCGGCTCTCCCGTCCGGACGCGCTCGTCGATCACCGAAGCCTGCAACTCCCGCTGCAACGCCAGCGCGGAGTCGTAGTCGATCCGCCCTAGGTCGCGCACATCCATGTCGGGCGGCTGCATCGGCTGAAAATCGTATCGCCAGCACGCTCCCGCCACGTGGCATCCGTGCACTCCACCGCGATTATCGAAGGCGCCGTCACGCTGGGCGCCAAGAATGTCGTCTACCCCGGCGCCTGCCTCGGCTTCGCGCCGCAGCACACGGCCGACGACCCCATCATTGCCGAGATCCGCGACTTTGCCGCCGCCAGCAAGCGCGGCTGGTGCACGCTTCGCGCCAGCAAATTGCGGCGATTGCTTGTTCTCTTCCTCCGCGCCGATGCTGCCCGATAGGATTGGGAGCGCCATGGACGGCACCTTCGCGACCCTCACTGTCCTCGGAAGCGGCTCCAGCGGGAACTCGACCGTGCTGTCCTTTGGGTCGCTCAGTCGAAAGTGCCTGTTGCTTGATGCCGGTCTCTCTCCGTCCGCGGTCCGACGCAAGATGGCGCAGGCGTGCGTCCCGGGGCTGGTGGTGGGCGCGATCCTGCTCACGCACCTGGACAGCGACCACTGGCAGCGCGGGTGGGCGCGGCAGCTGGAGCGCAACCCCGTCCCGGTCGTGGTTCGATCCGGGCTCAGGGGCGCGGCTCTGGATGCCGGCGTGCCGTCGTCGTGCCTGCGCGTCGTCGCCGACACCTTCCAGCTGGGCTCGCTCGCCAGCGTGACGGCGGTCGCGGTTCCGCACGATGATCTTGGCAGCACCGCGTTTGTCGTGGAGAGTGCCGCGGGGCGGATTGGGTACACCACCGACCTGGGGGAATGCCCTCGCGCCATGCTGGACGCTTTTGTTGACCTGGACGTGCTGGGGATCGAGTCCAACTACGACCCCGACATGCAGCGCTCGTCGCCCCGCCCGGCATTCCTGAAGGAGCGGATCATGGGACCGCACGGGCACCTGAGCAACGACCAATGCGCCGACGCTGTGATGGCGATCGCGGAACGATCCGCGCTCCAACACCTATTGCTGCTTCACTTGTCGCGCGACTGCAACCACCCCGCGCTGGCGCGGAGGGCGATCGAGCTCCGTTCGTCGGCGCTGGCCCGGTGCACGGTGGTCGCGTTACGGGGCGAGCCGACCAGACCGGTCTCGTTTTCGCGGGGTGCGTGCCCGGTCGAGCTGGCATGAATCCACCGATCACCGAGGTCGGACCTTCCCCCTGCTAACCTTCGGCGCTCCATGAGCGAACCACTGACGCACGAGTGCGGGCTGGCCCTCATCCGTCTCAAACATCCGCTCTGGTGGTACCAAGAACGACACGGTGACCCGCTCTGGGGGGCTCGACGCCTGTACCTCCTGATGGAGAAGCAGCACAACCGTGGACAGGACGGGGCCGGTGTTGGCTGCGTCCGGTTCGACATGCCGCCCGGCGACTCCTTCCTGGAGCGCGAGCGGTGCGCCAAGCGCAATCCGATCGAGCGGCTCTTTGACGAAGTGCTCGGTCCCGCGCGAAAGATGTCGGCCAAAGAACTGGCGGCAATCGACCCGACCGAACTCAAGCGCCTGATGCCCCTGGTGGGCGAAATCATGATGGGGCACTTGCGGTACGGCACGCACGGCGGTCGCACCGCGGCGGCATGCCACCCGCATGTCCGGCGGAGCAGCCTGCCAAGCAAGACGATTGCGCTGGCCGGCAACTTCAACATGACCAACTCTCGGGAGCTGTTCGAGATCCTGGTGGGCTACGGGCTGAATCCGGCGGGCGTGAGCGACACCGGCGTCGTGCTGGAGAAGGTCGCCTACAACCTGGACAAGGAACACGAGCGACTGGCCTCCTCGATGGGGCCGGGGTCGTTCCGGAATCTCGAGGGACGAGAACTGGCCGAGGAGATCGCCTCCGAGCTGGACTATGGCCGGATCATTCGCGGTGCGGCGGAGCGATTTGACGGCGGCTATGTCCTGGCCGGGCTGGTCGGCTCCGGCGACTGCTTCGTCGTGCGCGACCCCTGCGGCATCCGTCCCGCGTTCATGGTGGAGACCGAGGAGTGCATCGCGGTCGCCAGCGAGCGGGCCGCACTCATGAGCGTGCTCAACGTGCCGGCCTCGGATGTCCGACCCGTCGAGCCGGGACATGTGCTGGCGATCCGCCGGAGCGGCGAGACAATTCTCTCCCGGTTCGCCCCCGCCCAGGCGCCGCGAGAGTGCACCTTCGAGCGGATCTACTTCTCGCGCGGCAACGACCCCGACATCTACGAGGAGCGCAAGCGGCTGGGGCGCAACCTCGCCCCACGGGTGCTGGAATTGCTCGGCGGCGACCTCTCCGGCGCGGTCTTCTCCTTTATCCCCAACACCAGCGAGACGGCCTTTCTCGGCCTTGTCGAGGAGGTGGAGCGGCTCGCCCGGGAAGCTCGCGGACGCGACGTCTGGGCGCACATTCAGCAAGGGAAGGCCACCGAAGCCGACATCGCGTCCCTGGTGGGGATCCGGGCCCGCGTCGAAAAGGTCGCGCACAAGGACCAGCGCCTTCGCACCTTCATCACGCACGACGCCGCGCGGCGAGACCTGGTCGCCCATGTCTACGACATCACGCGTGGCACCGCGACCGAATCGGACACGCTGGTCGTGGTGGATGACTCCATCGTTCGCGGCACGACCCTGCGCGAGTCGGTCATCACGATGCTCGCCAGGCTCAATCCCAGGCGCATCATCGTCGCCAGCAGCGCACCGCCCATCATGTATCCCGATTGCTACGGGATTGACATGAGCCAGCTGGGTCGATTCATTGCCTTCGAGGCCGCCGTCAGCCTCATTCGCCAGCGCGGCCAGGAATCGATCCTCCGCACGATTGAGACGGACTGCGAATCCCAGGAGTCGCTCCCCGTGGAACGCCTGCGCAACGCGGTCAGGAAACTCTACGACGCGGTCAGCTTTCAGGACCTGTGCGACGAGGTCGCTCGCCTCTCGCGCCCCAGCGGCGTGTCGTGGAAGGGTGAGCTGCATGTCATCTACCAGACCGTCGAAGGGCTTCGCGCCGCGATGCCATCGCACACCGGTGACTGGTACTTCACGGGTGAATATCCAACGCCCGGCGGCTTCCAGACGCTCAACCGCGCGTACCTGGACTGGTGCAGGAAGATCGATCGGCGCTCGTACGAATGAACCACGGAGGTCTGGTGCGAGCGTGTGCGGAGGAACACAAGAGTCATGTGTTATAGGACGATGTTCACGCTTCCTCCGCCACCGCCACGCGCGGCGTGAATTGACGGAAATCGCGTTCTGTGCTGTAATGCCCGATTCCCCAGCAGGATCCTGTTCGTCGACCCAAAAAGGCATTCATCCAAGGCATTCATGGCTCGTTACACCGGACCCAAGGTCAAGCTCTCCCGCCGCGTTGGCGTGCCGATCGCGGACACCCCGAAGCACACCGCCAAGCGACAGCTGAACGCGCCGGGACCGCATGGTTTCCGAGGCAAGCGACCGAAGCCCTACGGCATCCGCAAGGACGAGAAGCAGAAGCTTCGCTACCACTACGGCGTGCTTGAGCGCCAGTTCCGCCGCTACCTTCGCGAAGCCGGACGCGCGTCGGGCAACACGGGTGATGCACTCCTCCAGATCCTCGAGCAGCGGCTGGACAATGTCCTCCGTCGTGCCGGCTTTGCCCGCACGATCTGGGCCTCTCGCCAGATGGTCGCGCACGGGCATGTCCTCGTGAATGGCCGCAAGTGCGATCGGCCCAGCCTCGCCGTCCAGGTCGGCGACACGGTCAGCTTCAAGGCCGGCCTGCAGACGCTGGTTCGCGAAAATATGGAGTCGATGGCCGGGCACATCGTGCCGGGCTGGATCGAAGTCAACCCAGCCGAGCTCTCGGTGAAGGTGACCTCCACGCCCACTCCCGACCAGATTCCGTTCGACGTGAACACCAACCTGATCATCGAGTTCTATCGCTGATCCGGACGCCCCCCCCGCCAAGGTTTTCCCCATTGGGGCGCCCGGATTCACCGTCCGCGCGCCCCATTTCATAGACCACCCCGCGCCCTGCGCGCACCAGGAATTCCATGCTCAAGTTTTTCCGCGAGAACGAACGAATCGGCAAGTGGATCATGGTCTGCGGCCTCGTGCTGCTCCTGATCTCGTGGCTTGCGTTTGACTACAGCTCCAACTCCATCTTGAGCGACTGGCTAGATGGCCGGCGCACTTGGGCGGTCGTGGGCAAGGAGGAAGTCAGCGCCGCGGACTTGCGGCGATCGCAGCAGCAGCTCGCCATGCTTGAGGCTCTCGGCTCGCCGCTGCTAGGCAGCCTCAGCATCGACAAGGAGCCGGGACACTGGTTCCTCCTGGTGCGGGAGGCCACGCAGGCCGGACTCGTGGGACCGCCATCAGAGGGAGAGAGTGCCTTGGTAGCCCGCCTGCAGGGGCAGCCCGACGCCGACCCGAATCTGGTCGTTCGGCAGTTGATGGGGGCCTCGGGACTCTCGCGCGATGAAGTCCTGGAGACGCTCGCCGAAGAGGCCGCGGTGATGCGACTGGTATCGATGGTCGGAGGGGCTGGCTCCGGGCGAGTGGCGCCCGTACGACTGCGTCAGGAAGCGGCTCGACGACTGCTGGCACTCCAAGGTGAAGTGATGTTGATCGATGCCGGAACCGCCTCAGCGGGCTCGGCACCTTTCGCCGATCCCACCGATGAGCAACTTGCGGAGCAACTTTCCAAGCATGGAGCGCAGCCCGCCGGAACCGGGGACTCGGGCTTTGGCTACCAGATTGCCGATCGAGTTCGTTACGAGTGGCTGTCCATTCCCGTGACGACCGTCTCGGCATCCATCGAAAGGGGTCCCGACCTTTCCAACATTGCGCTGCGCAAGTATTTCCTCGAGAACGAGGCGCAATTCGTCGGCCCGAACACCGCCATCGCGGCGGCCAAGCCGGAGTTCGAGCAATACCGCGAGGCCGTGCGCCGTGCGCTGCTCACCACGCTGACCAAGGATCGCTCGGCGGACATCGCCAAGTTCGCCACCGACCGACTGGGCATGCAGTTGCGCGGCGCCGTGCGAACGGGCGGCCATGTCACGCTTCCCGCAGATTGGTCGTCGCAGCAACTTTCCCTCGAGGCACTTGCCGATGACATCGCGCAGCGATTCTCGATCGCGACGCCGATCGTCGTGGCTGCGTCCGACGCTTGGATCGCTCCCGCCGACTTGGCATCGGTGCCGGGCCTGGGGGCCGCGACCACCGACGCCTTTGGCGGGCGCGGAGTTCGTCCCTCTGACCTCGCGGCGGCGCTCAAGGAGTTTGGCGGCAACCCGACGCTCATCGCCCAATCGGGCGTGGCCATGCCCGTCTTCTCAGCTCCCAGCGGCGACATCTTCATCGCGCGCATCACGGACGCACAGGCGGCTCACGCGCCCCAGAGCATTGATGAGGTCCGCGCGGAACTCACGAGAGATGTGAAGCGACTCGAGAACTTTGCCGTCCTCGAAGGGCAGCTGGACTCGATCAAGTCGGCGGCAGCCACGGACTTCGCCGCAGCGGCTGTCACCTACGGCGCACAGACCGCCCCCTTCACCGACCTGCGCATTTCCAATCCACAGTTCCTCCAGTACGGAATCGAGTTCGGCACGCCGCTTCCGCTGGTGGGCACCGCCATGGAATTGCAAGATGATCTCGTAGCGGCTGCGATGAAGTTGCCCGCTGACTCATGGCGCGGAACGGGAGACCCCCTGGGCGTGGGCGCCTCGGGGAGCTCAGCGGCAATTCCAGCCGCCGAACGCACCTTTACGTTTGTGCTTCCCAAGCAACTCGCGGTCGCCGTGGTCCGGATCGATGCCGTCACCGCCATGGATGAGGTGCAACTCGCCGAGGCCATGAAGGGCAACGGCCTGCGGGGCATTGTTGGCCGCCAAGGTGCCGACAATCCCTTCGAGCCATTCACCTTCCCCGCCATGCGCGTGCGACACCAGTTCGTGCCGCTGGCCGAGAAGCCCGGAGAGGCGACCGCCGGCGCTCCGACGACCGCTGACGGCACCGAAGGCGCAGCGACTGCGGGCGCGACAAGCACGGAGGGTGCCAAGTGAGCGAGGCCGTTGCAGTCAATCCCGGTGTCCAGGGATCGCCCCTGATTGAGAACATCCCCTTCGATGTCTTCGCCAAGCTGGACCTCCGCGTCGCCACCATCGTGAGCGCTGAGCCACACCCCAACGCGGACAAGTTGCTCAAGATCAAGCTGGACGATGGCACCCCTGACGGCCGCCAGGTCTGCGCCGGGATCAAGGCGTGGTACGCGCCCGAGAAGCTGGTGGGCTCGCAGGTGATCATCGTGGCCAACCTCGAGCCGCGCACGCTTCGCGGGGAGGTGAGCCAGGGCATGATCCTGGCCGCGAGCGCGGTGAAGGGTGACGGCGGCGAGCGCGACGTGTTCGTCCTGCGCCCCGACGCCGCGGTGCCCGCCGGCTCGAAGGTTTCTTGAATCCGGTCGAGTGCTGCACGCACTCACGCACACCCCGAAAGTTGGTGAGAGTCCTCAGTCGGTGTTCCACGCGCGGCCATCGCGCGCCATGAGCGCCTCAGCAGCGGCTGGCCCCCACGATGCGGGCGCGTAGTTGGAGGCGATCGCCTTGCGAGCGTCGGCACTTCGCTCATCGATGTAGGGCATCACGGCATCCCATGCGCCTTCCACCTCAAGCCGGTGCTTGAAGAGCGTTTGGTCGCCGCGCATGGCGTCGATGAAGAGCGGCCCGTAGGCCTCCACGGTTTCGGAGCCGAACTCCTTCTGGAAGTCGACATCCATGTGCGTCGGGCGAATCTGGATCCCCTGCCCCGGCACCTTGCTGGAAAAGGTGAGCCTGGCACCCTCTTGTGGCGCGATGCGCAGGACGAGTCGATTCCCGGAGACCCGTCCGTGCGGGTGCGGCACGCCCGTGAACAGGTCCGCTGCTGGCTCCTTGAACTGCACAACGACCTCCGTTCGCTTCTCTGCCAGCCGCTTGCCGCTGCGGAAGTAAAAGGGCGTACCCGCCCATCGCCAGTTGTCCACTTCAAGCCGGATCGCCGCAAAAGTCTCTGTCGTGGACCCCTTGGCCACGCCAGGAAGATCCACATACGGCGTGCACTCCGGCCCGCCCCCGTACTGCCCGAACGCGCACGATTCCGTGACATCGCCGGCGGCCACGGGGCGGATCGACCGGACCACCTTGAGCTTCTCCGCCTGGATGTCCTGCGCCGACATGCGCGCGGGTGGCTCCATCGCGATGAAGGCAAACACCTGCATCAAGTGCGACTGGATCATGTCGCGAAGGGCACCGGTCTGGTCGTAGAACGCGACGCGATCCTCCACGCCCAGGGTCTCGCACGCACTGATCTGGACATGGTCCACATAGCGGTGGTTCCACACCGGCTCAAAGATCGTGTTGGCAAATCGGAGGACCTGCGTGGACTGCACCACATCCTTCGCCAGGTAGTGGTCGATGCGGAAGATGGCGGTCTCGTCAAAGACCTGTGCCAGCTCGCGGTTGAGCTCCGCGGCGCTGGTGGCGTCGTGGCCAAAGGGCTTCTCGATCACCACGCGCTGCCACGAACGGTTCGCAGGGTCTAGGGTGCACCATCGACGACCTTCTACGACCAACTCGCTGGTCCCCACCGCGCGCGTGATCGGCGCGTAGAGGGACGGCGCCACCGACAGGAAGAAGAGGATGTTGCCCTTCGTCTCACTCGTGGGGTCGATCGCCTTGATGCGCTGGGCGATACCGGCGTAGTCGTCCGCTACTGTCGCGTCGGCCGCGTGATAGAAGACTCGCTTGGCAAACGACTGCCACGCCGCCGCGTCAAAGTTGGTCGCGTGTTCGGCGGCGCTCGCGCGCATTTCCTCGCGCCACTCGTCGTCCGTCTTGTCCCGACGCGCCACGCCGATGATCCTGGTCGCCTTGGGCAGGAGCCCCAGGTGGTCCATCTCGTAAAGCGCCGGCAGGAGCTTGCGGGAGGTCAGGTCCCCGGACGCCCCGAAGATAACGACGACTGATGGATCCGCGGCGACGACCGGCTTGGCTGGAGGCATGGCGCGGGAAGGCTACCGAAAGACCCCCGGAGATGGATGCGACGCCCATCGTCCGGCGCTCAGAGTCCAACGCCTGGCAGCACCGGGAGCAGCGCATTCACGCTGGCGACCGCCGCCTCGACCACCACTCGCTTCTCGGTGGGGTCGATCAGCCAGAGCCAGTCGTCAAAGATGAATTCGCAACGTGCTGCAAAGAGCGCGATGCGACCCATCACCGTGAAGCCGAACGCCGCGCCGAAGGTGATCATCAGGTACCAGATGCCGACCCGGGCGGTCTTGCCAACGATGCCCTTGTGCTCGACACTGAAGAAGAAGTACACGAGGCCGCTGACCACGCCCACGAAGATCAGCGCCTGCTTGATGGAGAGGCCAAGCGACAGACCATTCGCGGTGCCGTCCGCTGCGCCGGTGGCCAGCGCCGGCGCCGCCACCAAGAGCGGCTTCATCGTGCTGGCCGTCTGCGCCAAGAGGTCAGACTCCACATAGCTGACGAACTTGAGTCCCGAGGTGGTCCCCACGATGAACGCCAGCGGGATGACGCTGACGGCGGCAACGCTGCGGTTGAGCCGGCACAACAGCATGATGCCCAGCGCGGCCGGCACCAGGATCCAGAAGTTGTATTCCTCCTTGAGCCCCGGCATGAAGTTGGCGGTGACGATCGCGGGCACAATGGCGCCGAAGAGCTTCGGCATCAGCGTGTCCCAGAATCCAACGATGCCCCAGTACGCCGCGGACACGCCCACGATGGTCGCCTCTGCGAACTTGTAGAGGGGGTTGTCCCGGTAGAGGAAACTGAAGATAAAGAGCGTGAGGAGCGCCGCCACCCACACGCCAATCGTGCGGCTGGTGCTGAGGTGAATGGCCGACTGACCTGGGCTGGCCGCTTCAGCCGCGTAGTAGGCGCGCGGAGGGACTTCCGACTCGGTGGTCCACTCGATCGCGCCCTCGGTCCCGGGCGCCACCGCCTCAAACGCCGGCTTCATGGCCCCGTCCACTTCCTTCTCGCCCGCTTGCTTGAAGGCGAACCGTTGGTCCTCCACAAAGACCTTGGCCATCCCGGGTCCCGTGAACGAACGGATCGCGAGCAGCACGGCTGCGAGCACAAGAATGATGGTCCAGGTTTTCTTCTGGTTCATCGTCTGATCCTGCCGGCTAGGCGGCCGCCTTCATGGCACTGCCGCTGCGCGACTGCCGTCGCTTGACAAAGAAGATCGTGTTGCCCACGATGATGAGCCCCACCATGAGCAAGTGGCCAAAGAGCTGCGGCGCCATGCGTCGCTGCGCCTCCATGTACGCAGGCGGCAATGGCTTGCCTGGGTTGGCTGCCTTGATGACCTCGTTCACCATGTACTCGTACTCGGCGGCGCCCTTGATCGCGGCCAGCATCCCCTGCATCTGCGTGGGAAAGTAGGGCACCAACTGCGGCGCGGACACGCCGGTGACGCCGGCCACCAGCTGGATGGGCTTTCCCTTGCCCAGCGTTGGCGACACCACATACTGCACCCACTCCTTGGAGCCCGGGTAGCCCGCACTCACCACCATGATGAGGTCGAAGGAACTGGTGTTCTCGATCCCCTCCATCATCGGAATGGCCGTGGTGCGCGTCCCCTTCGCGTCCGTGGGAAACGACTGCTTGTAGTCGGTCGAGATGACCTTCATGACGCCTTCGTTGCCGGCTTGGTAGCCGAGATTGACATAGTCCACCCCGTAGACCAAGTCGGGACTCTGCGTGAGCAAGCACTTCTTGAGTGTTTCCTCGATGAGCGGCGTAGCGGAAGCCCACAGCGTCTGGCAATAGACCTTCGCTTTCTTCTGCCCCAGGTGGCGCATGAACGCGTTGGCCATCGGCTGGAGTTCGCCGGCGCTGGCGGGGTCAAAGTCAAAGGAGAAGAGCACCTTGGCACCCTCGGGCAGCGCTTCGATCGTCTCGAAGGTAGCCGTGGAAGTTGGGCCAGGCACTTCAGGGAATCGAGCCCCCGTCAGGCCGATCACGATGATCGGGATCGCCACCGCGCAGGCCATCATCAAGAAGATCCAGCGGCGGTCGATCGCGTCCAGTCGGTCAATGAATGACATGGTCAGTCTCCGGACCCCATGTAGGAGCGATCGATGCCCAGGATGATCTTGAGGCTGGTGGCCGCCACGCCCAGCGCGATGCCGATGATGATGGCTCGATTGCCGGCGCTGGCAAAGACCTCGAAGATCGTCGTGGAGAGGTTCTCAAAGCGCAGGAACGCCCAGTCGCTGTCAGCGGGAATCCAGCCCGTCAGCACGACACCGGCGAAGGTGCGCCCAAGCAGCACGATGAACGCCGCGACCAGCAAGAGGGTGGCCTCCGTGTTCTTGGCCCGGAAGGCACGGAACGCGGCGCTGGCGACATAGAACGCCAGCAGCGAGAACATCGTCGCGGTGATGGACGACAACACATAGGTGTAGACCCACCAGAAGGCGCTGCCTTCGGCGTCCTTCCCTCCGCTCATCGGCACATCTGGAAATGCCGGCATCGGGTTGACGCCGACCTTGAAGAGCCCGACCGCAAGCGTGACCGCGAACGCCAAGAGCGTGACCGCGGAGAAACCCCACCCCGCGTCCCGCGAGGAAATCTTGGAGAGGTGGACCTTGGCGAGATTGGCCGCACCCAGCACAAAGGCCATCGCAGCCAGGATGTTGAACCACTCTGCGGCATCCTCGCCCCACCCCTGCGTCGGCTTGATGAAGCCCGACACGACCATGAGGACACCGGCGACGAGCGTGACGATGATGGCCAGTTGCCTGCTCATTCGTCAGCCTCCCACCAACGATTGGAAGAATCTCGAAACGCTGCCCAGGTCGACCAGACCGCCGGCGAGCGCGCCGACGGTCATCACGACGACCCCCAGCACCAGCACCGCCCCCACCAGCGCCTTGCTCAGATCCTGGCCACGCAGGCTGCCCATCTGGTCGGGCTCGCCGGAGAGATACGCGCTCGCGGCGAAGAACTCCTCGCCGATCAGCGTGTAGTCACAGGCCGCCACGAAAAATGGCAACTGGCTGGTCTCTGCGGTGCCGGCGATCTGGATGGCACCAATGGAATTGCCAGTCTCGGCGAGGATCAGGCTCTCGGCGAAGAACTGGCCCATATAGAAGCACGCGGCGGGCTTCTTGCGAACCATCAGCCCGGAGACATACGCGGTGTAGCCAAACTGTTCGTCGGTCACGTAGTAGACCTGGTCTTCGTTGAACGAGTCAGGCCGGCCCGCGGCCAGGTACGACGCACTCAGCGCTTCGCGGCCTGCGGTCATCACCAGCGAGCGGCTCACGGGTACTTCAATGTGCGCGTCGTAGTCGGCGGTCGTCTTGCCCACACGCGACAGGATCGTGAGGCCGGCAATCGTCTGGACATTGTCCATGTCCTGGATGCCGGGAATGAAGAGGACGGGTCGACCCATCTCGGTGGCGCGGCCCACGGCCTCGTCCACCGCGGAAAGCCCCGCGATCGGCCGGACCTTGAAGACCTTGCCCGCGCGGGCCTTCATGATCGAGACAAGCACGAACACGCTGATCACCACCAGCCAGCCAAACAGCGCGCCGCGGCCGGAAACGAAGAAACTCTCTGCTGCCGCGGCGGGAGCGGTGGCGCCATCGGCCCCTGCGCCAGCAGCATCTTGCGCGGCGAGGGTGAGGCTCACAAGGACTGAATCGATCATGCTCACCATGGATCAGCCTTCGATGAGCTCCACATTGGCGCGCGGAATCGTGACGATCGTGCCGTCGGAGAGTTTGACATCCAAGACGCGGGCCTTGGAGCCGGAGCCAAGCACCGCGGGCGCCTCAGGCAGCGCAGCGACCGTGCCGATCACGCCAAAGTGCGGGTCTCGGATGATGCGCACAAAGACGCCGATCTCCAGTGAGCCCTCTTCGTGCGCGACCGACGCAGCGAGTCGCGCGGCCATGGCGGCCTTCGCCGCAGCAACGCCCGCGTCATCCAGCGGCACCACGATCTCTGGACGCATGACGCCCGCGCGAATCTGCGTGGCACCGTTGACGCTGGCCAGTCGACCCTCCAACCCCTTCAAGAGATGAAACGTCCGGTCGGCCATGGCAATGTCGCCAAAGCCCTCGGTGACGATGACGGTGAGTCCCGTCTTCTCGGTGCCAGTGATCGCTACACCCAGGTCGTAGCCGAGGAAGTCGCGCAGGTCGGAATCGTCCAGGCCGCCGGAGACCAGCGCGGCGGCGCCAACGGCCTTGGCCTTCTTGATGGCCGCGGCGGTCATCCGCGCGCCGCCCACCACCACGCATCCCTTGCAGGACGCATCGATGTGGTCGGTGTCGCAGACTTCGGTGGGTGCCGCGCACACCACCTTGATCGGTCCCGAGGCTTCGCCCGACACGCCGAAGATGCCTTGCACCACGGCGGCCTGGGCTTCCACCACCACGCCCTCGCCCTCGATCACTTCCACGACGGAGCCCGCGACATAGCCGTCCACTTGCACGGGGATCGGCTCGCCCCGAATGATGGCCATGCCGGTCGTCTCGGAGATGCTCTCGATGGTGCCTTCGGCGGTGGACTTCACCTCGGTCTTCATCATCCCGAAGATGCCCTTGCTGCGGGCAATCGGCTCGCCATTGGCGACGCGCGATCCCACCGGCTTGAGCATGAGCGATGGCAGCTCGCGCGGCTGCGCGCCAAGCAAGTTGGCCAGCTTCATCGGCGTGGCCTCGCCCTCCAGGTAGGTGCGCGCGACCGGGGTGGATGGATTCACCAGGTCCCCCACCCGAACCAGCACTTCACCCTTGATCGGCAGGAGGCGCCGGGAGCGATAGGTGCTGTGGGCAGCGACCTTGAGTCCTGGTGTGTATGCCTTCGCCACGAGCGGGTGAGCCTAGCTGGGATAAAGGTCCAGTGCCTTAACCCAAGAGTCCATCGCCGTGCGGCACTCCTCGCGAGTGGATGGCAGGACGAGCGGTCGACCGCGGCCATCCAAGATGAGCCCCACGGTGCCGCCGCGGATCTCGCGAGTGACCGGCTTGCCAGGCCCCGCGCCGACATCAAGGCCCTTCTCAGGGGCGATTTCCGCACGCGCGCGGGCGTCGCCAGCGAGCGCGAATCGCTTCATCTCGCCGCCGAGGAGGGTGCCTTGACCGACGCCATCGATCGAGTATTTCGCCACAGGCTTGCCCCACACCGCGGTCCCCGCGGGCGCGATGCAGGTGCCCATGTAAATGAGGCAGTCGCGCTCGAAGACTTCCATGGCGGCGCGCTCGTGCACACTGGCCAGCACGCCCAGGTGCGGCATCATGAAGATGGAATCCTTGGCCAGCTCGGTGAACCCCTCGGGCTCAAAGGCATCCACCAGCATCATCGCCGTCTGTTCCATGCGCGGCGCGTGGCTGAGGACGCCGCCGGACGCGACCAGGAGGTCCAGCGCCAGGCTGTCGACGATGGACGATCCGCCCTGCTTCTGCGCGAAGGTGTCGCCGACGGTGCGCTGCTGCTGCACCCCCTTGAGATTGGTGGCAAACTCGCGGTGCTGGATGTACGCCAGCCGCAGCGCCTCGCGAGCCACCGCCTGCTCAAAGATGAGCGCCTCCAGCGACTGTGGGATCGTGGTCGGCCGGATCATCTTGTTCTTGACGCGATTGCGAAGCTCGCGCTCGTCCATCTGGGTCAGGTGCACCCACCGCAGGATGTTGGCCATGCCGGCCTCGGCGCACACATTGGAGATGGAGTACGACATCCCCAGGTTGGCGCTCACGGTGCGGTTGAAGTGCGGGCCAAAGACGCTGAACACGTCGGTGGTGGCGCCGCCAATGTCCACGCCGATGGCATTGATGTTGCGGCCGCGCGCGATCGCCTGCAGAATGTCGCCCACCGCGCCGGGCGTGGGCATGATGGGCGCGTTGGACCAGCGCATCAGCTTGTCGTAGCCGGGCGCATGCGCCATGACATGCTCCAGGAACACATCGTGGATGCGGTCGCGCGCGGGGCCCAAGTTCTCGTTCTCCAGCGACGGCCGCAGGTTGTCCACGACGGAGAGGTCAAATCCACCGTGCTGGAAGACCTTGCGAACGCCAGGCGCGGCATCCTTGTTGCCGGCAAAGATGATCGGCATGGAGTACTCGCCGCCAAAGCGCGGCCGAGGCTTGGCCGGCGCGATGAGTTCCGCCAACTCCGTCACCTTCTTGGTGTCGCCGCCGTCGGTGCCGCCGGAGAGGAGCACCATGTCGGGACGCAGTTCGCGAATGCGCTGGATCTGCTCGTGCGGCCGGCGCTTGTCATTGCTGGCGATCGTGTCCATCACGATGGCACCCGCACCCAGCGCCGCGCGCTTGGCGCTCTCGGCGGTCATCTGGCGAACGACACCCGCCACCATCATCTGCAGGCCGCCGCCCGCGCTGGAAGTGGAGATGTAGATGTCGCAGCCGTTGGGGTCGGTGGGTGACGTGCGGCGAAGGATGGTGCCGTCGGGATTGATCAGTCGACGGCCGGACAACTCTTCCAGTTCCGTCACGGAGTTGGTGACTCCCACGGTCACATCGGCGAAGGGCTCTTCGACGGTGGTTGGCGCCTCGCCGCGGTGCGTCTGCCGAAACACCCCGTCCACCTCTTGGATCAGGATGGCCTTGGTGGTGGTGGAGCCGCAGTCGGTGGCGACCACGATCTTGATCGCCCCGGCGGCGGGCCCAGGGGCGTGAGCCGAGTCAGCGGCGGAGGCGTTTTCAAGGTGTCCAGCGTGCTGCTCAGGGGCGACCATGGGTCGCGCAAGTTACTTGGAATCAGGCGGGGGCGACCGACTCGTTCCGCCGCATAGGACTACGGCACCATTCCCCACGCGCCCAGCACCGCAGCGAGGTCGGCGCCGTCCACGAGGCCATCACCGTT
>JAQCEQ010000014.1 GCA_027618565.1 Planctomycetota bacterium | reverse complement strand
GTCGCAGTAGCCGTCGCCAACCCAGAAGTCTGGGCAGCAATTGCCGTTGCAGTCTTCGATTTCGCCAGCGGGGCAATTGCCGCCGCCGCCGCCGCCGCACAACTGGCTCTGGAGATCGATGCACTCTTGGTCCCAGGAAACATCGCAACAGAGTGGGTTGAATGAACACACCGTGTCGCAGCAAGCTGCATCAACGCCAGCGTCGAGGCACGCGTTCTGACCGAACGCGCTACCAACCAAGGCGAATGCGGCAGTACTGACAACGGTACAGATCAGTGATCGGGTCTGAGCCATCATTGGAGTAACTCCTAAATTCTGAACTTTCTCAGGGCCTATGAGAACAGGGACACCGCACCACCGATGGTGCAAGCCTGGCAGAACATAACTCAAAATAACCCATTCGCCAAGGAAATGGAATCCATAAATGGCACAATTTGGTTAATAACTGGACCGCCGGGAATGGACTCCACGTGGACTCGAGCCCCAATTTTCGTCCGAACCCTACTGCAAGCCCTTGATCAGGAACTCGCCGGCTCCGACCACCGTCTGCCCCACACGGACCTGCTTGATCGTCACCCCGACAGGGACGATAAAGACAGCCCAGAGTCGATGGGTGCCGCTGCTGGCGGTGGCAGGGAAGTCGGAGATCTTGGGAAACAGCTGGACGGGGTCGAAGGCCACCTGGACATCTTCCCCACGGTCCCAAACATATCCGGCCGCCGCGTAGCCGCGGTCCTGGTCATCCACCAAGAGCAATCGCTCACCGGGGAGAAGGTCCTTGCGCAGCAGGTCCAGGTCCACGGTCGCGATGTCGCGGGAGACATCGAGGCGCACGATCGCGGTATCGGGTGGGCAGACGAACCCCGTCACCCGCTGGCCACGGCTGACCGAGAAGGTCCCAGTCTTCTTGAAATCGCCCTTGCCGCCCTCGATCCAGTTGCCCTTCTTCTCTTCTCGGATATCCAAGCCGCTGGCCTGATTGATGCCGATCCGGAGAGGTGAGACAGAGTTTTGGTCACTGAGATCGCTCGCTGCCAGTTCTGGTGCCCCGTCGGAACTGAGGGTGGGGACCCGGGCACTGGACGAACCGGCGGCTTGCTGGGATACGATGGAAGCCGATTGCATGACGGGGAGGGAGAGCCGGAGTCCCTTCACCATCGCGAATCGAACATCGGCCAGATTGGCCTTCGGGAAGATCAGGTCAACTTCCGCAGACTGTTGTCCACTGGGATTGGTGGCGTAACACTGGACATCGTCAAACGCGAAGGTGCCTCGCGAACCACCGGCGACATCTTCGACGAACTTGACCGGATAGACCGATTCACGGCGCTTTCCCCCGGTGGTCGCACCCACTAATCGCGCTTGAGAGGCGGAGAGGGTGAGGCCCTGTCCGCGGTCGAATGCGCTGGACGTGAAGGACAGGCGCAGGGAGTAGGCCCCCCGGGTCCCATCATCAAAGCCGTAGGACTCGTCGAAGAAGAACCCAGTCACCTTGATATCGGCGGGGTTGACGGAGGTCTTGCCTTGCCCGCTGTCCCAGCTGTCGCGGTGCAGCGACAGCGCCGTCCGCGCAAGGTCGGGGTAGTAGTCACGAAGACCCGTGGGCTTGATCGGAGAGAGCGAGCCGCCGGACAGCATTCCAAAGAACCCGGCCGTCAGCTGGTGGGCTGGGAGGAAAAGCCTCTGAGACTCATAGGGCTGCCCTCGGTTCTCCGGCACGCGGGTCCACCCGTAGAACCCCAAGAGCGAGTCAAGGCTCTGCGTGAACCCCATGCCGATGATCAGCATGCCAACCGTCAGGACACCGGCGGCCGCACCGAACGCGCCGCCAAACACATAGTTGACCCACTGCGGGAAATTGAGGTTGCCGGGGGCGAGTCGATCGAAGGCCACGCGAAAGACCAGGAGCAGGATCGCGAAGAGACCCAGGAATGAAACGCTCCAAGCGTGATCCTTGAGCGATGGGAGGAGCATCACGCTCAACGGTTCCCAAAACGCGAAGGTGAGTGCGCCCGCGAGGATGACGCAGGTGAGGTGGAGGAACGCGCTGAAGGTGCCCTGGTTGGCCCACCAGTAGGCGATCAGGGCGATGAACACCAAAGTAATAATTTGCAGGGTCATCGTTCAGGCCTGTTGTCTCTTGGTTGCAGCCGGGGCACCCGCCGCGGCGGCGGGCTTCTGGGTCTGAGGCTGGAGCACGCGCTGCGCCTCCTCGAAACTCGTGACTCCTGAACGGACATGGAAGAGCGCGGCCTCGGCCAACAGAACGCCACCCGACTTCCGGGCAGCCTGGATCATGCCAGCGAGGTTCCCAAGCTCCAGCGCGGACTTCCCCTCACTGGTGAACGGGAGCGTCTCGAACACGCCGATCATGCCGCTGTAGCCAAGCCCGTTGCATTCCGGGCACTCTTCGATGCGGTTCTTGACCTGCACCTTGCCACCGGCGCGGAACAGCTGGATCGGGCGCTCGGTCCGGATGCCCACCTTGGCCGCCTGCTCAGGCGAGACCTGAATGGGTGTCCTGCAGGTGTGGCAGAGTCGGCGCACCAGGCGCTGGTTGATGATTCCACGGAGCGACTTTGCGGCTTGCTTGGTGTCTCCTCCGCAGGAACGGATCCAGCCCTGCAGGGCCTCCTGACTGGTGCCCACGCCGAAACCGGCGTAGGTGAGGAGCATGTCGATATTGGCCCCCACCAGCGCGGACCCGATGCCCTTCTCGGAGGCATCGACGCAGGTGACCACGTCGGGGCCGCGACGGATGATCGACCGGAAGGCAGTACTGTAGTCGAGGCTCGCGTTCGAGGGGTCAAACTGGACCTGGTCCACGCCCTCGATGGGGGCCTCGATCAGCCGCTCGAAGGTCTTGACGCTGGCGGTGTAGGCATCGTGGCGGGCGGCGAGCGCATACAGGGTCGTGACCAGCCCCTGTCCGGCGGGCGCCGCCACGAGCACCGTGCCTCGACGCTCGCCGGCATCTCCGAAGGTCTCCAGGAACTCCAGCTGCTTCGGGGTGAAGCCGAGCTCCGTGACTGGAATCTTGTGCATCGCGATCGTCTCGAACTCGACCCGTACCGAGAGCCCCGCGCTGCCGCCGCTGCTCGTGATGGTTGCGGTCGCTTCCGCCTCCGGGGCCTTGATCTGTAAGGTGCCGCGTTGCGGCCGACGCCTGTCCTCCACCACGAATCCGGCGACGCGCCGCAGGATGTCCATGGCGGGGAGTGCCAATTCATTGGCCACGGGCTCCCCACGCGTTCGCACGCCGTCCCTCGTGACTACGGGAATGACTCCGCCTTGCACCGGAACGATGTCCAGCCGCCACGCACGCGACAGCAGGGGCCCGGCGACCCACTGTTCCATCTGGGCGTATGCCGCCGCCTCAGGCGTTTCCTTCTGTGGGAGCGGGAACCGGCCATTGCGCCCGTGGAGCGAGATGTTGGCCGACTTCTGCAGTTTCGCCTCTCGTCGCGTGGCGGCAGCCTCGGCGATCCCTCCAAACTTGAGCTTGTACTGTCGATCCGCGGGGACCCGCTTGTTCCGGTACTGCATGTAGAGAAGCGGCGTGGCGGCCAAGACGATGACCATGAGCGGCCAACCAATCCAGAAGATCGGGATCAGGAGCGCCGTGGCCAGCGCAAGCACGGCCGTGCCCAGGAAGATCGCCGACCACTTGATGGAGCCAAGGTTGAAGTAGCCGGCATCCTTCTCAAGCTTGGTGGAGACCAACCACGCATAGGGGATCAGCGTGATAGCCAGCACAATCGGCTTGTACGAACTCAGGAGCTGGACGGGCAGGGCACCCTGCGCAAGGATCGACATGGTGAGGGTGCTCATGGGCTCAAGCGTTCATCGTCGTGCTGTGGAGGGTAGGCACGCGCCGGGTCACCCGTGAGCCAGGTGCCCGATGCCCTTGAGGCGCATCTTGAGTTCCTCGGGTTTCGGTGTTGCCTGGAGCGCGATATTCTGGTGGATGTATTCCTTCTCGACCCAGTCCACCAGGCTGGAAGTGAAGTCGATCATGCCTTCGTGGCGGGAATTCTTGATGATCTCCAGCAACTCGCCCTCGCGACCTTCGAGGACGTACTTCTGCACGGCCGGCGTGTTGATGAGGATCTCGATGGCGGGGATTCGTGCGATCTCGGGACGCAGCGTCGGAAGCAACTTCTGGTAGATGATCGCCCGCAGGTTGTAGGCGAGGAGTTTTCGGATCTGCTCGCGCTCCTGCTCCGGGAACAGGTCGTAGATGCGGCCGAAGGTCTGCCAGGCACTGGACGCGTGGATTGTCCCGAACACCAGGTGCCCCGTCTCGGCGGCACGGATGGCGGCCTCGAAGGTCTCATAGTCGCGCATCTCGCCCACCAGTACGACATCCGGATTCTCGCGGACCAGCGCGCGGAGGGCATCGTTGAAGTTGGTGCAGTCGATCCCGATCTCGCGCTGATTGATCGTGGCCTTCTTGTCCTCGAAGATGTACTCGATCGGGTCCTCGATCGTGATGATGTGGACCTTCTTGCGTTCATTGACATAGTCCAACATCGACGCGATCGAGGTGGACTTGCCTGAACCGGTGACCCCCGAGAAAAGGATGAGTCCCTGCGCGGCCATGGCCACATCCCCGAGGCTCGCCGGGAGATAGAGATCCTCAAACTTCTTGATGTTGCTGGTGATCAGGCGGGCGGCCACGGAGGGCTTGCCCCTGGCCATGAACATGTTGACGCGGAAGCGACGGCCGCGCTCGAAGTCGTAGGCGAAGTCGATGGAGCCATGGCGCTCGAAGTGGGCCAGCTGGTTGGGGTCCAGGATGTCCTTGGCGACCTGGAAGAGGAGGTCGTCGCTCAGTACCGGCGTCGAGAGGTCCTTGAGGAGGCCACGGTGCCGGATGCGGGGCGGGAGGCTGGGCTTGACGATGAGGTCGCTTCCCTCGAACCGGACAGTCGCATCCAGCCACGAGAGCCACGCCTTCTTGCCGTCGCCAGGGGTGGTTCCCCGGTGTTGGAGGGTGACAGGGACGAGCAATTCATTCCGAACGATAGACACAGTTCCTCCGTGGGTACAGACGGCGCAGGCTAGCAGAAGCCATGGCCATTGACATTCGTGGCAAAGGTTGAGATAGTTCCCAGATGGAACACAAGTTCTCGCAGGAAGGCGTCACCTTCGACGATGTCCTCCTGATCCCGCGAGCCAGTTCGGTGAGCCCGGACCGGGCGGACACGCGCACGCGGCTGACCAAGAACATCCAGCTGAACATCCCGCTGGTGTCCGCGCCGATGGACACGGTGACGGAGTCCGCGATGGCGCGGGCGCTGGCCCAGGAGGGCGGCATCGGGATCATCCACAGAAACCTCCCCCCCTCGGCACAGGCCCGCGAAGTGGCCAAGGTCAAGCGAAGCGAGAATGGCGTCATCGTCGATCCGGTGACACTAAGCCCCGGGGACACGGTGGCCCGCGCGCTGTCGCTCATGGCCGAGCAGGGGGTCAGCGGGTTCCCCGTCTCTGATGATGGTTCGGCACGCGGGCGTCTGGTCGGGATCCTGACCAGGCGCGACATCAAGTTCATCGGGGGCGCTGCGGATGTCACCAAGGTGGGCGATGTCATGACCAAGACTGGATTGGTCACGGCCCACGAGGGAACCACCCTGGAGCAAGCCGGGGAGCTGATGACTCGGGGGAGAGTGGAGAAGTTGCTCTTGGTGGACGGCCAGGGACGGCTGGCCGGGCTCATGACCATGCGCGACATCGAGCACACCCGCGCGCACCCGCGTGCCGCGCGAGACGGGCGCGGTCGCCTGCGGGTCGGGGCTGCCGTCGGCGTCAACCAATACGACCGTGTCGAGGCGCTGATCAAGGCCGAGGTGGATGTCGTGGTGGTCGATACCGCGCACGGGCACAGCGAGTGGGTGCTGGAAACCGTTCGCGGGATCAAGAGCCGCTGGTCGATTGATGTCGTCGCCGGCAATGTGGGGACGGCTGAGGCAGCGAAGGCACTGATCGACGCCGGCGCCGATGCCATCAAGGTGGGGATCGGTCCTGGTTCGATCTGCACGACCCGCGTGGTGACTGGCGTCGGGATGCCGCAAATCACGGCGATCATGAATGCCGTCTCGGTGGCGGCGCCGGCGGGAATCCCGGTCATCGCCGACGGCGGCATCCGCCAGTCTGGCGACATCGCCAAGGCTATCGCGGCGGGAGCGTCCACCGTCATGCTCGGCGGGCTCTTTGCCGGGCTGGAGGAGAGCCCAGGAGAGATGGTGCTCCACCTAGGCCGACGTTTCAAGTCGTATCGAGGGATGGGCAGCGAGGGAGCGATGGCGGCCGGGAGCGCGGATCGGTATGGGCAGAATGGTGCGCAGAAGTTTGTGCCCGAGGGCGTGGAGGGCCGAGTGCCATTCCGTGGGTCGGTCGCCGAATTCGCGTTCCAAATGGTCGGCGGACTTCGAAGCGCGATGGGGTACTGCGGGTGCGCGGACATCGACTCCTTCCATCGCGACTCCCGCTTCGTCAAGATCACTCCCGCGACGGTGATCGAGAACCACCCGCACTCCATCCAGATCACGCGCGAGGCCCCCAACTACTCCCGATCCGACACGAGCAGCGATTGAGTCGCAGGCAGCGGAGACAGTCGGTCACGAGTAGCATCAACGTTCCGGGTGGAGAGCGCCGGTGTGGCGGAATTGGTAGACGCGACGGACTTAAAATCCGTTTCCCTCTAAAGGAGTGCAGGTTCAATTCCTGTCACCGGCACTGAAAACAGATAGCCTCCAAGCATGGTCGGCGTGTGCGCAGTTTCACATCTCATGCTGCTGGCGACCGTATCGATTGACAATCTGGAGGTGTGCACGCCAGGTGTGAGTCCCACCTCGATCTTTCACCCAGCCGGCCCCGCAGCGACTCACCTCAACGATGTGATCT
Organism: Planctomycetota bacterium; assembly: GCA_027618565.1. Classification (GTDB taxonomy): domain Bacteria; phylum Planctomycetota; class Phycisphaerae; order Phycisphaerales; family SM1A02; genus SXOD01. The sequence goes on along the minus strand of JAQCEQ010000014.1, from coordinate 53,381 downwards.
GGCTCGTGGTCGGGGTCACCGCGGCGATCGGCGTCGTGGTGCTCACCCTGCTTGGCGTGGCGATCGTGAAGGGGCGCCGGCCAGCGGGCCTGTCGCCTGGAGCGGAGCCAACGCAGGTGTTTGGCAGCAATCAGGTGGAGTTGGCGTGGACGGTCGTGCCGACGGTCATTGTGTTCCTGCTGACGCTGGTCACCGTCCGGGTGATCCGGGATGTCGACCTCACCGAGATGCCCGATGGTGCGCTTCGGGTGCAGGTCATCGGCCACCAATGGTGGTGGGAGTACCGCTATCCCGAACTGGGAATCGTCACAGCCAATGAGCTGGTTGTGCCGGTGGGGAGGAAAATCTGGCTCGAGTTGGAGAGCGCGGATGTCTCGCACTCCTGGTGGGTCCCGCGGCTGGCCGGAAAGCGTGACGTGATCCCCAACTACCAGACCAATACCTGGTTCCAGGCGGACGCCACCGGAACCTACCTTGGGCAGTGCGCTGAGTACTGTGGCACCGCGCACGCCGGAATGCTGCTGCGAGTGGACGCCATCGACGCTGCCGCATTTGAAGCATGGTCAACGGCGCAGCGATCGACCGCCGCGGATCCCTCATCGGCCGTGGCGATGCGGGGGCGCGCCGTCTTCGAGTCGCTGGCCTGCGCCAGCTGTCACACCGTGAGCGGCGTGAGCGATGGGCTCTTTGGCCCAGACCTCTCCCATGTCGCCAGCCGTGCCACGCTGGGTTCGGGAGCGATCGACTTCTCCGAGGACAACGTGCGCCGGTGGATTGACAACCCGCAGGCCATCAAGCCCGGCTGCAACATGCCCAGTCTTGGGCTTACGCCTGACGAACTCACCGCCGTGGTCGCCTACCTGATGGGACTTCGCTAGCCGATGACCTCGCTCCCCGCCACACCGCACCGACTTGGCGAGCGCCGCCCGTGGACGGCCGTGGTCCACGAGTGGGCCACGACGGTGGACCACAAGAGGCTGGGCATCATGTATGTGGTGACGGGGATGATCTTCCTCGTGGTCGCCGGGCTGGAGGGGTCCGCGATGCGAGCGCAACTCACCTTTGCGGAGAACAAGCTCATCTCCCCAGAGGTCTTCAACCAGCTCTTCACGATGCACGGCACCACAATGGTCTTCCTGATGGGCATGCCGGTGCTCCTGGGGATGGCCAATTTCCTGGTGCCATTGCAGATCGGCGCGCGCGACATGGCGTTCCCGCGGCTCAACGCCTTCGGGTTCTGGCTGTTCCTGCTTGGCTCGATCCTCCTGTACTTCTCCTATCTCGGTGCGCCTGGGCTGGATGGGGCGGCGGCGGCACCGGATGTGGGATGGTTTGCCTACGCGCCGCTCACCGAGCGCCCGTTCAGCCGAGGCAATTCCACTGACTACTGGATCCTGGGGATCATGGTGGGCGGCTTTGGAAGCATGACGACGGCGATCAACTTGATCGCGACCACGCTGTGCATGCGGTGCCCCGGCATGACGCTCATGCGGATGCCGCTCCTCACCTGGATGATGCTGGTGGTGGCCATCCTCATTCTGACGGCCATACCGGTCTTGACGGCCGCGCAAGTGATGCTGCTCTTTGACCGGAGCCTGGGCGCGCACTTCTTTGACACGCAGAATGGCGGCGATGCCGTCTTCTGGCAGCACCTCTTCTGGTTTTTTGGCCACCCGGAGGTGTACATCCTGATCCTTCCCGGCTTTGGGTTCATCAGCGAGGTGATCCCGGTCTTCAGCCGAAAAGTGATCTTTGGCTATCCCCTGATGGTCGCTGCGACGGTCGCCATCATGTTCATCTCGCTTGGCGTCTGGGCGCATCACATGTTTGTGGTTGGACTCGGCCCGTTCCTGAACTCGCTGTTCGCGGCGACGACCTTCCTGGTGTCGATCCCCACTGGCATCAAGGTCTTCAACTGGCTGGCCACGCTCTGGGGTGGCCACATTCGATTCACCGCGTCCATGATGTTCGCGCTGGGATTCCTGGCGATGTTCGTGCTGGGGGGACTCACCGGCATCATGCTGGCGGTGGTTCCGTTCGACTGGCAGCTTTCCGACACCTACTTCGTCGTTGGGCACTTCCACTATGTGCTGATCGGCGGGTTGCTCAACGCGATCTTTGCCGGGCTCTTCTTCTGGTTCCCCAAGGCCACCGGGCGATTGCTCTCGGAAACGCTTGGCAAGTGGAGTTTCTGGCTCCTGCAGATCGGGTTCACGCTGACCTTTGGACCGATGCACATCAGTGGGATCCTGGGGATGCCTCGGCGCATCGCCTACTACGAGCCGGATCGAGGTTGGGAAATCTGGAACCAGATCTCTTCCTTTGGCGTGATCTTTCAGATCCTCGCGGTGGCGCTCTTCGCGTGGAATGTGATTACTTCGCTGCGGTCGGGGCGCCGCGCGGGGAACGACCCGTGGGATGCCTGGACGCTGGAGTGGGCCACCACCAGCCCGCCGCCAGAACACAATTTTGACACCATTCCCGTGGTCGGCAGCCGCCGTCCGCTGTGGGATTCAAAGCACCCGGAGGATCCGGATTCGTCGTATGGAGCGTGAACCGCGTGAACCAGGACGCTCAACCCCAAAGCTGAACCCCCCACACTGAATCATGAGCGCCATCCCAGCATCCATCCTCACCGACCCCGTCGCACGACCCTCGCGCGGCAAGGTCGGCATGGCGTCGCTCATCATGATGGAGTCGTGCTTCTTCGCGACCTTCGTGGTGGCGTACCTCTTCTACATCGGGAAGAGCGCGACCGGGCCGCAGCCCAGGGATGTGCTTGACCTTGGCCCCGTCATCGTCAACAGCATCGCGCTCTTCGCGTCCAGCTACACGGCGATTCGATCATTCAGGGCCTTGGCCGCAGGTGCGATTCGGGCGTTTGAGGGATGGCTGCTCCTGACCATCCTTCTGGGTGGGTACTTCATCGTCGGCACCGGACTGGAGTGGTATGGGCTCATCACACAGCACGGCCTCACGATCACCACCAACTTGTTTGGCACGACCTTCTATTCGCTGGTCGGATTCCACGCGTTCCATGTGATCGTGGGACTGGTGTGCCTCACCGGCATCCTGGTGCTCTCGCTGCGCGGGCATGTCAAGCCGCGCGACGCTGGTCGCGTGGAGCTGGTTGGGTGGTACTGGCACTTCGTCGATGCCGTGTGGGTGGTGGTCTTCACGGTGGTCTATCTCGTGGGCCGCGACGGAGGCACACTGACGCCATGAGTGACATCAACCGACACGATTGTGCCGAGACGCCCTATTCGCACGGCATCCCGGTCCCGACGGCGGGTCCGATGACGGCTGCGCTTGGAGTCGGGCTGCTGTTTGCTGGGTTGCTCACCAACATCACGCTCACGTTTGTCGGGGCGGTGCTAGCGATCATTGGCTTGGTCATCTGGTTCAAGGCGTGCTTCCCGAACGAGCAGCTTGAGGAGTTCAAGGCTGCCGGCGGGATGGTTCCTGTGGTGCCGATCCAAACGCCGCCTGCGACGAATGAGTCGCGTCGGCGCCGGTCCTATCCCGAGGCCGTCCACCCGATCCGCGCCGGAGTGCGTGGCGGATTGTTGGGCGGCGCCGCGATGGCGGCCGTGGCCGTGGCGTGGGGCATCGCGGAACACGGCAGTCCGTGGATGCCGATCAACTTGCTGGTGGGCGTTGTGACACCTTCGATGGCCGACTCGTCGCTCGGGACACTGATGGCATTCGACGGATCGTTTCTCATCGATGCCATCGTCATCCACACAGTGATGTCTGTGCTGGTGGGGATGTTGTTCACCATCGCACTCGCCATGATGCCGTCGCGGCCAATGCTCATGGGTGCGATCATCGTCCCGGCGACACTCACCTGCCTCACCTGGCCGATCCTTGGCATCGTGAACCCAGCACTGGAGGAGTTCATCTCGTGGCCATGGTTCATCGCCAGTGAAGTGGCCTTCGGCGTGGCGTGCGGTTGGTTCGTCAATCGAGCAGCCAAGATCTGCACGCTGACAGGGCTGCCGGTGACCGAGCGGCTGGAGATCGAACGAGGAAGGGAGTCGGGGCGATGAAGTGCGCTGCGCGAATGGCCGCCTCGGTGGCAAGCGTCGGTGTGCTGCTGGCATTCCTTGCCGGATGCGACGAGCATGGCGCGCCGCTGGGAGTCCCGGTCTACCGCGGCGTGGATCGCGCCAGCGCGCCGACACCGCTTGAGTTGTTCAACACCAACTGCGCGGGGTGCCACGGAACCGACGGGCACGGCTCCGGCGCACGGGCGCTAGCGGATGCGCGGTGGTGGGCTTCGGTGACCGATGCAGAGGTGCTTCAGGTCTCGACCAATGGTTGTGGCGTGCTCATGCCGGCGTTCGCGGTGAGTGCGGGCGGCATGGTGCCGGACCAGCAGATGGTGGACGCGGTGCCAGCCTGGAGATCGATGTGGGGCGAAGGCGGCAGCGCAGCGCCCCAGGGGTGGAAGGTGCAGCTGGGCAGCGCGGTGCGTGGCGAGATCCTGTTTGCCAGCCAATGTGCCTCGTGCCATGCGGTCGGCGGCGAGGGCGGCATCACGGATCCGATGTACATCGCCCTCATGAGCGACCAGGCACTGTGGAACGGGATCGTGTTCGGGCGGCCAGAGTTTGGGAAGAACGGGATGTCCACGACCGCGCGCGACGCCGCCGACATCGTGGCGTGGCTGGTCTCAAGGCGACCGGCATGGGCCACGGCTGGAGGAATGAACCAATGAGTGGCGACGCACACGATCGACGCGATGGATGCGCCTCCTGCGGCAAGGGTGGCCGCCGCAACTTCATGCTCAAGGCTGGAGTCGGGTTGATGGGCGCGGGCAGCATTGCCGTGGGCGCGCCGATCCTTGGGTTCCTGCTCGGCCCCGTGGAGGGAGCTCACGGACTTTCGTGGATCGACCTTGGCGCGATTGACCAGTACCCCGTCGGCCAGACTCGCTACGGCGAATTCACGGAACCCAATGCCAGCCCCATCGACGGCATGACCTCCCGTGCCGGCTGTTGGATCAGGCGGTTGGCAGCAGGACAGTTCCAAGTCTTCAGCGTTAACTGTGCGCACCTGGGTTGTCCAGTTCGGTGGTTTGCGCAGAGCAAACTGTTCCTCTGCCCGTGCCACGGCGGGGCGTACTACGAAGATGGGTCGCGCGCGTCTGGACCGCCGCCTCGCGGGCTCTTTGAGTATCCGTGGCGGATCGAGGCCGGCCGGCTGCACATCCAGGCGGGCGTGCTGCCCGGGATCGAGACGCCGACGCCATGAGTGGCTTGATTCGATCCGCGACCAGCGCCGCGGCCGCCACTGCGCGGTGGCTTGAGGATCGCACCGGCATTGGCGCGCTCATTGGCCCGGTGATGACACACAAGGTGCCCAAGTCGGCACGGTGGTGGTATGTCTTCGGCAGCGCGACCCTGATGTTCTTCATGATCCAGGTCGTGACGGGCATCTGCCTCGCGACGGTCTACGCGCCCGACGCCGCGACCGCGTGGGACAACCTGAACTACATCAACACGGCCGTGCCGTACGGTTGGCTCCTCCGCGCGATTCACGCTTGGAGCAGCAACGCCATGATCATCATGATGATGCTGCACATGGCGCAAGTCTTCCTCCACGCCACCTACAAGTTCCCGCGCGAAATGACTTGGATCGTGGGTGTGGTGCTGTGCCTGGTCACGCTGGCGCTCTCGTTCACCGGCCAGGTCATGCGGTGGGACCAAGACGCCTACTGGGGGCTGGGGATCGGCGCCTCGATCGCGGATCGAATTCCGCTGGTTGGCAACCAGATTCGAGCGCTCGTGCTGGGTGACCAGATCATCTCCGGCGCGACGCTCTCGAGGTTCTTCACGCTGCATGTCTTCGTGCTGCCGGGAATCGCCATCGGCCTCGTTGGGCTTCACCTCATGCTGGTGCTTCGCCACGGCATCTCAGAAATGCCCGCGGCATCGCCGCCGGTGGATCGAGCCACATACAGGCCGGGTTTCGAGGAGCGAGTGCACAAGGGCGGCGTGCCATTCTGGCCCGACGCCGCGAAGCGCGACTTGATCTTCTGCGCACTGGCGCTTCTCGGCTTGGTGGCCATCGCGCTCTGGCAGGGCCCGATCGGTCCGGGCGGGATTCCCGATCCAACGATCATCGAAACCAACCCTCGGCCTGATCTCCCATTCTTGTGGATCTTTGGCGTGGTGAGCCTGATCCCGCCCGCGACGGAGGCGTTCGCGATGTTGGTGGCGCCGGTGTTCTTGATCCTGGGATTGTTCGCGATCCCGTTCCTGGGAAACGAAGGCGATCGACGACCCAGCAAGCGACCCGGCATGGTTCTGGCCGTGGTGCTGGTCACCACCTGCATCGGCGTGCTGACCTACGAGGGAGCCACCAGCCCGTGGAGCCCCGACATGAACGCGTGGAGCGCGTATGAGACGCCGCACGACGAACTCGCGGGCCGGACGCCGCTGGAGCGCGCGGGTGCCGTCGTCATCCAGTTCGCGCAGTGCCGCAACTGCCACCAGATCGGCGGCCTCGGCGGCGAACGCGGTCCCGCGCTGGACGATGTCGCCACGCGACTCTCCTATGACCAGCTCGTGCGGCAAGTCCAGCAAGGCGGCGGCAACATGCCGGCCTTTGGCAAGAACTTGCCCCGCGCGCAAACGGAGGCCGTCGCGCTCTACATGAGCACGCTGCACCCGAAGCTGGAGCGGCAGGACGAGATTGCGGCGGAGGCGTTTGCGGGGGAGAGGACGCCGGATGAGCCTGCCGCGCAGTCCCCGCGCTAGCGTTCACGGCCTGAGTCCGTGAGCCAGTTCATTCCCAGCAGCGGTCCCTCGGCCATCGTGCTTGCCGCGCTGGCGTTGCTGGTGCTGGTCGTGCTTCGTGGCAACTGGGGGTGGCGGCGCGCAAGCGACTGGCGGATGGCGGCACTCGTGGCCGGCGTCGCGGTCGCGTGGATGGCACTCACCGGCGCGATCGAAGCGTGGTCCAAGTACCTCCTCTGGGTTCACATGTCGCAGCATGTGCTGCTCACCTTTGTGGCGGCACCGCTCATCGTGGCCAGCGCACCGATCTTGCCGCTGTGGCGCGGGTTGCCGTGGAGCTGGCAGCGGTTCTTGCAGCCGTTCATCGTCTCAAAGCGGGTGCGCGCCGCGGCGCGCGTCGCCTTCCATCCTGTGACCGCGCTGGCGGCGTACACGCTCTCCACTTGGCTGTGGCACGCGCCAGCGCTGTATGCCTTCGCCGCCCAAGACCCGGGGTGGCATGCGGTGGAACACGCCACCTTCGTGCTGGGGAGCGTGCTCTTGTGGATGCAGGTCGTGGAGCCCTCGCCGTGGCGCAGTCCGTGGTCGCCACTGGCGCGTGTGGGCATCGTGCTGCTGGCCGACTTGCAAAACACTGTGTTTTGTGGGCTCCTGGCGTTTGTGGGTCGACCCATCTATCCGCTTTACGAGGCGGGCGCGATCGTGGCGGGCGAGAGCCCGCTGGAGGACCAGCGACTCGCCGCGGGCATCATGTGGGTGGCCAGTCAACTGGTCATGCTCCCGGCGGCAGCGATCCTGCTACGGCGGGCGTTCGTGGGGGAGCGAAGGCCTGTGGCGGCATCGCAACGCCGGCGTCCGGTGAAGCGTGGATGGCTGGCCAGCCGACGACCAGTCCTGGAGTGGCTGGCGCAGTTGCGAGTGCGGACGGTGGCGCGGTGGGTCGTCGCGGCAGGAGCGGTGGCGATCGTGGTGGATGGAATGCTGGGTCCAGACGATGCAGCGTCCAATCTTGCCGGCACCTGGCCGTGGAACCACTGGCGAGGGGGCATGGCGTTGGCCATCGTGTGCCTGGGCAACGTGGCGTGCGTGGCGTGCCCGTTCATGGCGCCGCGAGGCCTGGTGCGTCGATTTGTTCGCCCGCAGTTCGACTGGCCGCCGTGGCTGCGACGCAAGTGGCTGAGTATCTGCTTGATCGTGTCGTGGTTCGTGGTCGCAGAGTGCTTTGCGTGGTGGGAGAGCCCGCGCGCGACGGCGATCGTGATCGTGGCGTACTTCGTGTCGGCGGCGCTGGTCGATGCGTTCTTCCGGGGGGCCAGCTTCTGTGCGTGGGTGTGCCCGCTGGGGCAGTACCAGCAATGCCTTGGTACGGTGGCCGTGAAGAGTGAGCGACCGAGGGCGACGCTGATTGCTCTCACGGTGAGCGCGCGGCCGAGTGCCCGGTTGGGCGATCGTCCCCGACTTGATCTCGGCGTGCTCTGGATGGTGATCACCGCGGCGGCGTTTGTCACCGCAGCGCTCATGACGGCACCGGCGGCGGCGTGGATCAGCAGATGGGGCTGGGCAAGCGAGCACGGGGTGCTGGCCTTGGCGATGGTGCTTGGCATCGTCGTCGTGCCGATGGCGGTCGGTGCGATCGCTTCCGCGTGCCGCGCTGTGGTGTTCATAGCCGGCTGGCGCGCGATGCTCCCGCTAGGGGCAGCGATGTGGGTGGCGCACCTGGGATTCCACCTCGTCACTGGGTGGAGCAGCGGGCTTGGTGCGCTTTGGCGCATTGCCGGACAGAGCCCTGGCGCGAGCGACATGGTGATGCACCACGCACGTGTTGAGTGGCTCCTACCCCTGCAAATGCTCGTGCTGCAGGCTGGGACCATCGCGTCGATCGCCGCGTTGGCCCGTCTGCTGCCCGCGTGGCGAGATCGGTGGCCTTGGGTGGCGGCTGCACTGGCACTTGGTGCAGCGGGAATCTGGATCGTCTTGCAGCCGATGGCGATGCGGGGTGTGGCGTGAGGCGGTTGCACTGGCTGACGGCGGCCGCGCTCGCATGCAGCGTGGCAGCGGTGCAGGCGAGCGCTGACGGCGGTCGGCTCGTCGCGCGTGGCACACTTCATGGTGCGCCGGTTGCGGTCTATGTGTCGCCAGCCACGCCTCGAGCCGGAGAACCGTTCGTTGTTGCAGTAGCGGGGGAGTCGTTGAGAAGTGAGCCGCCGCGCGGAGCCATCATCGGGCCAGGCGGCGCAGTCGTCCTTGCGTTCGCCGCGGAGCCCGGCGAGCCGCTCGCGGTGGAGTCGGCGGCGCAGGTCGCCGAACTGGGGATCTATGAACTTCGCGTGGAGGGGATGGAGCCGGCGTCAGTTGCCATCGCCGTCGCAGACTCCCTTCCCGAGTGGTTCACCTGGCTTCCCTGGCTGGCTCCGGCTGCGGTGGTCGGCCTGCTGGCGGTGTTGCGCCGCAGGAGTCGAACCCACACCAAAGAGTGCCGTTGAACGGACATTCTTGGTGTAGCTAGAGGTGATTCTGTGCGGTTGCTGCTGCGCCAGCGGTCCCGGGTGCAATGGGTGCCACTCGTTACTGTGGCGTTCGCGCGCCGGACAGCACCCGTAGGTAGTCGCGTCCCGCGATGATGGGTACGGCAACGATCCAGGATGGGAAGAGCCCGATGCTCGGAATGGCCTCAAAAATGAAGGCAATCAAGATCTCGATGCGCCAACCGAGGACGGCGGTGAGAACGAGCCCAACGCCGAGGTCAAAGAACAGCCCGCCGACCTCTCCAAGCGGAGCACCGATGGTGTCCGCCAGGACGGCCACGACCATCGCAGCGGCAATCCGCACAAGCCCGAGGCGCGAGCGATCCGAGACCTGGGCATCTGCCGTCTGCCTCTCCGCAGGGGGCTTCGGCTGCGGTTGTTCCACTGGATGGTTTTCCTGAGGGTCCACGCTTGTGCCGATCCAAGCATCGTACCCGTGGAGTCGTGGAGGAATCGAGTGATCGTCATTACTCCTGGTCCGTGCACCTTGTGCGGGCGAAGGTGCCGCTGGTGCGTGACGGCGCAGCGGCGTGATCGCCCACGACTGCCCACCACTACGATCAGCGCCTGATGGCTGATCTAACCCGGCCGCCGCTTGCCGGCGTCACGATCATCGACCTCTCGCGCGTCCTCGCGGGCCCGTACTGCACGATGGTGCTGGCGCGGCTGGGCGCGCGCGTCATCAAGGTGGAGATGCCGGGAACCGGCGACGACGCGCGGGCCATCGGCCCCTTTGCCAACGGCAAGTCGCTCTATTTTTCGGCGATCAACTTTGACAAGGAGAGTATCGCGCTGGATCTCAAGGCCGAGGCCGACCGCGAGATCTTTGACGGCCTCCTCGCGATGGGCGATGTGCTGGTGGAGAACTACCGACCCGGCACGATGGATCGGCTGGGTTATGGCGTCGATGCGGTGCGCGCCAAGCATCCGTCGCTCATCTACGCGTCGACGAATGGCTTTGGCTCGACCGGCCCCTACGCCGACCGCGCCGCCTACGACATCGTCGTGCAGGGGATGGGTGGCGTGATGAGCGTCACCGGCCACGAGGGTTCACCGCCCACGCGCGTGGGTGTGTCGATTGGCGACATGACCGCAGGGCTCTACCTGGCGCTGGGCATCGTGTCGGCCTTGCTCACGCGCGCGCAGGATGCCGAGCGGCGTGGGACTCATGTGGAAGTGGCGATGCTGGATGCGCAGCTGGCACTTCTTGAGGGCGCGCTGACGTCCTATCACCGGCTTGGGAAAGTGGCGGGGCCGGAAGGGTCGCGCCATCCGAGCATCGCGCCATTCCAAGCATTCCAGACGGCCGATCGACACATCATCATCGCGGCGGGGAATGATCGACTCTTTTCGCGGCTCTGCGCGGTGTTGGATCGGGCGGATCTGGCGAGCGACGAACGCTTCAACAGCAATCGAGCCAGGCGCGAGCACATCGATGAGTTGCAAGAGGAGATGGAGCGGACGCTGCGCTCGCATCCTGCAAGCGAGTGGCTGGCGAAGCTCACCGCCGCAGGTGTGCCCTGCGGGCCGATCAACACGGTGGAGGATGTCGCGCGCGACCCGCAGGTCGCCGCACGCAACATGATTCACCAGGTGGAGGACCCCATCGCCGGCATGCTGCATGTGGTGGGGAACCCGATTCGAATGGCCGGCGTGGCGGAGTCGACGACGCACCGCCCATCGCCGGAACTGGACGCGGACCGGGAGCGGGTGGTGGCTGACTCCTTGGGCTCAACGAGTCGCTGACGGGCGGGCTGGCTTTCGCCGTGGGGAGATTGGAACCGACCGTTTGTCGGTCGTTTTTGATCTTTCCAACGGTGGTAGGGACGGGGAGTGTGCCCTCATAAATACCGTACACGAGGTGCCCCTCGCCACATGCCCCGCACCTTGGTCATCTTGCTCTGCGCGTGGTGCTAGCGCAGGGGACCGATCAGTCCGGCGTTCCCTTGCCGCGCGAGGTCACATGCACCTCCACGGTATCGATGACCGAAGACTGCGGCATGATGGCGCCGGCGGACCGCCAGCCCCAGAGCGCTGGATACTGGATGGCCGCCGTCGACTTCCCTGGCGGCAGGAACGAGTGCGCCAGCGGGATCCTCATGCCGTCGTCAAAATCGATCTCGCCGTGGCCGGGCCAGTCGCGGTCTATGGCCAAGGACCGAACGCCACTCCCGCGGAGTCGCTCTGGATCAAACGGCACCCAACCGGCACCCGGAAGGAAGTACTCGCCCCACGAAGCAAAGCGCACGCCACCCTTGGAGCCGGCAACGTCAATCACGCCCACGACCGGGCGCGCCGGAATGCCGGCTGCACGCAGCGTCGCCACGCAGGCACACACCAGATCGTGCGGGGAGCCGGTCCCCGAGTTCGCGGCGGCCAGTGCACCCTGGAGCGAAAATCCCCGGAACACGCCTGCGTTCCCGTTCATCTCGCCCTGCCCCACATTCCGGAAGAGGCCGATCGCCCCTCGAATGAGTTCCTTCGCCGCGGTCTGGACCGGAACCGACCTCGGTGACTGGCCTCCGGTCACCTTCTGCACGAACTGCGCGAAGGCGGGAGCGTCAGACTCAATGAACGGCTCCGGTTTCAGCGCTCGCGCAGCCTCCTCGGGCCACTCGCGCGGCCAAGAAATCTGAGCAGCCGCAGTCTCGTCCAGCCGGCTCTCCCACACTTGCTGCAGCCAGGTGAAATCAAAGCGGGAGTGCTGACCCTTAAAGGCCCCGACATCGATGACCAGGAGCGTCGTGCCGTCCGGCTGCGGTTCCGACTTGATTGGCATCGCCGCCTGCACGGTCTTCATCTCGTCGCCGGCGAGCATCACACTGCCCTTGGTGCTCAGGACATCCACCTGCGAGAGCGAGTCGCTGGTGGTCAGCGGGATCTCGACCGCATGCTGCGTGAGCAGCATCGCGTCGGGCTGCGCCCGGTCACCACTGGTGAACAACATGCTCACCGAGAACTTCACTTCCACGATGCGCGGATTCCCTCGGTAGAGCGGCGGCAGCGGGGGTCGACCCTGCGGGGCACTCGGATCCTGCGCCCACGCATGCGCCGACGCTGACTCCGATACACCTCCCAGCGCCAAGGCACCCATCAGGCACGCAGCCACTCGGCTCGTCGCGCGCTCAGCCAAGGATGCTCCGATCGACCCCATAGATCATGATCCACAGTGAATTGAGGAAGTCCGCCAGCACCAGGTTGATCGCGATGATGGCGAGGAACGAGTAGACAAAGGCATTCGTCGCCGCACGGCCCACCCCCGCCGCGCCTTGCGTGCAGATGAACCCCATGTAGCAGGAGATGAGCCCGATGGCCAGCCCGAAGACGGCGGCCTTAATGAGGCCAGTGATGGGTTGCCAGGTCTCGAGAAGGTCCGCCGTGTAGAACCAGTAGTCCGAATTGGACACGCCAAACACCTTGACCGTGATGAACCAGCATCCCAGAGAGCCGAGGGCGTCGGAAAAGACCGTCAGGATCGGTGCCATGATGACGCATGCCACCACCCGCGGCGCCACGAGAATTCGCAGCGGATCCGCATCCATGGCCTCCATGGCGTCCAGTTGTTCGGTGATCCGCATCGTGCCCAGTTCCGCTGCCAGCGCACCCCCGACGCGCCCGGCGATCATCACGGCGGCCAGCACGGGGCCGATCTGCTTGGTGACGGCAATGTTGATCACACCGCCGAGCCGCTGCGCCTGCCCAAGCACCTCAAACTGCGCATAGGTCTCCAAGGAGAGGATCATTCCAATGAATGCGCCGGTGATCGACACCACCACCACGCTCTGCACGCCGACCGTCACCAGCGGCCCGGCGAACTGGCCCCACCGAAGGCACCTGAAGGGATGCCGGATCAACCTTTCGAACACGGCACCCATGAAGACGGTGAATCGTCCCAGCGCGCTGAGGTTGTCGTGCACGAACCAACCGAGGCTGGTGATCGCGTCGCGGGAGATCGCCTGCATCGTCGGAAGGGTAGCCGCTTGGTGGGCGCGGCGAAAAGGCCCTTGGGAAGACTGGTTGCCCCGGTCGCACGATTTCGCACTCACCAATGGAGCACGCCGAGCACCCCGTCATTGGGCGCTCGGCGTGCATTGGGGGTGACAATGTGGCGCATGTCGCCAGCGGTCACGGCATCACTCGGTCAGGGACACACACCCCAGCTGCCCAGGAGCGCCGCGAGATCTGCGCCGTCCACCTGGCCGTTCTGGTCAATGTCGCCCAGCGCTTCGCCCCAACTGCTCAGCACGACCGCCAAGTCTTGACCATCCACGACGCCGCTGTTGTCCAGGTCGGCCGCGCAGCTTGGTTCCTCGCAATCGAGGTTGGCCAGACCCGCTGTGTCGGATCCCGCGAGCGGGTCGAACAGCCCAATGTTCCAGCAGCCGCTGTCCTGGCAGCGCCAGACATGGCCCGGGACGTAGATGGTGTCGGGCCCGACCTGCTGGTCGGAATAGGCCCACTCGGTGCCTGTTGGTGGAATCGTGGCCGACTCAATCATGGCCACCTCGTCGACAATCGCGGTCCACGGGATAATGTCGAGGACACCGTCGTCGTTCGTGTCGAGGTCGGTCAACACCACGGCCGTCGACCCAGTGACGAGGAAGAAGGTGAGGTTGTCGCTGTTCTCCAGCCAGTTGGAAGCCACGCCAGAAGAAACATCAGGCGTACCCAGCACCATTCCCGTGTTGCCGATGAGGAGCGTCCCGTCTTCCGGGATCGTCGCGGCGGCCAGGCTGAACGCCCGCTCGATCACGCCACTCCCGCCGGCGCCATCGCCGATGACGATGATCGTGAAGCCCGTGAGCGCCGTCCCAGGCGCGCCACCGATCTCGATGTACTCATCGAGGTCGGTGCCGGTCTGGTCAATGCGGATCTCATTGAAGAACACATCGCCTTGGTCACACACGGTGGTCGCTCCCCCACACGAGATGGCGGCCTGGTCGACGCACGCCTGGTCCCATCCAGTCGAGCAACAAGTCGCGTCCACACTGCAGACCGCCGTGCAGCAATTGGCGTCGCTGCAGTAGGGGCCAGGGTGCACCTGGTCGCAGGCACCCGCAGTCGCTTCACCACACTCAAGCACTGGGTAGGCATCGCACGCGAGGTTGACTTCCCCTGCCGTGTCGCCACCGGCGGTCGTGTTGAAGGGACCAATCTTCCACTCGAGGGTCGTCTCGCAGCGAGCGATCTGGCCGGGGGTGTAGTTGCCGTCCGGTCCCACCACTGACGAGGCGTACACGAGGGTCGTGTCAAGGCCGACGATGGCCACTTCGTCAAAGACATTCGTCCACGGCACATAGTCGAAGACACCGTTGTCGTCGGCATCGAGGTCTTCATCCATCAGTCCTGAGAACCCGCTCACCAGGAAGAACGAGACATTGTCTGTGTTCTCAAAGTTCAATTCGCCCGCAGCGGTCGTGTAGTCCGCGACGCCCATCGTGAAGGTGGGTTCCGCAACGAGCAGGCGCCCGTCGGCTTGAATCGTCGCCAGCGAGAGATCCGTGATCGACTCGATACGGCCCTGCAAGTCGGAAGGGAGCCCCGTCGGTGTCACATCGCCGATGGCCACCAGCGTGATTCCTGCGAGCGACGCGCCGGGCATCCCCGTGATCTCCACATATTCGTCATTGTCAGTGCTCTGCTGGTCGATGCGGATCTCAGCAAGCTGGAACTCGCCACCGGCACCGCCACAGTCGGGGTTGGCTGCATGAGGCGTATCACTGGAGGGATCGTCACCCATTGGTGTCCATGTGCCGTCGGAGAGGCATCGAAACGCGGCGGCAGGGGATCCCGTGAAGGTCGGACCGACCGTGTGCGCCTCGTAGTAATAGAAGTCGGCGTTCACGCCATCTGGGTTGATGACATCCACGAAACTCACGCC
The DNA here is from genome assembly GCA_027618565.1 of Planctomycetota bacterium. Classification (GTDB taxonomy): domain Bacteria; phylum Planctomycetota; class Phycisphaerae; order Phycisphaerales; family SM1A02; genus SXOD01. The sequence goes on along the minus strand of JAQCEQ010000014.1, from coordinate 38,232 downwards.
GTCGGTGATCGCAGCCCACGGCGTCAGGTCCAGCGTGCCATCGTCGTTGGTGTCCAGGTCCATGCCGACGGAACCAGAGAAGTTCGTCACCAGAAGGTGGGTCGTGTTGTCCGGCGACTCCAGGTTGAATGTGGCGTACTGGTCAGCGACGCCTAAGGTAAAGGACGCCTCGGCGAGCACGAAGTAACCGCTCGCCGGGATGATGCCGGTCAGCGGGATCGCCACTTCCACCATCCCGTTCTGGAGCGGGGGAAAGGCAAAGTCGTTGTCGCCGATCACCACATACCAGTAGCCGTCCAGGTACTGTCCTGGCGCACCCATGATCTCGACATACTCGTTGAGGTCGACGCCGAGCTCATCGACACGGATCTCGCTCAACTGAGGGTCGGCCTGGGCAAGGGCCAAGGCACAGATCGGGAGCGAAAGGACGGCACCGGTAAGTGACAGCATTCTGGGCATTCGGGTCTCCATGGGGACAAAGGTAGCCCTTGATCACGCCGGGGCAAGCGGCGCAGGGGGGAGTTTGCAGAATCCTTGCACGAATCCGCCGCCGAGAGCGGGGGAAAGCGCCAGTTCGAGGCGGGATTACTTGGTCGGCTCGTCGTCCGCAACCGGGGCCGGCGTCGTCGTCACCGTCTCCTCGACGATGACGGCCTCGATGACCATCGGCATCGGGCGGAGGAAGATCTCGACTCGCCGGTTGCCCGCGGTGCCCTTTGGCCCATTGGGGACCGCCGGGCGGAACTCACCGTAGCCCGCGATCTGGAATCGGTTTGGGGTCAGGCCGTCACCGACCAGCGCGTCTCGCACGGAGATGGCGCGGTGGGCGGAGAGGTGCACATTGGTGGGGTGCGCCTGGCGGGTTGCGGGGCGCTTGATCGGCGAGTCGTCGGTGTGGCCGACGACGACGATCTCAAGATTTGCGGCATCGCCTGAATTCAGCACCGGTGCCAGCTTGCGAAGCAACGACTTCGCCTCGGGCTTGAGCTCCACGGATCCGAGGTCAAAGGTGAAGTCCGAAGCAAACTGGAGCATGCCCAACTTCGCGTTGAAGGAGAGAATGTCGGGGTACTGCGCTGCGAGCGCGGCCAGCGCCGTGTTCACTTCCGGCGAGAGTGCGCCGAAATCCAGCGCGGACACGCGACCACGAAGCGCCTCCAACTCACCCATGAGCGTCTCCATGTCCTGCCCGACGCCGGAACCCAGCGAGTCCAGGCGCTCAAGATCCGCTGCAGCCTGTGCCAGCTGCGTGCGAAGGCGCGACTCATTGGCTCGGGCCGTCTGGAGTTCCTCTCCTTGTGCCCCTAGTTGTTGTTCTTGACTTCGATAGGCCGTGCGGAGCTCGTCATACTTCTCCTGCGGCACGCAGGCCGCGAGAGCGAAGGGGAGAGCCGCAAGTGGGGAAAGGGCGAGCAGGCTGGTAATGCGCATCGTGTGAACTCCTCGTGATGGTGAAGTGCCGTCCAGGGCAAGTGCGCGCGAGTCTACACAGACTTTTCGCGCGGTTTCCCCGAGGAATCGGCTAGAATCCCGTCATGGTGGTCCAGACCGCACCCTACAGGCCAGAAGCGTTCGAGTTCGTCCGCGACGGAATCGGCCACACCGTGGCGATCCTCAACCGGGCGACCGAGTCCGGCGAGGCTCGGCATGTGTCCGGGCAGGAGCTCTGCATGGGGCTGTGCGACCTGGCCAAGGACCGCTTCGGTCCGCTCGCCAGGGCGGTCCTGTCGTCCTGGAACATCAACCGGACCGAGGATTTTGGCAGGATCGTCTTCAAGCTGGTGGAGGCGGGGCTGCTTTCCACCACCGAACGGGACTCCCTTAACGACTTCCGCGGTGTTCTGGACTTTGACGAGGTCTTCGCCCGGCAAGAAACGCTGGGGCGGGTCCTGAAATCCAACTGACAGTTTGCCCACCGAGCCGGGTGGGGGTCGTGATCACCCATTCGTGCGGCGCTACCGATTTTTTCGCTTCTTGAACCCAGCGGCGGGGCTGGCCGTCCGGGTGCTCCCCCGGGTGGGGAAGCCGCCTCCGGCTCCCGCAGCGGCCATCTGGCGCATCGCGGCGGCCTTGCCGGCACCCGCCATCCCCCCAAACTGCTTCATCATCTTCTGCATCATTCCGAACTGCTTGACCAGTCCATTGACGTCGTTTTCGGTGCTTCCGCTGCCGGTGGAGATTCGCTTGACCCGGGATCGATTCAGGCAGTCCAGGTCGGCGCGCTCCTTGCGGGTCATGCTGCCCACCATCGCCTCGATTCGGTCCAGTTTCCCGTCCTCCATGTCGATTCCGGAGAGGGCGCTGCCGACCCCAGGGAGCATCCCCAGGATCTGCTTGAGCGGTCCCATCCGGCGGATGGTCTTGAGCTGCTTGAGGAAGTCATCCAGGGTGAACCGGCCCTCGGCCATCTTGGCGGAGAGTTCGGCAGCCTCTTCTTCCTTGACGGCTTCCTGGGCTCGCTCCACCAGCGAGACCACATCGCCCATGCCCAGGATGCGCCCGGCGGCGCGCTCGGGATGGAACTCCTCCAGGTCGTCGGGCTTCTCGCCAACGCCCACGAATCGCAGGGGGGCGCCGGTCACCCGCTTGACGCTGATGGCGGCACCGCCGCGAGTGTCAGAGTCAAACTTGCTCAGGATGACGCCGTCCACCTCCAGCTTCTCGTGGAAGGCCTTGGCACTTCGCACGGCGTCCTGGCCGGTCATCGCATCCAGCACCAAGAGGCGCATGTGGGCCTCGACGGCGCGGTCGAGTGACTCCAGCTCGTTCATGAGCGCGGCGTCGACATGCAATCGACCCGCGGTGTCCAGGATCAGGACATCAAACTTGTCGGCCTTGGCCTTGGCCAGCGCACGGCGCGCCACGCCCACTGCAGCACCGACCGCCTTGCCGTACTCCGCGCACTGATCGGGTTCGCCGTGGAACGCCACGCGCGAGCCACCCAGCGCCGCGACTCCCATCACCACCTGCTCCAGCTGCTCCACGGCGGCGGGTCGCTGCAAGTCGCACGCCGCAACCAGCACGGTCTGGCCGCGCTTGCGAAACCACTGCGCCAGTTTTCCGCAGGTGGTGGTCTTGCCGGACCCCTGCAGGCCGCACATCAGGACGACCGTTGGGCCGGGCGACACAAGTGAGATCGTCCCCGCCGGCGGCCCCATCAGTTCCACCAGCTTCTGGTGGACGATCCCGATGAACTCCTCGCCAGGCTTGAGGCTGCGCGTCACGCGCTCGCCGACCGCCTCGGAGAGGACTTCATTGCAGAACGAGTCCGCCACGCCCTGCTCGACGTCGGCCTCCAGGAGCGCCGTGCGGACCTCCGCCAGCGCCTCGCGGACATTGGATTCGCTGAGGCGACCCTTTCCGGTGAGATCGCGGTAGGTGTCCTGGAATCGGCGGGTCAGACCTTCAAACATGGACCCGGCATTCTACGAGCGGGGCGATCCAGCCCGACTGAGCCATGCCTGCAGCGCGTCGGCGCTCATCCCATTGACGCATCGATCCTTCGTGAGCCCTCCGCGGCGGCCTGTGCCCACGCCAAAGCTCAGGTTGTCGAAGTCCTCCTCGTGGTGGACATCGCAGTCGATGGCAATGAGCGCACCCTGCGCCAGCGCCATCCGGACATGCGAGTCCCGCAGGTCCAGGCGGGCGGGATGCGCGTTGATCTCCAGCGCCACGCCACGCGCGGCAGCGGCCTTGGCGAGGGTTTCGATGTCCGGCTCCAGCCCCGGTCGCTCCAAGATGACTCGACCGGTGGGGTGGCCGATGATGTCTACGGCGGGGTGCTCGATCGCCCGCAGCAGCCGGCGTGTCGCTGTCTCGGGATCCTGGCTGAGCGACGTATGCGGGCTGGCAACGACGATATCCAGTGCCTCCAGCAAGTCGTCGGAGTAGTCAAGGCTCCCGTCGGCGAGGATGTCCACTTCGCTGCCCGCCAGGATCTGGATGCCGGGCACGCGGCTGCGGGCGGCATGGATCGCCGTGATGTGTGCGCGGAGCCGTTCTACGGACAGCCCATTGGCGATAGCGCTGCTCTTAGAGTGGTCTGTGACGGCGATGGTGTGGAAGCCACGAGCCTTGGCGGCGCGAGCGAGTTCCTCGATGGTCATCGCGCCGTCGCTGGCGGTCGTGTGCGAGTGGAGTTCGCAGACGATATGGCTCAGTTCCAGGAGGCCAGCGGGCGGGGCAGCGAGCGGGGCATCGCCATACACCTCGCGAAGTTCCGGCGGGAGGAATGGCGTCTCCAGCGCGGCGTAGATCTCTTCTTCTGTCGCGGCGGCAACGGCCTTCACGCCGCGCGTGTGGGGCGCGGCCTCGCCGTCATCGGGGAAGAGCCCGTACTCATTGAGCGTGAGCCCACGATCCTGCGCACGACCGCGCAGTGCGACATTGTGTTCCTTGCTGCCGGTGAAGTAAAGGAGCGCCGCACCAAACTGCGCCAGCGGAAGCACGCGCAAGTCAACTTGCAGGCCGCTCAAGAGTCGGACCGATGCCTTGGTGTCGCCGCGCGCCAGGGTGCGCTCCACGTCGTGCGCGGCACAAAACCGATCCATGAGGGGAAGGGCATCATCGGCGGCGACCAGGAGGTCGACATCACCGATCGTGTCACGGTTGCGGCGAAGGCTTCCGGCGAATGCCGTGCGGAGGACTCGCGTGTCTTGGGCGAGCAAGCCCAGCAGTCGATGCGCCTCGCGCCAGCCCACATCCAGGCGGAAGCGGCCGATGCCCCGCGCCTGGAAGGCGATCGCGTCCTTGAGGTTGGCGACGCTCTTGGCGCCAAATCCCGTCATCCCGGCGATGGTCCCGTCGTCGATGCGTGCGGTGAGCGACGAGATGTCCTCCACGCCCGCTTCCTGCCAGAGCCGACGAACTTTCTTGGGACCCAGCCCCGGCAGCTGGAGCAGGGCAGGAACGCCCGGGGGAACCTGCGCCGCCAACTTGGCTTCCTCGCTGCACTTTCCCGTGGTCACCAGTTCAACGATGCGTGCGGCGATTCCCTCGCCGATGCCATCCACCGATGAAAGCGCCTTGGGCTCCGACACAGCCAGCCGCGCCAGGTCCACGCTGGCCCCCTCGGCGCTGCGCGACGCTCGACGCATCGCGTTCACCCGGAACACATTGGCGCCGGTCAGTTCAAGCAGGTCGCCCAGATGCGACAGGTGCGCGGCGATCGCATCGTTGGAGGACACCAAATGACTCTACGCCAACGGCATTCGATGGAACCAATCCTCAGCGCGCGTCGACGCGCACGTCGAGATGCGCTGTGTGGAGCCCCTTCGCCTTGAACGCGCGGCTGAGCCCACCCACCCAGCGCACCCGGCAGGAGTCGAACCTGCAACCCCGAGCTTCGTAGGCTCGTGCTCTATCCAATTGAGCTACGGGTGCTGAAGGGGCGGATTCTAGCGTGAATCATTTGACTCCGCCGCTGCGGTTCACTGCGCCTTTGCGGGTGCATCGGTCGCCTGCTGCACCCAGCCGAAGATCGAGCCGGTGAAGCAGGGGAGGATCAATAACGCCAACCCAAACACCACGCTTGCCAGCACGGGTGCCCGGCTGGGATTTCGCTCGGTGGGAGTGGCGTTGGAATCGGGCTCCGCGATGACCGGTGTCGCCATGAACCGCAGGTAGTAGCGCGCGCTTACAAGACTGTTGACCACGAGGAAGATGCACAGCGCGACCTGCCCCGCCTCGAAGGCGCTGGTCAGGATCCAGAACTTCCCAAAGAAGCCCAGGAGCGGCGGAATACCGGTGAAGCTGAGTGCACCCAGGACGATCATCGATGTCGCCCACGGGTTGGTGCGGCGAAGGCCGGCAAGGTCTTCAAATCGATCCGCGTCGCCACCCGCGCGCTGAATGACGGCGAGTCCGCCAAAGGTGGCCACCGTCGTCACGCCGTAGGCGAAGAGATAGAAAAGGAGTGCGTCAAGGGCATCCGTCGTCCCTGCGGCCAGTGCCACCAGCATGTAGCCACTGTGCGCAATCGACGAGTACGCCATCGTGCGCTTCATGGAGTGCTGCAGGAGTGCTCCCATGTTCCCCAATGACATCGTGAGGATGGCAGCCATCCAGAGGAGTGCGATGATGGGCTTGGGGAGTTCGCCGGAAGTGAGGCCCGCGGTCCCCAGCACCAGGATCAACCCCACAAACCCTGCGACCTTGGGAATGAATGAGAGGACCGCGGTAACCGGAAGCGGTGCGCCCTCGTACACATCCGGCGCGTAAAAGTGCATCGGGACCGCAGTGATCTTGAAGAAGAGTCCGATGGCGGTGAGCATCAGGCCACCCACGCCCAACAGCGCGATGCCGCCGCTGGCAGCTTGGGCGCCAAACGCATTGCGGATGAGGTCGAACTGCAGCGAGCCGGTCGCGCCGTAGAGGAGCGCGAAGCCCATCAGCATGACGGCGGTGGCCATCGCGCCGAGGAAGAAGTACTTGACAGCCGCCTCCAGGCCGGGCCGGTCGCTACGGCCGATCGCGACCATCACGTACGTGGGAAGCGACACCAGTTCCAGCGCGAGGAAGAGCCAGATGAGGTCGGTCGCGGTGGTCAACAGCATCACGCCGGCGATCGAGAAGAGCGCGAAGGCGTGGAACTCGCCACGAATGGCGCGAAGGGGGTTGAACGCGGCAGCGTTTCGACCAATCGCGGCTTCCAGTGCTTGGTCCACGAACCCGCCCTGCACGGCCATGAGGCCTGCGGCGATGAGTGCGACCATCGGCTTGAGCCACTGCGCAAGCGCGGGGAAGGGGACGCCAGCAGCTGCGGCCGCTTCTGCGCCACCGGTGACCAGCGCCAGCACGCCAGACGCAAGCACCGCGAGGATGGACACGGGGCCGACAGCGCCCCGGATAGTCCGATCCTTGCTCAGGCCCATGAGGGCCACGACCATCGCCGCGATCAGGAGCAGGAGTTCGGGCCACAGGAGCCCGACCCGGTCAGCCATGGAACTTGCGAGGGTGATGGGGGCCAGCATGGTCATCGCGAAGCCTCCGCGGTGGTGATGATCAACTCTGCGGCCGGCGTGTCGGATGCCACGGCCTCAGCGGCGGCTGCCGCGACAGCATCATGCTGCGCCTGGACGATCGCCGGGAACGGAGCCAGCATTCTCGTGCACGCTGGCTCCAGGCTTTCCAGGACGAATCCCGGCGCCAGCCCCAGCCAGAGGCAGAGCACGGCTAGCGGAGTGAGGATGCCAATCTCGCGCCAGTTGAGGTCGACCGAGAGGCCGCTTGGCTGGTGGTGGCCATCGTCGTGCGGCTCGCGCAATGGTCCCCAGATCATCTTGCCCAGCATGATGAGCAGGTACATCGCCGCTAGCACCAGCCCCGAGGCTGCGATGAACGCGTAGTTGGGACCAAGCACGCCGGGGTAGTTGTCCACGCCAGATTTCGCGTCGGCGATGAAGGTGCCCATGAGGCAGAGGAACTCACCGACAAACCCGTTGAGGCCTGGAAGGCCCAGGCTGGCGAATGTGAAGAGCCCGAAGAAGAATGCCCACACTGGCATGCGCCTGGCCAGGCCGCCGAGGCGCTCCATGTCCTTGGTGTGGTAGCGCTCGTAGATCATGCCGATGCAGAGGAACATCGCACCGGTGGAAAGCCCGTGGTTCACCATGTAGTACACGGCACCCTCGGCGCCAATGATGTTGAACGCAAAGAGGCCCAGCACGCAGAGCGCCAGGTGGCCAATCGACGAGTACGCAACGAGACGCTTGACATCTCGCTGCACCCAGCAGATGAGCGAGGCGTAGACGATGGCGCAGATGCAGAGGATCGCCCACAGTGGAGCCAATGCCACCGCTCCCTCGGGCGCAGCGGGGAGCGCGATTCGGAAGAGACCGTAGGTCCCCAGCTTCAGGAGCGTGCCCGCCAGGATGACCGAGCCACCGGTGGGCGCTTGGTCGTGCGCCAGCGGCAGCCAGGTGTGCAGCTGGAAGATCGGAACCTTGACGGCGAAGCCAAGGCCAAGGAACAGGAACAGCCACCACTGCGTGTCGGCGGGGAGCTGCTGCGAGTACGCGATCATCGCATCCAGGTCAAAGTTCCAGACACCCGTGGACTCGCGCATCTGGGCACCTAGCCAGAGCAGGGAACCGAGGAGAAAGATTGACCCAAAGAAGGTGAACAAGAAGTACTTGGTCGCGGCGGCGCGGCGCTCAGGACCGCCCCAGATCGCGATCAGGAAGACCATCGGGACGAGCGTGAACTCGTAGCCCACATAGAAGGTGATGGCGTCACGCGAGGCGAAGGCCAGCATGAGCGACGCATGCAGGACCATGAACCACGCGTAGTACTCGCGCTGGCGATCCTTGATGGCGCTGAAGGAGCCAAGCACGCACAGCGGCATGAGCACCGCGTTGAGGAGCGCCATCACCAGCGCCACGGAGTCGTAGCCCAGCGAGAGGCTGATGCCGAACTCTGGCAGGAATCGGAGGGCCTCCGACTCGGACTGGAAGTCGCCGCTGCCCCAATCGTGAAATCCGACCACCAGCCGAAGGGTGGCCGCAAGGACAACGCCCGTCGCGGCGAGTGCGATCCACTTCGCCATCTTGGATGGAGCGAATGCGATGACCGCAGCGGCCAGGAGCGGGAGGAGGATGGTGATCCAGGCAGCGCTCATGGATCAGAATCCTCCCCGCAGCCAGGTGTAGGCAAGCCACGCCAGGATGAGGCCAACGCCACCGGCCATGGTCACGGCGTAGGACTGCAGGACGCCGCCGTACAGGGGGCGGAACACGCGCCCGACCAGGCTTGGCGACGAACCGATGCCGTCCACGACACCAGCATCAAGGATGTGCTTGTCGATGAAGTGCAGGACATGCCCCGTCACCCACAGTGGCACGCAGAAGACGGCGTTGTAGATCTCGTCCACATACCACTTATTCTCGGCGGCGCCGGGAATCCAGCCAATGAGGGGCGTGGCCTGGATTGCGCGTCGCAGCGAATCGGCGGCCGATCGCCTGATGAGGTGCAGGTAGAGCGCGATGAGAATGCCCCCGATCCCAAAGATCGAGCCAGCCACGCTGGTGGCGGCATGCGCCGACATGCCAAGCACCTGATGACCTGAGGACGCTTCAGCAGCGTGATCTGCCGCCTGCTCCACCACACCAGCACCACCAACGGCCGTGGAACCGGCCATCATCCACTGCACCCAGTTTTCCTTGTGGAGGAACATCGCTTCGTAGGCGGGATAGCCCGCGAGCACGGCACCGATGCCGATGATCGCGATGGACAGCTTCATCGCCCAGCGGGGGCTATGCGGGTGGAACTCGCCGTGCGCATGCACCTCCTCGCCCGGCTCAAAATGCACCGGACCGGCAAAGGCGCGGAACCAGACTCGGAAGGTGTAGTAGGCAGTGAGGCCCGCGGTGAACAATCCAAGCCAACCCAGGAACTGGAAGTCTGCGCGGTCCGAGCCGACTCCTGCGGACAAGATCTCATCTTTGGAGAAGAAGGCCGCGGAGAATGGGAACGCCGCGAGCCACAACGCGCCCAGGAGCGCGAACCACGACACCATCCGGAACCCCGGGATCTTGGAGAGGCCGCTCAGCTTGCGGATGTCCAGCTGGCCCGCGAATCCGTGCATCACGGCGCCGGCCGTTAAGAACAGGCACGCCTTGAAGAACGCGTGGGTGAAGGTGTGGAAGCAGGCGCCGAAGGTGGTGCCAAGGCCCAGCCCCAGGAACATGTAGCCGAGCTGCGAAATCGTGGAGTACGCCCACACTCGCTTCATGTCGTACTGGGCCATCCCAATCGTGGCGGCCCAGAACGCGGTCAATCCACCGATCCACGCCACCACGGTGAGCGCGTCGGGCTGCAGCAGGAAGAGCGGGTAGCAGCGTGCGATCAAGAAGACGCCAGCCGTCACCATGGTCGCCGCGTGGATGAGCGCGGAGACGGGTGTTGGGCCCTCCATCGCGTCGGGCAACCAGACATAGAGTGGTCCCTGCGCGCTCTTGCCAAAGGCACCAAGCATCAAGAGGTAGGGGATGAGCGCCTCTTCCCAGGGACCATCGCGGGGCGGGTTCCCGGCGATCTGGAAGAGTTCGGAGTACTCAATCGTGCCGTAGCAGCGCCAGGTGAGGAAGATGCCAAGCGCCAAGCCGAGGTCGCCGATGCGGTTGACGATGAACGCTTTCTTGGCCGCGGCGACCGCCGACGGTCGCGTGAAGAAGTAGCCGATCAGCATGTAACTGGCAAGACCGACGCCTTCCCAGCCCAGGTAGAGGAGCAACAGGTTTCCGCCCATCACGAGGGCGGTCATCGCAAACAGGAAGATGCTGACGCCTGCGAAGAACCTCGCGTAGCCAGCCTTCACATCGTGTTCCATGTATTCGGTGGCGTAGAGCGCGATGAGCGTGCCCAGCCCCGAGACGAACAGCATCCAGAAAATCGTGAGTCGGTCGATGTAGAGCTCCAGCGCCGCCTGCAGTGAATGGAAGTCGCTTGGTCCCCACGAGAAGCTCATCCACTCCGCGAGCGGCACCACGATTGGCCCCTCGGGCATTGATTGATACGCCTTGAGGATGAGGACGAAGCAGGTCCCCAACGATGCCACCGTCAGCCATCCAGGCAGCTTTCCCTTCACCTTGCACAGCGCCATCAGCGTGCATGCCAAGGCGGAGATGGCCGGCAGCGCCAGCGCCCAACCGAGCCACGCGAATTCAGGCGCAATCGTCGCCGCCGGAACATCCGACGATGCCAGCATCGTGCCAGGGAGCATGGAGGTGATGGGAGAGAGTGTCATCAGGCGTCCGCTCCCAGTCCTATTCCTTCAGCTCCGACCAAACTTCGGAGTTGAGCGTCTCTCGTCGTCGGTAGAGCAGGATCACCAAGCCGAGCGCGAGCGCCGCTTCCGCGGCCGCGACCGTCAAGATGAAGATCGTGAAGACCTGTCCGCTCAGATCGCCGTGCATCTTGCCAAAGGCGATGAGCGCCAGGGCCGCACCCTGGAACATGAGTTCCGTGCACAGGAACATCACGATCATGTTGCGGCGCGACAGGAAGCCGGCGATGCCGATGGAAAAGAGGAGCGCGGCGATCACCAGCGCCAGCCGGATGAGCGCGGCGTCGGCAGTGAGCGCACTCACGCGGCACCTCCGTGGCTTCGAGCGTGGAGTTCAGCCTTCTGCGCGTCGCCGATCTCAATCTGCCGGCGCGCCAGCACGACCGCACCAAGCATCGCCATCAGCAAGATGACACCCGCCAGCTCCAGGCTGACGGGAAACTGCTTCACAAGCGCCACGCCCACCGTCTGCGTGTTGTGCGGCAGGGACGATTCCGGGAGCGTGACGCTTCCTCGCGATCCATCCGCCTTGGTGACCTGGAGGGACACCTCGCCCGCACTGACATGGAGCGTCCCGGCCTCCGGGGTCGCGCCCGGCTCGACGGACTCGACCGCCTCTCGAAGCCCCTTGGGCAGTTCGCCCAGCGCGATCCACGCCCTCGCGCGCTGGATCTGCCCTGTGGTGGCGGGGTCAAACGAATCGACCGCCTTCCACATGATCGTGGCGATGGAAAGGAAGAGCACCAGCCCAACGAAGACGGCGGCGATGGGGTCGCGTGCGTTGCGGTCATACTCGGCGGCACCGCTCTTGGAGTCACCCGATGCCTGCTGCGCCAGCATGAGCACGAACATGTAGGTGATCAGGATCGCACCCGCATACACGATCACCAGCGCGAAGGCCAAGAACTCGGCCCCAAGCGTGAGGTAGAGCATGCACCCGGCGACGACGACGAGCACGAAGAAGATCGCAGCCAACACCGGCCGAGGGCTGGAGATCACCCGCACGGCACCGGCCGCCGACATCACGCCCGCGAGGAGAGCCACGAGGAGTGGGAACGAGAATCCGGATTCACCGGCCGTCGGCGCGCCAAGTCCGGCGCCACCGGCGAGGATCGCCAACCCCCCCAACGCCGCAATGGCACCACCGGTACGGTGAACCGTGTGCCCACCTCGGAGGAGGATGAGAAGCAACCCTGCGGCACCCAGCGCGCCGCCTGCGAGTAGTTCGATGGGAACCATGGGTGGGGTGACGAGAACCGTGCCGCCCGTCCTTGGGCAGCGGGGAGGCGGGAGAATAGGGGCGTAGGTCCGATACCGCAACCCGCTCCCCTTTACCATCCGACCCTCATGTCGTTGATGCTCCGTCAGACCCTTCCCAACCTCGTCACCTCGCTTCGGCTGGTGTTGGCGATCGGCATCTTTGCGATGTTGGGTTGGCCTAGAGAGGGTCCCGCGCCCTCCATTGGTGTGCTCGCGTGCGTGTTGTTCAGCATCGCTGCCGCCAGCGACGCCGTGGACGGATACCTCGCCCGGAAGTGGGGGGCCGTGAGCCCGTTCGGGCGAGTCATGGATCCATTCTGCGACAAGTTCCTGATCTTGGGCGCGTTGGTGGTGCTCATGGCCACTCCGCTCGCACCGCGGAGTGCCGTTGAGGCGTGGATGGTTTTGGCGATCCTCGGCCGCGAACTCCTCGTCACCAGCTTGCGCGCCGTGGCGGAGTCGATGGGAGCCGCGTTCCCCGCCGAACAGTCGGGCAAATGGAAGATGGCGCTGCAATGCGTGGCGATCGGCACGGCGATCGTTGCCGCGACGCGCGATGGTGCCAGCGATGCCAGCGCAGACTGGACCACCGCCGCCCGATGGATCCTCTGGGCCGCGACCGGCTTCACCGTCCTGACGCTTGTCCCGTATGTGCGGCGCGGAAGCCGGCTCCTGCGCGCGCGCATGGAGGCACACTGATGGGGTTGCGTCCGCCATCGGTGTTGCCCGGAGGATGGGGCGAAACGCCGTGGTTCGCACGGCACTCGCTCACCTGCTTTGGGCTGGGCTACCTGCCGGCCTCGGGGTCGTGGGGATCGCTGCCCCCGTGCGTGGTCCTGGCGCTGCTGTGGAGCTTGCAGTGCCCCGCATGGGTCAATGAAGCCTGCCTGCTTCTCCTCGCGGCGTGGGGATCGATCGCGTGCCTGCGCTTTGGCGACGCTGGCGAGCGCGCCACAGGCACCAAGGACCCCGGCATCGTCGTGGCGGATGAAGTGGCCGGAATGGCGCTCACGCTCCTCTTCCTGCCCAGGGATGCGCTCACGGTGTCGGGTCATGTCCTCCCCGAGTGGTCGACCATCGCACTGGCGTTTGTCGTCTTCCGGGCATTCGATGTACTCAAGCTCCCGCCGGCGCGCGGAATTCAGTCCATGCGCGGCGGAGCGGGCATCCTCATGGATGACATCGTCGCTGCGGCGCAGGGATGGATCCTCCTGCAGCTTGGCCTGCGGTGGGTGGTGCCGTCGCTCCTCGCCTAGGCGCGGCCCCCGGCACCGCGGTGCTACTCCGCGATGGCGGGCGCCAGTTCGCCGACACGCTCATGGGAGACCATGTCGTCGTAGGTCTCGCGCGCGCGCACGATTTCAAACGAGTCACCGTCCACCAGCACCTCCGCAGGCAGTGGCGACGAGTTGTAGCGGTTGGCCATGCTCATCCCGTACGCGCCAGCGGTGAATACGGCGAGGCGATCGCCGCGCGCGACGACCGGGATCGATCGACCCAGCGCCAGGAAGTCGCCGGTCTCGCACAGCGGGCCGACGATGTCGTGGACGACCAGACCGGGCAACTCCGGCTCCATCGTGCGCGCGGCGGGAATCACGCCGGCGGCGGGGCGGGTGGGCCAGATGAAGTGGAAGGCGTCGTAGTGGCTGGGCCGCAGCAACGCATTCATGCCGGCGTCGCAAATCGCGAAAGTCCGGTCGCCGGATTGCTTGGTGTACACGACGGAGAGCAGCAGGACGCCGGCATTGGCGACGATGCTGCGGCCTGGCTCCAGGATGACCCGAAGTCCATCGCGCACGCGATCTTCCAGGAGCGGGACGATGACCTGTGCGTAGGCATCTGCCGCCGGGCTCTGCCCCGTGATGTAGTCGGCACCAAAGCCTCCGCCAAGATCGAGCGTGTCCAGCACGATGCCGTCATCGCGAAGCGTGTCCATGAGCGCCAGCGCCTTGCGAATCGCCTGCTCATAGGGAGTCGGGTCGTAGACTGGTGAACCGATGTGCATGTGGAGGCCGCGGATCCGGCACCAGTGATGGCCGTGGCTGGCGCGCAGGAAATCCGCCGCGCGCACCAGGTCCACGCCAAACTTTGTCTCGCGATTGCCGGTGGAGGTGTAGCGGTGGGTCTTGGGGTCGACATCGGGGTTGATTCGCAATGCGCCGTCGCATGGAATCCCCAAGCGCTCCGCGCAGGCGGCAATCGCCTCAAACTCTTGCTCGCTCTCCACATTGAAGAGGCCGATGCCGCTGCGCAGCGCCAATTCGATCTCGTGGTCGGTCTTGCCCACTCCCGCGTACACACACTTCGACGCCGAACAACCGGCCTCCATCGCCCGGCAGAGTTCGCCGCCGGACACCACATCCATTCCCGCTCCGGCGCCGGAGATCAGGCGGAGAATGGAGAGGTTGGGGCAACTCTTGACCGAGAAGCAAATCCAAGGGCTCAGAGGCTCAAAGGCGGCGCGGACGCGGCGCAAATGCTCCAGGATCGTGGCCCGGGAATAGACATAGCACGGCGTCCCGACCGACTCGGCGATCTCGTCCATCGAGACACCCTCGCAGTACAGCGCACCGTTGATGAAGTGGAAGTGGTCCACGACGGAATCGTAGTCGTGGGGCGCTCCGTTGACGACGAGCGCATCCGCCCGGCTCAGTCTCCCGCGGCCGCCTCTGCCTTCGGGGCCGCAGGCTTGGGCTTGGGCTTGGGCTTGGACCGCCACTGGAAGGCGCAACCGACGACGGCTATGCCTACGAAACTGAGCCACCACACGAGCGCGCTGGGCTCACCGACGGAGGCAATGAAGTGTGCCGCCAGCACCCAGCCCGCTGACGTCACGAGATACCCACCAGCAAGCGCCGTGATGATCGCGATCATCGCCTTGAAGAACAGCAGTCCGGCGAGAAACCCGACGGTCGCGCCCACGACCACGGAACCCGCCGCCACGGTCCGCGACGGTTGGTCCAGCGTGGCCCACCACACCTCGACAGAAGACTTCGCACCGGCGATGGGCGTCGCGGGAGTCGTGCCATCCGCGGGGGATCCAAACTGGCTCCACACATCATCGACCCGGATGCTGTTGGCGATCGCCGCGCCACGGCCAAGCACTTCGTCGAGCGTGGCCAGGATCACCGCCGACGCCGCGCGCTCATTGAGGGGTTCAACGGATGCCGACGATTGAGCGTCTGATGGAACCACCGCCGCCGCTGGCACGGCTCCCCAATCGATCGCCACGGCCCCGACGGCCAGTCCGATGACGGCTCCCACCACGGCGGCAGTCATCGCCACCAGCAATCGCAATCCAAGCACCGCGCACAGCGCCCCAACCACGGCGCCCCCAATGGCACAGGCCATCCACGGCCAACTGGGCACCAGCACGGCCTGCGCGGAGGACCCCACAACCCAGCCCACCAAGGCACCCGCAACAATCGCCATCGGTTGGAGCACGCGGTTCCCGCGCAGGAGCAGCACCAAGCCGATGACGAGCATGACCGCCGAGACGCTCACGGTAGCGGAGGGAGCATCGACAGCCCAGGCGGACGGTGCGGGGTTCATATGCTCTCGTAGTATCGGTCAGCCGCGCCGCCGGACTTTTCACAATGGACCAGGACTCCAGCCACGACCTGCCCACGATCCGCGACGAGATCGATGCCGTTGACGCCGACCTGGTCCGGTTGATGGGCTCGTACCCGCGGTCCAAGCGGACTCTTTGAACACCGCGCGATGCCATGTCCCTCTCCATCGTCCTGACATCCGTCCTCACAGCCATGCCTCAAGGTGCACCACCTGCGCACACCAACCAACTCTCGGCGGAGGACAGCCCATACCTGCTCCAACATGCCCACAATCCCGTCGACTGGATGCCGTGGGGCGATGCTGCGTTCGCGGAGGCCCGCCGCCGGGGCGTGCCGATCCTTGTTTCGGTGGGGTACTCCTCGTGCTACTGGTGCCATGTGATGGAGCGCGAGAGCTTTGAGGATGCCGCCGTCGGCGCCTACCTCAACGCGAACTTCGTTTCCATCAAGGTGGATCGCGAGCAGCGGCCGGATGTCGATGCCATCATGATGGCCTCGTGCCAGGCGTACACCGCGGCCACGGAAGGCCGGGCAAGCGGTGGATGGCCACTGACCATCTTCCTGGAACCCGCCACCCTCAAGCCATTCTTCGCCGGGACCTACTTCCCCAAATCGCCGTCGCACGGGAAGCCCAGTTTCGTGCAGCTGCTGGAGCGCATCCACTCGGCGTGGGACACGGAGCGGCCGCAGCTGGAGGAACAGGCCGACCGGCTGTCCGCCGCCGTGACGGCGGACCTTTCCGCGACCGCGGCGCCCGTCCGGATCACCACCGGCATCGTCAATCAGGCTGGCGAGGCGCTTCTTCGATACGCGGACAGCACGAACGGCGGCTTTGGTGGCGCTCCCAAGTTCCCGCAGCCGGCGTACATGGAATTCCTCGCCCAGTGGCAGCCCAGCGGACCGGCGCGGCAGCACCTGGACTTCACGCTGGAGAAGATGGCGCTCGGCGGCGTGGCGGATCAGCTCGGGGGCGGCTTCCACCGCTACGCGGTCGACGGCACCTGGACTGTCCCGCACTTCGAGAAGATGCTGTACGACCAGGCCCAATTGCTGCCCTTGTACGCCGAGGCGGCGAAGCGCACGGGAAACCCGCTGTTTGCGCAGGTCTGCGAGGGAGTCGTCTCCAGCCTCCAGCGCGAGTGCCTGCGCCCCGACGGGCTGTTTGACTCCTCGATGGATGCGGAAGTGGATGGACGCGAGGGCGGTTCCTTCCTGTGGTCGCCCGACGAAGCGCGGGCCGCCCTGACCGCCGCAGGGCTCCCCGAACCGGAGGTGAAGGCGGCGATGGCAGCCCTCGGCCTCACCGGTCGCCCCAACTTCCGAGACCCGCACCATCCCGAGGCCGCCCCAGCGTGGGTCCTCACGATGACCTCGGCCGAAGCGTCGCTCGCTCCGGCGACGCAGCGTGCGCGCGCGGCTCTCCTCGCCGTTCGCGACCAACGCAAGCAGCCTCGTCGCGATGACAAGGCGATCCTCGGCTGGAATGGGCTCATGATCGCGGGGCTCGCTGACGCTGGCGCGAACATGGATCGACCCGACTGGACCCGGCTGGCCGCCGACGCCGCGACGGCGGCGCTTGAGACCTTTAGGAGCGCGGATGGCACCTGGCGACATGCGAAGCGCCAACGCGTCGACTTGCCCGCCACGCTGGAGGACTTGGCGTGCCTCATCCGTGGGCTTCACGCGCTTGCCGACGCCACCGGCGACCCCATGTGGCGCGCACGCGCGCTGCAGGTGGCGGCGGACGCGCGGACATCGTTCTTGGACGAAGCCACATCACGCTGGTACGAGTCGGCGCCGGGTCGCATCGACCTCTTCGTGCGGCCCGCGGGCCTCCATGACGGCGCTGTCCCCAGCGGACCCGGCGAGATGATGGCGCAGTTGCCGTGGCTGGCGTCCATCGACCCGTCGGGCGAATGGAGTCGTGTCATGGATCGAACCTTCACTGCCGCGAGCGGTGCGATCGCGGCCTCCCCGGTGTCCACCTGCCGAAGCCTGGTCGGGCTCCTCCGGTCGGGCCAATTGTCGGATTCGCCTCCGGAGACTGCGAACCGCGACAGGCAGGCCAGCCCGATCGAAGTCACCGCCACCGGGACGGCCATCAGTTTCCGGATGCCCGACGGCTGGAAGATCATCGCGAGCGCACCAGCCGGCACGGGGCTCTCGCTCGTGCCGCTCGCGATCACCAGCCAGACCCGCGATGTGCGCGTGGACTGGACGATGCCGCCGGTGCAGGACGCAGCGGATGGCTCCAGGGTCCTCGGCGGGAGCTTCACCATCCCGCTGCGAATGTCCGGGAGCGGAGCAGCAGCCGGGCAGACCGTCGCGATCTCCGTCCGGTGGCAGGCGTGCACAGAAACGATGTGCCTGCCACCCGAGGAGCGCACGCTCACCGTGATCATCCCCGGGGACTGATGCTGGTCACGCCGGGATGGCGACGGGCTCCGGCTGGTCCGAGGCATCCGTGGCTTCGACACCGGCCTGAATCTTCCCATCGCGACCAACCTGGTCAAACCTCACGCTCACGCGACGCGACACGCCGCGCTGCGGCATCGTGACGCCGTAAAGCTTGTGGCAGGCCTGCATCGTGCGCTTGTGGTGGGTGATCACGATGAAGTGGCTTCGATCCAGGAACCACGAGAGGCTCCCGCAGAATCGCTCCACGTTGGCCTCGTCCAGCGCGGCGTCCACCTCGTCCAATATGCAGAACGGGGCAGGGCGGCTGCGGAAGATCGCCATGAGGAGCGCCACCGTCGTCATGCTCTTCTCGCCGCCGGAGAGCTGGTTGATGACGCGCGGCTCCTTGCCCGGCGGCTTGGCGCGGATCTCGATGCCGCTTTCCAGCCAGTCGATCTCGCCGGACTCGGTCGGCAGGAGGTAGATGTCGGCGCTGCCGCCGCCAAAGAGCCGGCGGAACATCCCGTCCGTGCCGCCAAAGTGCTCGCGCACCGCCTGAAACACCATCTCGAATCGCGTGCGGCACGCGGCCTCAAGGTGCATGATGAGTGCCGACAGGCTCTCTCGGGCGGAGTCGATGTCGGCCAGCTGCGTCGTGAGGTCCTCGAAGCGCCGCTGGAGTTCATCCACCTCGGCGATCGCGTCCAGGTTGACGTTCCCAAGGGCGCGAATCTCGTGGCGCAGGGATTCCGCCTCGGCATGCCGTGCCTCTCGGTCGGTCAGCGCCCCGGGGAGCGACTCAATCGAGGTTATGTCCAGCCCCAGTTCCTCCATCACCTGCGCCGAGAGATTCTCGATGCGGATCTGAGCCTCGCGAAGCCGCATCTGCGCATTGTTGCATGCTCGCTCCGCAATCGTGAAGCGCTCACGCTCGGCACGGAGTTCCCGCGTGCCAGCCTCGGCGGCGGACACCGCCGCGCGCAGCATCGCCTCCGACACCAGCTTGTCCGACCGCAGTTTTGCGGCGCGCGCCTCGGCTTCCTGCTTGGCCCGCTGTGCATGGCCACGGTCGGCATCGATGGTGGCCATCTGTGCGTCGCGACCCTCCAGCTGCCGAACAAACTCCTCGCGCCGGCGACCAGCCTCGTCCGCGCTCGCGGCCAGCAGCACGCGCTCGCGTCGCCGCGACTGGGACTGGGTGTTGGCCTCCGCCAGGGCCATCCGCACCGACCCCAGCTGCAGGTCCACCTTGGACAGCGCTTCTTCGCCCGCGCTGAGCGCCCCACACGCATGCTCGTGTCGCTCCCTCGCGAGGCTGCCCTGCGCCGTCTGAGACCGGAGCGCGGATTCAAGCGTCTGCGCCTCGCGAAGCATCGCCTCCAGGCGCTCCTCGGCCTCCATGCGTTCCGCAACCAGCGCCGATCGCTCACGCTCCATCCGAGCCAT
This sequence comes from Planctomycetota bacterium, assembly GCA_027618565.1. Lineage (GTDB taxonomy): Bacteria > Planctomycetota > Phycisphaerae > Phycisphaerales > SM1A02 > SXOD01. The sequence goes on along the minus strand of JAQCEQ010000014.1, from coordinate 18,774 downwards.
GAGCTGCGTCGTCCGTTCGATCTGGAACTGGCTCTCCACCAAGAGCCGGCGAGCCGCAGCCAACGCGGTCTCCACCTCCTGCTGTGCAACGGCGGACTCCTTCTCCTCGCCCTCCAGGCCAACTAACCCGGACTCCAGCGCCGCCAGCTCGGCGCGGCACGACTCCGCCTGCTCGGCGAGGTCCACCAGCTCGGCGCGGCGAGACACCATGCCTGCCGTTGCTTGCTCAGGGCGCCCCGTCGCCACGACGCCCCACTCGTCGACGACATCTCCGGCGAGGGTCACGATGCGGCATCCAGCGAGCGGACCCTGCGCCAACTCCAGCGCTCGTTCCAGTCCCTCGGCCAGCCACGCGCTGGCGAGCAATTGCTCCACGAGCGCCGCAGCGTCGCCAAGGCCACGGACCGCGGCCGTCAGCGGGACGGCGCCGTCGATGCCGTGGGCGCGAGGCGCCGAAGCGCGTGGCCATTCGATCGCTGCGAAGGTGACCCGGCCGGCGAAGGCTCCTTCGCCATCAGCACCCGTCGCTTGCCTCAGGAATGTGCGCGTCGAACCGGCGTCACGCATGAGCAAGAGGTCCAGGCGGTCACCCAGCGCTGCTTCCGCAGCGACCGCGTGGCCCCGATCCGTCTCGATGAGCTCACCAAGCACGCCGAGCACGCCGGGAAATCTCTCTCGGTCCGAGAGGACCGTCAGCGCTGCGCTGCCGACACCTTCGTGCGCCGCATCCAGGTCCGCGAGCACCCGGTGCCGTCCCTCGATCCGGGCGCGACGGTCGCGGAGGTCGGCGATGGACCGAGCCAGGTCTCCCTTACGATCCCCGCGCTCCATGTTGGACGCGGAGACCGCGTTCAACTGTGCCAGGAGCCGCACCTCGTCGTCGCGCGCCACCTGGAGCGTGACCTTGGCACCATTGAGGGCGCATCGATGCGCGTCCAGTTCCTGTGCGAAGGGTGCCTCGCGTGCGGACTGGCGCTCCAGTTGCTCTCGGACGGACTGGACCCGGATGGTGGTCCCGTGCATCCGCTCCTGCATCCGCGCCCGTTCACGCTCGGCCGCGTGCCACGAGTCGCGCGCGTGGTCCACGCGCGCCCGCGCCTGCGACACCTCTCCGGCGGCGACGGTGCGTCGCTGTAATTCGTCCGAGAGTGCCTGGTCCGCGGCAGTGACGGCGGCCAGCGCCGCATCCTCGGCCTGTTGTGCGCGCGCCACCTCTGTGCGGAGTTCATCCAGCCGCACGTCCAGCGAAGCAATGCCCGCCCGTTCCTGCTGCACCTGGGTGCGGACCTCTTCCAGCCGGCCGGCAAGCATGTCGGCCCGCGCCGAAGACTCTCGCGCCACCCCATCCGCCTCGATCGCGTCTCGCTCCAGCGCGTGGCAGGCACCGGCCGCACGGTCGCGAGCCACCTCCAGGTCCAATTGCCGGGACTCGATGGCCCGGATCGCCTGCTCGGACCGGTCGCGCGCGCCGACCGTCGCCGCTCCGTCGGCATCCGCGGAAGCCCGCTCCACCTCCAGCTCCCGATACTGATCGATGACGATCGACTCGCGCAGCGCACGCCGCCGCGACTCCAGTTCCTGGAATCGGCGCGCCTTGTCTGCCTGTCCGCGAACAATCCGCAGCCGCCGCTCGGTGCCCGCGTGCTGCTCGCGGACCTGCACCAGGTTTCGTTCCGCGGCCTCCAGCTTGCGGACGGCCTCCGCGCGACGCGTGCGGAATCGAGCCACGCCCGCAGCTTCCTCGAGGACGGCCCGTCGCTCCGCGGGATTGGCCTCCAGCAGGGCGGCCACCTTGCCCTGCTCGATGATGCCGTAGCCATCGGTGCCGATGCCGGTGTCAAAGAACAGGTCCTTGATGTCGCGAAGCCGCACCTTGCGGTTGTTGATCAGGTACTCGCTCCGTCCATCCGCCCAGAGTCGCCGAGTGACATCCACCGAGTCCGTGTCCACGGGCAGCAACCGGTCGCGGACGGCGCCGCGCCGCACGACCCCAGATTCCGCCCCAGCCTCATCGATCCACTCGATCTCGATCTCGGGCGAGTCCAGTTCCGCCGGCCGTGTTTCGCCCGGCGTCGCGAATGGGTCATGCATCCGGGCATCCCCCGAGGCAAGCCTGGGATTGTCAAAGCAGAGCGTCACCGCGGCGCTGCCGGCCGGCTTGCGGACCGCGCTGCCGGCGAAGATGACGTCAGCCATCGCGGTGCCCCGGAGGCTCTTGGCACTCCGCTCGCCCAGCACCCACTTGATCGCGTCCACGACATTGCTCTTGCCGCACCCGTTGGGGCCGACGATGCCGATGATCCCCTCGTCGAAGTGGAACTCAGTGTGATCCGCAAAGCTCTTGAAACCGCTCAGCGTGACCTTGGACAACCGCATAGATCAAACCTCCTGTTGTGTGCGCCTGCTCTGGAACGCGGGCCCGCCGAGGCATCCGTGCGACGGTGACACGACAGTGGAGAGTATCTGCGGTTCTGGCCCGCAATTCAAGTGGTCAGCGCGGGACGACCTGGTCCGGGCGCTGGCCATCCTCGGGGCGGTACGCCTCCGCCTTGAGCGGGTCCACCTCCTCGGAGTCGATCCCTGCCAGCACGTCGGCGCCCGGCAGGACCGTGCGCTCATCGGCAAAGTCAGGCCGCGGCCCATGTCGAGTGAGCGGATCCGTGCGGTTGAGCTCGGCCAGGAATCGATCCTGCTGCGCCTTAAAGTCCGCATTGGCATAGCCGGCCTTCCAGAGCGAGTGAAGCGCGGCGACCACGTCGCTGTACGACATATCCAGTCCGTGCGGGGTGGCATCCCCGCTCTCCCCGTGCCCCAGCGCGTAGGCCAGCTCGGGCAGGAATGGGGCGACCATGATCTGCTCCGCGGGACCGCCGTTGGCGGGGCGATGTCGCACCAAGAATCGATCCTCGCCCAGGTCGCCGCGCATGATGAGCCTCCCGTCCCAGTCGTGGATGGTCATCGGGATCGTCACTTGCGTCTCGCCCCCGAAGATGGCCACCCGCGGGATCCCTGTCTGCGTGATGTAGATCAGGGCGTCGTCGGAGGGGACGATGTCCAGCTCGTACTTCCCGTCGACGGTGTACCTGAAGATCAGGGGATCTCGCCTGTTTGCGAGCGCTTCGTACGCCTCCAGCCGGATATCGATGTCATCGTCATCCAGGAAGGGCCGCAGCGCGATGTCAATGCTCGTGTTCGGCCCCATGCTCCCAAGCAATTCGATGGCCTTGATCCGGAGAGATCGGTCGGCCTCCCTGGCCATCTTCTCCAGCGGCTGCACGACCAGGGGATCGCCAAGGCCCGCACCCGCGGTCAGCGCGGCAAAGCGGGGTTGTTCTTCCGGGTAGTCATAGAGTTCACGGATCGCCGGCAGCGCCTGCTTCCCCAAGGCCTGCCATCGCCATCGCGCGGCTTCCGCCGCGCCGGGGTTGGCCAGCAGGGCCTTTTGGATGGACACGGCCATCCGGTCGTTGTCCGCCAGCTGCACGGGCGCATGCCTGAGCAGCTGGACGAACTCGTCGGTGCGGTCTTCCCAAGAAGGCGGGATGCTGATGTCGACCACCTCGTCGGTGCGACCCCGAGCGGTCGGCTCGCGTTGCCCCGCCTCCCGCGGGAAGGTGCTGTTGACGGCCGCCTCGATCACCTTGGACCGATTGTGGCTTGGGGTGGCGAGTCGGAGCCGAACCGGAAGGTCCTCCGAGATCACGCCACCGTTGAGGATCCGCGCGGTCAGCCGGTCGACCGAGTTGGAGTTGGGATCCCGGTTGTTCGCGAACGGATTGATGACCAGAGGTCCCTTGGCCGAGGCCACCAGCTTGGACTGCTCGCTCCCGACCCGGAAGGGGCCCGGCCGCAGGTCGACATATGCCAGCTTTCCGCCGTCCAGGCTCTGGGTCGACGTGCCGGGCACCACATAGACCCGGACATCGAAGGTGCTTCCCTTCACCGCGCCAGGCGGAACGATTCCCTCCACTGCGACGATGGCCGTGGTGTTGCTGTCCACCACTTCCTCCGGGCCCGGAAGTGTTCCGCTGCCGTCCGTGCCAAATCCCATTCGCGCCAGATCAGCAATGACCTGCGCGCGAATCGGCGCGGGGGCGATGCGGCTGCCCGTCCCCGGAAGGTCCACCACCAATCCGTACCCGCGGGCCACCAGCGGCTGGTAGCCGGTCACGATCGTCTCCGAAGCAATCGTTCCCCGCATAATCGGGTCGACATCGATCCGGAATCCATCCTTCTCCTTCAGGTCAATCCGGTCGACCACCGTCGGCGTGGCGCGCTCGGTCATGTCGCAAGCCACGAGGGTGGCCAGCGTCAGCCCTGCAAGGATGGACATCGGACGGGCGAATGGCATGGGTGGGTGTGGTCGCGCGTGTGCCGTCGGCAGCAACAGTGGGCGCGACAGGGATCGAACCTGCGACATCTGCCGTGTAAAAGCAGCGCTCTAGCCGCTGAGCTACGCGCCCATGGTTCGCATCCTAGTCAAGGGCTCCGGACCGCCGCCACCATCCCGCTCCTAGACTCGCCGCCGTGATTCGCGCGGACCGACGACGCCTGGTCGCTGCCAGCCCGATGGACCTCGCCCTGCCGGTCGCGGCGCGCGCCGACGAGATCGCTGCGTCCGTCGTGGACAGCCAAGTCACGATCGTGGCGGGTGAGACCGGCTCTGGAAAGAGCACGCTGCTCCCGCGGATCGCGGCCCGTGCACGGCCAACGCTTGAGTCCCGCATCGCGATCACCCAACCTCGCAGGGTGGCCGCCAGGGCGGTGGCGGCACGAATCGCCTGGGAGCTGGCGCACGGCGGGTGCCCCGCGGGGCTCCACGCCGTGGGGGAGCTGGTGGGCTTCCGGACGCGATTCGAGTCCTCCCTCAAGCCCGAAGCGCCGATCGTCACGATCACCGATGGGCTCCTGCTGCAGGACCTCCAGCGGGATCGTTCCTTCGGTGCCTACGACACGCTCATCATTGACGAGGTCCACGAGCGCAGCGTGGCGATCGACTTCCTGCTGGGGGTGTCGATCCGACTCTTGCGCCAGCGGCCCGAGCTGCGCATCGTGCTCAGCTCTGCCACGCTGGACGCGGAGCGACTGTCCGCGCACTTTGGCGGCCACGGTCTCACTTGCACGACCATCCACGTCGAGGGCCGATTGCATCCCGTGGACATCGAGTGGGCACCGCCCTCCGATGACGACGAGATCCTCGATGCCGCCGCCGATGCCATCGTGAGGCTCCTCCGCACCGACGGCGGCGACTGCCTCTGCTTCCTCCCCGGCGAAGCGGAAATCCACCAGCTTGGGGAGATCCTCGGCGGACGGCTCGGTCAAGGCACCGAGGTCCTCCCGCTCTTCGCTCGGCTCTCCAGCACGGAGCAGGACCGAGTCTTCAAGCCAGGCGCCTTGCCGCGCATCATCCTGGCCACCAACATTGCCGAGACCTCGCTCACGGTGCCACGCATCCGGTCGGTGGTCGACACGGGCCTGGCGAGGGTGGCCCGCTACAGCACTCGATCCCGCGTGATGCGGCTGCCGCTGGAGGACATCTCCAGGGCGGCAGCGGCACAGCGGTCGGGGCGGGCCGGGCGCCTCGGGCCGGGCCGCTGCGTGCGGCTCTGCTCCGAGGAGGACTTCGCCGCTCGTACCGCGTTCACGGAGCCGGAGATCAGGCGCACCAACCTGGCAGGCGTGCTCCTGCGGATGGCATCGCTCCAGCTGGGGAGTCCCGAGCGGTTCCCGTTCGTGGACCAACCGTCCGACCGCGCGATCTCGGAGGCTCGCGACACGCTTCGCGAATTGGGAGCGATCTCCGCGGGCAACGAACTCACGCCACGCGGCCGGCGCATCGGGGAGTTCCCCGTCGACCCACGCCTGGCCAGCGTCCTCCTCGCATCCATCGACCTCGGCTGCCCAGCCGAGGCGGCTGTCGTGACCAGCTTCCTCTCCACCACCGATCCGAGGATGCGGGAGTCGACAGCATCAAGACGCATCGTCGCGCCGCCGGCCTGGCACGACGCCAAGAGCGACTTCGGATCTATCTTGGGGCTGTGGCGCGCGTGGTCGACCGCGCATGAGGAGCACGGCTCCAGCGCCCTCAAGCGTTGGTGCCATTCCAGCGGACTCAGCCACCTGCGCCTTCGCGAGTGGCAGTTCATCCACGACCAACTCCGCCGGCAACTCGTCCCCGCGGGCGTCTCGGTATCGCTGGCGGCCCCGAGCGTGCCGGATCTTGGCAAGGTCCACCGAGCACTGGTGCATGGGCTGGCGTGCTTCGTCGCCGAGCGCATGGATGACGGACAGTACAAGCTCCCCAGCGGGCAGTCCGTGGCCATTCATCCATCCAGTGCCTTGTCTCACAGCACGTCGAGATGGATCATCGCCGCCGAAGTCGTGGATACAGGTCGACGGACGGCCCGGCTCTGCGGCCCGATCCGCGGCGAGTGGGTGGCATCCGCGGTCCATCACGGCCTGCGCCGCACGGTGAGCGACCCGCACTGGGTCCAGGAGACCGGGCACGCCGCTGCATGGGAGCAAGTGCATTGGGGCTCGCTGGTCGTCGTGCAGCGCTCTCGTGTGGCGTTTGGCCCGATCGATCCCAAGGGCGCACGCGATGTCATGATCCAGGGGGCTCTCGTGGAAGGGAGGGCCGGTCCACGGCTGGCTTTTCAGGACAGGAATGACGCACTTCTGGAGCGCGTGCGGGCTGAAGAGGCGAAGCGGCGGCGCACGGGGCTTCTCGCCACGGAATCCGAGTTGTTCTCGTTCTTCGATCAGCGTGTCCCCGCCGAGATCCACGACTGGCCAGAACTGCGTCGCTGGCATTCGACCGAGCGGCGGCAGGACCCGGACATGCTGTGCTTCACGGACGCTGATGTCCGGCACGACGCACCCGACACCATCGCCGACGAGGACTTCCCCGATTCCGTGGCGGCTGGCTCACTCCGAGCGCCAGTGCGGTACGAACATGCGCCTGGATCGCCGTCCGACGGCGCGACCGTCACGCTGGGTTGTGCCCAGCTTGCCGCGATCCCCGACGAAGGCGTCCTCCTGCGCCTGCTCCAGCCACTCCCGGGGCACAGGAGCGAGCTCGTCGATCACCTCGTGAAGTCGCTCCCGAAGCCAACGCGCCAGAGGCTGGGCACGCTGTCGGCCATTGCTGAGTCGGTGGCCGCGCACCTTCGAGCCGCCGGCGGCTCGGTCGCCATGGAGTGGGAAGCGTGGCTCCGTTGGATCGGGAACGATCCCGCCGCCGCGGACCAGGTCCGGGCGGCCTGGGATGCCGATCCTCCACCAGTTCCGCTCCACCTGCTCCCCCTGGTGGAGGTCGGCGATGGCGACGAAGTGACACTCGCGGGGACCAGGTCGCCTGAATCGTTGCTGGCCGCCTGGAGGAAGAACCGCACCGGCGCACCGCCGCCCGCCTCACCATCACCCAGTTCCTCGTCCGGCCTTCGAGGCGCCATCAAGCACCATCTCGAGTTTGACCCTCGCTGGAACGAGTTGGTCCTGCAGGCTTCCGTGCTGGGCACATCGGCGCCAGAGGACATGCTCGATGTGTGCGCCCGCCGCACCGTGGCCGACCAGGGCGCCCAGCGCTCCGCGCTCCACGAAGTCTGCGCGACGACGCTTGGGGAGGTGCTCCAACTCACTTCGCTGGCCACACGGGTCGCCAGCCTCATCGAGCGCACGCATGGCACACGCCGGACACTCGCGGATGATGCCGCCGAGATTGCCGAGCGAACCGTCGTCCCCAACCTGCTGCTCGGGGCGGACTGGGTCCCCGGCGCCAGGATCCCCCTCACCCTGCTCGCCGTGGAGCACGCACTCCAGAAGTCCTCGGGCCCGGCAGACGATCCGGCCGGGCTGCGCGCCTGGAACGACGCCTCACGCCGGCTCCAACGGCTCACGCTGCGCGTGGCGATGCGGCAGCTGCCACCCGGGATCCGAGCGACACTGCACGAAGACCTTGCCTCGCTTTCCAGAGCCCTCCAGTGGATGCCGGTCGCGATCATGGCGCCCCACCTGCGCCCCCCCCACGGCAGCACTCCCACGAAGTGGCATCGGCTCGCGGATGACCTGGACCGGCGACTCACCTTGCTGGACCCGCCTGGCGACTCGATCCAGTGACCCGGCTCACCGAAGCGGCTCGGGGATCGGGCTCAGCGAGAAGAACGGTCCATCGGCGCAAAGGGCCGGAATTTTTCCATCGTGCCGTGTTCCTCGCTGGCCACCAGCGCTCGATACTGGCCGATGCGACTGGCGGCAGGGGAGTCGATGATGGCGCTGGAGTCGTTGTTGGACATCTGGAAACACACCCGCCAGTCCAGTTCGCGCATCCCGGATCGATCGACCAAACGGTTGAGGTTGGTGACCGTGTCCACCCAGAGAATCGCATGCACGCCCACGAGCGGGCCGTCTCGCATGATCAGCGCCAGGAGCTTGTCGGGCGTGGGGGGCGTGCCGTCAGAGGAGAACGAATAGTCATCTTCGTTTCGCCGCAAGTCACGGACGCGATGGCCACCGTGGACAAGCAGGAGGACGGGCGGCTCGTCGGTGAGCCCCTGCGAGGTCCGGTGCCGGACCAGGTCTGCCAGCTCGGCGAGGACGCCGGCGACACCACGCGGCGGCTTGACCGAACCCTCCAGCCCAATCCGCGCATGCCACTCGGCCAGTCGCCCAGCATCCGGTTCATCCGGGGCGATCCCATCGATCACCTCCACGCGCAGCGCACCACGCTGCGCCGCACACGCCAGCACCGCGCTGCCCAGGGCGGCGGTGGAGATCCCCAGCGCAGCCTCGTCGCGCTGGCCGACGATGACGATGTTGCTCCCGCTCTGGCGGCGCAAGAGCACATTCGTCGGTTCCTTCATGCTCACCGCATCGCCCAGCCAGATGCGCACGCCGGGCCTGGACCGGTCGGCGGCATGAGCCGCGTCGGCCGCGACCACCAGCGAGAGTCGATCCTCTCGCCACTCGGCGGGGGCATTGCCCTCAAAGACCACCAGCCGATCCGGCCGGTCGGGGTATCGAGCCGCACAGGTGGAACGAGTCAATTCCAGGTACCGGTCTCGATCCTCCTCTTCAAGCCAGCACACCTGGAACGGGCTGTTGCCCTCGAGCAGTCCGCCCGAGTCGTTGTAGACCGCCTCGCCGGGGCGCGAGAGAGAACGCGCGGCGAGGTTGTCGTCGCTCAAGATCAATGAAGCATCCGCCTCATTGCACTGCAGCGCGATCCGCACGCCCATCTGCCCCATGGTGGTCCGCGGAAGCGCGTAGCTGCCGCCAAGGGTCTGCGAACCGAGGATCACATGCATGCCAAACGCACGGCCCTGCCGCACCAATCGGTCCAGCAGCATCGCCGCATCCTGGGCCAGCTTGTCGTCCTCGACGAACAGTTCCTGGAACTCGTCCACGATGAGGAGGACGCGCGGGAGTGGCTGTGCGCATACACGTCGATAGCCCGCCAGGTCCTGCACGCCCATCGTGCGATAGCTCTCCCCCCGCCGCTTCATCTCGGCGTCCAACCCGGCGAGCACGCTCAGCCCAAACTCGCGGTCCGTCTCGACGGCGACGGCCCTCGCGTGTGGGAGGCGGTGGGTGGCGTAGGTCTTGAACTCCACGCCCTTCTTGAAGTCGATCAGCCACAGTTCCACTTCATCCGGGCTGTACCACAGTGCCGTGTTGGTGATGATGGCGTGGAGGAGCGTCGACTTGCCCGAACCCGTGCGGCCGGCGATGAGGGCGTGCTGCGCCGTCCCGAGGCCCAGCGTCAGCTGCTGCAGCCGCGTGGCTCCCGTCCGCCCCAGCTCCACGGCGAGAGACTTCTCCGTCGTGCGAGTCCACATCTCGGCCTCGGACGGCGCAATCATCCGGAAGGGGACCGCCACTCGCGAGGTGGCCTTCGCGGCGCGACCCACCCGGTGCACGATGTCCATGGACCGCTCCGGGTCCGGCGGGACATCCAGGTGCAAGGGCAGCATCTCGATCCCGGGTTCCAGGCAACGCCAGATGCCATCCTTGTGCTCGACGCGCGTGAGCCGGGAACGCAGGATCTCCAGGTCGGTCCCGGTCGGCAGGGACGCCCGGACATCGCGCAGGAGGAGGACATGCACGCCGCACCGTGCCCCGCTCTCCACGATGCTGTTGAGCCGGCGGACGGCCACCTCGTTGAATCCCGTGGGAAAGTCGCTGATCACAAGGTAGCGCAGCGGTTCCGCGATCTCGTCGGCCTGGATGTTGTACGACTCGATGTCGGGGAACTCATCGCGCAAGTACTTCTGGATCACCGTCTCCATGTGCTCGGTCAGTTCCGTGAGCCGCGACTCGATGTGCCGCGTCTCGGTCCAGATCCGATCGCCGACCAGGGCCTCCATGTGGTCCGCCAGGTGCATGAATCCGGCGAATCCCTGGCCCAGCCCCACCGGATCCAGGATCGTGAATCGGACCTTTCCTGGAGGAATCAGCGTGAGGAGCCGCATCATCGCGGCCTGCAGGCAGAGCAACGCCTCATCGCGCCCCTCGGCTCCAGACTCGATCAACAGGCCGCCCTTGTGCGGGTAACACAGGGTCGCCGCGCACTCCAGCCGTGGAGGCGCACCGTCACGCCACGCCAGCTCTCCCGGGGGAGTGCGGCAACCGGGGATCTCGGTGCCGTCGATCACGAATGCGCCAAACGGGATGGCGGGAGCGAACCGCGCGGCGAGGGCGGAGTCGCCTTCCAGCGTCGACCACGGGCGGCGCAGCGCGCGTGTCCCGTCCGCCAGCCCGTCGGCATCGGCCTGTGCCTGGTTTCTCGCGGCGCACCACCGATCCACCATGGCGGCGATCGATTCCCGTTCATGCGCATTGATGGTCTCCACCGCGCTGCGGTGCCTGGCGAGCTCGTGGGCCTGGGCCTCGTCACGCTGTCGCGTCGCGTCCGCCACCTGCGCCGCGTGGACCAGGAGCGCCTCGCGAAGCGACCGCTCCCGCACCTCCGAGAGGCTCCGGGTTTCCTTCTCGCGCAGGGCCTTGAGCTTGGCAAAGGCCCGTTCCTTGGATTCCGACGCCCGAGCCTCGACGGGGGCATATTGGGTATGCGCAGCCGCCAGCGCTTCGTCCCGCGTCACGACGATCCTCGCCTCGGCTTCCCTCCGGGCGGCCGCATTCCTCTTGATCCACAGGTCAAACGCGGCCTCGGCGCGGGCTGCATGCGTCCACGCCGCCTGCAACTCGGCCGAGAGGCGACGATTGACCGCGATCGCCACGAACAGGATGACGATGACGGCCAGCAGCGTGCTGGAACCCGCGCCGATGAGTGCGCCACGGGTGCCGGCGGTGAGGAGCTCGTTCAGCGGTTCGCCAAACTGGTGGTGCCCCACCGCAAGGTTGGCCAGCCAACCGACGGTCCCCCCGAGCGTGATGATGGATACCACAATGACGGCGGGCACGATGCCACGCAGGAACTTCGGGAGCCGGTGCGAGCGGATGCGCGGAAGGCAATCCACCAGCCACTGGCCTGATTCCGCGATGATCGCCTCGGGATCGGACAGTGTTCCCTCCACGACGGGACGAGGCGGGACTTGCTGTCGGCATCCGCGCACATAGGTCACCAGGTCTTCCAGGACGCGATGGACCTGCTCCATCGCCTCGCGTGCCCGTGATTGCGACTCCTCGAATCGGATCCGGGGGAGTGGCTCCTGTTCCTCAAAGAGGCTCTCCGCGATCCACACCTTTTTCTCGTATCGATCCTTGGCCGTGGCTACGGCGTCCGCCGCCGACGACTTGAGGAGTTCTGCGCGCTCCGTCACCTGCTCCTGAAACTTCTGGAGCCGCGAGCCGTACCTTGCCTCCGCCGACGCCACCGCCCGGTCCCGGAGTTCATCCGCGCCTCCCATGACCGCCTCAGCGGTCGAACGGATGGTTCCCAGCGTCCTGGAGTGCTCGAGTTCCTCTGACTCTCGAAGGGCGTCCACCCGCTGCGCGGTGTCCCGCCGGTCACGCTCCAATCGACTGCCGGCCTCCGTCAGGAGCGCGTGGAGCCGCCTCTCGACCTCGGTGAAACTCGGCTCACGATCGCGCGTCAAGTCCAGCGGCACGCCGTGGAGTGTAGAGATCCCCGGAGAAGCCAGTCAGGACTCCGGCGTGCACTCGCGCCGCGCCTTCAACTGCACCTCGGAGATCTTCTCCAGGGCAGCGATCGCCTGCCGGATCCGGTCGTGGAGCGGATCGATGTACTTGGCATTCAGTCCCCGGCTCGCGGGGTCGTCCCACACCTCCGAAAGCTGGTGCCACTTGGTCTCAAAGTCCTTGAGCGCCAACTGCAACTTGGCCTTGGCACCGTGTGCGCTCATGGTGCGGCCTCGCCGGAGGCATCGTCGTGCTGCCCTTCCTGGCTGCCTCGACGCATGGAGGGGAGGCGCTCCTCGCTTCCCGACTCCACTCCCTCCGGGACGGCATCGCGCTCCGCGTCGGCAAACACCTTCTGGAGGTCGGGCGCGCGCTCCGCGGCGTACCGCTCCAGCGCAACCAGCATCCGCCCCGTCACCGCGACCGCCATCGGGAGGTCATGGTCCACGGCGCCCTGCAGCCCCGTGACAGCGCCGCGGAAGAGCTGGAGTTCTCGCTGGAACGCGATCGCCCACTTCTTCGTCGCCGCCAGGCGCTGTCGCGTGTCTTCCGCTCGCTGGATGGCGCGTTGCAGCGCCTTCTTCTCGTCCACCACCGAAGGCTTGCTGTCCTTGGCGCTCACCACCAACTCCTTGCGGAAGAGGGTGCTCTTGGCCATGACGATTTCCTCCTCCTGCTTGCGCAGCCGCGACGCCAGCTCCCGGGGGAGGTCGCCCTCCAGCCATTGCCCAAAGCGCTCCAGGTCGCTGGTCGCCTCCGAGATCCCGGTGCCGAGCCGGTCACGCAGGTCCACCAGAGCCACCTTGGCTTGGCTCAGCACTTCAAACGATCGGACGCGTGCTCCGGACATCGATCAACGCTGATTGAGGTAGTCGTCGATCCGATCCGCCTTGCGCAGCAGGAAAGGGATGTGGAGGTCAGCCGACTTCACGAATCGCTGGAGGACCTTGACGGTCGCGTCGAACTCCTCCGCAAACTTGGTCTGCTCCTGATCTCGCCAGGTCTGCGCCAGCCCGCCCATGCGCGCACTCAGCAGGGAGACGCCGCCCTGAACATCGGCATTGAACTTCCTGAGGTCATTCGCGAACCGGCGGAGTTCATTGGGATCGACGACTGCCTTGGCCATGCGAGGAGTGTAGGGAAGCGGGGACTTAGACTCGTCCGATGCCCACGATGCGGACCGAGTGCCTGATCGATGGGGAGTGGGTCGCCACTCGCCCGGACGCCACCGCCATCGCCGTTGAGGATCCCGCGACCGGAGAACTCGTGGCCGAAGTGCCCGATTGCACCGGCGGCGAGATCGACCGCGCGCTTGACGCGGCGGCCGCCGCGCTGCCCGGATGGCGATCCACTGCGGCCCACGCCCGCGCCGCCGTGGTGTCCAGGATCGGCTTCCTCCTGCGACGAGACGCCAACCGGCTTGCCACGCTGATGACGCGGGAGCAGGGGAAGCCGGTCGCGGAGGCGATGGGGGAGGTCGCGTACGCGGCCGGGTTCTTCGAGAACGCCGCGGCCGTGGCACCGGCGCTCCTTGACGGGCCGCTGCGCGAGTCGGACCTCCCCGGAGGGAAGCGCTTGAGGGTCTTGGCGCAGGGCACGGGAGTCACGGCTGCCATCACCCCGTGGAACTTCCCGCTCGCGATGATCGCCCGCAAGCTGGCGCCTGCGCTTGCGGCGGGCTGCACACAGGTGGTGAAGCCCGACGAGCGGACGCCGCTGTGCGCCATCGCGCTGGCCGAACTGGCGGTGGAGGCGGGGGCTCCGCGAGGCGTCGTGCAGGTGATCACCTGCGACCCGGCCCGATTTGCGGAGCGGGTCTTTGGCCACGCCAGCACGCGGCTTGTCTCGTTCACGGGCTCGACCGCGGTGGGACGGCTCCTGATTTCGCACAGTGCCAGGCGCGTCATCCGCCTGGGGCTGGAGCTGGGAGGGTTGGCACCCTTCATCGTGCTCGAGGACGCCGACCTGGACCTGGCGGTCGAACAGTGCGCCGCGAGCAAGTTCCGCAACGCCGGGCAGACCTGCATCTGCGCCAACCGGATCCTGGTCCACCATCGCCTGCACGACGACTTCGCCGACCGGCTGACCGCCGCCGCGACGTCGCTCAGGGTCGGGCATGGCCTGACGCCCGGCGTGCAGGTCGGCCCGCTCATCGACGATGGTGCGATGGCCAGGGTGGAGGCCCAGGTTGCCGACGCGATCGCCCGCGGCGCCACCATCACGACCGGCGGGCATCGCGTCCGCGTCGATGGTTGCCGCGACCGTTTCTACGCACCAACCGTCCTCAAGGGCGTGCCCACCGCCGCCGACTGCTTCGCGGAGGAGACCTTCGGACCCGTGGCACCGATCGCGTCGTTTGGGAGCGAGGACGAGGCGATCGACATCGCCAATGGCACGCCCTACGGCCTGGCCGCCTATGTCTTCACGGGTGATCCCTCGCGCGCCGACCAACTCGCTCGCCGCCTTGAGGCAGGAGTCATCGGGGTGAACGATGGACTTCCCTCAAGCGCAGTCGCGCCGTTCGGCGGCGTCAAGCAGTCCGGGTGGGGACGAGAGGGTGGTCCCGAGGGAATCCTCGAGTACTGTGACCTGCGAATGGTGTCCATCGGCACCGCGCCGCGGGGCTCGCCGCGGGAGTAGCCGCGGCGCGGGCGCAGGCCCTGCTCGATGGCTCACTCCAGCCCTTGGTCGTCCAGCGGCACCGCGGTGGCAACGGTCTCCGCGCCCTCGGCGTTCTCCTCGTGGAGGAACGACATCAGGCGGCTCCGCTTGGTGGGGTGCTGCAGCTTGCGCAACGCCTTCGACTCCACCTGGCGCACGCGCTCGCGGGTGACCTTGAAGATCCGCCCCACTTCCTCGAGCGTGTAGGTGTAGCCGTCTCCGATGCCGTAGCGGAGCTTGAGGATCTCGCGCTCTCGGTAGGAGAGCGTCATGAGGACATCGTTGATGCGCTGGCGAAGCATCTCGCTGCCGGCGCTGGAGCTTGGCGCCTCCTGGCGCTCGTCCTCGATGAAGTCACCGAAGTGCGAGTCCTCGCTCTCGCCCACGGGTCGATCCAGCGAGATCGGGTGGCGCGAGATCTTGATGACGCGGCGCACTTCCTCCACCGGCATCTTGGCCTGCACGGCGATCTCCTCTACCGTGGGCTCGCGGTTGAACTGCTGCAGGAGGTGCTTCTGGATGTTGCGCAGGCGGCTCATCGTCTCGATCATGTGGACCGGGACACGGATCGTCCGCGCGTGGTCGGCGATCGCGCGGGTGATCGCCTGGCGGATCCACCACGTCGCATACGTCGAGAACTTGTAGCCACGCATGTACTCGTACTTGTCGACGGCGCGCATGAGGCCCGTGTTGCCCTCCTGGATGATGTCCAGGAAGGGGAGGCCGCGGTTGCGGTACTTCTTGGCGATGGACACGACCAGCCGCAGGTTTCCGGCGGCAAGCTCGCGCTTGCTCTGCTCGTAGTCGTCAAAGACGCGCTGGAGGCGGAGCAGCCGCGCGGAGAGTTCGGTCGGTTCCTCCAGCACCAGGTCGCGGAGACCCGCGTACTCGTCACGCATGACCTGCACATCCTCGGGGTCGTAGAGCGTCGGCTTCTTCGCGGCACGCTCCAAGAGCGTCTTGAGTTCCGCCATCTTGCGTGCGATCGCCTGGAGCTTGCGCATGATGGGCTGGATCTTCCCCGTCCGGAGGCAACACTCCTCCAGCAGCGTGGCGATCTTGCGCCGGCGCGACTGGATCAGCCCGCGCAGCTCCGTGCGCTTGGAGTCGTCCTCCGCTGCGGCGATGGTGTCCCAGTCCGAATGGTTGAGCTCCATCAGCTTCTGGATCGTCCCTGGATTCATCTCAGGGCGGATCCGCGCGGCGATGACTTCCTTGTGGTTCTCCATGGCGGTGGAGATGCGCATCGTGCGGTCAAAGGGCAGTGCCCCGTCGTGGACCTGGCCCAAGATCTCCAGGGCCAGCTGCGCCGCGTAGTCGCATTCCAGCACCAGCCGCCGATACATCTGCCGGCAGATCTCCACCTTCTTCGCCAGCCGGATCTCCTGCTCGCGGGTGAGCAGCGGGATGTTGCCCATCTGCGTGAGGTACATCCGGATCGGGTCATCGATCCGCTTCGCACCCTTTTCCGCGAGAGCCTCCTGCACGGCGCTGTTCATGTCGGCGTCGTCAAGGATCTCCTCTTCGTCCAGCTCCACCAGCGCCTGCGGCAGGGGTGCCTCTTCGGCGGCCTTTGCAGCCTCAGCCTTCTTCTTCTCGTGGTCGGGACGCCGCCGGGCCTTCAGCTGGTCGTCGCGGATGAACTTGAGGTTGGTCTGGAGCGGAGCCTCGAACATCGGCACGCCACGGCGCATCGCCTCGCGGTGATCCAGGATCTCCACGCCATGGCTACGGAAGTGGGCAATGATCTGGTCGACGGCCGTCGACTCTGACTCCACGAACTCGTCCGGGAAGCAGGTATTGATCTCCTCGCACGAGACAAAGCCGCGCTGGCGGGAAAACTCGCAGAGATCCCGGATGACGGGGAACTGCTCGAAGTCAAGCTCAAGCGTACGGACACGGTGGAAGGACCAGGAAACAGGGGCGGAGTTTGGGGCTGACATGGTTGGCGTGGGGTGTTGGAGGGTGTCAGAGGAGGGTAGCGCGTGGTGGGAGTCGGGTTCGGCCAGGGCCTAGCGAGGGCGGATCTCCGCCGCGTGGTCGATGACCGTCATCGCGGTCGGCCGGTGCCCTTGGTGGCGGATGGCGTCCAGGCGGGCCTGTGCGTCCGTGGGCGTGAGGGTGGCAGCAACTCCGTTCGGGCCCGATGCACGCCCCGTGCCATCGGGCGCCTGCAATCGAAGCAGAACCGTACGCAGCGAATCCGCGATGGGTTCGCGTCCCGTCGACGCCGCCCCCGGGTCGGCCCCATGTCCGCGCGCCAGCTCACTGAGCTCGGCGCGTTGCGCAGCCTTGGCAGCCAGGTTGAGCAAGAGGACTCGCTGTCCACCGTCGACTTCGTCCAGGAGGTACTGGACCGCCGGCTCACGCCCCGACTCGATGCGCTCCAGCATGCGCGCGTAGAGCTGAGCCAACGGGCGTTCGCCGAAGGCAGCGGGATCGAGGAGTTCGGCGAGGGACGCCGTCTCCCCGTCAGGGCTGGCGAAGGAGCCGAGGCACGCCGCCGGCGCCATGAGCATGGACACCAGCAGGTCCTCTTCAGCGATCCGCTGCGCGCGGCCGTGCATCGCCTCGCTTCCATCCAGTCGCGGATCGAGCTTCACCTGGGTCGCCACGCGCGGCGACGGACGGGCAGCCGTCCGGAACCGAGCGATACCCTCCTCGATCGTGACTCGCGGAAGCCCGGTCGCGCGCGCCAGGTCATCCAGAAGGAGTCCGCGCCGAATGGGCTCGGCGTCGTTGAGGCCCCACTGGACCAGGCGCTGGAGCAGGTCCTCGATGGCGCGCTGGCGGTCGCTGGTACCCGTGGAGGCGGCCAGCCGGTCCCGGAGCGAGGAGACCGCCACCTCCAGCGCGGGGCGCGCCGCAGAGATGGTCTCCCTCATCGCAACAATGCCGTCCGGCTGGCGCAGCAACTCGTCCGGGTCCTTGCCACCCCGGATCGTGGCGATCAAGATGTCCACCCTCTCGCGGAAACAGACTTCGGTCGCGCGGTCAGCGGCCTTGCGCCCGGCGTCGTCGGCGTCGAAGAGGAGGACCACACGGTCAGCCAGCCGGGAGAGCGCGCGAGCATGTTCCGTCGTGAGCGCCGTCCCGAGCGTGGCCACGACATTGCGGATCCCCGCCTGGTGACAGGCGATCACGTCGGTGTAGCCCTCGGTCACGACGGCCACCTTGGCCTCCACGATCGCGGCGCGAGCTGCATGGATGCCGTAGAGCGCCTTGGATTTGTGGAAGAGCGGGCTCTCTGGGCTGTTGAGGTACTTCGGGTTTTCGGCATCATTGAGGCGGCGCGCCCCGAACGCGATGGGGTCGCCCGACTCATTGAGGATCGGGAAGATCAGGCGATGCGGAAAGGCGTCGCGGAGCCCGTCCCGGCCGTCCATCACCAAGCCAGCATCCATGAACGCCTGCTCGGTGATCGGCCGTCCTGCGTCGCGTTCCGACTCCAGGCGCCGCCGCATCGCCGACACGAACCGGTCGCGGCGGGGGCTGCTGGCTCCCAACTGGAACTGTTCCACCATGTCCTTGGAGATGTGCCGGGCGGCGATGGCCTCGCGCGCATCGCGGCCGTCATCCTCCAGAAGCGTCTTTCGGTACCACTCCAGGCCGATCTGCAGGGCACGCCGAATGGGCGCCAGGGAACCGCCTTGCGAACCCGTGCCGGTGAGCACCACGCCGAATCGCTTCGCGAGCGCCTCCAGCGCCTCGCGGAAGGTCATACGGTGGAAGTGGATCATGAAGTCAATGGCGTTCCCGCCGGCGCCGCAGGAGAAGCACTTGTAGAAGGCGTTCCCCTTGTGGGTGACGACCGACATCGAGGGAGAGTGGTCGTCGTGGAATGGGCAGAGGCCCACATGCTCGCGCCCGCGCTGCTTGAGCGGCACCACATCGCTAACCACCGCCACAAGGTCGGAGGCCTCGAGGACGCGATCGCGATCGGATATCTGGGACGCGTCGAATGACATAATGGGCGGGCGGGGTGGGGCGGGGCGGGAGCAGACGAAAGAGGTC
>JAQCEQ010000001.1 GCA_027618565.1 Planctomycetota bacterium | reverse complement strand
CAAAATGCTGCGGAATTTCTTGCGCACTTGCCGAGGACGTGTGCGCGCGATACACGCCTGCGACGCTCAAAAAGCGAAGTCCTATCAATAGATAGCCGCGAGGATTGTCGGCATCGGCGGCGCGCTGGCCATCGGTGCGAGGCCGCCAGCAACCAGCATCTGCATGGCGAGGCTGGTACCAGAGCGTGGCAGGCCGCTGACGATGGTGATGGGCGCGGGGTGTGGCGCGGGGTGTGGCGCGGGGTGTGGCGCGGGCATGGTCGTAGGCGTGGAGACTAGACTCCGCGCCCCATGGTTTCCCATGTCCTGCCCCTCGCGTCGATCCAGCCTGTCGTGTTGCTGGCCGCCGACAGTCTGCAGTCGTATGCGCCCGTGGCACTGGTGGTGGTGATGGTGATCGGGTTTTGCGCGATAAACATCATCGCCAGCATGCTCATCGGCCCCAGCACCGAGGGCACCGTGAAGGCGATCGCGTACGAAAGCGGGATGAATCCGTGGGACTCCGCGCGGAAGCGGTTCAATGTCCGCTTCTACATCATGGCGATGACCTTCCTGGTCTTTGATGTCGAGATCATCTTTCTGTACCCCTGGGCGGTCGCGTTTGCGGACTTGGAGCCCGGCAGCGCCGAGGCCAAGCTCTACCTGGCGCGCATGGCATTCTTCGTGGGCACCAGCGTCGTGGCCTACATCTACGCCTGGAAGAAGGGCGTGTTCCGGTGGGATTGAGTGGGGAGCCCTCGGTTGATCCTGGGGCGCGAGCTTCTGTCGGGAGCGGTCTGCGCACTCTCGGAAGTTGGTGAGAATCGGCCCCTGAGGGGTCGATTCTCACCAACTTCCCAGACCACAAGAAAAACCTACCCCCAGTTCCCAACCACCATCGCCAGGTCGGCGCCGTCAACTTGGCCGTCGCCATTGGCGTCGCCGAGTGGGTCGGTGGTCCCCCACTTCCCCAGCACGATCGCCAAGTCTGCGGCGTTCACCAAGCCGTCGCCGTTGAGGTCGCCGGGGTCGTTCGGTGGTGGTGGCGGCGGCGCAGGACGGATGAAGGTCACGCTGAGCTTGGGTCGAATGCCGACCGAGCCGTGTTCGCTTGAGGCAATCTCGATGCCGTCGTCGTTGCCATCGATG
This sequence comes from Planctomycetota bacterium, assembly GCA_027618565.1. GTDB lineage: Bacteria > Planctomycetota > Phycisphaerae > Phycisphaerales > SM1A02 > SXOD01. The sequence continues at coordinate 162,408 of JAQCEQ010000001.1, read as the reverse complement.
TTCTCGAAGATGAAGGCGAATCCCCAGTTGGCGGCACCGGTGCCACCGCCGCCGTGGAACCAGTCGTTGACTTGCGCGGTCACGCCGATCGCCCGGTGCGATGCGTCCTCGGGCTCGTTGTCACTGGTGAAGGTGGCAAAGTGGCCCATCATGTCGGCTGGCACGCTGAGGCCGCTGCCGAGTGAGTTCCAGGTGCTGCCCTCGTCCCAGCTGCGAGTGATCTGGTGGACATAGACCGTCGGCGTCCAGAATGGCGAGTCGTTGTCCTCCACCACATGCACTTCCAGCGTGGCGCTCACGATCTGGCTGCCCGCCGGAATCTGCCACCACTCGTCGCCCATCATGTCATCGAATCGAAGCAACGCCTGCCCTGCGTAGTCGCTCCAGATGCTGTTGGCGGTGTCGTCATCGCACCACTTGGTCGACGCCCCGCCGTAGGAACTGTTTGGATAGTCCTCGTCGATCCATGTGTCCTGCGTCGCGTTGTAGCTGTTGACGCTCTGCTGGAAGACGAGGGTTTCCTCGATGCCCTGCGCGAACACGGAGACCCCTGGCATGGACAGTGCCATGGTGAGTGCGATAGTGAGTGCGTGGCGGTGCATGGAGACAGCATCGCACAAATCTGAGTTGTGGCAAGCGGGCGAGGGTCATTCCGGGCAATCCCCGTCCGATAGCCTGCCACGGATCGCCGCATGAACGACACTGCTCCAAACTCCACGCCTGTCGCCGTCATCGGGTGGGGTCGATTCGGAAGCGCAGTCGGCGAACGCCTGGCCGAAACAGGCCGATCCGTGCGCGCGTGGGACCCTCGCGCCACCGTGCCGGAGCCGTACTGTGCCGCCACGCCGGCGGCAGCGGTTGCCGGCGCGGAGATTGTGCTGTTGTCGGTGCCAGTCGCTGCCACGGCAACGGCGCTGGCTTCAGTTCGACCGCATCTCACCTCGAAGCACTTGGTGGTGGAGGTTGGGTCCGTCAAGGGTGGCCCGGTTGCGGCGCTGGAGCACGCGCTCGGCTCCGCCATCCCCTGGGCTGCGACGCACCCGCTCTTTGGCCCGCTCAGCCTGGCGCTGGGTGAGCGTCCGCTGCGGACGATCATCTGCCCGCATCCGTCTGGCCCCGGCGCGGCGGATCGAGCCGAATCGTTCTGGCGCGACTTTGGATGCGACACGCGTCGAATGGACCCGGAGTCGCACGACCGCTTGATGGCGCAGAGCCACGCGCTGGCCTTCTTCGTGGCGAAGGGATTTCTCGACTGCGGCTTTGACATCGAGAGCGACTGGGTGCCGCCGTCGGTGGGCGGCATCGCGCGCACGGTGCAGACGGCGCGCGCCGACGCGGGGCAACTCTTTGCCACGCTGCATCGGGAAAACCCGTGGTCCGACGACGCGCGGGCTCGACTGCTTGACGCACTGCAGCTGACGGATGCGGCGCTGCGTGCTGCGCCCCAGCCTGGCGAGTGCGCGCATGAGGAGCCGGCTGCGCTACGACTTCCGGAGGCTGACGAGCCCCAGCCCCTGCTCCGAGACATTCGCGAGCGGATCGACACGCTGGACCAGGAGTTGCTGCGGATGTTGACCCAGCGGATTGAGTTGGCGATGCGTGCGGTGCGCGCGAAGGCATCAGTGGGCCGAGGCGTGCGTGATCCGCGGCGGGAAGATCAACTGTTGGCGGCACGGCGCGAGGAAGCGGCGGCTGTCGGCCTGGACCCCGACGCCACGGCGGAGATCTTCCGTTCGATCATGAACCTGTCGCGGGCGCACCAATCCAAAGGGTCGTGAGTTGCTTGGGGCCTGAGGATGCGCGGGTCGCGCGGCGCGGGTCGCGCGGCGCGACAAACACATTCACCTGCCCCTTCGGTGTCGGCGCCCCCGCCGGACCAAGTCGCCACACTCCCACGACACGTCCCGGCGTGTTGGTGTCGATGGGCTCAAATCGCACCGGCACATCGCCGCCACCCGCATCTTCAGCCGCCACGATTCGCAACCCCTCCGGCAACTGCAGTCGAACCGGCTCCGTCCCAGAGCAATCGATCACGGCACCCGTGAGCTGGCCGCCCTCCCACTCCATCGACACGGTGTGCCCCCCGCGCGCGCGCAGTCCGCGGACACTTCCCTGCTTCCAGGCATCAGGGCCGTCCTTCGGAATCGCCGGGAGCAAGTGAAGGATGTGGCCGCGCTCAAGAAGGTCCGCCTTGGTTGGAGCACGGTTGGAGTCGCCCGCAAGAGGCGGAAGCGGCGGAAGCACCGGCCACATGCGATGACTCTGCAGCAACATCTCGCACACGCCGGCGGTGGCGCCGAAGTTGCCGTCGATCTGGAAGGGTGGGTGGTCGTCAAAGAGGTTGCCAAGCGTGCTCTTCTGGAGGATCAGGCGAAGGTGATCGCCGGAAGCGTCGCCATCCTGCAGTCGCGCGTTCATGTTGATGAGCCAGGCTCGACTCCACCCCGTGTGCCCGCCACCCTTGCTCAATCGGAACGCCAGCGACTTCCTCACGGCTTCCACCAGCGCGGGCGTCTCTTCCACGGTGATCTGCGTCGACGGATGCAACGGATACAGGTGGCTCATGTGTCGATGGCCAGGCTCGGCCTCGCCGAACCCAACCGCCGTCGGCGCGCCTTTCACATCCATCGTCACCGGACGCCATTCCAGGAGTCGGCCATCCTTGCCGATCGTCGGCGGGCGCAGTCTGGCCCGCGCGGCGCGCACTTCTTCCATCAGTCGATCACCGCCGGCACCCAGCGCATCCGCCGCAGCGAGCGTGTTGGTGAAGAGGTCCCACGCGATTGCCTGGTCCATCGCGTTCCCCATCGCGGTGTCCGCGTGCGAGCCGTCGGGCGCGATAAATGTGTTCTCGGGGCTTGCCGACGGACCTCCGATGAGCTGCCGCTGCTTGCCCGCAGCCACTTCAGCGAGCGTGGCGGAATCCGGGTCTTCCGTCAGGTAGTCCAGCACGAATTCGCACGCCTCGCGCATGACTGGCCACGCGCGCTTGCGCAGGAACTCCTTGTCCTGCGTGAATTCGTAGTGATCCCAGAGGTGTCGACACATCCACGCGCCGCCCCACGGCCACAGTCCCCACACCGTGATCCCCGAGGGAACCGTGGGTCCCCAGAGGTCGGTCACATGGTGCGTCACCCATCCGTTCAAGCCGTAGAGGTTTCGGGCCGTCTCGCGCCCGCGCGCCTGGAGTCGATCCATCAGGTCGGCGATCGGCACTGAGCACTCTGCGATGTTGGCTGGCCCCGCGTGCCAGTCGTTCATCTGGAGATTGATGTTGACGTGGTAGTCCGAATTCCACGGCGCCTGCATCTTGTCATTCCAGATGCCCTGCAGGTTGGCGGGCTCGTCGCCTGGCTGGCTGCTGGCCACCAGCAGGTAACGACCGTATTGCACATAGGTCTCGATGAGGTCGGGGTCGAAACTCGCCTCCGAGTCCGGCGCTGCAGACTTGAGCACTGCGAGCCTCCGGTCCGTCGGGAGCGCGGACTGTTCGGGCGTGCTTGTGCCGATATCCAGCGTGAATCGACGCATGCGCTCTCGCATCCAGAGGCCCGCGTCGCGCTCGAGAAACTCGTCGTTGGCGAGTGCCGCGTCGATGGTCTGCCTGTTGGCTTCTCCGAGTGTGGCGAAGGCTGAGCCCGCATCAACCGGAGCGCGCGCTGTGTCGGTCGCTGCATCGCGCGCTGCGTCGACCTCTTTGGCGTGCTCAATGATCGATTCGTGCGAAAAGTCTGTGTCCGCGGCAATGACGATGAGCAGTTCCTCGGCGTTTTCCACTCGCAACCCATCGCCCGCCGCATCCGACACCTTGACCACCGTCCCGCCACGCGTGCGTATCGCGGCGTCGGCGCGGAAGCGCACGCCTTCCCGTGCGCTTGCCTCGGTCGCTCCTTGCAGCGTGATCCAACCCTCACCCTGGCTCGCCGTGGTGGTGACTTCAAGCGGGCACTCATCGCAGGACTTGGCGCGAGTCAGCCGCACGATGCAATCAATCGGCCCGTCCCCCGAGGCCTGGAGTCGATACACGATCACATCGGCCGGCTTGCTGGCGCACACCGTCTCGAGATACGCGTCGTCGCGTTCCGCCCAACGAGCCACGGCGAGGCCGCTCTCCAGGTCGAGTGCGCGTCGATACTCGCGTACGTCCATGCCGTCGCGCTCGATGATGAGCTCCGCAAGCGGCTGGTACGACCGCGTGGGGTCACGGTGCTGCATGAACTTCTCCTGCGCCAGCGCCTGACCTTCCTTGATGCGACCCTGCAGGAGAAGCGATCGCACCTGCGGCAACCACTGTGCGGCATTCTTGGATCGCATGTCTGAGTCGGTCCCCTGCCACACGGTGTCTTCGTTGAGCGCGAGGCGCTCTCGGAAGGGGTCTCCGAAGACCATCGCGCCCAGGCGGCCTTGCCCGACGGGAAGTGCTTCCACCCACGCAGTGGCTGGTTGGACGTACCAGAGCACATGCCCCTCCGGTGTGGCGTCGCGGGACGCCGACACCTGCCGAAGCGGCGTGCCCGGCGCGGGGTGCGACTGGAGCGCAAACGCCTCGCCGGCCGCGTTGGTGGACTCGATGGAACCAGGCTCCTTCCACGCGGGATCGTCTCCCGTGCGAAGTTCCCACATCCCTGAGAGGTCAAGCGCGCCGAGGTCGCAGCGAAGCGTGATTGGCCCCTTGGTGATGCCGCCCGCGCCCCCAATGTCGCACACCTTGATCGAGATGAGATTCCATGTGCCGGGGCGGACGATTGCGGCGGGAACCGTGTACGCACGAGGCTCGTTCCACGCCGTGCGGCCGGTTTCGCAGTCACCGCTCTGGCCGATCAGGACTCCATTCAGGTACGAGACGTCCGCGTCGTCGATGGCGCGAACTTCGAGGGCAAGGTCTCGTCCTGCCCAGTCGAATGGCACCCTCACCCACGCGCGGTACCACGCCGTGCCGTCGGTGGCCGCGAGAGCGGGGCTGGCGGACTCCCACGTTCCGGGGACCGGGACGAGGGTCCAGTCGGCGACGGTCGACAAGCCTAGGACTGGTGCCAGGAGGAGCGGGAGCACGGTGCTGGTCATTGCCCGTCAGCGTATTCGCAAGCCCAGAGGCCTCTGAGGCGGTGGGATTTTCCCCATCCCGGGAGAATCTCCACCGCACCAAGGGGGGAAGGGGGCGCGAACTCTCCACACCTACTGACAGCCGCCCCACGCGCCCAGGAGAGTGGCCAAGTCGCCAGCAGCCACCGTTCCATCACCGTCGATATCGGCGCCCGAGCCGCCGTCGGACCCCCAGGCTCCAAGCACAGCGCCCAAGTCCGCCGCGTCCACCACCCCGTCGCCATTGATGTCGGCGGGGCACGGCGTGGGCGTATTGGATGAGCCGGGCGTTGCATCAGCAAGCACCTCCACTGCCGCACCACCATCGTCGACACGGCCAAAGGCCACGTCGTCTCCGAGCGCGGGGAACGCGACAAGGTCGATCAGCGTCGATCCATCTCGATCGAATACCGCCACCGTCTCGCCCGTGGACGAAAGCTTGAAGGTGGCGTGCATCGGCCCCTGCTCCGGGTCATTGTCGGCCCAGACGAGGAGATGGCCGCCAGGCGCAATCGTGGTGCCGGCGGGAATCGCCCACTGGCTGGGGAGGAGCTGGTCATCGGTCAAGAAGATTCCGCCGATGTCCACGGTGGCGGCGCTCGCGTTGTAGAGCTCGATCCAGTCGGCAAAGCCCCCCAGTTCATCGGCGATCGTGCTGATGTTGGACGCCATGAGTTCGTTCACAAAGATGACGCCCGCGAGGTCCGAGCCAGCCGCGATGTTCGCTCCTCCTGGTGTGGCCTGGCCCGCCGCCGCCCATGCCGCCGATTCCTCGTGCTCGCGACCCCACGCCACATCGGCGACGGCGGGCGGGGTGGCTAGCCCGGTGACGGTCGCCATGAGCGCGGCGGCGAGCGCGCGACCGAGCGCGACCCGAAGCGTCGTGAGTCTGGCACGGAGCCTGTGGGCGATGCCCGGCGTGAGAACCTGTGGGGTGCAAGTCGCCATGCGCAAGTTTTCCACCAAATTCCGGGGAGGGGCAGTCAATCCCTGCGGATTGTGCCGATGGCGCATGGCTGTCTTGGATCGGGGCTCACGCCGTTCGCGCTGGCGACGCTGACTTGGTGAAATCCCTCCCGTGGGGGGGTACCAACTTACTTACTCTGCTGCGCCGTCGACGCCTTGAGCGTCACTGGCACTTCGATGGTCGTGCCGTCGCGCTCGACGGTGAGCTTCACGACATCGCCCACCTCGTGCTTGCGCAGGAAGGTGGCCAGGTCCCCAGCGCCGTTGAGTTCGTCACCGTTCCAGCTGAGGATCACATCGCCTTCCTTGATGCCGGCGTCGGCGGCGCTGGTGCCTTCGCTCACGCCCTCCACCTTGAGCCCCTTGCCGGAGTCGGTGTAGGCGGGCGCGATGCCGAAGCGCACCTTGGCCAGACCCCGGTCTTGCCCGGCCCCGCGCGCGGGCTTGGTGTAGACGAACTTTGGAGTGTTGGTGGCGGCGAGGTCAATCAATTGGTCCGCGAGGTCGATGACACGCTTGGCCCCGCGCGGGTCCACGGTCCAGCCGAAGTCGGTGGGCTTGTGGTAGTCGCCGTGCACGCCTGTGAACAGGAAGAGCACCGGGATACCGACCTTGTCAAAAGACGCGTGATCGCTGGGGCCTCGGCCGCTGGGGTCCGCGCGGATGGTCATGCCGCTCGATTCAAAGATCGGCGTGAGCTTGTCCATGAATCCCTCCGCGGTGCCCGTGCCACCCACCGCCAGATCCAGGTTGCGCAATCGACCCACCATGTCCAAGTTGATCATTGCGTTCACCTTGTCGGTGGGGAGCGAAGGATGCTTGGTCCAGAAGTCGGAACCCTCCAGGCCAGATTCCTCCGCGCTGAAGGCCATGAAGAGGATCGATCGCTTGTCAGCCGGTGCATCCGCGGCGGCGTACTCCTTCGCGATCCGATTGGCCAGGACCAGCATGGCGCTGGTGCCGGACGCATTGTCGTCGGCGCCGGGGTGCAGCTTGCCGCGGTTGCGGGGGTCGGCGCCAAAGTAGCCGTAGCCGACATGGTCGTAATGCGAGCCCACGATCACCCACTCGTCCGCGAGCGCGCCGGAACCTGGCAGCACGCCGCCCAGGTTGGCGGTCTCCGTGACGCCCTTGGTCGTCTCCACATTGAGCGTGACCGGCTTGTTGGCCGCGAGTGTGATCGTCTTCACCTCGCCTGAGTCCGCCATCTTGCGGAAGTCCATGAGGGATCGACCCTTCGAGTCGACACTCGTGAGGAGCGCGTCGGCCTGCGCGCCATCCAGCTGGATCGTCGGGACATCCAGTCGCTCGCCAAAGCGGCTGGTGGCGGTGGACTCCATCCCCTTCCGCGCGCGCGGGCACTCCGGCGGCGTCACCATGATCACGCCGGCCACGCCACGCTTGGCGAGTGATTCAAACTTCGCCGCGGCGCTGGCGTGCTTGCTCCACCGACGGTTGTCCCACTGACTGTTGCCATCCGCATCGACGGGCTCGTAGCGAAAGATGAGCGCGATCTTGCCCTTGAGGTCGGCGTCGCTTCCAGCACCAAACGAGGTGTAGCCATCCTGGCCTTCGTCGATCGCGTAGCCGGCGAACACGATTGGTGCGGTGACCGTCCCGGAACCACTGTTGCCAAGGACGACATAGTCGGCGCCCGCTTCCAAGGTATTCCCGTTGGCGATCACCTCGCTGGTGACGACCTTCGGTCCGGAGCCCGGCAACTCAAAAGGCTGCCGGTAGCTGACCCAGTCCGAACTCGTCGCCTCACCTCCATCCACCACGCTTCCATCGGCGTTCAGGTTGGGAAAACCGGGCTTGAGCCCCGCCTTGGTCATGTGCCACTCCACATACTCGGTGGCCATGTCGTGGCCGTGCAATCCAGGCGCGCGACCCTCGAAGAACGGATTCGAGAGAGTCATCACATGCTGGTACCACAGCGAGGCATCGGTGCCGAGGTTCTCCAGGTACTCCCGAAGGTGGCCATCGCCATTGGCCGCCGCGGGGTCGTAGTCGTAGATGGTGACGGTGCCGGGAATGATCTGGCCCTTGGGTTTTGCTGCCGTTGGCGCGGCATCCTGTGCCGCCGAGAGCGTCACGGCCAGCGTCGCGAGCAGTCCTCCGGCGAGGATGCAGAGGGCGAGCGATTTGGCGGCGTTCGGGGTCGTGGAGCGCATGGGTCTCGTAGCGTAGGCGAGGTGCGGGTGAGCGCGATTCACGGTGTTTCCAGCGATCAGGGGAGGGCCGTACCGCGTAGAATCGCGCCCTTTATGCCCACCTCCGCCGCCCCCCGCTCCCCCGCCGACGCCATGACCCGCTCGCCCCAATCGCTCGCCTCGCTGGCCCCCACCGACACCTTTGTGCGGCGCCATGTGGGGCCAAGCCCTGCCGAGGTGGAACGGATGCTGGTGGAGGTCAACGCATCGTCGCTCTCTGCGCTCATGGACGAGGCGATGCCGAAGTTCATCCGGGTCAAGTCGCCGATCACGATGGACGACCCGACCAACACCGGTGGGTTCGCAGAGCGCGGCGAGGCAGAGACGATCGCGGCGCTTCGCGCGCTAGCGTCGCGCAACCAGGTGTGGCGCTCCTACATCGGCATGGGCTATCACGGGACGATCACTCCCGGCGTGATCGCGCGCAATGTCCTGGAGAACCCGGGTTGGTACACCGCCTACACGCCGTACCAGGCGGAAGTGGCGCAAGGTCGACTGGAGGCACTCCTCACCTTCCAGACGCTCATCACCGAACTCACCGGGCTGGCCGTCGCTGGTGCATCGCTCCTTGACGAGGGCACCGCGGCCGCCGAGGCGATGACAATGTGCGTGGGCATCGTGCCAGCCGCGAAGCGAGCGTTCTTCGTGGACACTGCGTGCCACCCGCAGACGGTCGCCGTCCTCATGACTCGCGCGGAAGGTCAGGGCGTGCGGCTTGACATCGGTTGCCCAGAGTCTGCGGCGTTTGCCGCGGGCGACTACTGCGGCGCACTCCTGGCGTACCCGGCGACGGATGGCTCGCTGCGAGACCTGCGCGCCACCGCCGAGCGCATCCACGCGTCCGGCGCACAGGTGGTGTGCGTAACCGACCCGATGGCGCTGGTGCTCCTGGCCCCGCCAGCGTCGTGGGGCGCTGACATCGTCGTCGGCACCACGCAACGATTTGGCGTGCCCATGGGGCTTGGCGGCCCACACGCCGCGTTCATCGCCACCAAGCAAGACCATGTGCGTCGCATGCCGGGTCGACTCATCGGCATCTCCCGCGATGTGAACGGCAACCCCGCGTATCGAATGGCGATCCAGACTCGCGAGCAGCACATCAAGCGCGACCGCGCCACCAGCAACATTTGCACCGCGCAGGTGCTCTTGGCGGTGATGGCCGGCATGTATGCCACCTACCACGGTCCCGAGGGATTGCGCTCGATTGCCGCGCGCATCCACACGGCGACCTCCGCGCTTGCGGCATCGCTGCGGGCCGCCGGGCACACCATCGTCAACGACACCTGGTTTGACACGCTCCGGGTGAAGGTCAAGGGCGGCGCATCGGCCAGCGTGCTCACCGCCGCCACCGTCAAGCAGATCAACTTCCGCGAGTTTGCCGACGACACGATCGGCATCACGCTGGACGAGACCGTACTCCCGGCGGACGTGGTCGACATCGCCGCGTGCTTTGGCGCGACGATCGATGCGGGCTCGGCCCGATGCTGCTGCTCCGCCACCAGCTGTGCGAGCGAGGCCATCCCTGCGCCTCTTCGCCGCTCCGGGGCCATGCTCCAGCAACCCGTCTTCAACGCGTACCACAGCGAGTCGGAATTCCTGCGCTACATCAAGCGGCTGGAGTCGAAGGACCTGTCGCTCTGCCACAGCATGATCCCGCTGGGGTCGTGCACGATGAAACTCAACGCCACCAGCGAGATGGTGCCGGTGTCGTGGAATGAGTTTGCCAACATCCATCCGTTCGCGCCGGCCTCGCAGTGGCAGGGTTCGATGTCGATGTTCACGCAGCTGGAGTCGTGGCTCGGTGAGATCACGGGCTTCGCGGGCGTGTCCCTCCAGCCCAACGCCGGCAGCCAGGGCGAATACGCCGGGCTCATGGTGATCCGGGCGTACCACGCGCACCGCGGCGAGTCGCACCGTGACGTGTGCCTCATCCCCGAGAGCGCGCACGGCACGAATCCAGCTAGCGCCGTGGTGGCGGGCCTTCGCGTGGTGGCGGTCAAGTGCACGCACGACGGCGAGATCGATCGCGCCGACCTGCGCGCGCGCGCCGCGGAACACGCCAAGGACCTCTCGTGCGTGATGGTGACCTACCCCAGCACGCACGGAGTCTTCGAGGAGACGATTCGCGAGGTGTGTGACATCGTGCACGGCGCCGGTGGGCAGGTCTACATGGATGGCGCCAACATGAATGCGCAGGTCGGCCTGACTCGTCCCGGCGATGTCGGCGCCGATGTCTGCCACCTCAACCTCCACAAGACATTTTGCATCCCACACGGCGGTGGCGGCCCGGGAATGGGTCCCATCGGCGTGGCCAAGCACTTGGTTGACTTCCTGCCGGGCCACCCGGTGGTGCGACCCGCGAACGCCGGTCGATTTGCGATCGGTCCCGTGAGCGCGGCTCCCTACGGCAGCGCCAGCATCCTCCCCATCTCGTGGATGTACATCTCGATGATGGGCGGCGCGGGACTCACTCGCGCCACGGAGGTGGCCATCCTCAATGCCAATTACATGGCGTGCCGACTCAAGGGCCACTACCCCGTCAAGTATGTCAATGCCCACGGCCGCTGCGCGCACGAGTTCATCATTGACTGCAACGGATTTGAGAAGTCCGCCGGCGTCAAAGTGGACGACATCGCCAAGCGACTCATGGACTACGGATTCCACGCACCCACGATGTCGTGGCCGGAGCCAGGCATGCTCATGATCGAGCCCACCGAGAGCGAGAGCCAGCCCGAGCTGGATCGACTCTGCGAGGCGCTCATTTCCATCCGGGGGGAGATTGCCTCGATCGAGACCGGGCAGCTGCCCCGCGACAACAATCCGCTCAAGCACGCGCCCCACACCGCAGCGGTCGTGTGTGGCAGTGCCTGGGATCGACCCTACTCGCGCGAACAGGCGGCGTACCCGGCCGCGTGGCTCAGGGACTTCAAGTTCTGGCCTGCGGTGAGCCGAGTGGACAACCCCTTTGGCGACCGCAACCTGGTCTGCACCTGCGAGAGCGTGCGGGCTTATGCGTGACGTGAATCGATCGTGGTCCTATCAAATAGTGCCTTTAACGGTGCCACGTGATGGGACCACGGGTCATTTCGTGCAACGGCGCTTGAATCGCCGCCCGCTCGTTCTATATTCGTGAGCCTGTGAGCGACACCGCACCCAACCCTGGACCAGACCCCACCGACGGCATGGCGCCGGTGGTGCGATTGCTGGCCAGGCTGGCGGAGTGGGTGGACCAGAATCGGGCGCTCATCAAGGAGGCGAACACTCTTCTGGATGCGCGCACGACCGCGAGGCTGGAGGGAACCGATCCCACGCCATGGGTCCTGCCGCATGTCGTGGTGGAAGTGGCATCGACGCTTGCCGGGATTGCGGACACAGGTGTGATCGCCGATGTGTCCCAGGGGGTCGACCTCGCCGATGACCACACGACGCCCATTCCCTCCAGCGACAGCGCGATGCAGGCGCTCCTCTCCCGCTTCGAGAGCAGGGGCGGCTCGGGACAGTCTGGCGGCGTGGCGACCGCCAAGCCGTCCGCCGGCACGGCCACGCTGGCCGCGATCGAGTTCCTCGCCCAGATGTCCGGGCGGCTTGAATGCCTCCGCGACCATGCGCGGCGCCGCTGCGCGGCACTGCGTGTGGAGCAGTCCTCTGGCGGCAGCGATGATCTGGAAAAGGCCCTCCTGTTGGCACACGAGTCGTATCGCGGCATGGCGATCGCCGCCGATGCCTTGGCTGAACTTCTTTCGCAGCGCGCCGACGCGATCATCAAGGGATCGGGATCGACTCGCAAGCATGTCGAGTTCTACGCGCAGTCACTGGCGGTCTTCCAGAACGCCGCGCTGCACGCCGTGAGGGAGTGCCAGCCGCAGTCGTGCCCCGTGCAGACCGAGGCCCACACGACGCTTCGCGATTTGGTTGACCGTGAAGCGCTCGGCATCTTGATTCCGAAGTACATGCGGCTCGAGGACCACGCGGGCCCTGGAGATGTGGAGGCGGCCCACGAGCGCATGGAGGTGTTGAGTGCCCGCGCCATCGATGACGCGCATGGGCTTCACGATGAACTGGAAGCGCGGCGGGCCCGCCGCCGCGAGCGCGCGGCGGGTACTCCCCGCGCACCACAGCGGTTCCGTACCGTCGCCGACGCGCTGGATGCCGCGCGGGCGGAGTTCTTTTCCGACGCGACCAGCCCCGTCGTGATCACCCGCGCGGCCCAGGACTCGGCCGAGGAGTCCCCTTTCCTTCGCCCCGATGCGGTCTTTGAGTTTTTCAAGGCTCTGGACAAGGTCGCTCGTGCGTGGGCGGCCGGACTGTTGAACCAGTCGTTTCGCGAAGGCATGCGGCAGTTCGGCTTTGAAGAGCGCGGCATCTCGCAGACCTGCGCATCGAAGTACCGCCGCCACTATGGCGTCCACTGGCAGGGTGAGTCGCGTTTGATGCAATACCACTACACCTTTGGCGCGCGCGACGCCAACACTTGCCTGAGCGTGCATTGGCTCAGGGATGACGAAGAGAGCAAGATCGTGGTTGGCCGTTGTGGCAACCACCTTCCGAATACGCTCTCCTGATGTTTGGTCCCAGCCCCACGCCGCTTGATCCCTCCCGCGACTACGGTGACGCGCTGCCAGTGATCCTTCGGAATCCCCGCGCAGACCTGGAGTCGGGATTCCACACGTTGCGGGACCTCCTCGCTACCGAAGGCGAACAGACCAAAGACATGGCTTCCATTTATGGCCGAGCCGCATCGGGCAACGCCACACGCGAGGAGATCTCGCGCGCCAACTCCCAGATGATGGACTTGTTTCGACTGGCGGGGCTGGGGACCTTCTTTGCCGTCGTGCCAGGGAGCATGCTCTTGCTGCCGCTGGCCGTGCTAGCCGCTGGAAAGTTGGGGATTCGATTGCTCCCGGACTCGTGGGGTGCCCGTACAAGAGACCAGCCGCCCACGAAGGGCGGCTGACCCCGTGCCTCCTGCTGGTCCCGTCAGCAGGTTGCGTGATCTCTTGGTGGCTAGCAGCGGAACGGCTCGGTGGAGCTCCCGCAGCCATTCACATGCGAGGCGTCAAGAACCAGTCGGTACTCCCCGCACGGTGCTTCGAATCGAAACCGACCCTCGCGACACAGGTCACGGTGTTCATGCACCAGATCAGACCGCGCTTCGATGAGGTACACGCGTCCGATCGCCGGCTTCAGAACCGATCCGCCCGGAGCTGTGGCTGATCTGGCTGCGATGGATCGTTCGGCGCGGACTCGGCATCGACCCTCGATCCAACCGACCCGACCAGACACAGAGGTCACACCCGTTCGCCAGGTGAGACCGAGGGGTTCGTGGATGAGTGGCTTCCTTCGCGGCATGGCTGTTGGAAGAGAAGAGGTGTTGGCTCGCCCGGAGATACGGAATCCTTTCTGAATCGATCGCGAGAGCCACCAGAGTCTGATTGAGTCTTGCTAGTCCGATAACACTGAGCGTGGGAGGCCGATCCCGCGTCAATGACTCAGGTGCCCGGCAAGATCCAGTGCGCGAAGAGGCTGGACAACCCAAGGAAGACGAAGAAACTCAGCGAGTCCGTCACCATCGTGAGAAAGATGGTGCTCGCAGTGGCTGGATCGAACCCAAGCCGATCCATCATGATGGGGAGGCTGGCGCCCCAGAGGCAACCGATGGTGAGCGTCAGGGTCATGCTCACGGCAATGACGATCCCCAGATGCCACTGCCCTCCCGTCGTCACCTGGAGGACGGCCACCGTGCCGCCGACAAGGATGCCGCAGATGGTGCCGTTGACGGCTCCCACCATCATCTCGCGGGTGACATGCGCCATCGCGCGCTTGGGCCTGACATGTCCAAGCACCAAGGCCCGGAGCGTCACCGCAAGAGATTGCTGCCCCGCATTGCCGGACTGGTTGGCGATCACCGGCATGATGACCGCGAGCAACGCGATCTGCGCGATGAGGCCGTCAAAGGCCAGTACCACCATGGCGGCGATGGCGCTGGTGAAGAGGTTGACGATGAGCCACGGAAACCGGCCGCGCAGCTTCTCGGCGACCGTGGACCACACAGCCTCGTTGCTGCCCGCACCCACCATGCGTTGCGCATCCTCCGTGCCTTCGGCGCGGATGATGTCGATCACATCGTCCACCGTCACGACGCCGAGGAGGCGCTGCTCCGGATCCACGACGGGAAGCGAGAGGTAGTCGTACTTCTCGAAATGCCGCGCCACTTCCTCGCGGTCCATGTCGGGAGGCACTGCGTCCAGCTCCTTGGTGGCCAGGTCGCCCACGCGGTCGGTGTCGCGCGCAAGAAGGATGCGCCGCAACGGCACATTGCCCACCAACCTGCCCTTGCGATCCACCACCCAGAGCGACTCCTGCCAATCCGCCACGGCATGCGCGCGAATCCAGTCGCTCGCCTCGGCGATCGACATGTGATCTCGAAGCGCCAAGTACGCCGTCGTCATGAGTCCGCCCGCGGTCTCGGGCGGGTACACCATCAGCTCGCGCAGGCGCCGCGCACCCGACGCACTCATCGACGCAAGCAGGCGATCTCGCTCGCGGGCCGGGAGTTGCTGCAGTAAGTCCGTCGCGTCGTCGGGAGCCATCTCCTCCAGGAGCCGGCCCGCTATGTCCGGCGACTCCTCGATGAGGTCCTCCAGGATGCTCCGCGCCAGCGGCACCTCCATGTGGACCAATGCCTCGGCGGCGGCATCGGCCTCCATCTCGGAGACGACCTCGGTCGCCTCGCGCGGAGCGAGCAGGTGCAGCGTGTCTGCGGCGTCCGCGGGCTCCTGCTGTTCGACGGCGTCGGCCAGCGCCGCCGCATCGATCGTGTGCTGGACCAACTCCGTGGCGCGACGATCCGCCGCCGTCGGGATGGAGGGGTTGTCAATGTCCAGCTGTAGGGTCAGCCCAGTCTCGGCGTCGTACGCCGTTTCGTCCTTGGGGGTGGGCTGCTCCAGCGACATGGATGGAGTTTATCTGCGGCGACGCTGGGCTTGGACAGTTGGCCGACGGCTCCGCCGGCACCGACGCCAAGCCCATGGCACAATGCCCCCATGGGCGACACGCTCCACGCGCCATGCCTTCGAGTCACCGGTGTCGGCACGCGGGCGGTGCGCGTCACCCTGTGTCGCCCCGAGTCTCGTAACGCGATGGGGCTCCCGTTCTTTGATGCGTTCGAATCGGTGGTCGAATCGATCGAGCGCACCGGTGGCCCGGGGAGCGACCTTCCCCGTGGCCAGGGGCGAGTCGCTGAACACCGCCACTCCGACTCGACCCCAACGGTGCTTGTGATCGATGCGGAGGGACCTGCGTTCTGCGCGGGCTTTGACCTGGGTGCCTGCGCGGCAGATCCTGGCCTGGCATCCAAGCTGGTGGAACGGCTTGGCGATGTCACCCATCGCGTGCGCTCGCTCCCGTGCGTGGTGGTCGCCAGCGTGCAGGGTCCCGCGCTGGCGGGTGGCTGCGCGCTGGTGGCGGCGTGCGACATCGTGATCGCCTCGCCAAGCGCACGGTTTGGCTACCCCGTGCACCGCATCGGGATCTCGCCCGCGGTCAGCCTTCCCATTCTCGCTCGGTCGATCGGAGGCGGCGCCGCGCGCGCGTTGGCGCTGGGTGGAGAGCTCGTCACCGGAGAAGCGGCGCACACGCTTGGCCTGGTGCACCACCTGAGCATCGATGATGCGGCGCTGGCGGCTGACACGGCGGCCGTGGTGGAGCACGTGCTGGGCAGCGGGCCCAACGCGCTTCGTGTCACCAAGCGATGGCTCAACGAACTTGATGCGACGGCGGACCCCACCACGGCCGGTGCGGCGACTCACGCCAGCATGGCCACGGCGATGTCGGATGAGTGCCAGTCGATGGTGGCCGCGTTCTGGGCCCGGAGGGGTGGGAGGTGATGGAGACACGGCAACTCCTCGAGCGCGTCACGCCATCCGGCGAGCGGTAGAGTCTCGTCATGCTCGTGGATCGAACCGACCTTGACGGCATCGTCAGGCTCACTCTTCATCGGCCCGAGTCCCGGAATGCGCTGAACCTGGACCTGGTGCGGGACCTCCGCACAAGGCTGGAGGCCGTGCGGGACGATCCGTCGGCGCGGGTCGTGGTGCTGGCGGGTGCTGGGAAGGCGTTCTGCGCCGGGATGGACCTGCGCGGGGTGGCGACGGATCCGGTCGCGATGGGAACGATGCTTCGCGAACTCGCGCAGACCACCGTGCTCTTGCGCAACCTCCATTGCCCCAGCGTGGCCGTAGTCCAAGGAGCCGCCATCGGCGGTGGGTGCGGCCTCATGGTGGTATGCGACCTTGCCATCACGCATCCGGAGGCGAAACTCGGCTACCCGGAAGTGGACATGGGCATCAGCCCTGCGGTCGTCGCGCCTTGGCTCATCCGCAAGATTGGCGCCGGTCGGGCCCGCGCCATGCTGCTCATGGGCGGGACGATCACCGGAACAAGGGCCAGCGAGTTGGGGTTGGTGGATCGAGTCGTGCCGCTGGAGGAATTGGAGCCAGAGACCGGCAGGGTGGCCGCTCAATTTCGAGAAGGTGGGCGGGCGGCGCTCGCGGTTACGAAGCGATGGCTCAACGAGCTGGATGGATCGTGGCAGGCGGAGACGGTGCTTCGCGGGGCAGAACTCTCCGCAGAGGTCATCATGGGCCCAGAAGCGCAGCAACGCCTCTCGGCAAAGGTGGGCCAAGGATCCAGATCGCGAGCCTCCTGAGGATCGACGAAGATGGCGGCTGGATCGGAGAGATATCAAGCAAGTTTGGACCACCGCTGAGAGGATGCTGATGCTGATTCAACTCGTTTTTGAGTAATTTCGACACAAATGACAACAGATTCAATCAAAATCGAACATGATGCGAGTGGAATCGCAACACTTTGGCTGGTTCCAAATCCAGCAAAACCAAGAGGTGGGGTCGTTGTGCTTGATAACTGGCTCATCTCTGAGATCGACTCCAGTTTGAATAAGATCGCAGAAGACAGAACAGTTATCGGACTCATTGTCAGATCGTCGAGCGAGCGCGTCTTTGTTGCTGGGGCCGACCTCGCTGAAATTGATGCCCTTGACGATGCCTCGCTTCACGCCTACTTGGTGCGTGGTGCCAGGGCATTTGGCAGGATCACATCCCTCCCCTACACCACCGTCGCCTTGGTCCACGCCAGCGCCCTCGGAGGCGGGCTGGAGCTGGCGATGCACTGCGACTGCCTCGTGGCGGTGGCACCGGCCGCAGGTGCCAAACCCTGGAAGGTCGGACTGCCGGAATGCGGACTCGGAATCTGTCCTGGCTGGGGCGGAACGCAGTGCCTTCCGGCGAGGATCGATCCGGGAGTCGCGCTCGAGGCGACGGCGACAGGAACGGTGTGGAATGTCGATGTGGTGCCCGGGGGGCTCTTCGATGCGACTTGTGCGGACATCGCCTCGGCGGAAGAGGTGGTGCGTGACTTGATCTTGCGGCGAATGTCTCTCGAGTTGGGAGCTCCGAACACGCCTCGGAGCATTTCAACTGCCGATCGCCGCGAACTTGTCCGCGCGGCCCTTGATGCTTCAGGTGCCAACCCCTGGACCGCCACGGAAACGGGTGCAGCGGTCGTCGACGCCGTTATCCGAGGTCTCCGGGGCGGCTTCCTCGCGGGTTGCGAAGCGGAACGGGAACACCTTGTCCGACTGCGTCACACTCCGGCAGCGCGGGCCAAACTGGATGCGTTCCTGAAGCGATAAACATACGGAACCAGAGTTTGGAATAGTCCTATAACCGGCGTCGCACGCTACCGCTGTCTCACCACACTCGATCCAGAACTCCCCTTTCGCTAGCCTCAACGACCCGCCATGTCCACGAACCTTGCGAACCTCAAGAACATCTCCGAGAAGGACCGCAAGCAGATCGAGGCTGCCCAGGACATGCTGGGGCCTGACCCAAGCACGATGGGTCCCGTCAAGAACTATTTCTGGGGCAACTTCAAGGAGTCGGCGCTCTTCCCATACCCAGTCGGTGACGCGGCCGAGACCAAGCGGTGCGATGAGCTCCTCGCGAAGCTGGATGCGTATCTGCGCACCGAGCACCCGGCGATCCTTATTGACCAGCAGCAGAGCATTCCCGAGTGGGTGATCCGGCGCCTCTTTGACCTTGGCGTGCTGGGCATGACCATCGGCAAGGAGTACGGCGGAGGCGGCTTCGGCATCACCGCCTACAACCGGGCGCTCCAGCGCATCGGCGAGTCGTGCGGATCCACCGCCGTGCTGGTGAGCGCGCACCAATCGATCGGCTGCAAGGCGCTGATGCTCTTTGGCAACGACGAACAGAAGAAGCGATACCTGCCTCAGATGGCCAAGGAGTGGCTGAGCGCTTTCTGCCTCAGCGAGCCCAATGTGGGTTGTGACGCCGGCAGCCAGGAGACTCGCTGCCAGCTGAGCGAGTGCGGCGAGTTCTACATCCTCAACGGCGAGAAGAAGTGGGCCACCAGCGCCGCGCTCAGTGGCCTCTTGACCGTGATGGCCAAGCAGCGCATCAAGGACCCCAAGACCGGCAAGGAGAAGGATGGCGTCACGGCGCTCATGTGCACGCCGGACATGGATGGGGTCGACATCTTCAGCCGAAACCGCTCCAAGTGCGGCATCCGCGGCACGTGGCAGGCGCGTATCCGGTTCACGAATGTGAGGGTGCCCAGGGCCAACCTCCTCCACAAGGAGGGTCGAGGCTTGCAGGTCGCCCTCACCTGCCTCAATTTCGGCCGTTGCACGCTGAGCGCGGGCATGGTGGGCGGCGCCAAGACGGCATTTCGCCAGATGGGCAAGTGGGCCAAGTACCGCTACCAGTTCGATCGGCCTATCGGCGAGTTTGACCTCATCAAGCAGAAGCTCTCGCGCTCCGCGGGCTACCTCTACGCGATGGAGTCGATGCTCTACATGACGACGGGGTACCTGGACCGCGACGACGAGGACATTATGCTGGAGACGGCTCTGTGCAAGGTCTTCTGCAGCGAGATGGGGTTCCGCCTGGTGGACGACGCCATCGAGACGATGGGTGGCGAGTCCTACATGACGGAGAACCACGTCGAGCGCATCTGGCGCGACAGCCGCATCAACATCATCGTCGAGGGCACGAACGAGGTGATGCACTCGTTCATCTTTGCGTACGGTTCCAAGCAGCTTGGCGAGTGGATGCTGGCGCTGAAGGCCAATCCGCTTAAGGCGCCGATCAAGGCGATGGCCATCGGCTGCGAACTCTTCCTGGGTGTGCGCCGCGCGGTGCCGCAGCACACGGTGACGGACCCGCGCCTCAAGCC
The DNA here is from genome assembly GCA_027618565.1 of Planctomycetota bacterium. GTDB lineage: Bacteria > Planctomycetota > Phycisphaerae > Phycisphaerales > SM1A02 > SXOD01. Next base: position 142,873 of record JAQCEQ010000001.1, on the reverse strand, counting down.
CTTCATGGACGAGGCCATGCTCCGCATCCGCGACCACGGCCACTTCGTGAAGCAGATGTTCAAGCTGCACGAGGAGTCGCTGGTGACCAACGAGTTCATCCAGTACCGGCTCAGCATGGTCGCGGTGTGGATCCACGCCATGCTGTGCAGCCTTTCGCGACTGCAGCTGGACCTGGACTCCACGCTCCCCGAGGCCGAGAAGTCGTACCGCCTTGGCGTGGTGCGGACGTTCTGCCTGTTTGCCAACGAACAGATCGAAGCGGAAACTCGCGCCCTCTTCAACAACCACGACAAGGCTGCTCGCGCGTGTGGCGAGAGCGTGATGTCGTGGATCGACTCGATCCCCAACGCGGACTTCTCCATCCCCGAGCGCACGCCCGTGGTGGCGGTGCGCGGGTCCGGCCGGGTCATGGACCAGACCGGCATCCCGCAGTTTGGCTCGGGCAGCTCCTTCCACGAGGTTCCCCGCGCGACGACCAGCGCGGCTGCCGCCTCGGTCGGGTCCGCCTCGCCAACCCCTGCCGTCACAAGCGCTCCAGCTGCCTGTCGCCAGTTATAGTTTCGCCACTTGGAGAACCCATGAACGTCCTCTCAGGCATGAAGAAACTTGGTCACGAAACCGTGGCCTTCCATTGCGACCACGCCACCGGCCTGCGCGCCATCATCGCCGTGCACGACACGACGCTTGGTCCCGCGCTTGGCGGCACGCGCCGATTCTTCTACGAAGACGACCAGAAGGCGGTCTTCGATGTCCTTCGACTCTCGGAAGGCATGACCTACAAGAGCGCCGTCGCGGGCCTTCCGCTGGGTGGCGGCAAGAGCGTCATCCTGCTTCCCAAGCCCGGCCACCAGCCAACGGAGGCCGAGGGACTGGCGATGGGTCGATTCGTCGAGACATTCCGCGGCCAGTATGTCGCGGCCGAGGATGTGGGCGTGAGCCCGCAGTTCTGCGACTGGATGGCCCGAGAGACCAAGTACATCATGGGCGGCGAGACGATCAGCCACGGCGGCGACCCCAGCCCCTGGACCAGCCTCGGTGCCTTCAACTCGATGAAGGCCTGCCTCAAGCACCTTGGCAAGCCCGTCGATTTCTCCAACCTCACGGTCGCCCTCCAGGGCGTGGGCGCGACTGGCTACAAGCTGGCCAAGTTCCTGCGTGAAGCCGGCGCGGTCGTGCTGGTGACCGATGTGCATGTGCCGACGATCAAGCGCGCGGTGGAGGAACTTGGCTGCGTCGCGCTGGGCAATGACGACAACCTGTTTCACCAGAAGGTCGACATCGTCGCGCCATGTGCGATGGGCGGCGTCCTGGATGCCGCGACGATCAACGGCCTCAAGTGCAGCATCGTCTGCGGCACCGCCAACAACATCCTCCTCAACCCGGAGACAGACGGCGCGCTGCTCAAGTCGCGCGGCATCTGCTACGCGCCGGACTTCATCGCCAACGCCGGTGGCGTGATCCGCTTGGGCGGCCTCTATGTGGGATGGAGCGAGGCGGATGTCGATGAAGCGGTGGCGAAGATCGAAGACACCATGCTTGAGGTGCTTCGTGCGGCCGAGTCGATGAACAACTCCTACGACGCGGCGGTTGCCGTGGCCCAACGGCGCATCCGGGCGGCGACGGCCATCAAGGCCGCGGGTGGCGTGCGGGGCTCGGCGAACTCGAACGGCTCCGGCGATGGTGCGGGCAGTTGCTGCCAGTCGAAGGGTCATGCCGCGCAACCGGCGATGGCTGTTGCGGGTGGCGGTGGTGGCGCACCAACTTCAGATCCTCATTCGCACGGTTCGCACGGGCATTCGCAAGGTGGATGTGGGTGCAAAGGACACTGAGCGAGAGGCACGGGGTGTGTGGAGCGGGGCACCACCTGCCACGCCTTGACTGCTGACAGCCGATCCACGCGTCGTCCACAATTTCTTGGCCGCGACTCGCACACGTCGCGGCCATTTTCTTGCACTTTGGGGTCACTTGCGGCGCGGGCGAAATCTCGGTCTAGCGTCCATCTCGTACTGGTGCGAACTGGTCGTGGGTTCGTTGGTGTCGCGGGGCTCGTGGGGTCTACGAGCGCAAGTACGCGCCGGGCGCAGGAGGTGCCAAATGATTCTCGTAGTCGATGGTTGGACGTGGGTTGGGGTTGGGGACGACGCAGGCGTGGTTCGTGGAACGCCCGGGTTGGGGACGGTGGCGGTGGTTGACTCTTTCCCCGATGTTGGTGAGATAGTGCCCCTTAGAGGCCGAATCTCACCCACATCGCCGGCGAGCACCAGTGCCGAGTCCGACGAGTGGTCCGTGAAGCGCAGCAGCATGGTGTACTGCGGTGGCGTCACCGCTCGCGTGTGGCAGACAGGCGAAAGACGCCGGAGTTTGACACCGCCGACTCCGCCAAGGGAATGAGCCTCTGAGGGGATGTTTCTCACCAACATCGGGGGACCTGTGCCATAGAGTGACGGATCCGATGCCGACCCTGCGCCATGAAACGCCAGCGCCTGCCGCGCACACCCTCCGTCGAGCCATGGTCGCCACGAGCCAGGTGCTCGCGTCGGACATTGGGGTCGATGTCCTGCGGCGCGGCGGCTCCGCGGCGGACGCGGCCGTTGCTGTGGCTGCCGCACTCACGGTCTGCGAACCCACCACCAACGGGCTCGGCGGTGACTGCTTTGCGCTGGTGTGGGAACCGGGCGACGGCCACGCCGGCAGTGTCGGTTCACGCGGACGGCTCCACGGCCTCAACGCCTCGGGTCGATCCCCGGCCGCGCTCACACCCGGCGCGGTGGCGGGCGCACTGGATGAACAACGGATTCCCGGCCGCCGCCGCTATCCAACGCGCGGATGGTTGCCTGTCACCGTGCCGGGGCAGGTCGATGGCTGGGTGCAGTTGCACAAGCGATTCGGTCGGTTGCCATTCGCGGAGTGTCTGGCTGGGGCGATCGCACTCGCGCGCGATGGTTACGCCGTGGCACCGCAGACGGCCGAGCTGTGGGATCGATCCGCAGCGGCGTTCGGAACCGACGAGACATGGGGCGCAGCGTGGCGAGAGGTGTTTGCGCCGGCGCGCGGAGGGGGCCTGATCCCCGAGGGTCGCGCACCGCGAGCGGGTGAATCGATCCAGCTCCCGGCACTCGCTCGCACGCTGGAGTCAATCGCGGCGACACATGGTGAATCGTTCTATCGAGGCGAGATTGCGCAAGCGATTGCGGCGCACGCTGCGGCGACCGGCGGACTCATCACCGAGGCGGATCTCGCCGCCTGTGCCGCCGACTGGGTCACGCCGATCGGCGCTCCCTACCGCGGTCATCGACTCTTGGAAATCCCGCCCAACGGGCAAGGCGTCGCGGCACTCATCGCGCTTGGGGTCCTTGAACGCATCTCCCCGCGTGATGCCACCGGCGGCGGCGCCATGGATCCCGCGCGACTGCACCGCATGATCGAGGCGATCAAACTGGGGTTCCTGGTTGCGCACTCGCATGTCGCCGACGCCGCCGAGATGTCTCGCCGCGGCGTGACGCCGGAGTCGCTGCTGGCACCCGCGGCGCTGGACCAACTCGCCGCTCGCTTCGACACCTCTCGCGCACAGGATTTCGTGGCCGGCACGCCCAAGCCGGGCGGCACGGTGCAATTCTGCACGGCTGATTCTTCCGGCCTGATGGTCTCATTCATCCAGAGCAACTACACCGGCTTTGGGAGCGGCGTGGTGATCCCCGGTTGGGGCATCGCGATGCAGAACCGCGGCGCGTGCTTCACGCTTGAGCCAGGCCATCCCAACGAGGTCGGACCCAGCAAGCGGCCGTACCACACGATCATTCCGGGGTTCCTCACGCAGATCAATGCGGATGGCTCGGATTCTCCCGCTGCCGCACTTGGCGTGATGGGCGGGTTCATGCAACCGCAGGGTCATGTGCAGGTCGTGTCGCACCTGCTGGATCACATGATGACGCCGCAAGCGGCGCTGGACATGCCGCGATGGCAGTGGATGGAGTCGATGACGATTCGGGTGGAGCCACAGTTGCCAGCCGACGCGATCGAGGGACTCCGCTCGCTTGGGCACCACATCGAGATCGCCGCGAAGGCGGATGTCGCGTTTGGCCGCGGGCAGATCATCGCCGTGGCCGGGAGTGGCACGGGCTACACCGGCGGGAGCGATTTCCGCGCGGATGGGTGTGTGCGGACGGCGTAGGAGGACGAGGATGTTGCAGGCCAGGACGATCGCGGCGCGGCGAATTCCGGCGTCGTCTTGCTAGAATCGACCCTCTGCCACAGGGCCCCTCCCCATGCCGATAACCACCGCCTACAAGACGGAAATCCAGCGTGTCAGCATCCTCGATGAGCACGGCAACTTCGACGAGAAGCTTGGCAAGGACCTCATCCCCGACGCCGACCTGGTCCGGCTGTACGAGGCGATGGTCACCTGCCGCGTGCTGGACGAAATTGCGTTCAAGCTGCAGCGCTCCGGGCGCATGGGCACCTACCCGCAGAACATGGGCCAAGAGGCGCCGTCGCTTGGTGCGTCGTATGTCCTGAACAAGGACGACTGGATAGTCACCTGCTACCGCGAGAACTGCGGTCTCTTCTGGCGCGGCGTCCCGATGGAGTCGATCCTCCTCCACTGGATGGGCGACGAGCGCGGCAACGCGATGCCCCGCGAACATTTCGCCACGCCGATTGCCGTGCCGATCGGTACGCAGATGCTCCACGCGACGGGCCTGGCGTGGGCGAGCAAGTACCGCGGCGAGAAGCGCATCTCGTGCACCTTCTTCGGCGACGGCGCCAGCAGTGAGGGTGATTTCCACGAGGCGTGCAATTTTGCCGCCAATTTGGAGATCCCTGTCGTCTTCGTCTGTCAGAACAATTTTTGGGCAATCTCCTCTCCCGGCAAGGTCAACTGCAGCGCGCCGACCCTGGCGCAGCGCGCGCTGGCCTATGGGATGCCCACGATTCAAGTGGACGGCAACGACCTCTTCGCGGTTGTCAAGGTCATGCGCGATGCCGCCGCGTGGACTCGCGAGCATGGCAAGCCTCACTTCGTCGAGGCGGTCACCTACCGGCTGGGCGACCACACGACCGCCGACGATGCGCGTCGATACCGCGACCAGGCGGAGGTGGAGCTGTGGAAGACTCGCGACCCCATCACGCGCATCTACGACTACATGAAGTCGCGCAAGCTCTGGGACGACTCCAAGGAGGCGACCACTCGAGAGCGCGCCGCAGTCAACGCCAACGCGGCGGTCGCCACCGCCGAGGGAATCGCCGAGCCACATCGCCAGGACTACTTCAACGCGATGTATGCCGAGTTGCCGGCGGACCTGGCCACGCAACTGGCGACGCACAACACCCACTCGCTCGGGCAGACCGAGGAAGCCGCCCACGTGGCCACCGAGGCCTTGGCCAAGGCCCACGCGTCGCATCACTGAACCAGCCATGGCAACCCTCAATCTCGTCCAGGCCATCAACCTCGCGCTCATCCAGGAGATGGAGAAGGATGACCGCGTCCTTCTCATGGGTGAAGATATCGGGCTGAACGGCGGCGTCTTCCGGGTGACGGAGGGGCTGCAGGCTCGATTTGGCAAGGAGCGCGTCGTCGACACGCCGCTCGCCGAGAGCGGCATCATCGGCACCGCGATCGGATTGGCGATGGCCGGGCTTCGCCCGATTCCCGAGATCCAGTTCGAGGGATTCCTCGGCCCCGCGTACGACCAGATTTGCTCGCACGCCGCGCGCATGCGCTCGCGCACGCGCGGCGCGTTCACCGTCCCACTCACGATTCGCGTGCCGGTCGGTGGCGGCATCCACGCGCCGGAACTGCACAGCGACAGCCCCGAGGCGATCTACGCGCACACGCCGGGCCTCAAGGTGGTGATGCCGTCCAGCCCCTACGACGCCAAGGGACTGCTCATCTCGGCGATCCGCGATCCCGATCCCGTCATCTACTTCGAGCCCAAGCGCATCTACCGCGCGTTCCGCGAGGAAGTGCCCGAGGACGAGTACACGCTCCCCATCGGCAAGGCGCGCACCGTCTCCGAGGGCAACGAGCTCACCATCGTGTCGTGGGGCGCCAGCGTCGTGCAGTGCATGCAGGCGATCGAGAACTCCGGCCGCGACATCGAACTCATCGACCTGCGCACGATCTATCCATTCGACATCGATGCCGTGGAGGCGAGTGTCTCCAAGACGGGTCGATGCGTGGTGGTCCACGAGGCTCCGCTCACCTGCGGCTTTGGCGCGGAGATCTCCGCTCGCATCATGGAGCGTTGCTTCCTCCACCTGGAGGCGCCGGTCCAGCGCGTGGCGGGCTTTGACACCACGATGCCCTACTACAAGCTGGAGCTGGATTACCTCCCCGACGCCGCCCGCGTGGGCCGAGCGATCGAGGATTGCCTCGCGTACTGAGTCCCTTCTCCATCGGGCCCCGAGTTGGCCCCTGAGTTAGCCTTCCCACCATGGCCGGCGTCAAGCAACCATCCGACAAGAGCCACTTCATCCTGCCCGACCTTGGCGAGGGTCTTGTCGAGGCGGAACTTATTTCGTGGAAGGTCAACCCCGGCGAGCGCGTGAAGGAACAGCAGACGCTCTGCGAGATGCAGACTGACAAGGCGCTGGTCGAGGTGCCCAGCCCGTGGACCGGATTGGTCAGCGAGCTGTGTGGTGGTGCCGGCGACATCATCAAGGTGGGTGCCGTGCTGGTTCGATACAAGATCGATGCCGGGGCAATGGCAAGCGCGCCGGCGAAGGCGTCTGGCTGCGTGAGCGCGTCCGTCGCCGCAGCGGTCAACGCCGAGGGTGACCAAGGCACGGTTGTGGGAACGATGAGCGGCACGCTGGATGTTGGAAGTCGATTCGCCCGTCGCGACGCGGAGCATCTGACGGCCAACGCTGGCGCGGCGTCTGCGAATGGGGCGAAGGCGCTGGCCACTCCCGCGGTGCGCGGCGTGGCCAAGAAGCTTGGGATCGACATCAATCGCGTCGCGGGGACCGGTCGCGGAGGCCGCGTGACCGCCAGCGATGTGGAGGTGTTTGCAGACCGTGCGTCCGCGAGCCCATCGGGTGGTGCGGCGACCGCGCCTCGGGCGATCCCCGCTCCCGTCCCGCTCCCTCCGGTGGATGCCGACGGTGTCGCGCAACGAATCCCCTTCCGTGGCGTGCGTCGCAAGATTGCGGAGTCACTCACGCGCAGCATCCAGACCGCGGTGCACTTCACCGTCACCAACGAGGCGGATGTCACCGCGCTTGACGCTCGGCGGCGCGAGTCCAGCAAGGTGGTGGGTCGAAAGATCAGCATGCTGCCGTTCGTGATGCGTGCGGTGTGCGCGGCGCTCCGTCGACATCCGTCGCTCAACGCGATCGTGGACGACGCCAAGAGCGAGATCCTCATCAAGGGCGTCATCAACCTCTCGATGGCGGTCGACACGGACTCGGGGCTCATGGTCCCGGTGCTGCACGGCGCGGACCAGAAGAGCGTCCTGGACCTGGCCGACGGCGTGAAGCGCTTGGCCGACCGCTGCCGGGATCGAACCATCTCACGCGAGGAATCGCTCGGCGGCACCTTCACCATCAGCAATGTCGGCTCATACGGCGGTGTGTTCGCCACGCCGATCATTAACTACCCCGAAGTGGCGATCCTCGCAGTCGGCCGCGCGCGAGAGCAGGTGATGGTCAAGGATGGGCGCTTCTACGCGGGCCTGTCCTTGCCCCTGTCGCTGGCGTGCGACCACCGCGTCGTCGACGGCGCCGAGGGCGCGCGCTTCCTCAACACGGTCGTCGGGTTCCTTGAGGACCCCGCCGCGCTCCTGGGCTGAGGCGGCGGTGCGGATGCATTGAATGATGCCACCCGCGATGCCACCCGCGATGCCACCCGCGATCGCTCGCGCAACCGACATTGATGACCCGCGGCTCGCCGACTTCCGCCTGATGCGGGACCGTGATCTCCTGGGCCGAGCCGGTCGGCCTGGGATCTTCATCGGCGAGAGCCTCTTGGTGGTGGAACGAATGGCGCGCGTGCCCGGCGTGCTCAAGACGGTGCTGGTGGCGGAAGATCGGGTGGACGAGGTGATGGCGCTAGAAGGCGTCGCGCGCGCGGAGTGCGTGGTGTGCGCGCCACGCGCCATGGTCGCGGACGTGACTGGGTTTCACTTCCACCGTGGAGTCATCGCGAGTGGACATCGGCTGCCGCTGGAGTCGCGGACGATCGAGAGTGTGCTGGCCGCGGCCTCCCTCGCCCTGGTGTGCGACGACATCTCCAACATGGACAACGCGGGCGCGCTGTTCCGCGATGGCGCGGCGCTGGGCGTGGACGCGATGCTGCTCTCGCGCGACTCCCACGACCCGCTGTATCGAAAATGCCTGCGGACCAGCATGGGGCATGCGCTCAGCGTGCCGTTTGCGCGGGTGGGTGCCGGACCGACTGAGTTCGCGGGGGCGGTTGAACTCGCGGGGGCCATTCGGCACATGGTTGCCGCGGGGTGGATCGTGCTGGGAACAAGCATTGATGCGGCCGTGGAACCGCTGCGTGAGTGTGTTGACTCAATCGCCGCGGCGGACTCTCGGCGCGTCGCGGTCGTGGTCGGACACGAACACCGCGGGATCTCGGCCGATGTGCTGGCGGCGTGCTCACATCGCGTGCGAATTCCGATGGCTGCTGGGGTCGACAGCTTGAACGTCAGCGTGGCGGCGGCGGTCGTGCTGCACGAGCTGGCGCGGGTGGGCACACGCGCGACACCTCTGAAACGGTGAGAAACGTGACTTAACCAGCACATTCCGACCGTTTCAAGGGCGTCGAGGGACGCGCGCGCCGCGCTGAGAGGATTCGACACGCCCAAGCCGGGATAGACTGCGCGGCTCGTGACACCGCCAGCAGGATCGCACGACTCCACCGCCTTCAAGCAGGTGCATGTCCCGTTCGCGCATCGGGTGATCTTCGGACATCGACTCCTCGAGCCAACTGGGTCTGGCGAGACCACCCCCGCCGCTCGGGCGCTCCGCGAGGCGCTGACGCTGGGGGAGGATCGCGGCGCCAGGGGCCTGGTGGCGTTCGTGGATGATGGCTTCGCTGCTGCGTGGCCTGCGTTTGAGTCCGACATGCGCCAGTGGGTCGCGTTGCACCTGCCAGGCGTGGAGGTGCGGGAGATCTCGCTGGTCACCGGCGGCGAGTCGTGCAAGAACGACATGGCGGTGGTGGAGAGGGTGATCCAGTCGGTGGAGCGTCACCACATCGATCGACGCAGCGCCGTCATGGCGGTCGGCGGCGGCGCTGTGCTGGATGCGGTCGGGCTGGGTGCCGCGTTGGCGCACCGCGGCGTCAGGCACATTCGCGTTGCGACGACTGTCCTGTCGCAGGACGATGCCGCGATGGGCGTCAAGACCGGGGTCAATCGATTCGGCAAGAAGAACTTCGTTGGTGCGTTTTACCCGCCGGACGCGGTGCTGTGCGACCTCGCGCACACGCAGACGCTCTCACTGCGATTGCGTCGCGCAGGGTTGTCGGAGGCGGTGAAGATCTTCGCGTTGCGTGATCCCAAGTGGTTTGCCACGATGGAGGCGACGGCGAATGCACTGCGAGATGGCGAACCATCGGTGATGGAGCCGGTCATCGTCCAGAGCGGCCTGCTGCACCTGGACCACATCGTGCGCGGCGGTGACCCGTTTGAGCGCCTCGCGGCTCGACCCCTCGACTTTGGTCACTGGAGTGCGCACCGGCTGGAGTCGCTGTCCAGTTGGACTGTGCCGCATGGCGAGGCTGTGGCGATCGGAATCGCTCTGGACTGTCGGTACGCGCGACTCGCTGGGCTCATGCCCGAGGCAGCCAGCGAGCGGGTCATCGGCTTGCTGCGCGCGCTGGGATTGCCTACTTCGCACGCGTTGCTCAACGACGCCGACTCGGTCCTCTCCAGCCTGGACGAGTTCCGCGAGCACCTCGGCGGCGAGCTCACCATTACGCTTCTTCGCGGCATCGGCGACGCAGTGGATGTGCACTCCATCGACGCTACGCTGGTGCGGCAGGCGATCGAGTCGCTCCAACGATGACCCTTCCCCGATGTTGGTGAAAAAGAGCCTCCTAGAGGCTCTCTTTCACCAACATCGGCGGAACCCTACGATGGCTCCATGATGGCTGGGACACCCACTCACACCAAGCGCCAGGTGATTGACGACTCCTTCCTGGAGAACCGCGCCAAGGTGCTGGACCTGGCGGCATTCCTGGATCGAGTGGATCGAGCGGCTGGTGCTTTGGATGCTGCCGGTGCCAAGGAAGCCCCCGACGATGACTTTCGCACCGACGCACTCCGTCGTGCCATCGCACTGCTCCTGGACGGCAAGCCAGAGCGAGCACGCAGAATCCTGGAACTCTGGAGCGACCACTCCACGGAGCCGATCCCCGCTGCGCCGATGAAGGGCGCGCTGGGGACCGTGGATCTGCGCTGATGTACATCGACCCGCACATCCACATGGTCAGTCGCACGACCGACGACTACCAGCGCATGGCGCTGGCCGGGTGCGTGGCCATCACCGAGCCGGCGTTCTGGGCCGGCTACGACCGCTCCACCGCGCAGGGGTTTGCGGACTACTTCCGCCTGCTCACCGACACGGAGCCCAAGCGTGCTGCGCAGTTCGGGATCGCGCACCACACCTGGCTGTGCATCAACCCGAAGGAGTCGGAGGATGTGGGGCTGGCGCGGGAGGTGCTGGGGCTCATTCCAGGGTTTTTGGATCGACCCAATGTGCTGGGGATCGGTGAAATCGGACTGAACAAGAACTCGCGCAACGAACTGCTGGTCCTGGAGGAGCACATCGCACTCGCCAAGCGGTACGGTGTGCTCATCCTGGTCCACACGCCGCACCTGGAGGACAAGCTCAAGGGCACGATCCTCATCATGGACGCGATGCGCAACCAGGGGGTCGATCCCGGGCGCGTGCTCATCGACCATGTGGAGGAACACACCGTGCGCCATGTGCTGGACCGCGGCTTCTGGGCCGGCATGACGCTCTATCCAGACACGAAGATGACGCCGCAGCGAGCGGTCGATGTCTTTGAAGTGCACGGGACCGACCGACTCTGGATCAACTCCGCCGGCGACTGGGGCGTCAGCGATCCGCTCGCGGTGCCCAAGTGCCGCGTGGAGATGCGCCGGCGAGGCCACCTGCAGGACGCCATCCAGAAGGTGTCGTTCGACAACCCGTTGCAGTTCCTCTCGCAGTCGGGTCGATTCCGGTTGGAGCCGTAGCCGCGTCGCCGCGGGCGTGGCTCACGCCGAAGCGCACGAGGCGCCGAACACATGGGTCCCGGCAGTGGCCGCTCCCGCCTCGCCCACGACTTCACCCCCGCACGCGCGCCAGGCCTTGAAGCCGCCCGTGACATTGCGGACATCGAACCCTTCGCGCTTGAGGAATGCGCAGGCCATCGCGCTGCGAGTCCCGCCCAGGCAGTGGACATGCACCACCTTGTCCTCGGGGATCGACGACTCCAACTCACTCAGCCGCGGGAGCAGTCGCGTATGTGCCACATTGATGGCACCAGGAATCGCTCCAGCAGAGAACTCACTGGCCTTGCGGACATCCAGCACCACCGTCTGCGGCGCGGGCGTATGCGCGAGGAGCGACTTGAGGACAGCGGGATCTTCGTCCTGGATGGACTCAAACTTGACGCCGAAGTCGCGGCACGCGGTGAGCTCCTCAGGGTCGATCCATCCCTCAATCCGATCAAGGCCGATGCGCACGAGATTCCGGATGATGCGCTCGCGCTGGCTCGCGGGGCACACCAGCCAGATCGTCTCCTCGGGCTCCACATACGAGCCCGCCGAGAGCGTGAGGTTGATGCCCATCGTGGTCCAGATCGAGCCCGGCAGGTGCGCCGCGCTGAACTCCGCCCAGGGGCGGGTGTCGACCACCGTGACATCGTCATTGAAGGCGCGACCGATGTCCTCGGCACGGAGCGTGCGCGGGTGCGGGAGCTTGCCTCCCAGCGGCGGCACACCGTCGCGGTTCCACGCCTTCATGCGCGCGTAGTACGCGGGCGGCTCAGGTTGCCCCTCCAGGACATGCGCCACGAACGCGCGTTCGCCAGCCTCGCCGGTCGCCTTGGCCAGGTCCTGCAAGAGGGGGGAGAATCGCTTCTCGTAGCCGACAGTCGATTGCGGCACCGCGCCCAAAGCCTTCCCGCATGCGCTTCCCGCGCCGTGCGCCGGCCACACTTGCACAAAGTCGGGCAACTGCAGGAATCGTTTCGCGCTTTCCACCAGCACCTTTGCGCTGGCTTCTGCCGATCCCTTCACGCCGACAGCTGACTCCAGCAGGTCGGGTCGACCCAAGTCGCCGACAAAGACAAAGTCGCCGGAGATGATCGCCATTGGTTCGTCCACGCCCGAGGCGCGGTCGATGACCAGGTACGACAGGTGCTCGGGCGTGTGGCCGGGGGAGTGCACGGCGACCAGGACCACGCCACCGACGTCGATGGTGTCGCCATCGGCCAAGAGCTGGTGGTCCATCGCGCTCGCCCACTCGCTTTGCCAGTCGGCTCCGCCGAGGCTGGACACAAAGACGGTGGCACCAGTCTTGGTGGCCAGGTCTCGTGCGCCGCTGAGGAAGTCGGCGTGGATGTGCGTCTCGATCACCGCGGTGATCTTGAGGCCGTGTTGCCCTGCCAACTCTAGGACGCGATCAATATCGCGGGGTGGATCGATCACCGCGCACTGCCTTACGCCGGGGCAGCCGACCAGGTAACACGCGTGCGCTAAGTCTTCGTCGTAGAGCTGTCGAACGAGCATGGAATCCTCACGATGGTCGCTCGAGCGGCGGGTCGACCGCCGCCCAGCGACTTGGGGCGCCAAGCCTAGCGCAGGGCGAGCCGCTTCTCCAAGGAGGTGGCGATTGGCCGCGGGGATGCAGGCGCTGGCCCGGAGGGAATACGATTCCCCCGATGCCCGCCGCGCCACTCATTGGGATCACTGCGGACCTAGCCGTCAACGATGTCGGTCGGCTCCGCCACCAGGTGAACGACACCTACATCCAGTGCGTCGCCCGCGCCGGCGGCGTGCCGATCGTGCTTCCCGCGATCACCGAGGTGCGCCTGGCGATGATGGACATGCTGGACGGCATCGTGCTGACCGGCGGGGACGACATCGACATGCGACCCTTCGGCGTGCCTCTCCACGAGCGTGCAAAGTGCATGCATCCGCAGCGGCAGGGCGCGGACTTTGCGCTCCTGGCTGCTTTGGAGGATCGACCCGACCTGGCGGTCCTTGGCATCTGCCTTGGCATGCAGCAGATGGGCGTGCACGCTGGCTGTCGACTGATCCAGCATTTGCATGATGAGGTCGAGAACGGCGATCGACATGTGCGCGACAGCGCACATCCGGTGGCCACCGTGTTTGGCGATGGCTCGATTGCGTCATGGCACCACCAAGTGCTGGCGGAGCCCGGGCCGTTCCATGCGGTGGGGCACAGCGACGATGGTTTGCTGGAAGCAATTCGACACCGAGACCGGCCGTTTTATGTGGGCGTGCAGTGGCATCCCGAGCGCACCGACGACGACACGCTTGGCATCGGCATGTTCCGCCTCTTGGTGGAGGCGGCGGCGGCGAGCGTGGCGGCGCGGTGACACACACGATGCCTCCTGTCCTCGGTTACGGGACCAACATTCACGCGGGCGCCACGCTCACGCAGACGCTTGACGAACTTGGTCGCCACGCACCTCGCGTGCGTGAGCTGGTGAATGCCGCGGCGGATGCAGCGACGGATGCGGCGGCTGGGGCTCCACTTCCCATCGGCCTCTGGCTGAGCGCGCGATCGGTGGCGGCGCTCAACGAGGGCGGCGAGCGAGTGAAGTCGGCCGGGCTTGATCCCGGTTCGCCGGTCGAGAGCCTTCGAGACTGGTTCACTTCGCGCGGGCTGGAGGTCTTCACCTTCAATGCCTTTCCATACGGTGACTTCCACGGCACCACCGTGAAGCGCGCTGTCTATGAGCCGCACTGGGGCGACGCTCGCCGATTGCTGTACACGCTGGACATTGCCCAGCTGGCGGTGCAGTTGTGTCCTGCCGGCACCAGCGACATCTCCATCTCCACGCTCCCGCTTGGGTGGCGCGCCACGCTCCCGGGCAAGAGCGAGGCGGCGGCGCTGGGAGTGGCAACCGCCAACTTGCAGAGCGTGGTCCGGCGGCTGGCGGCGCTTGAAGAACGGACGGGTGTGTGCGTGCACCTGGACCTGGAACCTGAGCCGGGGTGCATGCTGGACCGCGCGGAGGATGTGGTGAGTCTCTTCGCAGCGATCCTCAAGACCGATGCTGCCATTCCCGGCCTGCCACGCGAGCGCCGAGAAGCGTTGGTGCGACGACACCTCCGTGTCTGCCACGACATCTGCCACAGCGCGGTCATGTTTGAGGACCAGGCAATCGCGCTGGACACCTACCGCCGCGCCGGCATCTCCATCGGCAAGGTGCAGGTGAGCGCAGCGATCGAATGCGATGGCTCCGAACGCGCGTTCCGCTGGCTCCACCACTTTGACGAGCCCCGCTGGCTCCACCAAACCTGCGTGATGGATGGTTCGGGGCGCGTCCACTTCTATGAAGACTTGGGTCAAGCCATCGAGGATGCTCCCGACGGCCTCTGGCGAAGCCATTTTCATGTACCCGTCTTCTCCGATGAACTGGTGCCGGATGGGGCGGTTCGCTCGACCCGCGCCGAGATCGAATCGTGCCTCCGTGCGATTCGACCAAGCGACCGCATCGCCGCCTACGAGGTGGAGACCTACGCTTGGTCCGCGCTCCCTGTGGGTGTTCGTCGAGCCACCCTGGCCGAAGATGTCGCCGCGGAACTGGCGTGGACGAGCGATGCCATGGCGGCGGCTGGACTCCAGCCCGTTCGCCCTTCGCGTGGGTAGTCTCCCGCCCACATGAGCCCCGTCGCACGGATCGCGGCGTTCTTCGAACTGGTTCGATTCGCCAACTGGCCGACGCTCCTGTCGGACATTCTTCTCGGCGTGGTCGTGGCGGCCTTTCTCCTCGGACTCCCGGCGGATCCGTTCCTCCTGTACGCGAGATCGGCATCGATGCCCTGGGAGCAGATTGCGTGGGCTGCCGTGGGGCTCACGCTCCTCTACTGGGGCGGCATGGCCATGAATGGCGCGGTGGATGTGGCGGTCGATGCTCGCGAGCGCCCGGATCGACCCATCCCCAGTGGGCGAATCCCACTCCGCACGGCGTGGGTGCTGACCGTCGTCCTGCTGGTTTCCGGCGTTGGCGTCTTCTGCAACACCTATCCGTACGAGGGGCTGCTCGCGCTGCTGGTGGGCATGTTCTGCATCGGTGTCGTGGAGACGCGGCCAGAGAAGAAGGGTGCGCCTTGGGTCAAGCGCCTGGGAATGCTATGGATCGTGTTTGGTGGCGTGGCGACACTGGCCAGGCTGGCGGGCACGGCGCTGGAGCACGGCAACGGCGAGGCGGGAATGAACTGGCGAGGGTTCGCGCTGGCGCTGGATGTGGGGCTCCTTTTGCTGGCGATCGTCCTCTACAACCAGGTGCACCAGCGCGCGCGGTGGAGCGTTGGACTGCTGGGGCTCTGTCGAGCGCTGGCGGTGCTGGTGGCAGGACTGGCGGCCGCCAATGCCGCCGCGTGGCCGTTCACCAACCAGGCGCTCACCTGGAAACTGGCGCCGCAGTTCGGATCGATTCCGCTCGTCATCTCGCTGGTGGGTGTGGGCGCCTACATCGCGATGGTGAGCCTGGTGGCTCGGCGCGAGGTTCCGGAACTCATGGGCGACACTCGCGAAGGGCACGACGCGCCTCTCTTTTGCCCATGGTGCGATCACGGCTTGGCCAACCCGACGCCGGGACACTGCCCGGAGTGCGGCACGGACCTGGTGTCGCGGCCACCCGTCAAGGCAACCGAGCGGCTGATCGGATCGCCGAAGTCCGTGATGGTGGCGGCCGTGCTCTTTGTCCTAGCCCCGGCGATTTGCACGGCGTGGAGCTACGACATTTCGGTCGCACGACTGCCGCCGTGGTGGCTCTGCGGTGGCGTCGGCGTGTTGTGCGGGGTGATATTCCTGGTGCAGGTGCGGCGCGCGACCCGAGCGGCTGCGGTGCATCCCTCCCGAACCCCGCGCGCCGTGGGCGCGATGCTGGCGGCACTGCCCGCGGGCGAGGGGGTCATGATGGCGGCGTTGGGCGCTCCTTACGCGGCTCTTGCCGCGCTGGCGCTGGGCGTGACCGCCCGCCTGCTGCAGCGCATCAAGTGGGCGAGTGTGGGGAGTTAGAGGACCCACCTAAACTCCCCCAATGCGCCGCGTCTGTGTCCTCAACATCGTGGGGCTCTCCACGGGCCTCATCGGGGACGCGACGCCCAAGTTGCGCGACTTTGCGCGAGCGTCGGGCGGTGTGCGCACGCTTCGCCCACCATTGCCCGCGGTGACTTGCTCGTCGCAGGCCGCGATGCTCACCGGGAAACCTGTGAGCGCGCACGGCATCGTGGGCAACGGTTGGTTTGATCGCTCGCTCGGCGAAGTCCAGTTCTGGAAGCAGTCCAGCTCGCTGGTGCAGTCGCCCCGCTTGTGGGACACCGCGCGCGCGCGGGCCGGCACGACGAGCCGAACCATCGACGGTTCGCCATTCACCTGCGCCAACTTCTTCTGGTGGTACGCGATGGGTTCGACGGCCGACTTCACCGTCACCCCTCGCCCGATGTATCCCGCGGATGGGCGCAAGATCCCCGATGTGTGGGCGCATCCGCCCCGACTTCGCGAGGAACTGCAGTCGAAACTGGGGCCGTTTCCGCTGTTTCGGTTCTGGGGTCCGGGCGCCGACATCGGAAGCACCGACTGGATCGCTGGCGCGGCGATGGAGGTCATTGCGCGCGACCGACCAACGCTCTCGCTGGTGTACCTCCCGCACTTGGACTATGCGCTGCAGAAGTTGGGTCCCGAGAGCCGGCATATTCGACAGGACCTGCGAGAGATCGACCGCGTGTTTGGCGTGCTCCTCTCGTTTCTCCGCAAGAACGACATCGAGCCCATCGTGGTGAGTGAGTATGGGATCGCGCCGGTCACGCGCGCCGTGCTCCCCAATCGCATCCTGCGCGATGCGGGGCTCTTGAGCGTGCGAGACGAGATGGGGCGTGAGGCGCTGGATGTGTTCGAGAGTGCTGCGTTTGCCGTGTGCGACCACCAGATCGCGCATGTGGTGGTGCGGGATGCGTCGCGGGTCGGCGCCGTGCGCAAGGTGCTGGCGGGGGTTGATGGAATCGACCAGGTCCTAGACCGAGACGCTCAGCGGGCGGCGGGCATCGCGCACGAGCGGTCGGGCGACCTGGTGCTGGTGAGTTCGCGCGACGCCTGGTTCGCGTATCCGTGGTGGCACGATGACGCCCGCGCACCTGACTACGCGCGGACCGTCGACATCCATCGCAAGCCTGGGTACGACCCATGCGAACTCTTGTTCGACCCCGCGCTGTGGGCTCCTCGGCTGCGCGTCGCGCGGAAGTTGCTCATGCGCAAGATGGGATTCCGCGCGCTCCTCGACGTGATCCCGCTTGATCCTGGGTTGGTGCGTGGGTCGCACGGTCGTGTCGACAATGGCAAGGAGTACGAGCCGGTGCTCATCGTCGACGACCCGATGGTGGAGGGACCGCTGCGGATGGAGAGCGTCCACGATGTGATTCTGCGTCGCCTCTTCCTGGACGAGGCAGACCCGCCGCATGCGCCAAGTCCGATTGTCCCAACCAGAGCGGGGGCTGGGACGGGTCCGGACCATCGCACATGAGGTGGTTCTGGCTCACGATGCTCGCGCTGGCGGCACTGGGGGTCTATGGAGCGTGGCTGGATGCGTGGCCTGGAGCTGACGAATCAACGCTGGATTCCCCCGCTGTTGGTGAGATCCCGCCTCTACGGGTCTCTTTTCCACCAACATCCGGCCACGTCGTCGAATCCGTGACTCGTGTCGACGACCGCACGGTCCGCGTCGCCGACCGCTTTGACCTGGTTGGCAACGGCACCGAGCGCGACCCCTACCACATCTCGTGGGAGTACCTGCAAAGCGCCCAGGACGGATGGAAGGCGAGCGCCGGCAAGGACGCGCTCGCCAAGCACATTCTGCTTATGGATGGCTCGTGGATCAGCATCGATGGCTACTGGGCTCCGGGCATCGTGGTGGACGAGACGAAGGAAGTCATCGTGCTCCTCAACCGGTGGGACGGATGCTGCCTTGGCATCCCGCCCACGCCGTTTGACTGCATCGAAGCCAAGCTCACCGAGCCGGTCCGTATCGACAAGCAGCACTCGTTTCGATACGGCACTGTGACGGGGCGCCTGGAGGTGTCGCCATTCGCCTTTGGCGATGTGATCCTTGGCCTGTATCGATTCCACGATGCGCGCATCTCGTCGCAGTAGCGGGCCGGGGCGCGCATACCTCCCCCGCTATCGTGCGCGTCCCATGACTCACGCACGGCTTGGATGCATCCTGCTCGCATCGACGCTCTTGTTTGGCGCCGGGGTGGGGCAAGTCGCCGCCGACTCCACGCCGATCACTGAAGTCCTGGTGATCACCGGCACCGGCAAGGGCGGTCGGTCACCGATCCAGATCGACCCGATCCAGTACGCCATCGTGAGCGGTGAGTGGAAGACGCCTCACGAAGGTGACACCGTGATGGGAGAAGACGCGCTTCCACGCACTTGGACGGCGCAACACGCCGGCGCCAGCGGCGAGTTTGAGGGCGATGCCTTCGCCGGGGGCTATGCGCTCGCCCGGGTGCGCAGCGACACTTCGCGCGTCGCGCTGCTCCGTGCCAGCGGGCACTCGCTGGTGTATGTGAACGGCGAGGTCCGCATGGGCGACCCGTACTCGTTCGGCTTCATGGAGCTGCCGATCCAGCTCAACACCGGTGACAACGAACTCCTCTTCGTGTGCGGCCGTGGGCGGCTCAAGGCATCCATCGAGGATCGGCCCAATCCCGTCGCCTGGTTCAACACCGGCGATGTGACTGCGCCGGACCTGCTCGCGACGCGCGCTCCCGCGGACGCCGAGGGCACGCTCTGGTTCTCGCTTCCGGTCATGAACGGAACGAATGACTGGCTGCGCGATCTGCGCGTGAGCGTGACCTTCGCTGGGGCGTCGCTGGAGTGCTTGGTTCCAGGGATTCCGCCGCTGGGATCGATCAAGCCAGCGCTGCAGTTGCCGCTGGTGGCCGGGCCGGGGGGTGGCGACGCGACTGTCGACATCGCGCTGCTCCGAGGCGCGGACACACTCTCCTCCACGACCCTCTCACTGCGCGTCCTCGAGCCCGATGCCAAGCGCAAGGTGACCTCTGTGAGTTCGGTGGACGACAGCGTGCAGTACTACGCCGTGGTACCGCCCATCGGCTGGACGCCTGACGCCGATGTCGCGCCTGACGCGCGCCCGGGCCTCCTTCTCAGCCTGCACGGCGCAAGTGTGGAGGCGACCAGCCAGGCTCGCTGCTATGCGCCGCGCGCGGATGTGGCCGTCGCGTGCGCGACCAATCGTCGCCCCTACGGATTCGACTGGGAAGACTGGGGGCGGATCGACGCGATCGATGTGCGCACGCACGCCAACGCGCTCTTCAACACCGACCCGCGGCGGCAGTGGCTCACTGGTCACTCGATGGGCGGCCACGGCACGATGATTGTGGGCGCGCAGCGGCCAGACTTGTTCGCGTCCATCGGTCCCAGCGCGGGGTGGATCGATTTTTGGAGCTACACGGGTTCACCATCGATTCCGGTCGACAGCAGTCTGGGGCTGCTCCTTCACACCGCACAGAATTCAAGCCGCACGCTGCTCCTCAAGGACAATTACCTCGGCGAGCGCGTCTATGTCCTGCACGGCGACGGCGACGACAATGTGCCGGTGGCGCAGTCGCGCATCTTGCGCGGTGTTCTGGGCGGGTTCCATCCCGACTTCACCTACTTCGAGCAACCCGGCGCGGGCCACTGGTGGGGCGACCAATGTGTTGATTGGCCACCGATGATCGACGCACTGACGGCCAAGTCGCTGCCTGAGCCGGATGCAGTCACGAGCGGTGCGTTCACCACCGTGTCGTCAGCCATCTTCGCGGGGTCGCACGGCGTCACGGTGATGCAGCACGTAGAGCCGATGGTCCCAGCGCGGGTGGTGTGGTCGATCACCGCGGCCACGACGGATGCGCCGACGACAATCACGGTCACGACGCAGAATGTCGCGCTGCTCTCGCTGGACACGGACTTCGACGGCGGTGATGGAAGTGAGGAAATCCGCATCGACATCAACGGCAAGTCCATCACCGTGCCCGAGCGCGAGGGTGGTGCGCGCACGATGCTGAGTGCCTCAGCGGGAGGCGCGTGGTCGCTCGCAAGGCTCGGCGCCGACTGGGATCAATCGAACAAGCACCCTGGGCGCATGGGTCCCTTCAAGGCGGCCGTCGACAATGGCGTCCTGCTGGTATGCGCCACTGGTGGCGATACTGCACACAATGCCTGGGCCCTGGCGAAGGCCCGGTACGACAGCGAGCAGTTCTGGTACCGCGGCAACGGTCGGCTTCCCGTGATGACCGATGAGGCGTACCTCGCCTGGCGCGCGCGCACGCCTCTCGATGCCCATGCTGACCGCAATGTGATCCTCTATGGCCGTGCCGACTCGAACAAGGCGTGGGGCGCCCTGGCGAGGCGAGCGCCTTTACACGTTGAGCGGTCGCAGATTTCTCTTGAGGATTCGGGAGGCGAGGCGGACTCGGCTCTCACTTTCGAGGGGAACGAGTCCCTGCTGCTCGCCATCCTTCCCGGTCCCGACTCCGCCCGACAGTCGATTGGATTGGTGGCACCCGCGGGTCCAGCCGCCGAGGGGTTGTCGATGCGACTTCCCTACTTCGTCGCCGGCGTCCACTACCCCGATTGGAGCGTGATCGGCTCCCAATCGCTGATTCACGGCCTCCAGGGCTGGGGCGGCGCGGGATGGTGCCGCGGAGACTGGTCGATCGACTTGCGCGGCAACTGACTGGATGCACGGGGGCGGCGGCTGGCCGCCCAAACAATCTTCAGGAAAAAAGGGGCCACTTCTGGGGATCGCCAAATCTCCACTTACTGTGCGCCCTTGTCCGGCGTGCTGCCGGCATCGAAACAAGACTTCCCAACCAGCTCCTCGGGCCTCTCATGATCAAGACTCCCTCCATCGGGCGTCGCACGCTGTGGTCGTGCGCGCAGGACATCACTCGCTCCCACCTTGGCACGACCGCAGTCTGCGCCATCGCCGCAATCTCGGCCGGCGCATCGGCCGGCTCGGAAACCGGCAGATCGGAGATCTACATCTCGGAGATCAGGATCGACCAACCCGGAACCGACACCGACGAGTACATCGAGATCGCGGGGCCCCCCGGTGCCTCGCTCGACGGACTTGCATATGTAGTGCTCGGGGACGGCACGGCGGCGCAGGGCGGCGGCACCATTGAGGTAGCGATTCAGCTGGCGGGCCACTCGATTCCCGCGAGCGGATTCTTCGTCGTCGCGGAGTCCAGTTTCACGCTGGGTGAAGCTGACCTGACTACCACCCTCAACTTTGAGAATGCCGACAATGTCACGCACCTGCTAGTCCGCGGGCTGACAGCGGCCAACGGCACGGACCTGGACACGAATGACGACTGCACACTAGACTTCCAGGCCTGGAAATTGATCGTCGATGGCGTCACCATGATGCATGTCGATGCCGGCACCATTGGCGCGGAGTGCGCGTACCAGGGTGAAGTCGGGCCGTCGAGCAAGGCCGTGCCGCAGCACATCTACCGATGCCGAACGACCTTGTGGATGATCGGCATTCCCGAGATCGCCGGCGGCGCGGACTCGCCGGGGACGGCGAACCCGTGCTCGTCGCAAGCCTGTGCACCGGACCTGGACGCCGACGGCGCGGTGGCGGTGGCGGACCTTGCGCAGCTGCTGGCGGCATGGGGATTCATGGACCACCAGGCCGACTTCAACCTGGATGGCACGGTGGACGGCACGGACCTCAATGTGCTCCTTGGCGCATGGGGGCCTTGCGCGTAGCGGCGACTCCATCACACCGACCATGCGCGGTTCCCGATCGGGTCGGGTCACCGACGGCGCACAGAATCACCGGGAACGGCGGCCCGTCACAGGACGTGGCGGGTCGCTTTCCCGTGGCGCGTGTGCTCATTGAACCAGCGCCCTCACGAAGTACCCTCCGGTGATGGAAACCTTCCGCGCCGCGATCCTGGATACAGAGACAACCGGCGCCGGTCGCGGTGACCAGGTCGTCGAGATCGCGATCCTCGTCCACGAGTACTCGTTGGAGACTGGCGCGGTGGTGCGAGAGGTGGCCAGCTACCAGTCCCTGAACGAGCCAACGGTCGCTATCCACCCCACGGCTCAAGCGATCCATGGACTGTCGATGAAGGAACTCCATGGTCACCGCATGGAAGAGTCCGACATCGTGCGTGTGCTGCGCGGTTGCCACGCAGTCGTTGCACACAATGTCCCATTCGACCGAGGGATGATGTGCAACCACTTCACCTGGATGGAGACCCTTCCTTGGCGTTGTTCGTGCTGGAGCATTCCTTGGAAGAGCCTGGGGTTTGAGAGTGGCAAGCTCCAGTCATTACTTACGGCGCACCAGATCGACCCCGGCAGCGCTCACCGGGCGATGGATGACGTTCGTGGTCTGCACCAGCTGATGCAGCGTGTGCACCCGCAGACCGGCATGCACTACATGTGGCATGCGGTGAAGGCAGAAGAACTTGCCACCGTCGGTGTCGGTGCGGGATTTGACCCGTGGGGGTGAGCGTCCCAGAGGCGAATCGGCCTTCGCTCGATGCCGCGCCTGTGGCTGCCGGCACGGGCTGCACTCCTGTCCCGGGCATCTCCCTCACCATTGGACGGCTCCGGCTCGAGACTCCCCTCTTCCTCGCACCCATTGCCGGGCACTGCGACCTCCCGTTCCGGATCCTCTGCCGCGAACTTGGCGGCGTCGGCCTCGCTTCCACCGACCTCCTCAACTCCCACGCCATCCTCCGCGGGAGCGCTCGCACGCTGGAACTGGCCGCCACTTGCGACGCCGACAGTCCCTGCGGCATGCAACTCTATGGTTGTGGCGAAGACCCGCTCCCTGAAGCCGCGTGCTGGGCGATCGATCACGGCGCCAGGCTCATCGACATCAACATGGGTTGTCCGGTGGACAAGGTCGCCAAGAAGAACGGCGGCTCGCTCCTCTTGCGTGATTGCGGCGCCACGACCCTGCTTGCCGAGCGCATCGTCCGCGCCGTGGACCGCCATGCCGGCGGTCGCGTCCCCGTCACCGCCAAGGTGCGACTTGGCTGGGACCCCGAACACATGGTCGCCCCAGACCTCGCCCGTCGACTGGAAGCCATCGGCATCCAGGCCGTCACGGTGCATGGTCGATACACGACACAGCTCTTTCGCGGGGCCGCCGATTGGGGGGCGATCGCGCAGGTGGTGGCCGCCGTTCACGCCATCCCCGTCATCGGCAACGGCGACATCTCGGAGCCAGAGCATGCCGCCGCGCGGATGCGCGAGTCCGGCTGCCGCGGCATCATGATCGGTCGCGCGGCGCTGCGGACGCCGTGGCTCTTCGCACAGACGGCGGCGGCGCTGCGCGGCGGCCTTGCCTCAGAGCCGTCGCTCCTCGAGAAACTCAACGTCGTCCTCCGCCACATCGACCTTCTTGAGCAGCACACCCCCATCGGCAGCGACTCCACTCACCCCCACAGGCACGCCGTCGAACAGATGCACAAGCGAATCTCGTGGTACGGCCACACGATGGGGCATGTGAAGCCACTCAAGGAATCGATTCGAACGGCGCCGGACCTGGGCGCAATGCGTGCCGTGCTGCAGGAGTGGATCGAGCGGCAGTCGGCCGACCACAAGCAGCAGCAGCGCAGTTGATCTGGCAATCACGAACCGCGACCCGCCACAGGCGCTGGATCGTGCCTGTCTTTGAACACACACATCCCGCCGGAGGCGGCGGCTCAGTTTCCCTTCAGTTCCTTCTGCTGCGGCAGGTCAGTGACGCTGGCGATGCCAAAGGTGCGCAGGAACTCCTGCGTCGTACCGTAGAGCATCGGTCGGCCAACTTCTTCTGCGCGCCCGGTGATGCGTACGAGGCGACGCTCCATCAACGATCGCAGCACTTCCCCGCACGTCACACCTCGGATGGACTCGATGTCCGCGCGGAGAATCGGCTGGCGATACGCGATGATCGCCAGTGTCTCCAACGCCGCCTGAGTGAGCTTGGACTGGTCCTTCACGCCGCGAAGTCGCACGATGAGCGGAGCGAGCGCGGCGATCGTCATGATCTGCCGACCGCCGGCGACGGCCTCGATACGGAATCCTCGACGCGTCGACTCGTAGCCTGCATTGAGTCGGTCGATGGCGTCACGAACCTGGCGCTGCGCGTCGGCGTGTGGCACGGCGGCCAGGTCCTTGGCTGGACCCACCATTGACTTTGGAGGAGCGACTGCCTCAGCCATTGCCGCACGCAGTTGCGCGCTCGGCGCTTCCACCAACCCGAGCACCTCGGCGATGCGGGAATCGCTCATGGGTCGATCGGCGGCAAGCAACAATGCCTCGACGCGAACGTCAAGCGGGACGTTCTCGCAGGGGATCGACTCGACGCCCGGTCCTGCGCCTAAGCCTGCGACGGACTCGCCCACCCTATTACTCACCTGACTTGATTCAACGGCTTCGGCGTCCATGCTCAGCCAGCAAGGCTACCGCGCTCACTTCCCCTTCGACGACAGTGCCACCCTGGTGCGGGCGATCTGCTGGGCCGCCTCGATGGCCTCGCGCTCGGTGAGCGTGGAGGCGCGATCGGTCGGCGCGGTGACCTTGGCGTTGGCGACAACCAGCGCGGCTTGTGCCTCGGTGAGTGAGATGTCCTCGGCGGCGGTTGCCTTGTCCACCAGCAAGGTCAGTTCGTCACCCTGCATCTGGGCGAAGCCGCCGTCGATCGCAAAGAATCGGCTACCTGAGACGGTGTCGATTCTGGTGACGCCCGGTATGAGCTTGGCCAGAAATGGGCTGGTCCCCGCGATCACGCCGCGCTGGCCATCCCACGCCTGAAACGACGCGTAGTTGACGGCGTCCGAGAAGAGTTCGGCGTCGGGGCTGACGATGGTGCAACGGAGGGTGGCCATGGGGGCGAAGAGTCTACCTGCCTCGGCACCGCGGCAGAGGCACCTTGGTTCCGTGGCTAGAGCCCCTTGAAACGGGCGAGAGGGCATGACCTGCTCGACCACCACGACCGTGGAGCGCGCTCCGAGACGCTGGACAATGCGCAACCGTTGTCCATGAACACATCGCCAACGCAGACAGAGTTCGCGTGTGGGTGCTGGACTGCGATTCCGGCGAATCGATTGTCCAGCCGTTCCTGTCGACCGAAAAACGGTCGCACTTCATCTCTTCAAGCGCGCGGCGTCGTGGGAAGCCCGTTCCTCGCCAGCGACGAGTTTCGGTACGTGGGCTCTTCCGTGACCTCCCGCACGACGAGTGGCGCCAGCCAACGCGGGAGCACGACGGCCTCGGCGTGCGCCACAGACTCGCATTCCACCTCGGCCAGCACCAACTCAAAGTCCAGGAACTGGTCGATCTCCCAGGTGAGCTCCTGAGCGTCGCTCGCCTCCCGCACGGCCCACCGATCCTTGTGGATCCGCGCGCCAGTTGTTTCGCACCAGGCCCGCCCAAACGCCGCCTCGTCGATGCGTGCTTCCACTTCCTCGCGCACGCGTCCCATGCCGCGCTTGATCGTGTGCCAGAATTCCACGCGCCCGTCGTCACACTCCATCCGCCGCACGCGACCGGTCAGCCCCGCACGGGTGCTTGCGTCGGCCGTCTCAGTGATGTACCCCTGCTCGATTCGCACGCGCTGGACCATCGCGCCTTCCCTGCGTAGCGCTTCCATGCCCGGCAGTGCTCGGAGGAGCCACACTCGTTCGATTTCAAGACTTGCGCCGCCGCCGGCCGGAGCCGGGCTCACGCCGCCGCGCCTTGCGACTGATGCACACCATCGAACACATCCATCCACTGCGACACCAAGTACGCCAGCGCGTGCTTGAGGTTGACATTGGAGTCCACGGCATCCTCGGCATCGGCGAGGACTCCGGGCACACTTGCCCATCTCGCGATGTCCTCACGCGAGAGGTCCGTCCGCCGCATCGCGGCACGCGCCTCCTCCGCCAGCATGTGAAGGATGATGGCGAGCGCTCGGCGGTTGGCTGCCTCCTTGCTGGCACGAGTGTCGCGCTTGACGGCGGCCTCGGCGTAGTCACTGACCAAGTCAGCCATCACCTCGGCGGCGCCGCCGGGGAACTCCCCCGCAGCCAGGCGCTTCACATGCGGTTCCAGGCTCTTCCACCAGTCGTGGAGCCTCTCGTCAATCGCCGCGCGCGCCGCGCCGGGGCTGCCCGCGGCAAACCGCATCGCCCACGCTCGCTCGTCAGGATCCACGCCAGTCAATCCCCGTTCCGCCCACTGGGACATCTGCTGGTCACTCAACGGCGAGAAGCCGATGATCTGGCACCTGGAGCGAATCGTCGGAAGGAGGCGGTCCGCATGCGACGCCACCAGCACGAACCAGGTGCTCGGCGGCGGCTCTTCAAGCACCTTGAGGAGCGCATTCTGGCCCTCGGCGTCAAGAAGTTCCGCCTCGTCGATGATGAATACCTTGCCGCCGCCCATCCACGATGTCCGGAACGCCGGAGAATCAAGGTGCTTTCCGTCACTGGTGGTGCCACCGATGATGTGCTCGCGCAAGAGGCCCACCGGAAGGTTCAATTGCTTGCGGTCGCGCAGGGCCGAATCCGCGCTTGTGGCGGCCAACTCCTTGCGGATGAGCCGGATGTCGGGATGCGTGCCAAGCCGCATGAACTTCGCGCAGTCGCCGTTGCGGCGAGGCGTGAACGAACGCCAGTCGTCGGCGGTCGTCGCACGGTCGGCAAGGAGCGCCGCAAATCGCATCGCCACCGTGCACTTGCCCACGCCCGACGGACCATGAAAGATCCACGCATGGTGCATCGTCCCGTTGGCACCCGCCGCGGCCAGCGCCGCGATGGGGCGTTCGTGCCCGATGATCGATGCATCCAGCGCGTCGCGCGCGCGCGCGATCAGGGCGGGATCGCCGCCGGCTTGCGGTTCACGATCGGCGCCTGGCTGTGTGCCGCGCGCGGCCGCGCGCGACTCGCCGGCGCCCGCCTTCACGCCCGACATCGACTTCGAAACTCGCTTGGCCATCAGCGCGGCACCTCCACCAGGTACGGTTTCTGCGGCACCATCTTGGTTGGGTTGCGCTGGCTCACCGACACCAGCAGTTCCTCGCCGTTGACGAGGTGCTTCGGGAATTCGCGCAGCAGTGCCTCCACTTCATCGGAATAGAGCGTGCTGCGCGAGTCATAGGCATCAACGCCAAACGAGCCCACCGTGACGGCGCTGGTCTTCAAGGTCTCGCTGTGGGAGAAATATGCCGGGAGCCCCCGCGCGCGAAGTTCCAGGCAGTAAGCCTCCGCCCGCCGGCGAACATCCTCGACGCTGAGTTCGCTGGAATCAAAGGTGCTCCAGACCGCCACTTGCAATGAATAGAGCGGATTCGCGTCGGGGTACTGCAATCGAAGTTGCCGCAAGTCCTGCGGCGGGATGTATTCGCCATCGACGACGCCGGTCATCGCCGTGAGCATCGCGCGCGGGAACACCCGCTTGCCATCAACCTCCATCGCCTTCACCATCGCGAGAAGTTCCTTCGCGCCGGGATCGGAGGCTTTCTCAAATCGACCCGCCAGCACCACGCTTCCGCTGGGCTTGCTGCGGACATGGATGTCGGGAAGCGTTGGATATTGCTGCCGGAACTGCGCGGCTACCCCATCGGCCATGGGTCGATTGCCTTCACCGGAGAATGTGGCCAGCACCACACCCCATACGCCACGCGCGGGCGAAGGCGTGGAATCGATCCCGCGGCGACTTGAGCCTGATGCACCGCCAGCAGTGGTGATCGCGGTCGGCGCTTGTCGCTGCGATTCCGACACCAAGTCCGGTCCCTGGTCGGCGCCCGATCGCTCGGAGAGCAGCGGCATGCGCGCTGCCGGTGCGAGCGGCTCGGGTTGCTTTGCCTCCTGGGCCTGCTGGTGTTGGCTCTTCGGAAACGGTTCCGAGGCGGTGCCACCGCTGCCAGTGCCGGACCTTGCTCCGCCGGTCGAGTCGGCCAGCCGCATCGGCTTTGGTCCCGCGTATGGAACATCGGCCTCCGTGAATCGAGTGGTGCTGGGTCGTTCAGGCGTTTGAGCCCCAGCGGCGCTGGTCAAGTCGCACGGCGCTCCCTCAGTCAACCGCTCGGTCGTTGGCTTCGCCCTGGGCAACTGGACGGAGAGGCCACCGGCCACTCGGGTCGATCCAGTCGAAGGCGTCCCCGAGCGCCCCGAGGGACTGGTGTCCACCAGCTCGTAGCCGCCAGGAGAGAGTCGACTTTCGATCCTCCCGGAGCCATCGGAGCCGCCCACGCCGCCAGAATCCATCGAACAACCCGCGAGCGCCGCTACCGCCACGCCGACGCCGGCGCTGATGGTGGCGATTGGAGTCAAAAAACGATGGTTGACGCGCATCGGAGGCGCCATTCTCGCCTCTCTTGGCGACCACCACAAGCGGCGACGCATGCCGGGGCTTCCCGACGCTCCAGAACCGCTCAGGGTCCTCCACTCCCGTTCTCCACCGGTATGTGAATTGCTGGGGAAAGTCTGTGGAAACCCTTCAAGATCGACTCGCCATTTCGACGATGAAACCCCTTGCCCCTGACCACAACTCCATGTGGATCGGGGGCGTTGAACCACCATCCTTGGCGTCCGACAGCCAATCCGGCCCAGCGCATCGTGCGGCGGGCCAGGTGCCTGCCGGGACGCCAGAAACTGATCGAGGATTTTGGCATGTCACAGGTTATGGACGCGTTGACCGATAGAGTGAGTGAGAGCGGAATGAGCGACCGAAAGCGTGAGCACGACGACTCGACGAGCAGTGCAGCCGATGGTGCACGCAAGCCATCGACTGGCCCGTCCATGGATCGTTCGATGGACCCTGTCGAAGCCCGATTGGATGCGATCAAGAACATGCCCGATGTGCGGCTGGATCGCATCGAGGCGATGAAGCGCGCGATTGCCAGCGGCGAGTTTGATACTCCTGAGCGCCTCAATGCCGCGATCCGCCGGATGCTGGACGAGCTGCATCACGGGGAGTGAGCTTCCCGCCGTCGTTCACCTAGCCTTTCGAGATGCCTCTTGCAATCCTGTGTGTCGCGGCTGTCGTGCTGCCGCTGCTCACCGCTCCCGCCGACGATCCTTCCATCACCGTCCACGGCGGCGCTGGGCAAGTGTCGGGCTCCAACTCGATCCTGGAGATCGGCGGGAAGAAGTGGATCATCGATTGCGGCACATTCATGCCGGAAGTCGGTGCCACCGCCGCCGCTCGTGAGGCGTGGGCCACCACCAACTCCTCGACCGTCCCCGAGGGAGCCACGGAAGTGGATGGCGTCTTCCTCACGCACGCGCACATCGACCACATCGGTCGTGTGCCGCTCCTGGTGCGCGAGGGCTACGGCGGCCCGATCTACGCCACGGGGGGGACGATTCAACTCGCGGTGCCGATGCTCCTGAGCAATGCTCGCTACGACGAGGCCAGCACGCGCGACTGGATGTGGTCCAATTCCCCCGCATCCGCGGGCAAGAACTACGTCACGGGACATTGGATGCTCGACTGTCAGTCGGCCAACAGCATCAGCCCGAAGAACGCCACGACCTTCACCGGCACCGTCACGGAGCTGACCGAGCACATCAGCCGAGGTGGACCGCGCAAGTCGGTGTCCCCTTGCCGCGCCTGCGCGGAATTGGAGGTGACCGGCGTGATCAAGCACATGAAGCCGGTGAACGTGGGGAAGTCGATCGCTCTTCCGGGCGGGGCGATCGCCACGCCATTCAACGCCGGCCACATTCCGGGCTCGTGCTCGTGGCTCATTGAGACGAAGGCGAAGAAGGGGAAGAAGGGGCGGCGTGGAGAGCCGGACGAGGCCGACACTCCGGCGACGCGCATCTTGTTCTCCGGCGACCTCGGATGGGATGGATCAACACTCATCGAAGGACCAGAGCCTGCGCCACCTGTCGACGTCGTGCTCATCGAGACCACCTACGGATGCTCGCCGCGCACGCAACCCGTCGACCAAGGCATGGCGGAGTTTCGCAAGGCCGTCGCCGACACGATCGCCGGCGGCGGCATCGTGTGGATCCCCTCCTTCGCGCTGGATCGAACGCAGAAGGTGCTGCACCAACTTCGGCTCGCGCAGCGCGAGGGGCTGATCAAGGAGAATGTCCCGATCTTCGTGCCGTCGCCGTCGGCTCGTGCGGTCACTGCGGTGTACGAGCGCAACAGCAAGGCGGGCTGGTTCCGGGATTCGTGGTCCAAGGACAAGACCAACCTTCGGCCACCTGGCTACGAGGAGTCAGAGGAAGCGTTCGAGGACTGGGTGAAGGCCATCGACCCAACGCCGGCGATCTTGGTCTCCACGGGTGGCTTGTTTGACGTGGCGTTCGGCGGCGGTCCAATGCGGCCGCTCCTTGACAACCCCAAGGTGACGGTGTTCCTGGTCGGCTACCAAGATCCACTCTCCCCCAGCGGACAGATGGAGGATTCCGTCAAGAAGGGCGAATCCACCGCGGGCAAGACGATTCGCACGCCCGACGGCAAGACGATGGAGATCCAGGTGCAGACCAAACGCCTTGGCGGCTTCTCCGCACACGGTCGCGCCAATGAAATCGACGCCTGGCTGGCCAACCAGGACAAGGAGACATGCCGGGTCCTGCTGGTGCACGGCGAAGCACAGGCGCTCAAGGACCGTCAGGAATGCCTGCGGGAACAGGGCTGGAAACACGTGATCGTGCCGGAGCGGGGGAAGGCGGTGTCCTTGGGGGCGCCGGTGGGGGCACCGGCGGCGGCGGACTCGCCGTGACGACCGGTACGTCCGGCTGACCATCGTCAACGCAGCGCGCCGTCATCAATTGTCAGGTGGCCACCCCTCCTAGACTCACCCCATGCATCCGACCAATCTGGCCGCGTGGGCGGCGGTTTTTGCCGTGTCTGGCTCGCTCCTGACCCCGCGCGCGCAGGCCACCCCCCAATCCCTCGACGCCGCCGCGCGCAACCAGCAGAACGGGATGCGCGAGGCTGAGGTTCGATGGGACGCGCTGACCAACGCGCGCATCGTCGTGCGGCCGGGTCGGGTGATTGAGAACGCCACCGTCATCCTTCGTGATGGGTGGATCGACGCGATCGGGACAGGGCTCCCCGTTCCCGCCGGCGCCAGAGTCCACGACCTCGTCGGCAAGACCATCTATGCCGGCTTCATCGACCTCAACATTCCCGTCGACACCGCCACGCTCGCCGCGCAGGCGGCGAGTGCTCGCGATGCCCATTGGAATCCTCGCGTGACGCCGCAGGTGGACGCAGCGCTCACGCCGATCGACGCCGGCGTGGCGGGAGAGCTTCGCAACCTGGGCTTCACGGCCGCTGTCGCCAGACCCAACGCGGGCATCTTCCGTGGTAAATCGCGCGTGCAACTCCTGGAGTCTGGCGCGTCGCTCGCGGGCACGCCATTCACGCTCACCACCATCGACCGTAGCGTCGGCCAGGGTATCTCGCTGGAGCGCGGCGAGTTTGACTGGGAAGCTCCCAATGCCGACGCGCGCATGCGCAGCGTCACCTTCCCTGGGTCGCAGATGGGTGCGATCGCGCTGGTGCGACAGACACTCAGCGATGCCGCGTGGGCCACACAGGCCAACCAGATCTGGAATTCCGCACCGGCGGGCGACACGCCGCCCAATGTGGACTCGGCGCTTCTCGCCCTCCAACCACTCTTGGCCGGCGACGAGCGCGCGTGGCTCCAGCCTTCGGATGAACAGCAGCTCCTCCGCCTCGCGCGGTGCGTCAACGAGGCTGGTATCAAGGCCGCCGCGCTTGGGACCGGCATGGAGTTCAAGCGGCTTGACGATGTCGCCGCCACGAGGATGGACATCGTCGTTCCGGTCGCGTTTCCAAAGGCTCCGGAAGTAGCGGACCCGCGCCTCGCTGAACAGATCCCACTCTCCTCACTCAAAGAGTGGGCCATCGCTCCGGCGAACCCCGCGCTGCTTGCATCGCGCCTTGGATCGCAAGGCAATCGAATCGCGCTCACCACCAATGGCCTTGAGTCGCGCAACCAGTTTCCGGAGCGCGTCCGACAGGCGCAAGAGGCAGGCCTCTCCGAGGACCAGGTCCTCGCCGCGCTCACCACCGATGCCGCCGCGATGGCTGGCGTTGCCGACCTCATGGGCACCGTGGAGCCGGGCCGCATGGCCAACTTGGTGGTGGTTGAGGGTGGCCCGTTGTTTGGTGCGGACACCAAGGTCATCGATGTCTGGGTCGCGGGTCGACGCACCGAGGTCACCAAGCCACCCTCCCTCACGATCGATGGCGAGTGCACGCTGGTCATGGCGGGTGGTGCCACGCGCGATGTCAAGATCGACGCGCGCAAGGAATCGATCACTGTGCTTGAGCCGCAGGTCGACGAACAAGGCAACGCGAAGGACCCCAAGCAGCACGGCGCCACGGACATCAAGCTGAGTGCGCCGCGCCTCACCTTCAAGATCGCCCCCGAAGCGCTGGGACTCACCACACAGGAAGGCCAGCCATGGGGTGCAGTGCGATGCGCTGGAATCCTCGACGATGACAGAATGCATGTGGAAGGCACCACGCTCGCGGGGGAGGTGATTGCTTTCACAATCACGCCGAAGCAGGTTGCTGCGGTCCCTGCGACCGCTGTCGCGACGACTGAGGTGAAACCGCAAGACACGCCGGGAGACAAGCCCGCCGACAAGCCGGCTCCGACACCCGCCAAGAAACTCCTCGCCGTTGACCCGGCCACCGTGCCGATCACCACGCCGCTGGGTGCGCGCGGACTGGAGTCGCTGCCGGCGCGAGAGACCATTGTCTTCTCCAACGCCACCGTGTGGACCAGCGGTCCTCAGGGCATCCTGTCGCCCGCGAATGTCGTGGTGCACAACGGCAAGGTTGTCGCAGTCGGGTTGGACGCCACGATGCCCGGCGCGCGCGCAATCGACTGCACCGGCAAGCACATCTCCCCAGGAATGATCGATTGCCACAGCCACACCGGCATTGAAGGCGGCGTCAATGAGTTCACGCAGGCGTGCACGGCCGAAGTTCGCATCAGCGATGTCATCGACCCCGACGACATCAACTGGTACTGGCAACTCGCCGGCGGACTCACGGCCGCCAACCAACTCCACGGCAGCTCCAACCCGATGGGCGGCCAGAACTCCGTGGTGAAGGCGCGGTGGGGTGCGGGTGCTGACGACTTCCCCGCCACTGGGTTCAAACCGGGCATGAAGTGGGCGCTGGGCGAGAATGTGGTGGGGTCCAGTGGTCGATACCCCGACACCCGCATGGGTGTGGAGGCCTACCTGCGAGATCGACTCACCGCCGCGCAGCAATACCGCGCCGCCATGGAGGAGTGGGAGCGCAACAAGGGTGCTCGACAGGGCGGTGAAGTGGCGCCGCGTCGGGACCTGGAACTGGAGGCGCTCGCGCAAATCGTGGCGGGTGAGCGCATCGTCCACTGCCACTCCTACCGGCAAGACGAGATCCTCATGCTGCTCCGACTCGCCGAGGACTTCCACTTCCGCATCGGCACGCTTCAACATGTGCTTGAGGGCTACAAAGTGGCGGAACTCATTGCCTCGCACGGCGCGGGTGCCTCGTGCTTCTCCGATTGGTGGGCCTACAAGATGGAGGTGATGGACGCGATTCCGTACGCCGGCGCGATCATGCATGACCAAGGCGTGGTCGTCTCCTTCAACAGCGACTCCGGCGAATTGGCGCGTCGCCTCAACCTGGAGTGTGCGAAGGCAATTCGATACGGCAACCTTGATCCGGCCGACGCGTTGTGCTTCACCACGATCAATCCCGCCAAGCAACTGGGCATCAGCCAGTTCACCGGCAGCTTGGAGCCGGGCAAGGATGCGGACCTGGTGGTGTGGAGCGGTGACCCGCTCTCCACATTCACCAAGTGCGAACAGACCTGGATCGACGGAGCCTGCTACTTCAACCTGGAGAGGGACGCGCAGATGCGGGATCGCGACTCGACGCTTCGCACGCGATTGATCGCGGCGGCGGCGGATGCCGATGCTGCTCGCGGCGGTGGTGGTGACGCCGGGCCCCCTGGTGAGGGTCGACGAGGCCGGGGCGGTCGCGGTGGCCGAGGTGGCCGCGGGCAGGTACCAGGTACGCCCAGTGCGCCCGGCACCGACACACCTCCCACGCTGCTCTCGCGACTGTTGGCCGAGCGAGAGGACGCGGAACTGGAGCGCTGGCGTGCCGGCGCCAACATCGACCAGATCGCACCGGCGAACTGCGGGGTGGGACGATGAAATCACTTCCCCCGTTGAATCCGACAGCGGCCGTACCGTCGACGACGCGTACCCCCGTGACGCGGTTGGAATTGTCCAGAAATGGGAGAGATCCCACCGCACCAGAGGGGTGGGCGATTGTGAGCGCACGGCGCCAGCTCACACAACTCACCCACCTCGCGCTCGCCGCGATGATCGCCGCCTCTGGCACCTTCTCCCAGGCGGCCAACGCCCAGAACCCGACAGCCGCTCCCTCGCAGTCGAAGGCGATGGCCATCACACACGTCACCGTCCACCCGATGACCGCTGGCGAGCCCACGATCACCGACGGGTTCATCCTCTTCAACGATGGCAAGATCGTGGCGGTCGGCCCCATGGCAAATATGCCCAACGCAGAGAGTGTGGACATCCTGGAGGCGACGGGCCTTCATGTCTATCCGGGCCTCGTCGCGATCGGCTCCCCGATGGGGCTCATCGAGGTGGATCAGGTTCGATCGACGGACGACCGTCGCGAGCTTGGCCGGTGGCATCCCGAGACGATCGCGGCGGTCGCCGTCAACCCCGACTCGGAGCTCATCCCCGTGAGCCGTGCCAACGGCATCCTCACCAGCATCTCCTTCCCGGACGGTGGCGTGATCTGCGGCCACGCCAGCGCCCTGCGCATGGATGGCTGGACCACCGAAGACCTCACGATCGAGCCCCGCGCCGGCCTGGTCATCAAGTGGCCCGCGACGGAACCCTTGATGCGACGCGGCTTCCGCAACCGCGGCGCCCAGGCCGATCGATCCGCTGAGACGGTCAAGCAGATCGACCAGTTCTTCGATGAAGCCAAGGCGTGGGCCGCTGCCCGCGCTGCGAACCCCACGACGGCGATAGACCTTCGATACGACCGTGTGCAGGCCGTCCTCGGGGGCACCGAGCCTGTCTTCATCGATGCCTCCAGCGCCGGCCAGATCGAGAGCGCCGTCCTCTGGGCGTCGAAGCGGGGGTTCAAGGCTGTCATCATCGGTGGCTCCGGCGCCGAAGAGGTCGCCGAGCTCCTCACGCGCCACGATGTGCCGGTGGTGATCCGAGGGACGCTCTCGCTCCCCCGACTCCCGGACGACCCCTACGACTCCCCTTTCTCGCTGCCCGCCCGGCTCCGAGACGCTGGTGTCCGGTACTGCATCGCGCCCGCGGACGAATCGCTCGGCGGCGATGCTTCCAATGACCGCTGGCTCCCGCACAACGCTGGCGTCGCCGTGGCCTACGGGCTCACGCCGGACCAGGCGATGGCGGCCATCACGCGAGATGCCGCCGCGATCATGGGATTGGGCGACACGCTTGGCACGCTGGAAGCCGGCAAGTCGGCGACCATCATTCTCACCGATGGCTCGCCGCTGGACATCCGCTCCCGCGTCGGCGCGGCGTGGATCGATGGCCGGAAGATCGAGCTGACCAACAACCAGGATCTCCTGGAAGAGCGGTATCGCGAGAAGTATCGACAGCTCGAGCAACGCTGAGATCGCCGTCACGACCCGCGCCACCCGTACCATCCCCTGATGTCCTCAGCTCGCCTCGCGACAGTGGTACTCGGCACGGCATTCGCGCTCTCGGGGTGCCGAGCCTTTGATTCGATGGATCCAGGTGCAGCGCCGGGTCCTCACGCCGGTGAGACCCAGGAAGCTGGCTTGGCTCGATCCACGGACGCCACTCCCGCCATCGTCGTGACCAGCCCGGCGGAGCAGGGTGCGAATTGGGATGTGGTCTTCTCGGAGCAGGGCGACGAAGTCTTCTTCAACGGCAAGCGCATCCCAGACCAAAACCTGCGCCGCGAGCCGGATGCGATCGAGGTGCTTGGGCACGACGGCATCGTCGTGAAGCGCTTCGTGCTCCCCGCTCCGCCCACGCAGCACCGCCCACGCTCCTTCCTTGGCGCGCAGTTGCGGTGGGTGTCTCCATCGCTGGCGTCGCACCTCCGGCTGGACCCCAAGCTGGTCGCTGAGGTCGGCCCCGTGCTCGCCGGAAGCCCCGCCGCGGCGGCTGGCCTGCACGAGCACGACCTCATCGTCAAGGTGGATGGCGACGCCAACGCATCACCCGAGGTCATTCGCTCCCGCCTCGCCCAGGCCACCCCTGGCTCCACAATCGCGTTCACTCTGGAACACGCCGGAGAGCGACGCGAAGTCCTGGTCACGCTTGCGGCGTGGCGACTCCAGCCGCTGCCGTCGGCACCGATCCGGTCTTCCGCACAACCCCACTAGCCCGCTAGCCCGCTAGCCCGCCTCCAGGGGCTCCCCGCGAGTGCCAGTCACCCGAGCGGTTCGATCGACGAATACCGATCCAGGTTGAGCGTCACAATCTCGCCGTCTTCCTTCCGCAGATCGAGTCGATCCAGCCAGAGCTGATCGTCGTGCGCGTGGGCAAACCACGCACCTGTCTTGGCCTGCCGGAATCGAATCACCGTGCCTTCGATGGTGGTGGTCCAGACCTGGTCCACTTGCGGGAACTGCTGCGTGACGCGCACCCGGGAACCGGGGGTGATGGTGGTCACTGCATGTCCGGGCAACTCGGTCATGGGGACTCCAGTATAGGAACGGACCACCCCAGTTCGCCCGTGGCAAAGGGATCCTCGGGGCCGACGGTGGTGACCGAGAATTCATTGAGCCACTCCTCGCCGAAGCGCCTCGCCGCCACCTCGTTGATGCCGTCCAGCGTTAGTGCGTCCACTTCGGCGGCGATCATCGCCAGCGAACGCGGCTCGATGCCGCGGATGAGGTCGGACATCATGCTTCCCACCCGTGACCCCGCGCTCTCGCCGGCGAATACCAGCGCGGTCTTGAAGCCCGTCATCGCGACCGTAAACTCCTCACGGGTGACGCCACCTCCCACCCGGCCCAACTCCTCGCGAATCCGCGCCAGTGTCTCCGGTGCTCGGGCTGGCGTGCTGGCCGCCTCCACCACGGTCATTCCAGCGCGAAGGCCGGCTCGCTGGCTCATGCCAATCCCGTAGCAGAGGCCGCGGCGCTCGCGCACCTCCGTGAAGAGGCGACTGCTGGAACTGCCACCGATGATGTGCACGATGACCTTTATCGCCAGGAGATTGGGGTCGCTGGTGGTGGCGCTCGGCCGGCCCAGCAGCATGATCGTCTGCGCGGCAGGGTAGGTGATGTGCTGGCGCCCGCGTCGCGGGATCGTGCCGAGCGGCGCGTGCTCGCTTTGACCCGTCCAGCCGTCGGTCAGGCGGGAGAGGGTGTCCAGGATGGCTCCGGCATCGACGCCACCGGCCACGGTGATCGAGGCACCCTGGCCACCCACGTGTTTGGCCCACCACTCGCGCAGGGATGATCCATCCCATCGCGCCAGCCCATCCGGGTGTCCAAGCCCGGTCCGGTTGAGCGGCGGCGGCATCACCCGCGTGCGCAATGCGTAGCCGCCGATCGATGGTGGCGAGTCCTGGATCGACCGAATCGCCTGCAGCGCCAGCGACCGGGCGGGCTCCACCTCGGCGTCGGCGATCCAGGGGCGGCGAACCATGTCAAACTGCAGCTCAAGCAGGTCGGCCGCGTGCTCACTGAGGCACGAACCTCCGAGGTCCGTGGCGTCGCTATGGCTCCCCGCCGAGGCGCTGGCACCGATCATCTCCAGCGCATCCGCAAACTCGCGCGACGACCGTTTTCCTGCCCCTCGTTGCACTAGTTCCGACAGGAGCGCACTGACCCCTTCGCCCTGCGCGCCGACCGGATCTCGCCCCGCCCCTCCGGGAAACAAGAACTCTATGGCGCACGACCGAAGCGAATTGTTCTCCTCGATGGCCACGGTCGCGCCGCACGGGAGCTTCCGCACCAGAATGGGCCTGGAACCGGCGGCAGTCTTGGCGACGGTCGTCATGGTGTCGTTGATAGGCGACCATGCCCCCCGCTGTCCAGCCAGTCATCTGGTGTCCACGCTCCAGGCGGCTGTTTGACCAGCCACGCCGCCAGGTGGAGCGCGCCTTCCGCGAAGAGGGCCCGATCCTGGGCGTCGTGGACCAGCGAGAGTCGCTCGAACGATCCCGTGAGATGGACCTCATGGTGGCCGATGACCTCCCCCTCTCGGATCACCTCGATCTCGTCCCTCGATGGCGACCGGTTGCCCCCTTCACGAGCCGCCTCGGCAAGTGACAGTGCGGTGCCGCTTGGCCGGTCCCTCTTTCGCGTGTGGTGCGTCTCCGAGATGGTGATGGAGAACCGTGGCAGGCACCGCGCGGCTTCACGCACCAGCCGCCTCATGACGGCCACGCCAAGGCTGGTGTTTGGCGCCAGCATCACAGGCGCAACCAGCGCAACCGCAAGCACTTCGGATCTTGCGGCATCGCTCAGGCCGGTGGTGGCCACCAGGAGCGGAGTCCGGTGGGCTAGGGAGATCCCCGCGGCCGCCACGGCACCCACCTCCGAGGAAAAATCGATGATCACGTCGGGCGTCTCACCACCTGCGCCTCCTCCGACAATCGCCTGCGTTGACCCAGTCCCGACGAGCACCACCGCTCCATTGGAGCGTTCGATTGCGGACCGAACCTGAGTTCCCATCCGGCCCGTTGCTCCCTGGAGGAACACGCGCAGTGGGGGAGTTGGAGTGTTGCGTGGTTGGGTCGCATGCATGATTCGGGTCGATCTCTCTTGGGGGCGTCGAGACTTTAAAAAAATTCTTTGTGTTTTTTTTCGTGAAGCCCTTCCCAACCGTCGGTCGATAACGCTACAACATTGTCAGTTCGGACCTCGTTACGCAGGTCCGCAACTCTCCGACTCTTGCGTAACACATAAAGGAGCCATTCTCATGGCGAAGAAGAAGGCTGCAAAGAAGGCCGCTAAGAAGCCGGCCAAGAAGGCTGCGAAGAAGAAGGCTGCGAAGAAGAAGACCGCGAAGAAGAGGAAGTAGTCCTTCGCTGTTCATCAGCATTGACACCTCGAGCCGCCCCATTGGGTCGGCTCGCGGTGTTTCTGGACCCTGTCGCTGAGCGGGAATCCCCATTCCCATAGACTTTCCTTCCCCATGCCCCACATCATTGCCGAACCATGCATCGGGACGAAGGACGCCTCCTGCGTCGATGTCTGCCCCGTGGACTGCATCCACCCCATCAAGTCCGCGGGTGGTCACGCCGCCGCAACTCAACTCTTCATCGACCCCGACACGTGCATCGATTGCGGCCTCTGCGTGGACGAGTGCCCGGTTCATGCCATTTTCCCGGCGGATGACCTTCCCGAGGAGTGGCGCCAGTACATCCAGATCAACGCCGACCACTTCAAGAAATGAGCGGAAACCCCCTTGGAGTCCGGGTTCCGGGGTCAGATTTCGTCAGGGAGCCGAGCCCAGCTCACTCCTCCGAACCCTGAGCTTCCTTGTTGACGGCACTGTCGGCATCTGGGCGCTCGGTCCAATCCTGCGCCCGGCTCCCCAAGTTGAGTTCTGTGGGCATCGTCTTCCGATAGCCCAGCTTTCGGACCACCTCCAAGACATCCGTCCAGGACGGGAAGGCTTTCTGGTTCACGCGCTTGAACGCCTCGATCGCCAGCAGGAACATGTACTGCTCGCGATTCATCTCCCCTTCCTCGGCGGTCTTGATGAAGTCCGTCAGGCGTCGGCCCGGTCCGCGGCGTCGCTCCAGATTGGTGGGACTGGCGGGCTCGATGTCGCGGCGGTCGATGCCGCCGCGGCGGTCGATCACGCCATCGCTCTTCGCGTCCTGTGGGCTTGGGGTCTCGTTGTGCTTGGTCATCGAAGGAGCCTTGGTGTCTGGCTTGGGAACCGGGACCGGAGTGTAGGGGAATGATTCGTGTACCTTGCCCGCGCCACCCACGGCATCGGCATGTCCTCGAATGACGAAGACCATCCCCTGAACCTCCCTGCCGCCGTGCTGGGTTTGCTGCTGCCCGGAGCCGGACAGATATCGCTGGGTCACCTCAAACGGGGACTCCTGGCGATGGCTGGCGTCCTGGGGTTGTTCCTGGGCGGGATCCTGATCGGTGGCGTGGACTGCGTGGACCGCAAGGAGGATCGGCTTTGGTTCTATCTCCAGGCCTGCACGGGTCCAATTGCCTTCGCCGCCGATTGGGTGAACGACAGTTACCTGCGCTCGGGAGCGGTAGGCGAGCTGGTCCCGACCCCCCCCGCTTCCACCGTCAATCGCGGACCGGACCCCAGAGTGAGTTCGCTCAAGGGAATCACCTACGCCAACGAGATTGGGACTCTCTACTGCGCCCTCGCCGGGCTCCTGAATCTTGTGGTGATCCTGGATGCCGTCACGCGCCCCCCCCGTGAGTTTGAGGAGCCGACACGATGACTTGGCTTGCCTGGATTCCGTTCCTGGAGCCATCCGGCACCCTTGGTCCGTTGTGGTGGCTTCTCATCGTGCCGCTCACCCTGGGAATCGCGATGGTGCACCGCGCGTGTCACTGCGCGGACCTCTCCCGCTACTGGCGTGAGGTTGTCGGGATGACGACTACCAGCTTGGTCGTCATGGCGCTGCTCGGTGTGGGCATCTGGGCCGTCCTTGAGTGGGCACTGCCTGCGATCCCCGGCGGCTGAGCGAGCGCCTGTGGGGGACAACTACTTCGATGTGCTTGAACCCTTGCCGGGCTTGCGAACGCCCTTGCCTGGATTGCCTTGAATCGGCGCTCTTGCGGCACGGCCGGGCTTGGTGTCCTTGCCTCCAAAGGTTCGACCACGATCCCTGCCGGCATCGTGGTTCGCGCGACCCGGCCTCTCGCCGCCAACTCGTGGGCCATCCTTGAACCGCGGTCGCGTGCTCTGGACCCCCGCCTTGCGCACCGTCCTCTCGCCATCACGCTGGTCCGGGTCAGGTGCATCGGTGCCGGACACATCTCGCCCCCAACGGGCCAACCCGTTGGGAAGTGCCTCGCACTTCACCAGTCGGCCTTCGATCAGGCGTTCCACACGCGCCCATCGGTCCGTGTCGATGGGCGAGACGAAGGTGAGGCTCTCCGCCACGCCGCCGCCGTGGCCGGCTCGACCCACCCGATGCACAAACTCCTCGGGCAGGAGCGGGACGTCGTAGTTGACGACGCACTTGATGCGCGCGATGTGCAGCCCGCGCGAGGCCACATCGGTGGCGACGAGGACCCGCGTCTGCCCTTGCTCAAAGAGCCGGAGCGATTGCGTGCGCTCGCGTTGCGACATGTCGCCGTGGAGGATCGACACTGCCAGTCCGTGTCGTGCGAGCGCCTCTCCCACCCACACCACCCGCCGTCGGGTGCGGCAGTAGATCGCCACGCCCTTGCGGCCCTGTCCCTCCACGCACTCCATCAGGAGCGATGGCTTCTGGCGATCCGTGATGTCGTACCGCCGGTGCGTGCCCGGCTCCGCGTGGGCAAGCGTGTTAGGGGGGGCGGCCTCCACGCGCACCGGGTCCCGCAGCGCGCCGGAGAGTTCACCTTCCACCTGCGCCGGGAGCGTGGCCGAGCAACAGATCGTCCGGCGCTCCGTGCCAAGTCGGCCCAAGATCCACGACACTTGCGGCGCGAATCCCATGTCCCACATGCGATCCGCCTCGTCGATCACCACCTGCGTGATGGCGTGTGTGTGCAGCGAGCCGTCGTCGATGAGGTCGCGCAGGCGCCCGGGCGTCCCCACCACCAAGTCCACTCCCTCTTCGAGCATGGCGCGCTGTGGACGGACGGGTGTTTTTCCGTAGATCACGCCCGTCCCGAGCACGGATCCCTTGGTGAGCCACCGCGCCTCCTCTGCCACCTGCATCGCCAGCTCCCGTGTGGGGCACAGCACCAATCCGCGCAGTCGATCACCCGCCGACGGCGCCCTGCCTGAAGCCGGCTTGTCTCGAAGGATCGCATCAAGAACCGGCAGCAGGTAGGCCAGCGTCTTCCCGGTCCCTGTCGGCGCGATGGCCAGGATGTCTCGACCCGCCAAGGCCGGCGCGAGTGCGACCTTCTGGATGGGTGTGGGCGAGGTTAGGCCGCGCTGGTCCAGTCGCGACAGCAGGATGGGGTGGAGTCGGGAATGGAGAGACACGGCGCAAGGCTAGTGGTGGGTGCTGCGTGGCGGTGTGCCGGTACGATTTCCCCATGGCATCCGCAGGAATCCACTTCTTTGCCGTTGGTGGCTTGGTCATCGCGGGGGTGATTGCCGCGGTGGTCCTCATCCTCGCCTTCGTGGTGATCGGCATCTACAACGGCATCCAGAGGGCTCGCGTCCGCTGCGACAATGCGTTTGCGCAGATTGATGTCCAGCTCAAGCGCCGCTTTGACCTCATTCCCAACCTGATCGAGGTGGCCAAGGGCTACATGGCGCACGAGCGCGAGACCCTGGCCAATGTGATTGCCGCGCGGAACGCCGCCGTCCAGGGACTCCAGTCCAGGCTCCAGCGCCCCACGGACCCCGCCGCGGCAGCGGAACTGGACCGAGCCATGGCTGGAATGGATGGTGCGCTTGGCCGCTTGCTCGCGGTCGCCGAGGCGTATCCCGACCTCAAGGCCAACCAGAACATGCTGGCTGTCCAGGAAGAACTCTCCAGCACTGAGAATCGCATCGCCTTCGCGCGCCAGGCTTTCAACGACGCGGTCATGCGATTCAATGAGATGATCGTCGTCTTCCCCAACAACCTGCTTGCGGGCCTGTTTGGGTTCAGGCAACAGGTTCCCTTCCAGGCCGATGCTGCCGAGCGCGCATCGCCCACTGTCCGGTTCTGACCTCGGCGCCACTCGCGGGCGCGA
Source organism: Planctomycetota bacterium (assembly GCA_027618565.1). Taxonomy (GTDB): domain Bacteria; phylum Planctomycetota; class Phycisphaerae; order Phycisphaerales; family SM1A02; genus SXOD01. The sequence goes on along the minus strand of JAQCEQ010000001.1, from coordinate 99,761 downwards.
CTGACCTCGCATGGTGTCTACACAATTCTTCGAGCACCAAGACCGCGCACGACGCTCCACCGGGCGGCTGGTCATTCTCTTCGTCTTGGGGTACCTCTGCACCTGCGTCTCGGTCTGGGTGGTGGTGGCCGGGGTCATGCTCTTCTCCGAGGGTGGGTCGCAGCGATTCTCGGAAGTCGCCTTCCATCCCGATGTCGTGCTGTGGTCGATCCTCCCCGTCACCATCATCGTCCTCCTCTCCAGCCTGGTGAAGCTGGGGCAGATGTCCGGCGGCGGCGCGGCGATCGCGAAGATGTTCGGCGGCGTGGAGGTGAATCCAGCCACCACGGATCCCGGTGAGCGCCGACTCCTCAATGTGGTGGAGGAGATGTCGATTGCCAGCGGGTGCGCCGTGCCGCGTGTCTTCGTCATCCCGGACGAGGCGATCAACGCTTTTGCGGCCGGCAACACGCCGGACGATGCTGCCATCGGCATCACATCGCAGGCGCTGGAGTCGTTTGACCGAGACGAACTGCAGGGAGTCATCGCCCACGAATTCAGCCACATCTTCAATGGCGACATGCGCATGAACAAGCGCATCACGGCCTGCATCGCCGGCATCATGGGGCTGGGTGTGGTGGGGTGGATCATGGTCCGCTACATCGGGCCAGCGCTGGCCCACTCGGGCGGGCGGAAGAAGGAAGGTGCCGCCATTGGGTTAGGCATCATCCTTCTTGGTGTGTTTCTGGTGATTCTTGGCTTCGTGGGGACCTTCTTTGGCCAGATGATCCAGGCGGCGATTAGCCGGCAGCGCGAGTTCCTGGCGGACGCTTCCGCCGTGCAATACACACGGCACCCCCGCGGCATTGCCAACGCGCTTCGCAAGATCGGTGGCTGGCGAAAGACCGACATCGCCAACACGAAGGTGGCCACATGCGGCCACTACTTTTTCTGTTCCGCGGTTGGCTCCCTGTTCAGCACGCACCCGCCGCTGGAGGAGCGCATCCGCCAGATCGAGGCGCTTCCGGTGATGGCTGAGATTGGCGATGGTGGCCCCGCTGCCGGAAGTGCCGCCCGCGCCGCCTCCGCTGCCGCTGCCGGCACGGCGCGTGCTCCTGGGGCCGCGCGAACCACCGCCAGCGTGCCACATATTCCTGGCCTGCCGCGAACGGCCACGACGCTGCCGGGTATCCCTGACATCGCGACCACGCCGCTCGTGGCGGCCATGGCCAGCGTTGGGTCGATTTCCGCGGATCGCCTCTCGTGGGCTTCAAAGTCCATCGCGTCGATTCCCGAGGCGGTCCGAACCGCCGCCCGGACACCCGCTGGTGCTCGCGCGATTTTCTATGTGATCTTGGGCGCGTCGGAGAAGGACTTCGCGGGGATGGGCACCGCTGACGCCGAGGCTGCCCGCATCGCACCGTCCCTGGAAGCTCCGCTGGCCGCTACCGGTCGCCGCACACGCATGGTGATCGCCGACCTGGCGATGCCCGCGCTGCGGCAGATGTCGGTGGAGTCATACAAGCCCTTCCGCCGTGCATTGGCGTCCTTGGTTCGCCGCGACGGGAAGGTCACCCTCGCGGAGTGGACGCTGCTCAATGCGCTGCGCGCCCATGTGGAGTGGCCAATGTTCCAGCCCACTGAGCGTGCGCGCAAGGGATCGACCAGGCTTATGGCGCTTCGATCTCCGGTGGTGACCTACCTTGGAATTCTGGCCCAGGCGGGCTCGGACCCGGACGGTGCCGCACACGCGTTGAACGCGGGATTGTCGATGCTCCGCATCGGCGGAGGCGGGCTTCCCACCGACGCACAGGCGTCGCTGGAAGGGCTGGCCAGGTGCACGGAACAATTGCGCTCGCTGGATGAGCGAGACCGCAATGGGCTCCTGGCGGCGTGCGCCTCTGTGGCTGCGAATGACCAGCGTGTCTCCGACGACGAGTACGACATCGTGCGCGCCCTCTGTGACACCATCGGCGCCCCGTTGCCACCATTGGAACCAACATCCGCGCCGGCCGCCGCCTGAGCGTGGCGCCCATGCCCCATCCCCACCTCTTCATCACTGGCTTCGCACCGTTTGGCGGGAGCCCCGTCAACCCAAGCGCACAGGCGGCGGAAGTTTTGGCGCGCGTCGGCGTGCCTGGGATGGATGTCCATCACATCGCCACGCTCCCAGTCGTGGGTGGCACGGGATCCGGCTCCGCGTGCCGTGCGCTGATTGCGTCCCTTAGCGAGTGGGCGCCCTTCAGCGACGGTGATGTGCTGGTGTGCCTTGGCGAGTCGATGCGCGCCGACTGCCTCCATGTGGAACGAGTCGCGGTCAATCGACGCTCCTACCGAATCGCCGACAACGCCGGAACTGTGGTCGAGGAGGCTCCAGTCGTGGCCGGAGGGGCCATCGCACACTTCAGCGCCCTGCCGGTGGACGACCTGTGCGAGGCGGCCCGGCACGCTGGGGTGCCATGCCAGCCCAGTGGCGATGCCGGCACCTTCCTGTGCAACGAGATCCTGTACCACGCGCTGGAACTCTCCCACGCGGGCCGGGCGCCGCGGCGAGTTGGCTTCATCCATGTGCCACAACTCCCCGAGCAGGCGGCCCAGCAGGGTCGACCAGAGTCCTCCATGCCGTTAGACGAGACCGTGCGCGGGCTTCGCGCCGCTTTGGGATTCCTAGCGAATCCGTAGAATGGTCGATTCGACATGTCGGATCATCCGTCGACATCCTCTTCCGCGCCAGTTTCCGCCCCACCCGCTCGATCCCCCGATCGTGGCCTGGAGCGCACGCTGGAGCGGCACCCACGCCCGCTTGGCGGCGACACGGCCCGGAGCGTCGGGCCAGCCGTGTTCAGCCTCTCTGACTCGGTCCTGAACAATATGGGTGGCGCGACGCAGCAGCGAGTGATCGGCAGGAAGCCCGACTGGCTCCGTGCGCGCATGCCTAGCGGCGAGGCCTACCTGGCGCTCAAGGAACTGATCGACCAGCACCAACTCCACACCGTATGCCAGGAAGCCTCATGCCCCAACATGGGCGAGTGCTGGAGCCGCGGCAGCGCCACGATCATGATCCTGGGTGACACCTGCACGCGCTCGTGTGGATTCTGTAATGTGAAGACGGGAAGGCCTGGTCCGGTGGACCATGACGAACCTCGGCGGGTGGCGGCAGTGCTCTCCAAGATCAATCTCAAGCATGTGGTGATCACGAGCGTGGACCGTGACGACCTTCCCGACGGCGGGGCGGCAATCTGGGCCGAAACCATCGAGCGTGTCCACGAGTCGTGCCCCGGCATGAGCGTGGAGGTGCTGACCGGCGACTTCAAGGGCGTGGAGCGCGACATCCAGACCGTCTGCCGCGCCCGTCCCGAGATCATCTCCCACAACATGGAAACGGTGCTCCGGATGCACCCGGCCGTCCGGCCACAGGCGAAGTATCAGCGGTCACTGTCGGTGCTTGGCCAGTTCAAGGCGAGCGGGCTGGTGACCAAGACTGGCGTCATGGTGGGCATTGGAGAGCGCGACGACGAGGTGCTGGAGGTCATTGCCGACATCCGCGCGGCGTCGGAGGCGGATGTCCTCACGATCGGGCAGTACCTGCAGCCCACGAGAAACCACTTGCCCATCGACCGGTGGGTCACTCCAGACCAATTCGTCTCCTTTAAGCGCTCGGCGCTCTCGGCTGGATTCCGGGTCTGTGAGAGTGGGCCACTCGTGCGCAGTAGTTATCGCGCCGAGGAGCAGGCGGCCCTTCTGGCGTCTGGCGCAGGATCCGGAAAGAAAATAAATTTCCAGAACTGATCATTTGCCGATGCGTATCTAGATTCGACCCTTGGTTAGTGGAGGGTTACCGAATGGAGGAGTGTCACGATCGTTCTGCCCTGATTGCCCTGCGCCGAGCCATGGCCGCTGCTATGGCGGAGGAGCGCCGGAATAACACGCGCTTCAGCGCCTATTGCCATGTCACCGTCCGGTGGCATCATGAGCTAGGCGACGCGAAGCAATACGAAGCCTTGGACCTCAGTGAGACCGGGATTCGCATCCGCACGGACGGTGTGCTTCCCGAGGGGCTCACGGGCCGAGTCCGCTGGAGCTCTGGAAACCACCAGGAGGAGGATCGACCCCTCATGGTGGTGTGGAGCCGGCCAATCCACTCGCCTGAGGGGGACATCTCCCACTTCGAGGCCGGGTTGCGATTGTTTTAGGCCACGGTGGTCGGGGCTGTACGCCGAGACCACGAGCATTCATCGGAAGTGGCATTCGGAATGCTGCTTTGATGACTGCTCAAGGGGAATCCCGTCCGATCACGCCGGGACCATCGTCCCGATGCAGGTCGGCGTCGGAGTCCAGCGATCCAGGAAGCCCCGCAGGTCTGCCACCGTCAACCGGCTGATCTTCTCAAGATCGTCGTCTAAGGACTGGTAGGTGCCGTGCGAGGTGATTTGTGTGCCTAGGCGCTTCATGCGTCCGGTGGGCCGCTCCCCAGCAAAGACCACTCCGGTGTTGACTTTGGCCTTGGCCCGGATGAGTTCCTCGTCGCCGAGGGATCCGCCCAGGCGTGACGCTTCTTCGGTGATGATCCGCTCCACCTCGGGAAGTTGGTCTGGGTCACACACGGCCTCGGTTATGAAGTAGCCCGTGTCGCGGTGCGGTGAGTGGCGGCTGCCGACACCCTCAACAATGCCCTTGTCGACCAGCGCCCAGTGCAGGCGCGAGTTGGAGGAGCCTCCGTACAAGAACCCAAGCAGTGCGGCCGCGAACCTCTCTGGATCGGCTCGGTTTGGGCCGGGCCAGCCCACCATGAGGTAGCCGCGCTTGGCCTTCTGGCTGGTGAGTTGGAAACGGGTGGTGGCGATGCGTGGGCCGCTTCCATTGCGGGCTGGCTTGGCTATCGACCAGGCTTGGGTCTCTTCCTCCACCCCACGCGCCCATGCGTCAAAGTCCAGCCTCCCCGCGGCAACGACCGCCGTGTTTGCGGCGGCGTAGTGCCCCGCAAAGTACGACCGGAGCGACGCTGCTGACATGGGCCTGATGGTGTCTGGGGTCCCCAGGATCCGGTGGCCAAGTGGATGTGGCCCGAAGCAGTGCTCCATCATCGCATCGTGGAGCACGGAGCTTGGGTCGTCGTCATACATCGCGATCTCTTCCAGGATGACCCCCCGTTCCTCCCCCACGTCCGCCTCGCGCAGCGCCGGGCGGAAGAGGTCGCACACGAGGTTGGTGGCCCGCGGCAGGTGCTCGGGGAGGCAGGATGCGTAGTAGGCCGTCATCTCGATGGAGGTGAAGGCGTTGTGGTTGGCGCCGATGCGGTCAAAGTCCAGGTTGACGGTCTCTGCGTCGCGCAACTCACTCCCCTTGAAGAGCATGTGCTCAAGAAAGTGGCTGACCCCCATTAGTTCGCGGGGTTCGTCGCGCCCGCCGGTCCCCACAAAGATCCCCATCGCGGAGGTTGCTGCGGCTGGGTCTATCTCCGCGTGGAGTTGGAGCCCGTTGGCGAGTGTGGCGGTGTGGTGGGTAAACGCCATCCCGCGATCGTAGCCATCGCGTGGGGGCCGGCGATCTGTGGATAGAGCAGTGCCAGCGTGGGTGGCTCGCTGCCGATAATCTCTCGCACATGCGCGGCCAGCAGGCGGGCAGCGCGCGCGGTGCTTCCTGGCGCCTCAACCTCCGCGACATGCGTCAATTCACTCTCGGTGGACGAGGAGAGGATGCTCACCAGCATGCGAACCGTGTCGGGCTGCACGGGCCATGAAGGGCCGGCGCCTTCGCCGGCCTCAAATCCGCCGTCGTGGGGGAAGAATGGGATGGGGTGGTTGCCGTCGTGGCCAAGCCGGCTTGCCGCTGGGAGACGGAAGGCGTGGCCTGTCCCCACCAAGAGGCACCACAACATTCGCACCACGACGCCGTGCACAGACTCACCCTGGTCCAGCTCGTCGAGTGCGAAGGCAAGGCCGTCAAAAACCTCGGGGTGTGGATCGTGGGGCATCATGAGGCGCGCCGTCACGTCCGCAAAGAGGAAGGCGGCATGGTTGGCCTCGAGGTCGGTCCGCAGTCGCGGCCATGTGCGAGAGAGATGCCATCGACCAAGCGTGGAGAGGTCACGCCCTTTGCGGATGGAGAGACCAGCCATCCCGCGCGTCAGCACGTCCACGCCGCCACCAAAGGCACCACGATCGCGCCGCGATCCCTTGGCAATGGCACGGATGAGCCCGGCGTCGCGCGAAAACAGCCCGACCGTCTGGCTGGTCTCGGAGTAGTCCCAGTGCCTGATGCAGATGCAGTCGTGGTCCACAAGGCTCATGGCCGGTGGGTGGCATCGGGGTGGCCCACGTTCTCTCCCGGAACCATGCCCTCGCAGGTCATGACTCGGTCGCGGCCGCCACGTTCTGCCCCTTTCGCTACAAGTAGGGCGCCGTCGGCCAGCGTGAGGAGGTCGGACTTGCGGCCACCCTCGCCGCACGAGGCTAGGTCCGCCACGCCCAGGCTGGCTGTCACGATCAGCGTGTCGTGCCTGGGCCAAACCTGCTCCCGGAGCATGATGCGATAGCGCTCCGCGACATCCTTGGCCTCCACCAGAGTCGTGTGCGGGAGAATCACGGCAAACTCGTCACCACCGAACCGGCACGCGATGTCGCTGGCACGGCCGCGGGAGAGAATCGTGGCGTACTGCTCGATCACCTTGTCGCCGAAGAGGTGCCCGTGGGTGTCGTTGAGGACCTTGAAGTGGTCGATGTCGGTCATCACGATCGACAAGGGGCGCTCGTGGCGGCGCGCTTCGGCAATCTCCGCGCGGAGCCGCTGGTCAAAATAGGAGCGATTCCAGAGGCCTGTGCTCCCGTCGACCTGCGCACGCTGCTCCAGCATGCGTATGGTCTGCTGCAGGCGGATCGCGCCGCGAAGCCGCGCCCGAAGCTCGGTAACTTCAAATGGTTTGGAAATGAAGTCGATGGCCCCCAGGTCGAGGGCGCGCACGCGGTGTTCGGTATCGCTAGCCCCGCTGATTAGGATGACCGCGATCCGCTGCGTTCCCTCGTTGCCTTTGATGTGCTGGAGAACCTGGAGCCCATCCATCTCCTCGTCGATCCGGAGGTCAAGCAGGATGACGTCGGGTTGGAGCTCCCGGGCCATCTGCAAACCTTCTGAGGATGTGTAGGCTCCCTGGAGCTCGATCTTCTCTGCCCCGAGCCGGATCTTCAACAGGCGGTGAATCAACTCCTCGTCGTCAATGAGGAGCACGCGCGGGAGTTGTTTGGACATCCATTGACTCACGGTTTGGCTCCCGCACGACACTCACGAACGATGTCACGCATCTGGTCAAGCGCGGCGCGTGAACGAGTTCGGTCCATCGCCTTAGTGGCTTGTTCGATGGATGCACACACGTTTGTCACTTCGTCAAACCCATAGCCACACCCCGCTCCTTTGAGTTGGTGCGCCAAGCGGTGTAGTTGGGGTAGATTGTTGGACGCAAAACTCTCCTCCATCACCTCCAGCCGTTGTGGCAACTCTCCCACAAACAGCGCCACGAGGTCCGCCATGTCGGGGTCATCGTGGAATCGACTGTAGAGGGGCATTGAGCTCACAAGGTACTGTCTGATCAGAGTGCCTCTAACCAAACCCCCGCGCGGGGAAAAGGTGTGGTTTGGTAGGATGGATCGTTTCGCCAGTGCCGCGCCGAAGCCACCTCCATGCTCCCCTCCCCACCCTCAAGAGACTCCCGGATGGGGTTTGTGTACCTGCCACCGTTTCGGGTGCAGGGCATCAGCGTGGCTGGCGAGGAGGCTGTTGTGCAGGTCCCCGAACTGGAGTTGGCCTTTGACATCGGCCTGTGCCCCCGCCCTGTACTCAGCGCCAAGACCGTTGCGCTGAGCCACGCACACATGGACCACATCGCGGGGCTTCCCTACTGGTTCAGCCAGCGCCACTTCCAGCAACAGCCACCCGGTCGCGTGGTGTGCCACCACGCCATCGCGGGCGCGCTTGACCGGATGATGCAGAGTTGGGTTGACCTGGAACAACAGCGAACACCGTACGAAATTATCCCGCTCGCGCCCGGCCAATGCACGGAGTTGGGCCGGGACCGCACGCTTCACGCCATTGAGATGCCGCACACGGTGCCCGCCCTTGGCTACTGCGTCCGAGAGCGTCGACGCAAGCTTCGGCCAGAGTTTGTGTCGCTTTCCAGCAGTGAGATCAGGGTGCTGCGAGAGCGTGGGACGGACATCACCCACGAGGTGGACATCCCACTTATCGCCTACACCGGCGATACCGCGCCGGGGGACCACTTGCTCCATGACTTGTTCAGGACCGCCAAGATCCTGATCGTGGAGTGCACCTTCTTCCTTGCGGAGCACTACGACCGCGCGGGTAAGGGGAAACACCTCCACATTCGCGACATCGAGCGATATATGGCCTCGTGGCAGGCGGAGGACATCGTCCTGGTGCACCTCTCGAGGCGAACGCCGCTCCCACTGGCGCGCGAGGTGGTGGCGGATGTATCGCAGGGCCGGCGCCTGCACCTGCTCATGGATTCCCGCACCAATCGCGCTCGATATGAGGCGCGGTTGCTGGCCGCTGGTGGCAAGGATGAACCTGCCAAGAGCGCCGCGGGGGATCCACAGCCAACCGAGTAGCCTTGCTGATTCCGAATCGAGATCTAAAACTTTGTCGAAGTCCACCGAACCAAACCTGAAATTTGCTCTCTCGGCCTACCTCAAGAGGCACCACGCGGAGATCTGCCGCCACTGGTTTGACGATATTGAGCCTGGTGAGGTTGCTGGTGGCGTGCTCAAACTGGTGGTGCATGACCAAATCCAACTGCGCTACCTGCAGCGATCGTGCTCCGAGCAATTCACTGAGGCGGCGCAGAGTGTCACGGGTCGATTGCTGGCCATCCAGTTCGTCGGGTCAGAGGATCAGGTGCCTGGGAAGGTTCGGGAAGCACCGCTCCTTGATTCTGTCGCCAGGGCGCAGGAGGCGACGCTGCCACCCATCGAGCAGACGCTCCTCAGTCCGGACTACACCTTTGAGTCCTTCGTGGTTGGCCCGTGCAACCGGCTGGCGCACGCCGCGGCGTTGGCTGTGGGTGATCGGCCGGGGCGGACCTACAACCCATTCTTTGTCCATGGTGGCCTGGGGTTGGGCAAGACACACTTGCTGCAGGCGATCTGCCAGCGGCTGCTCCGGCAGCGCGCCAGCACCTCCCTCTGCTACATCAGTTGTGCCTCCTTCGCCGACCACTTTCATGATGCTGTGCGTGCCGGGACCGTGACTGAGTTCAGGGGCCGTTTTCGGTCGGTGGATGTGCTTGTGGTGGATGACATTCACTTCCTCTCCAAGCGCGACCAGTCGCAGGAAGAGTTTTTTCACACCTTCAATGCGCTCTATCAGGCCGGCAAGCAACTGGTGCTCTCCTCCGATGCTGCGCCGTCGGAGATCCCCGACCTTGAAAATCGGCTGGTTAGTCGATTCAACTCTGGGCTCGTGGTGCGCATGGAGCGACCGTGCTTCGAGACGCGCGTCAACATCGTTCGCACCAAGGCCAACCTCCACGGCATGTCGATGGATGATGCGCTGGCTTCCTTCATCGCCACACGCGTGGAGGGTAATGTCCGTGAGTTGGAGGGTGCGCTCATGAAGATTCGGCTCCTGTCCAGTTCCACGGGGCGCCCTGTGGCGATGGACCTGGTGCGTGAGTCGTTGCGTGACCACGTGGTCACTGGTGTTTCCGAGGGACAGCACACGATCCAGGACATCACCGAGGCTGTGGTCCAGTTCTTCGGTGTTCGGCTCACCGATCTCCTTGGAAAGCGGCGCCACAAGAGCATCGCACTCCCGCGCCAGGTATCGATGTACCTGGCCAGGCGCTTGACGCGCCTGAGTCTGGAGGAAATCGGCGGTTACTTTGGTGGTCGTGATCACAGCACCGTGCTGCACGCGATCCGAACCGTGGAGTTCAAGCGCACTGCCGACGCGCACCTTTCGGGCGGCATCGCGCTGATCGAACGCGGCCTTGGTGTGGATGAACCGGCCACCACTGCCGGCGATGCCCCAGCACAGCAGTTGGGGCGTGTTGGCTGACGACGGGGCTGTCACGCGGGTGCGCACAACCACGGCATAACTTGACGGCTCCCTGTCACGGCAGGATTGCCTGTTGGGGTCAAAACAAGCTCGCCCGGCACCACACGTGAGGGGCTGTCGAGGGGGGGTTGGTCAGTGACAGTCATCGACAATCGAACTAACAACAGCGCTGTGACATAACGACTTGTTGCACAGCGTGTTGTGATTCTCCAATGAGCATTCATCCACAGACTGTCAACCTCTTTTCTACTACTACGAGTGAAGATTCAATGGGTGGTGTTCAAACCTGTATTGCGACCGGGGCCTGGTGAGAACACCAAGACGCCTGTTTGACACCGACACAGCCCCCAAACGCGGCATTCCTAGACTCAGGGGGTGACCCAACTCCCTTTTGGAAGTTCCGATCCCGTTCAGGCTGTCGCCGCGGTGGCAGAGGCAAGCCATCGTCTCAAGGCCCAGCTCCAGCGAGTCATCGTCGGCCAGAACGAAGTCCTGGATGAATTGATGGTGGCAATGTTCACCGGTGGTCACGCGTTGCTGGAGGGCGTGCCAGGACTGGCGAAGACGCTGATCGTCTCGACGATGGCAAAGTCGGTATCCCTCAAGTTCGCGCGCATTCAGTTCACACCAGATCTGATGCCAAGCGATGTCACCGGCACCGAAGTCATTCAGGAAGATCGCACGACCGGCCACCGTGAGCTTCGCTTCGTGCGCGGTCCCATCTTTGCCAATGTCGTGTTGGCCGACGAAATCAATCGAACCCCACCCAAGACGCAGGCTGCGCTCCTTGAGGCCATGCAGGAGGGACAGGTGACCAGCGGCGGCGAGGCCCACCCGCTGCCGAAACCGTTCTTCGTCCTGGCTACACAGAACCCGATTGAGCAGGAAGGCACCTACCCGCTGCCCGAGGCTCAGTTGGACCGGTTCATGTTCCTCATCCGCATCGGCTATCCGACGGAGTCGGAAGAGATGGAGATCGTGCAGAGGACGACCGGCTCGATACACCAAGAACCCGAGGCAATTCTCAAGGACGCGGACATTCTGGCCATTCAGCGGCTGGTCCGCGAGGTGCCGATCGCCGATCACCTGGTTCGGTATGCCCTTCGCCTGGTGAGGGCGACGCGGCGGGATCCCGGTTCACCGAAGATCGTTCAGGACTACCTGACCTGGGGAGCCGGACCAAGGGCCAGCCAATTCTTGGTGCTGGCCGCCAAAGCGCGCGCTCTCCTGGCTGGCGAGCGACACGTGATGCCACACCACCTGCAAGCCGTCGCGCTTTCCGTGCTCCGGCATCGCATCATCACCAACTTCAACGCGCAGGCCGACGGCATCACGGCCGACGACATCGTGCGTGAGCTGCTGAAACTGGTCCCGATGGATGCATCTGACCCAGCGACCGCCAGGACGCTGGATGGTGTGTCTGGCGGCGCGTGATGCGCGCGGAGGAATACCTAGCGCCAGAGACGTTGGCCCAACTCGGAGCCTTTGAGCTGCGGGCCAAGAGGATCGCCGAAGGGGTGATGAATGGAATGCACCGGTCGCCCACGCAAGGACCAGCGATCGAGTTCGCGACACACCGGCAGTATGCCGCCGGCGACTCCGTCCGCCACCTGGACTGGAAGGTGTATGCGAGGAGTGACAAGCTGCATGTCAAGGAGTATCGCCAGGAGACCAACCTTGAGGTGATGGTCATGGTCGACGCATCCGGGAGCATGACGTACGGGACGATTCCTGTGAAGGGTGGCTGGGGTGGGACGGACGCGACCCGCCAGCGCGGCGGATGGACCAAATATGACCACGCCTGTGCCGCGGCCGCAGCAATCTCGTTCCTGTGCCTCCACCAGCGAGACCGCGTTGGACTTGGCATTGTCGGCCCGGAAGGCATGGTGACCAGTGCGCGACGATCCAGTGCGAGGGACCAGTGGCGCACGATCGTCCGTCTCCTGGCGACGCAACCGGTCGGCGGAGCGGCGGGAATGGGGCGAGCCGTGGATCAAGCACTCTCCCAACCCGGCGGGCGCATGCTCTTTGCCATCGCCAGCGACTTTCTCTTTCCGGGCGAGGAGTTGCGCTCGGCACTGGCTCGGCTGCGGCACCGAGGTCACGATGCCATCCTTCTTGGAATGCTGGATCGCCAAGAACTCCGGTTTGACATGGATGTATCGGCGCCGTTTGAGGGGTTGGAGGGCGAGGGTCGGATCGAGACCGATGCACGGGTCGTGCGCCAGTTCTATCTCTCCGAACTAGCCATGCACCGGTCGAGCGTGGACCGGATCGCTCGATCTTTCGGCTTTGAGTGCCAGTGGTTTGACACGCACGACAGCGTTGGCCCCGTGCTGGCATCGCTGCTGGCCAGGCGTGACGCGATGGTCCGCGGGAGGAAGCACGCATGACCTTCCTGGCCCCGTGGATTGCGTGGGCTGCGGTGGCGTCCATCGTGATCCCGATCGCAATTCACCTATTGATGCGCCGGCGACGACAGCCAGTGGCGTGGGCCGCGATGGAATTGCTGCAGCGAGCCGTCAGGAGGAGCGCGAAGCGGAGCCGGCTGGAACAACTCCTGCTGCTGGCGGCCCGGTGTTTCTTGGTGGCGGCGGCAGGATTAGCTGTGGCTGGTCCAATGATGGTGCAGGCATCGGGCGTGGGAGGGCAACGGCCACGGGACCTGATCATCGTGGTGGACCAGGGCATTGCGTCAGCCGCAAGGGTGGATGCGGGTTCAATGTCGCTGCTCTCCCGTTCGATTGAGGTTGCTGTTCGTGAGGTGGATGCACTGAAGGCGGGTGACCGTGCGGCGGTGATCGTCATGGCTGGGGAAGATTCAGAACTCCCAGTCGTGTGGCCCCCAAGCCACGACCACAGGTCCGTGCGATCGCTCTTGTCCTCGATGGAATCCGTCGATCTTGGCTCTCGATCACGAGCCGCCGTTGCACTGGCTGGAACACTCCTGGATAAAGCTCAGTTGGACGCGACAAACCAACCAGGCATCCCGGACGTGATCATGCTGAGTGGGTGGACGGAAGGGAGCCTTGAGGCCACCGGTGATGCCGACACCGCCGATGCCGCCCGAGCGCTGCGCGCCATCGGTGACATGGGCGGCCAGATTCGATGTCTGGCGGCGTGGAACCCGACGACACCCCAAAAGGGAAGTAATACGTGGGCAAAACCCACCACAGTGGAGCGCCAGGGGCCACAGGCGTCGGGGGAAGCTGTGGCGCTGCGTGTTGAGGCGGAGCGTCGGGGAGAGCTCAACCCCATCACACTGAGCGCCAGCATCCATGTGCTTGGAAGAAACACGTCGCAGGGTGTGGCTTTGAAATTTGCCGAGGGAGAGGTTCAAGCCGGCTCGCCAGTGAGTGTGATGCCACCAAGCGCTGGCTCGGCAGAGGTGGGTATCCGGCTGACCTTGCCACCTGATGCACAACCAGCCGACAACGACGCGTTCTCCGTGCAGGCGATGGAGTCTCAACTCACCGTGCTGCTCGTGGACCGCCAGCGATTTGAGGATGGGGCAATCGAGTCCACCCCACCAGCGGTGTGGGTGACGCGCGCCCTGGATCCCCAAGACACCCGCGCGGTCGAGGTCCGACGGATCGATCCAACCACCATTGAGTCTGGGCCAACCCCAGTGGCAGACGCCATTTTTGTCTTGCAACCAGACTTGGTGAGCGCGGGTGGGTGGGACCGACTTGCGACCGCGATGCGCGCAGGCTCCACCATCGTGGTCACCCCCCCCACCAATGGGCGACTGGATGGGTGGCCAGGCCTCGCGGAGCGATCGCTTCGTGCTGGACTCCTGGATGGGACGGCGCAGGCGCCACCGGAGTCTTTTGATCCACCACGCCAACTGGACGACACGCAGCCGGAGTCGGCGATGTTGCGCTTGCTGTCGACCGAGCTTGGCGACCTGGCCTCCCCGATCGAAGTGAGCACGATCATGCCGATGATCGTGCCTGAAGGAGCTGATGTTGTGCTTCGATTGGCTGGAGGAAAGCCATTCCTAGTGACCGCGCAACCCGACGGGAGTCGCGGACATGTGGCCATCCTTGGCGTGCCGATGTCGATGGCCTGGAGCAACCTCCCAGCCAAGCCGTTGATGGTTCCCCTCCTGCAGGAATTAGTTCGCCACGCGGTGGCCTCCAGGGCTGCCGGACGACACCTCAGCCTGGGAACACAGCCACTGCGCGAGATTTCATGGGATGGAACTCGAAGGATCCGGTGGGCCGTGGGACGGGGCGAGGGGTCGCCACCGCGGGAGTGGATGGTTGTGGAGGGAGATGGATCCATCCCTGGTGGCATTCGAGAGGCGGGGCTCTATGAGATGGCCAATGGGAGTGGTGAGCCAACAGGCCTAGTGGCGGTCAATGTTGATCCACGCCGCACGAGCAACGAGCCAACCGGCAGCGACCGGATCCCACAAGCACTCTTTGGCACCGTGGGGGCAAGTGCCGCCGTCGGGGTCATCCAGGATGCCGCCACAAGGACGCCACTTCAGGTGGTGGCTGGCGGAGACGCCGGCACCACAGCCACCATCTCGCCAACCGACTCCGCGTCATGGTCATGGATGTTCCTTGTGGTGGCGATCGGGTTGTGGATCCTGGAGGGGGTCATCGCACGGATCGCGTCGCACGCCGGGATTCTTCTGCCGGTGACTGGTGGAACAACACGATGACCAGCGGCGAACTCACCAGGATTGGCTTTGAACACGATCTTCCCGGTTGGGGATGGTTGCTTGTTGTGCTGGGAATCGCCGCGCTGACGATGTCGGTCTACCTTCGACAGCGCGCCCCCACCCATTGGCGGATGGTCATGGCCGCGATCCGCGCGTCGGTGGCGCTCCTCTTGGTGTTACTCCTCCTTGGGCCGCGCGAAGAAGTGATCCAGCAAGAGCGCCTTCGCGACGAGGTGGTGCTGCTGGTGGATCGATCCGCCAGCCTCACGGTCTCGGACGTGGATGGACCTGGGGTCGATGGGGCAAGGATCACGCGTGATGCACAGCTCCGGCAACTCCTGCAAGAGAGGCCCGACAGTCAGTCGGAGCCGTGGTGGGAGGCACTGGGCGCCAGGAGCGAGGTGATCACGCTTCGCTTCGATGCATCCGTGACCCCACTCTCGCTTGGTGCCGACCTTCCCCCACCCATCGGCCAGCGCACGGACATCGGTCAGGCGCTGTCGGAAGCGATGCGCCGAACGGCGGGCCGGCCGGTGGCTGGCATCGTGCTCATCACGGATGGTCGCGGCGACGGTGCGGTGCCCAGGCGCGTGCTGCGCGACCTGGCGCAGCGTGGCATTGCGGTCTTTCCAATTCCACTTGGTTCAGCGACGATGTCGCGCGACCTGGAGGTGGCGGATGTTGCTGCCCCACGCCGAGCCTATGTGCGCGACACGGTGCCGGTCCACGTGGACCTTCGCGTCCGCGGCGAGGCACCAACTGACCCTGTGATCATTCGGCTCATCGATGACGCCGACGGCCACGTCGTCGACGAGGCCACGGTCAAGCCCGACGCCTGGAATGATGGCCGCGCGGAGGCAATGGTCGTGGCGCAGTCGACGGAGCCTGGTGACCGGTCCTTCCACGTGGAGCTGGTCGCACCAGGGGACGCAGCCTCGGGTGGGGACCTGGTTGTGGAAAACAATGTTCGGCGGCTCGAGATGGCCTTCGCCGACGAGCCCCTGCGCGTGCTCTACCTGGAGGGTTATCCACGGTGGGACTACCGCTACCTCAAGAACCTCCTCATTCGCGAAGGAACCATCGACAGCAGTGTCATGCTGGTGTCCGCTGACCTGGACTTTGCGCAGGAGGGCAATGTTCCGCTGGCGCGGATGCCACAGACCGACGAGGAGTTTGTGCCGTTTGACCTCTTCATCATCGGCGATGTTCCGGGGGCATTTCTCGCGCCAAGCCAGCTAGAGGCCATGCGCCGTGCGGTGGGCGAGCGAGGCACAGGACTCCTGTGGCTTGGTGGTGAGCGATCGACACCCTCGTCATGGAGGGGAACGGCCCTGGAAGACCTACTCCCGTTCCGGAACGCGGATATCCGTGGCGCGGCGGGGAGTTGGTCCGCACTCCCAACCCGCGTGGCTGAGCGGCTGGGCGTACTTCGCCTTGGGGAATCGGGCGAGTGGCCGATCGCGCTGCAGCCTCCCGCGCAACGATGGGCGCGGATGACCTGGCGCCAGGACATTCAGGCCGCCAACCTTAAGGGTGCGGTGGAGGTGTTGGCGCAAGCTGTGCCCCTGGATGGGGAGGAACCACAACCACTGGTCACACTTATGCGCTTCGGTGCGGGTGAAGTGATCTATGTGGGCACCGACGAGACATGGCGTTGGAGGCACGGCATTGGCGAGACACTCCAGGAGCGATTCTGGGTGCAGCTCATCCGCCAACTCGCCCGCACCAGCCTGGCCGTGCGCGGCGAGGCGGCGACCATCGAGGCGGAGCCAACACCAGCACGACTGGACCGCCCATGCACCATTCGAGTCCAGCTCCGGGACGCGCAAAGAGATCCAGAGGAACTAGAGAGCCTCTCAATCAAGGTTGTTTCGCCGTCGGGGCAATCCCAGCCGGTCACGCTGGTCCGGCAAGGCTCCACAGGACTGTTCAGCGGGAGCTTTGTCCCAGACCTGGCGGGCAGCTGGTCCTTGGTGCTGGACGACGCGAGGATCGGCGCCGCATCAGACACCCAGCTCTTGGTGGAGCGGGTGGACGATGAATTGGCCAATCCAGCCGCGGACCACGAGCAATTGGCACAGCTTGCCAAGGTCACCGGTGGCACGGTGATCGCAGTGGCTGACATCGGCGACATCCAGGATCTCCTACCCGACCGCAGTGTCACTATTGAGCGGGTCACGGCGACGCCGCTCTGGCACGCCTGGTGGGTGCTGGCCCTGCTCACGGCACTACTCACCGCGGAGTGGATGGCCCGGAAGGCGGTGCGACTTGCCTAGCCGCGGACCCATCGAGCGCGCCGCACGGAGCGCACGCAGCCGCCTGCGCGCGGCATTGATCCTGGAGAGATCACTGCAAGTCTGCTCATGGTTTGTCGGGGCCGGGCTGGCTTTGATCGTGCTGGACTGGGCGGTTGGCTTGCCGCGACTGTTCCGAACAGTCGACTTCATGCTTGGTGTGGCCGCGCTCCTGGGCTGTGTCCACTACACAATCGTCCCAGCGACACAGTTCCGCCCTCGACTGGCCGATGTGGCCCGCCGGATCGAGCGTGCGATGCCGATGTTGCGCGGGAGGCTTGCGTCTGCGCTTGAGTTTGAGATTCACGGAACCAACTCTCCACTGGCGGCCACGGTCAAGGACCAGGTCATGGCGACGCTGTCGAGCGTCCGGAGGTCGCCCATCGTCGACAGGCGCGTCTTGCGGACCCATGCACGGCGAGCCGCGGTGGTTATGGCGCTGGCGGCACTGCCGTGGGTGATCGATCCCTCATGGGCCTCCGTCGCGACACAGCGGTTGTTGCGCCCGTGGGGCCTCGCCAGGTGGCCAGCATCGACGCAGGTCGATTCGCTGGTCGAGGTGACGCACGCACCGCGTGGCATGCCACTCATGATGAAGGCATCCTTGACCAAGGGCGACCCGGCGTCGACGGTGGTGTCAGTGGAGTGGAGCCTGACGGCGGACGACGGGTCGGTCATCAGCCGGGAATCGATGATGCCACGCCAGCCCGACGGAACCCACGAGTTCCTTCTTGAGCCAGGGTTATCCGAGCGCGTGTCGTTCCGGTTTCGAACACACGATGCGGAGTCGCTGGAACAGGTCGTGCGATTCATCGAACCTCCGCAAGTCAGGCACGTCAGCCTCCGCGTGGACCCGCCCCCATATGCGACCGGGGTCCGGCAGCCGAGCACCCACGAGACGCCAGTCGACGTGGGTGTGGATGGGGCGGTCTTCCGTGGAGACCCGGCGCTTGAAGGATCGCAGGTGACCGTGACGCTCCAACTGGACCCGGCGCCCCCATGCCCCACTGCCGGGGTGGGCACGGAAGCGATGGAGGAGTGGACATCTCGCCAGTGGCACATGAGCGGTGGGTCGGCATTCACGGCACGATGCGAAGGGAGCCAGTGGGTGTTGTCTTGGCAGGCGCAATCGTCCGACTTCGTGGACATCACGCCGACAGACCAGCGCGGGTTGGCCGCGCCGGCGCCTATTCGGGTGGCGGTGGACGCCGTGCCCGACGAACGACCATCCATCGTGCTGGAGCAACCCACGCAGGACGAGCGGGTCACCGGGCAAGCCACCGTGGAGGTCTCCGCGCAACTGGCAGACGATGTCGGGTTGGTGTGGGGCGCGCTTGAGGTGGAACGGCTCCGTGTCGGGCAGGGGCAAACACAACTGCTCTCGACTCGCCGGGAGGTGAATGGCGTGCACGCGGGATTGATCGAGGTCATCTCGTTGGCCGAGGTTGGTGGAGGATGCGTGGCCGGGGACCAGTTGGAGTTGAGGGTGTTGGCACAAGACCTGGCGGGAGAGGCGTTCGGCCGGACACCGGTCGTCAGCACCATGCGTCGCCTCCGTGTGGTGTCGCGCGCGCAGTTTGAGCAGGATGTGGCGGCCGCGGCGCAGGCGCTTCGGGGCCAAGTGGTCCGTGCGGATGATCGACAAGCCGAGGTGGATCGAGCCAACCCGACCGACCGTCGAGCCGTGGCGCAGCAAGTGGAGGTGGCGGAGCGGGTGGCGTCCGCGCTGGAGGCGGCAGAGCACCTGGTGGATCGGCTGGAGCGAAACAACCTGGGGCAAGAGTCACTGGCGCAGGCCGCGCGAGAGGCTGCTGGCCAGTTGGCCTGCGCCGGCGAAGCGGCGGGCGTGGCGCGTGAGTCGATGCAGGCGGCAGGTGAGGCAACCTCCAACCCCGAAGAGCAGGACCATCGTGCGCAGGCCCGTGAGGCCCAACGCCAGGTGCGGGACTCGTTGGCCTCTGCCGCCGGTCTCCTGGAGCGCGACGACGACCTTTGGTCGCTGCGCCGCGACATGGAGCGCGTGGAGGAACGACTGGATGTCGCGGGGCACGCCCGGGAATCCATGTCACCCCAGTCGGCGGGCAAGCGACCGGAGGAGCTGGATGCACAGGATCGCCAGGCGATGCAACAGTCGGCGACCGAGACGGAACAGGCGGCCACGCAGGCGCGAGACCTCCTGGATGAATTGCGATCGCGCGCAGAGTCGACAAAGTCCAGCCACCCCGAGCGGGCACAGGCGATGCGAGACGCGGCGCAGCGGGCTGAGCGCGCGGGGCTGACCGAGTCCCTGGAACAGGCCGCACAATCATCCAGGCAGAACCAGAAACAGCAGGCGGAACAGGCCGCCGCCGCCGCCCGCGCGGCGCTGCGAGAGATGGAGAAGGCACTCGAGGAGGAGGAGTCGCTGCAACTGGAGTCGCTGCGGCGCACGCTGGCCAGCCTGGTGGAGAGGCTGGAGTCTCTGGTGGCCCGGAGCGAGGCTGCGGAAGGCGCCGCGGCGGGCGACGGCGATGCGGACATGGTGGCGGACGAGGTGATCTCACTCTTCCACGCCACTGGTTCAGCACAGGATGAAGCCGGGAGACTTGGCCCGGACGGGGTCGGCATGCTGGCGTCCATCTCCCGGGCTGGTGAGCAGCAGTCGGCGGCCGCGAGTGGGCTTCGTAGCAGCCCGGCGGACCGTGCCGGTGCCGGCGAGTCACTAGCCAGATCGACACGGTCACTGCGCGATGCACTGGATGTGGCCAGGGAGCGCGAGCGGCACGCCGAGGCGCAGCAGCAACAGCAGCGCCTGGAGGAATTGCGTGGCAAGTACCTGGCGATCTTGCCACTTGAGGAGGATGTCCTCCTGGGATCGATCCGCGCACGCGAGGACACGCTCGCCGGCCGCCGGCTCCTGATGGAGGCCAGGCGGTTGGCCTTGTTGCAGTCCCAGGTGCTGGAGCAACTGGATGTGGTGTCCCAGGAGCCAGAAGTGACGGCGAGCGCCGCCTTCCAGGAAGCACACCGCATCGCCAGGCAGGCGGCGATGTCGGCGGGCGCCGGGCTCACGGCTGGGCGAGTGGACGAGTTGGTGAGCCTCGACGCGGAGGTGGTGCGGGATGTCATCCAGAGCATGGCTCAGGCGCTGGGCACCGAAGCCCAGGCCCGGGACCGGTTTGGGCGGGATCAACTCTCAGGTGGCGGTGGCGGCGGTGGCGGTGGCGGAGAGCAACCTGGCGACGCATTGCCACCAGCCGCGGAACTCAAGGTCCTCAAGTCGCTGCAGGCGCAGTTGAGCAAGCGGACTCGCCAGATTGCGGAGGGGTCGCCCGTCCGGCCTGGCGAGGCCGCAAACCTCTCGGCTCGCCAGCAGTCGGTGGCGCAATTGGTGCGGGACTTGGCAGACGCCCTGGAGGAGTTTGGGCGCGAAGAAGCGCCCGGAGGCACGGGGGAACGCGCACCAGGCCCGGAAATCCGCGAAAACCAACCCGGATTTGGCTTGCATTCGCCGCGCGATGTCCGAAACTTGGATGAGGCGCACACGCACGCGATGGCAACGAAGGTCACGGAGCGATCGTCATGAGGCGAGACATGTGTTCACAGGTTGGTTGCCACCACCCCGCCAGCAGGCGGGGAGTGATCCTGTGCGCCCTGTGCGCCTTGTTCGCGTCCATGCTGGCTATGCCCACGCCGGCCTTTGCGACGCCGGTGTCACGCGCGATTGACGACGATCGGAGCGACGACGATCAAGCGACCACACCACGGTTGAAGTCGCTCGACGAACTCCTTGGACTGGTCGTGATCGAGGGTGGCCCGAGCACGGATGCGGGACCCGCGAGCGTCCATCCCGGCCTTGAGGAAGCCTTGGCCGACGGCAAGCCGCTGGATCGAATGCGGAAGGTCCAGTCACTGCTGGAGCAGGCGAGTGACGCCATCGGTCGCGAGGATTACTCACTGGCCACACAACGACTCCAGGAGCGCGCCGTCAAGATGATCGATGACCTGCTCGCCGATGCGGAGCAACAGCAGCAGCGGCAGCAGTCTTGCTCTTCGGGTGGCTCGTCATCATCCAGTTCGCAGGACCAGCAGTCCCAGGGCGGCCAGTCGGCCCAGGACCAGATGGCTGACAAGGACGGCAGCCAGCAGGCGAAGTCGGGTGAACGCGAAGATGCCACCCGTCAAGGGAACCCCAAGGCTGGCGACCCCGATGGCGATCAGCTCCCAGATCGCATGGATGGAGATGCGTCTGGGGCGATGGAGGCCACCGGCATCGAATGGGGATCTTTGCCTCCGCGGATTCGGGAGGTGCTCAGGCAGGGCCTCCGAGAGCGCATGAGCACGCCCTACCGCGCGTGGACCGAGGCCTACTTCAGGCGCATCGCGGAGGAGTCGAGACCGTGATTGGAGAGCTGATTGTCCTTGTGGCAATGATTCAGCCGGTGCAGGACCAGCTCACCCCACCCGCGCCGCGGGCGGGCGCAGTCCTTGAGGTGGCTCCTCTCCAGGAGGCGGAGCGCGGTGCCGAGAGCGCACCGGCCGTTGGCGAGATTTCACCGGCGATGGTGGAGTCCATCGACCGTGGACTGAAGGTACTAGTGGAACTGCAGAACGAGGACGGGTCGTTTGGTCGTGGGCGCTACGGCCGGCACGCGGGTATCGCTGCACTGTGTGGGCTGGCCTTCATGGCGGACGGAAACACCCCCACGCGTGGACCGTATGCGGAGCAGGTTCGCAAGACGCTGGACTTCGTGCTCGAGAGCGTGAACGAGAGCGGTCTCATTGCCGACCCCACCAGCCACGGCCCGATGTACGGTCACGGATTTGCCACACTCTTTCTGGGCGAGGTGTACGGCATGGATCCCGGCGACCCCAGGCTCCGGGATGCGTTGGTGCGCGCCGTTCGATTGATTCAGACGAGCCAGAATGACGAGGGCGGCTGGCGATACAACCCTGTCCCCAACGACGCAGACATCTCGGTCACCATCTGCGAGATCATGGCGCTTCGCAGCGCGCGCAACGCGGGCATCAAGGTCCCCAAGGAAGCCATCGCCGCCGCCGTGCGCTACGTGCGCCAGTGCCAGAATCCCGACGGCGGCTTTCGATACACGATGGGCCCCGGGAGCAGCGGCTGGCCACGAACGGCCGCCGGCGTGGCCAGCCTGTTCTATGCGGGCATCCACGACGACGAGTCGATCCAGCGCGGACTGACGTACATGGAGCAGTCCGGCGTGTTGGGCGGTGGTGGGCCCTTCGCGCAGGCGCACTACTTTTATGGTCACTACTACGCGGCGCAGGCGATGTACTTGGCGGGTGGCGAGCGCTGGGCCTCCTGGTGGCCGGCGATCCGGGATGAACTCATCGCCCTGCAGACGGAGCAAGGGTCTTGGCTGGACCACAGTGCCGGTGAGCCGTACGCCACCGCGATGGCGCTCATCGTGCTGCAAATGCCGAAGCGTTACCTTCCCATCTTCCAGCGATGACGACGACCAGCTGCCGCCGATATCCACGGGGCCTCGGGCTCAGCCTCCACCATAGCCTCGGCGTTGGTGTCGGCGTTGCGGCCCTGGCCCTGGCACTAACAGAGCCACCGGCGCACGCGCGCACGGATGAGATCCTCTCCGATGGCGTCGTCGTCGCGACGATTGGGACGGAGCCCATCGACCACTCAGCCGCCGAAGTGATCCTGTGGACCGGTGAGCGATTCCCTGGAAACCTGGCGACACTGGTGGAGCGGGCTGTGGCGGAAGAAGAGGCGCGTTCGCCGGTCCCAGACGAGACAATCCTCTGGAGGCATGACTCGCTTGGCATCATGGCGCTTCCCTTCGAGTGGATCAAGTCGGTGCGCTTCTCACCCGAGCGGGCGGCGCCGAGTCCAGACCACGCGCTCGCCACGGCGGCAGGAGATGAGCCGCCCACGATGGACCTGGTGGTGCTGGCCAACGGAGACCAGGTCAAGGGAATCGTGTCGCAGGTCGACCATTCCATCGTGGTGGAGCTGGAGGGAGATCCGTCGGCGCGCCGAATGTTCGAGGTGGCAAGCGTCTTGAGCGTGCACTTCGTGGGGACGCCAGCCTCTCCTGGATGGCCGCGGTACTGGCTTCGGGATGGGACGGTGGTGGACGAGGCCGCGCCTGGCGCCGCGGCGAAAGCGTGGCAGCGCCAACTTGACCGGGTCGTCTTGCGTCAGGGTGGTGCCGTGACCGCGCTGCTGGATGCGTCTCGAGTGGCTTGCCTGTCGGACGTGGTGCAGGGGCACACGGCGCTGCCGGGAGTGCTCCCGCCCGCATCGGCACCGGCATCGGGTTCGGCATCGACCCGGGCACCGCAAGTGCGACCCACCGCCGGCAAGGATGTTCGTCCGGTGCCGCTTGGGTCGATGACCATGTATGCCGACGCGCCCGCCAGGATCGAAGCCGAGATGCCCTTTGGTCATGGTGTGCTCTCGGTTCGTGTGGTGGCTACCAGCCCCCGCGCCAACGGTTCGGTGGCGATCATTCAGAGTGGCGCCGTCATCGCGGAGGTTGACCTCGTTGGCGTGGGAGCGCGCAGCGGTGGCGTGCGCGGGAGCGTGGCCGCGACGGGGGCGGGCGCCGCTGGTGGTGCCGATCCCCGCCGTGGCATTCTCCTTGAAGCCACATTGACGCGCGGCCCATTCACGATCGAGTGCCGAGAAGGGGTTGATGGACCGCTGGGCGATCGCCTGGAATTGCGCGAGGGTCTCCTTATCGACGCGACAACGGCAGCAGCGAGCGACGCGACGAGCAGCCAACCACGGTTGACCGGTCGTCGGACCAAGCCCCCGACCGGTTGACGGGCGACCCAAAGGAACGCCATCGTCAAGGCGAGGGAGAGCGGGCCAGCCAGCCAGGTGAGGGTGGGCGGGAGTTGCAGCAGCACGGCGGCCCCAGGGGCGGCGGCTCCGAGGTGTGCGGCCTGAACCAGCAGCCAAGCCAGTGCCGCTGCCGGCATCGCGAAGCAGGTGCCTGCAAAGGTCAAGAGCAGTGATGTGGCGGTGGCGAGAGAGCCCAACACGATGGCCGCTGCTGCGATGGGAGAAACAAGCACTGTGAGGAGTGGCCCCCAGAAGGCGAGGAGCCCGAAGTGGCACCACACGCTTGGGAGCGTGGCCAGCCAGACTCGAAGGCTCAGGAGCAATGCCAGTGTTGCGCCCGCCAGCACTAGGTGCGGCAGGCTGCGGTGCATCCATCGATCACTCAAGAGCCGCGCGTCCACTCGCTGCGCATCAAGGAGCGCGATCACGGCGACGAAGCTCATCTGGAATCCAGGGCGAAGGGCGGCGTGCGGGTCGTCCAGCATCAGGGCGACGGCGACCCAACCCAGCACGGCGCGTGGCGTGAAGTGGGCTCCCAGCAGCGCCGCCACTCCCGCGACGATCGCCATGAACGCGGCGCGAGTGGCGGAGATGTCGGGCTGCACGGCGAGCGCGAAGAGGATCGCGCCGGTCAAGAGGAGGATCGATCGCCCACGATGCCGGAGTCGGAACCAGCGGCCCAGCCACAGCAGGCCACCCGCGAGGATTGCCACATTGAATCCACTGATGGCCACGAGGTGCGTGAGGCCCGTGACGGCGAAATCGGCGAGGGCTGGCTTGGCGCCCTCTCGTTCCGTGCCAATCACCATGCACGCCAGGATCGATCGAGACTCCACATCGGGCCAAGGGAGGATCGATTCCCGCAGCGCGCGACCGGTCTGCGCTCGTGCGCGGCACCGGACTGCCTTGAGCCAGTCAAGTGGCCCGGCGGGAGAAGCGTGTCCCCAGCCGTCGCATGGCACAACGAGCGTCCCGCCGCCGCCGCGGGTGTAGCGTGCGGCGGGAGCAATAGGTTGCGGCGTGTTGGCCACGCCCAGGCCTGGTGTATCGAAGGAGGGTGGCGCGCGCGGAGGTTTCCACCAGGCGAGGGTGTGAATGGTGTCGCCGGGCTGCGGGAGGGAAGCCAGGGCCCGAGCGCGGCCAGGTTCGTCGCCGTCGCGGGTGGCCAACTCGAATTCCACATCCACGCGGCGGCCGATGGGGTGGCCTGCCGCCGAGACCAGCTCGCCGGACAGGAATGGGTCGCCCACCTTCCACGGCGATCGATTGGCACGCGGCTCGCCCAGCGCGATGACGGCGTCGGTGAGGATCCCGGTGTCTGGCAGTTGTCCAATGGATGCGGCCCAGGTGCGACATTCGGCGTGGGCGCGGTGAAGCCCGAGCATTGCGGCCGTGATGAAGATCGCCACGCGCAGCGCACGACCGGCCGACTGCGCCACGGCATCATCGCCGGGCACGGGGCCGTGCTGCTGCTGATGGGCGGCGGCCACCCACGTCAGTGCCGAGATGGTGGCCACGATCGCGCCGCCGCCAAGGAACAGCCAGGGGGCCCAGGCTTCGGTCGCGGCATACGACAGCCCCAGGGCGCAACCGAACCACAGGCCCCAAGCCACCACCAGAGGCAAGCAGCGTTGTTCGCATTCCCCCACGAGGCGACATCATGACGGCGCGGGAACGAGTTGGCACGGATGAAGCCAAAGTTCCAGAGGTTCTGGAGGTGGAGCCCAGAGTCACACCACACCACACTGGAAGTCAGTGCTCCGCCGGATCGTGATGGCCGTTGCTCACGGCGACCAGGCGGTCCAGCGTGGCGGCAGCAGCACCGGAGGAGATGGCTTCGCGCGCCAGGTCAACTCCATGGCGCATGTCGCGAGCGTGGTCGGCGGCCACCAGCGCCGCGGCGCTGTTGATGACCAGCATGTCGCGAGCCGTGCCATGCATCGATCCATCGAAGAGTTCAACGATCCACTCGGCTGCTTGGGCGGCGCTGGCGGGGACATGTGCGAGTGGATCACTCCTGGAAATACCCACCTCTTCGGGGTGGAAGAGGCCGCGTTCCAGCTGCCCGTCGCGCACGCTCACCATGATGGTGTCGGCGCCGGTGGAGATCTCGTCCAGGCCGTCGAGGGAGTGAATCACCAAGGCGCGGCGAGTCCCTAGCCGGATCATCGCGTTCGAGACCGGCTCCACGAACTGCTTGGCGTACACACCCATGAGCTGGCGACCAGCCCCGGCGGGATTGGTGAGCGGTCCAAGCAGGTTGAAGATCGTTGGGAATCCAAGGATCTTCCGCACCGGCATGGCGTGCTTGGCGGCGGGATGGTGCTGCACGGCGTAACAGAAGCAGACGCCGACATGCTCCAGGCAGGTGCGCTGGACATCGCGTGACGCGTTGATGTTGACGCCGAGCGCCTCCAGGACTTCGGCGCTGCCGCGCCCGGTGCGCGACTTGTTGCCCGCCTTGGCCACGCGAACGCCACACGCCGCCGCGACGATCGCCGACGCCGTGCCCACATTGAAGGTCTTTGGTGCGCCGCCGGTCCCAGCAGTATCCAGGATGGACTCGCGCGGAAGCGAGGTCGGCACAGGGTCGCAGTGGAAGCGCATGACGCTTGCCGCGCCAGCGAGCTCCTCGGCCGTGGGCACGCGGGTGGCGAGGAGTGCGAGCAGTGCGCCCACCTCTGCTGGGTGGGCGCGTCCACGCATCATCGAGGTGAATGCCGTGACAGTGTCGTCATACGAGAGGCTGGCGCCGGCCGCGAGGTGGCGAAGCGCGGTCGTCAGGTCCCCCTCGCCCTCGGGTCGATGGAACTCGGATGGGCCGAGGGTTGAGGTGGGTGGCGCACCTTGGGTTGGGTTTGACGGCTGGCTTGGCGTCGGCGCGTTGCTCACGCTTTGGAGCGTAGCGGGAGGTGACTGTGCGAGATAGGCTCACACGCCCCGCCGGCGACAGCTCATCCGGCCGACAGCGCACTGACACAGACGACACCAGCCCGACACGACACGAGATGGCATCGATCCTTCACACCCTGGGCCCGTTTGCTCTGGAGATCTCGCCCGGCATGGGCGTGCGCTGGTACGGGCTGGCATACCTCGCGGGATTCGTGGTCGCGTGGATGGCCTTGCGGTGGATGGCCAAGACAGGTCGGTCGATGATGACCGTGCGGAACACTGGCGACTTCGTGACGGCGATGGTGCTGAGCGTCCTGGTGGGAGGCCGCGTGGGCCATGTGCTGCTCTATGAGCCGTCGCTCCTGTGGACATTTGGGTCAGGATTTCCGTTTTGGGGTCTGCTGGAGATTCACAAGGGAGGCATGTCCAGCCACGGTGGGATGGTTGGCGTGGCCATCGCCGTGATCTGGTTTGCGCGGACTCGCGGGCTGGCGGTCCTGCATGTGATGGACTGTGCGGCATTCATCTGCTGCCCGGGCCTGATGTTTGGTCGATTGGCCAACTGGGTCAACGGTGAACTTTGGGGTCGCGCACTACCGGAATCGATGCAGTCGAGTGCACCATGGTGGAGCGTGAAGTATCCGGTGCAGATCTACGAAGGAAACTTTGACCTCTCGCTGGCCGAGCCTGCTCGCGCGGCGCTCGCCGCGTCGGGAGTCGCCGGTGCGGAAGCGTCGAGCGCACAATGGCCGCAGTATGTGGTGCAGGCGTGCTACTCAGGAAATCGAGCCGTCATCGATGCACTGGAGCCCGTGCTCACCGCCTACTACCCCAGCAACTTCTTCCAGGCGATCACCGATGGGCCGATCCTGATGGGGGTGTTGGCGCTGGTGTGGTGGCGACCGCGAAAGCCAGGCGTCATCGCTGGATGGTTCCTGATCACCTATGGCGTGCTGCGCGAAGTGACGGAGCAGTTTCGGGAACCGGACCAAGGCGTGTTGATGGTCGGTCCCTTGACACTCCCCATGCTCATCTCGGTGGTGATGGTCGTGGTTGGTGCGGGGATGGTGCTGGCGTGCTCGCGGCGCCGAGGCGTGGAGCCGGTGGGCGGGCTACGGCGGTTGGGCTGATCAGATCCGGCGTTTTTTTGGTCGATTCCGATCAATTCAACATCAACGGGCGGCGCTCCCGCGACCGGCTTTCGGAGCCAGCACATGCTCATCTGCGTCCAGCGCGGCGGTCCAGGGGTTGCGCCACAGTCGGAAGCCACCCTCGAAGGCAAGCGCGTTTTCGCCTCGGCGGCAACCGGCGGGGAGTTCATCCAGGTTTCGGACATTGCCGCCGCCGATGACGACCTCGTCCACTTGTATGGCGGCGCGCAAGGTGTCGATCATCTCGAAGACTCGTTTGGCCCATCGCTCCTTGCCCTTGCGCTCCAGCGCAGCCTCCCCCACTTCTTCCTCAAAGGTCTTGCCCTTGCGAAACTGCAGGTGCGCCAGCTCGCACGGCAGCACGCGATGGTCCACGACGATCGCCGTGCCCAGCCCGGTACCTAGACCCAGGAAGAGCATTCGACCGCCGTTGTCGTGGCCAAGCGCCTGCATCGCCGCATCGTTGATCAGCCGGACGGGAACACCGAACGCGCCGGCGTAGTCAAAGTCCACCCAGCCGCCACCAAGATTGTGGGGCTCGTGCACCGGCTTGCAGTGATCGATGGGAGTCGGGAGGCCAATCGACACGCAGTCGTACGCCCAGTCCTTGGCGATCTCCTTGACACCTTCCGCCATCAACGGCGCGGTGAGCGCCTTGCCGGACGGAAATCGCCGCTTCTCCTCCACATCTGGGACTCGAACCTTGACATGTGTTCCGCCGACATCGATGGTGAGGACCCGCATGGGGTGATCGTATCGGGGCGAGGAGGCACGTGCGCGCGTAGGATGGTCGGACTGATCGACCGGATTGACAAAAGCCACCACCCCAAGGAGAACCCATGAGCGATCCCAGCTGCGACTCAACCCACAAGAACAACTGTTGCGACGCCCGCATGGCGGCGCTGGAAAAGAGGACGGCGCGGCTGTGCTGCTGGCTGACCTGCATCATCATCGTGCTGCTGTGCGCGGCGTCGTTCGCGGCAGGAGTCTGCTGTGGCAAATGCTGTGGCGGCGGCGGTGGCGGCGGCGGCGGCGGCGGGTGCGGGCTGATCGGCCAATGGGAGACCAACGGACCCAACGGCCACAACGGCCACAACGGACCGCGCGGCGGCGACGTGGACGTCCAGGCCATGCGGTGGAATGTGGCGGGCGGCTCACCAGGCTTTGCGGGGTTCAACCTTGGAAGCGCCAAGGTCCAGAGCAAGGTCATGATCGTCGGTCCCGACGGCAAGACGATGATCTTTGATGATGCGATGACGCCAGAGATGCAAGCCAGGATCAAGGCCGCGATGGAGCAAGCGATGGCCGGAGGTGCCGGTGGCGCGATGCAGTTTGACATCGATGTCCAGATGAGCGATGAGCCCGAAGGCGAGGACAGCGATTCGGATGACGACGCCTGATCCCGGAACAGCAGGAGCAACTGCCCTGGCACCGTGGGACTATGCCCCGGCGCCGGAATCGCTCAAGGTAGCAATCGCCCCGGAGCACCAGCTCTTCATTGGCGGCGACTGGGTGAAACCTGCATCCAAGGCGTGGTTTGACACAGCGAATCCGGCGGACGAAACGGTTCTCTCGCGAGTGGCGGAAGCAGGCGAAAGGGACGTGGACCGAGCGGTCGGCGCCGCCCGCAAGGCGCTGAAGTCGTGGAGAAAGACAGCGCCGCTGGAACGCGGCAAGTTGCTCTTCCGTGTGGCTCGACGCATCCAAGAACGGTCGCGCGAGCTGGCCGTGCTGGAGACGATGGACGGCGGCAAGCCAATCAAGGAGAGTCGTGATGTGGACCTTCCATTGGTCGCCGCACACTTCTTCCACCACGCAGGGTGGGCCGACAAGCTCCGCTATGCCACCGGTGGCGATGAGTCGCGCCCCGTCGGCGTGTGCGCACAGGTGATTCCGTGGAACTTCCCGTTGCTCATGGCGGCGTGGAAGATCGCGCCGGCGCTGGCGTGCGGGAACACCGTCGTGCTCAAGCCTGCGGAGACGACATCACTCACGGCGCTTCGACTCGCGGAGATCTTCCAAGAGTGCGATTGCCCGCCGGGTGTGGTCAACATCATCACCGGCGCGGGCGAGACCGGCCGAATGCTGGTGGAACACACCGGCGTGGACAAGGTCGCGTTCACGGGGAGCACCTCTGTGGGCAAGCGCATTGCCGCCGCGTGTGCCGGCACCGGCAAGCGGCTCACGATGGAACTTGGGGGCAAGGGGCCGCACATCGTCTTTGCGGATGCGCCGATTGACCAGGCCATTGAAGGCGTGGTGCGCGGCATCTGGTTCAACCAAGGCCATGTGTGTTGCGCCGGGAGCCGACTGTTCCTGGAGGAGTCGATCGCGGATGAGTTCATCGCGCGGTTGCGAGAGCGCATGCAGCAGATTCGCGTTGGCGACCCACTGGACAAGAACACGGACCTTGGTGCGATCAACAGCGCCGCGCAGCTGGCCACGATTCGCCGCTACTGCGAGGCTGGCGTCCGCGAGGGCGCGGAGTGCTTTGTGTCCGGTGGTCCGCTCCCCAAGAAGGGATTCTGGCACGCGCCGACACTGTTTACGGGCGTGCAGCCGTCACACACGGTGGCGCGGGACGAAATCTTTGGGCCGGTCTTGAGCGTGCTGACATTTCGCACCCCCGCGGAGGCAGCTTCGCGTGCCAACGACACACCGTATGGGTTGAGCGCGGGCGTGTGGACCAGCAAGGCGTCGAAGGCCTACGAGATGGCGCGGCAGCTAAACGCCGGTGTCGTGTGGCTCAACTGCTTCAACGAGTTTGACCCGGCCAGCCCGTTTGGCGGCGTGAAGGAGAGCGGATTCGGTCGCGAGGGTGGCAAGCAGGGGTTGCTGGCGTACCTGCGCGTGGGCGGGAAGGGTGAGCGATGAGCGCGCGCGCCGGCTCGAGCAGCGAACCGCGCACCGAAGTCATCAAGACCTGGAAGTTGTTCATCAGTGGTGCCTATCCGCGCGGCGAGAGTGGCAAGACGATGCCGCTGTGCAACGCGAAGGGCGAGCTCGTGGCGCACCTGTGTGCGGCAAGTCGCAAGGATCTGCGCGAGGCCGTGGAGGCAGCTCGTGGCGCGCAGGGCGCGTGGGCCAGGGCAACGCCTTACATGCGCGGCCAAGTGGTGTATCGACTCGCCGAAATGCTGGAATCACGGCGCGAGGAACTGGTGGAGGCGTGCCGAGTCGCAGGCGGCGTGGGGCGTCGCGAGGCGTCACGAAGTGTTGCCGACGCACTGGACTCACTGGTGTCCATGGCCGGATGGAGCGACAAGGCGTCGATGATCCTTGGCAGCCAGAATCCCGTCGCGGGTCCCTTCTATAACTTCACCAGTGTCGAGCCGGCTGGCGTGGTGGCAATTGTGGGATCAGGCTCGATGGAGTGTGTCTGCGCCGCGATCGGCGCGGCGATGGCGATGGGAAATGCCGTGGTCGTCGTCGCCACTCCGGAGATCGCCCTCCCCTGCCTCATCTTGGCTGAAGCGTGTGCGTGCTCAGATGTTCCCGGCGGTGTAGTCAATGTGCTGACGGCTGAGCCTGCCGAGCTCGCCTCGTCTCTGGCCGGCGTCATCGCATCACATCGGGACATTCGGGTGGTACATGCGTGGCTGCCTTGCGACGGTGCCGCCGCCGCGGGTGAAGCGTCGGCCCCGTCCGGCGCCCCTGCCGCGTCCGCCGCCCCCATTGCCACGACCCTCCAGGCTGGCACCGCGGAGAACTTGAAGCGGGTGCACATCCACCAGTCGGGCGCGGATGCCGACTCACTCCGGACGCCAGCATTCCTGAGCCAGATGATCGAACTCAAGACCGTCTGGATGCCGCGGGCGGTGTGACGATTCCTCCAGCCCCGGATGTTGGTGGGATCGGCCCCTTAGGGGCTCTTTTTCACAAACACCAGCAGGGCGGGCGCGGCGCAACAAACCCGCCGGCTCATTCGGACGATGGCCACGCCAAGGAGCGCAGATTCTAGGTTATCGGACTGTACATCAGTCTCTTCGTTGAGTTTTCAGTCGTGCATGGAGACACAATCTCCCCCATGGTCATCAGTGAACTGTTGCACGATGATTGCGCTGACCTTGCCAACCATGCGAGCGGCGACGCTTCCGCGTTTGCCCGTCTCTATGACCGCCACGCCCCCGTGGTGCTGGCGCTTTGCCGTCGCGAAGGCGCCGTGGTGTCGGATGCGGAGGACGCGTGCCAGGAGACATTCATTCGGGCGCACACTCGCCTTGGCAATGTCACCGACTGCCGAGGCTTTCGGTCGTGGCTCTACGCCATTGCGCGACTGGTGTGCAAGGAACATCGACGAGCCGCGGGGCGCCGGTCCCGCAAAGAGGAGCAGGCCATGATCCAGGTTGCGCAAGAACGAGGCGGCGCGGGCAGCGCCGTCATTGCACGCATCGAACACACCGAGGCCAGTGAGGCGTTGACCGTGGCGATCGACTCGCTGCCCGACGATGAGCGCCTGGCCATTCACATCTATTACCTGGAACACGATCCGGTCTCCACAGCGGCGGCGACACTCAAGCTGTCACGCAGTGGCTTCTACAAGTTGGTCAATCGAGCCCGCGCGCACATCGCGCAATCCATGGGAGTTGCATCATGAACGATTCCACCCGCACGCCACACGATCACGACGCCCAGCCACCGCGAGACGCATTGGACACACAGTTGCGCGCGTGGCACGACCTGCACCGTGCCCGCGCGACCGCAAGCCGCGACCAGGTGCTCGCTGCGGTTCAGTCCGCGGGTGGGCCCGTTCGCCGTGTCGCATCCCCCATGCGCCAGTGGCTCTCGCTGGCCGCAATGATCGCGCTGGCGGCGTTGGTCGGATTCTTCGCGTCGCAAGGCGGAACGGAGCGCGGCGCATTTGCCTCTGGCGGCTTGGTCATGGTGCCTGAGGGCGGTCGGTTGGACGCGCTTGATCCCACAGGACGA
This sequence comes from Planctomycetota bacterium, assembly GCA_027618565.1. Lineage (GTDB taxonomy): Bacteria > Planctomycetota > Phycisphaerae > Phycisphaerales > SM1A02 > SXOD01. The sequence continues at coordinate 66,965 of JAQCEQ010000001.1, read as the reverse complement.
GTCATCGGGCCGTGTCCGCTGCAACACACGGATGTGGTGGCGGATGTGTCCGGGCCGTTCAGCCGCGTGACCGTGAAGCAGACCTACACCAACATGTACCCGCAGAAGATCGAGGCGGTCTACACCTTCCCGCTGTCGCACCGCGCGGCGGTGGATCGCATGCGCATGCGCATCATCACCCCCGAGGGAGAGCGCGTGGTGGATGGCGAGGTGAAGGAGCGCAGCGCCGCGCGGCAGATGTACGAGAGTGCGCGCGAGGCTGGGTATGTCGCGAGCTTGCTTGAGCAGGAGCGGCCGAACATCTTCACGCAGAGTGTCGCGAACATCGAGAGCGGCGCGACCGTGGAGGTCGAGATCGCCTACGTGGAGACACTGCAGTCTCGGGACGGCGTGTATTCGTTCGATTTCCCGACCGTTGTCGGGCCGCGGTACATCCCCGGCACGCCGACGATCGCCGGGCATGATCCACAACTGCCGCCAGGCGTCGAACCGTGTGCCGGCGCCGTGCTGCTCGGTCCCTGCCAGGTTGATGTCACGTCGGGCGAGGCAGGCGTTCGGGCCGCCGATGTCCTGACGCGACTGACGGATGCGCGCGCGGTCCACGCGACCGACGAAGCAATCGAGCGATGCGCGACGGAGCAACCCATCGACTGCATCGTCGTCTACGCCAATCAGTCGAAGGAGTCCTGCCAGCTGTATCCGTGCGGCCTGTGCCATGTGAATTCGCGCTGGTGCTGGGCACCCGCCGCGCCGGGCGCCCCTTTCGCCAAGAACACCGATCAGGTCCCCGACGCGGCGCGCATCACGCCGATGCCGGTGCCGCCAACCAAGCGTGCCGGGCACGACCTCTCGATCCGCGTGAACATTGATTCCGGTGGCCCTGGCATCACGGACATCGACAGCACACAGCACGAGATCGTGGAGGACCTCAACTTTTACCCGGGCGCCTTGACCAAGCGCAGCGTGTCGCTGGCGGGCGGATCGTCGATCCCCAATCGCGACTTCGTGCTCTCGTGGCGACTCCAGGACGACGCCATCACCGAAGGAGTCTTCGCCCACGCGCAGCCAATCTTCATGTCTGGCGGGCGTGCGGCGTCGGTGCAGGACGAGTTCAAGAGTTCCAGCGGCGACGCAGCCACTTGGGTGGACACCAACGGCTTCTTCACCATCGTGCTCAACCCACCGGCGCGGGCGGCGGTTGATCCCGCGGCGATTCGAGGGCGCGAGGTGGTGTTCGTGCTGGATACCTCCGGCTCGATGAGTGGCTTCCCCCAGGAGAAGAGCAAGGAACTCATGCGCAAGGCGTTGGCCGCGCTTCGTCCGCAGGACACATTCAATGTCATCACCTTCGCTGGCGCGACCACCGTGATGTGGCCCGAGCCCCGCGCAGGTTCGGCGGCGAACATTGCGGCGGCGCTTGGGTTTGTGGACTCGCGCGGCGCGGGAGGCGGCACCGAAATGATGACGGCGATCAACGCGGCGTTGGTGCGGCCGAGAGCGGCGGGCGGCGCGATCACGCCGGTGCAGCTGGCGGACCTGCCGGCGGATGGCCGTGCGGTCAAGGTGCGGGTGCCGTACTCGTCGATCCTCGCCGATGGCAACGGCGCGTTGTCGATCCGCGTGCGTGACGGTCTTGTCCTGCCGATGGTGACCGGCACCGCGCTGCCGACTGTCCTGCAGCCCGAGGGCGTCTTCATCGACGCGAAGGGTCGATGGGAAACACGGAATGGAGAGCGTCGACTCAAGGCCGACACGCTGGCGTTTGCCGACAAGAGCGCCGATCCGATGCGCGTCGTGGTGTTCCTGACGGACGCCTATATCGGCAACGACCAGGCGATCGTGCAGGCGATCCACGACAACGCCGGGTCCACGCGAGTCTTCTCACTGGGCATTGGCAACAGCGTGAATCGCTGGCTCATCGATTCGATGGCGGCAGCCGGTCGTGGCGCGAGCGAGATCGTGCTGCTGAGCGACGATGGCGATGCAGCGGTGGATCGACTGGTCAAGCGCATCCAGACACCAGTACTCACGGACATCTCTGTTGAGTTCGAGGGCGTGACCGTCCAGGACGTAATCCCATCGCTCACCGCGATGCCGGACCTCTTTGATGCGGAGCCTCTGGTCATCAAGGGCCGTTATGCGCGAAGCGGCGTTGGCGCCGCAGTCATTCGCGGCACGACGGCCGCGGGACCGTGGGAGCGTCGAGTGCAGCTCAACCTTCCCGTCATGGAATCGGCCCACGCCGTGTGCCAGCCGGTGTGGGCACGCGCGAAGGTGGATCAGGTCTTACTACCGCACCTGGCCGCGCTGGAACAGGGAAGCGTGCCCGCTGATGTCACGCAGCAGATCGTGTCGCTGGGTGAATCGTTCCACATCATGACGCCCTTCACCAGTTTCGTCGCGGTGGAGAAGGCGCGAGTCACTGTGGGCGGCAAGGCGATGCTGGTGCATGTGCCGATCGAGTTCCCGCAGGGCCTGCGCTGGGAAGGATTCTTTGGCGAGATCCTCCAGGCGCCGGGGCGTGAGGAGGAGCGATTGGCAGAGGGGCGTCGATCGACGATGGCGTCATCGGTGAATCGGGCGTTGGCCCCAAACACTGCCTCACCCGTCGCCTCACCCGTCGTTGGCAGTGTCAGAGAGATGACACCCGCGCCACACTCGCGGTCGGTGCGCATGCGCAGTGCACCACCTCCCCCGTTGGCTCCGCCTGCGGGTGCGGCTGCGTCCTCGCAGTCTTTCAAGCTGGCTGTGGCGGTGGACGCGCCGAAGGATGAGCCCGTCAGTCAGAGCGCACCAGCGAGTGATGAGGCTGGCGCGCGGGGTGCGGTCGGCACAGTCAGTGCCGCCACCGATCCCTCCAAGGCATGGATTGACGAACCTGCGGTGCTCACGATGTACGACATTCGCGACTTGGTGAAGGCTGGTGGCGAGCCGACAGAAGAGTCTGAGCGCCTCGCACTGGAGCTGGTGACTGCGATGCAGGGTGCCGTGCAGCCTGCGGTGTGGGTTGATCGTGGCGGGTTCCTGGCGACTTGGACGGGGAAGCGAGGTGTCCTTGTGATTCACGCGCCGCAGGCGATGCAGGCTGAGATCGCGAAGTGGCTTGATGCGCGCAGGGCGGCGGCGATTGCTGGGGCCGGGGCAGGCGTGGCGGGTACCTTGGCATCAGCTGCGGTCATCGCCCCCGCCGAGCTGGACCTCTTGTGGGATCGCATGGACCAACAGTTGCTGCTCTTTGCGCTCTACGGGGATCGTCCCGCCACACCCGAGTGGACCAAGCACGAGGGAAAGATCATGGTCACGATCCGCGTGAGTGGCGTGTCGGTGTCGACCAGCGATGAGTTGGCCAAGGTTGGATGCACAGTGGATGCCGTGAACCAGCCGACACGGGTGGTGGTTGCGCGCGTGGCCCGAGAGGACCTGGTGCGACTGGCGCTTGTGTCGTCTGTCGAATTCGTGGAGCCGATACGGTTTGTGGTCTGCGAGTGACCACCTTTTGGGAGGTCGGCTACGGCTCCGCTGAGTCGCCCGCACCCGTATACACCCCACGCTCCATCCAGAGCGCCTGGCGCACGAGATCTCCTAAGAGCGCGCTGGCGCCAAATCGGAAGAGGTGCGGCGAGAGCCACGCCTCGCCAAGCGTCTCGCGCACCATCACCAGGTAGTGGATCGCCTGCTTGCTCGTGCGGATCCCCCCTGCCGGCTTCATCCCGATGCGCAGGCCGGTGGCGCGAAAGTGGTCGCGGATCGCCTCAAGCATCACCAGCGTGACGGGCATCGTGGCGGCGGGCTGCACCTTGCCCGTGGAAGTCTTGATGAAGAGGTCGCCATCGTGCGGCGCCGCACAACCCGGCGCGCTCACGGCGGCATCGATCGCCATGTCAGAGGCGCGCCTGACATTGTCCAGCGTGGCCAGCTCGCCGGTCTCGAGGATGATCTTCAGGTGCGCCGAGCCGCACGCCTCGCGGATCGCGCGCACTTCGTCGCGAACGAACCCCAGGTCGCCTGAGAGGAACGCCCCGCGCGAAATCACCATGTCGATCTCGTCCGCCCCAGCCGCGACCGCTTCGTGTGTGTCTCGCACGCGTAGATCAAGCGAGTATTGCCCGCTGGGAAATCCAGTCGCAACACTGGCCACCTTGATGGCTGCGGCGGCCGGAAGACGCGTCGCGAGCAATCGCAGGCACTCCTTCGCCGCGCGGACCATCTGTGGATAGACGCACACCGCCGCGCACGCCGGCAACGGATCATGCAGTGGTTCGGTGCACGGCTGCGCCGCCTTCACGCACAGCGATCGCACCTTTTCGGCGGTGTCCGCGCCCTCCAGCGTGGTGAGGTCCACCATCGACACCGCCAGCCGGATGGCGCGTGACTTCGAGTCCTTTTTGATACTCCGAGTGGTGAAGTGCGCGGCGCGCCTGACCACCGTCACGTCATCGACCGTGACCGCACCAAGGTGTCGTGCGGCATCCATCACGCCCGCCTCGTCAATTCCTCGCCTGGCGGAAGAGCTCCGGGAGAGAAACCGCCTGCCGGAAGTCGAGTCGCTTCTGTCCGCTGTTCTCGATGAAATACACCATCAGCGTTTCGCTGCGGCTGTCGATGATGTACAGCGTCTCGTGGGGATTCTCCGCGCCCCCCAGGCCATTGGTCAGCGTGAGCATCGAGACATCGTCCGGTCCGAACACGGCGTCAGCGAGCGCCTCACGATGCGTTGGCTGCGCCAGGAGCGCGCCGAGTGTCATGGCGAGGCCGCACGCGGAGAGCGTGAGGGCAGTGTTGGCGCGAGAGTGAATGCCCAAGTGAGTGCCAGGGTGGGTGCGCGACATGTCAACGCCCTCCCGAGCGGGTTGCATTGTTGGCGTCGCTCCCGATGTTTCGGTAGCCGAGGCCCGTGAAGGTACGCTGGTTGTCGTCCCACTGGAGCGCCAGCACTTCCATGGCCACGGTGTCAGTGATGTAGACGATGCCCTTACTGTTGCCGGGAGCGGTGCCGCCGACCATCATGTATTGGCCACGCGCACGCCCCTGCGCGACGGCCTGCGGCGCGAACGCGAGGATCGCGACCGCCACGAGGAGGACAGCGTTGAGTGTGAGGAGGAGTCGGGCGGATCGTGACGTCATGGGCATCCCTTCCTGGCGGCATGCGCCGCCGTGCAGACAACACTTCAGTCTTGGTGGCTTCGCTTGGAGGGCATCAGGCTGATGCCGATGACGACAATGGCGAGGATCGTCATGATGGCGAAGCCAGCCATAGGAGAGGCACCGTCCGTGACGGGCGGGTCGGGGGCGCCCTGCGCGAGGATGAAGCTGGCGATCAAGACGGACATGGTGGCGCAGGATACAGCCAGAGTCAGTCGCGACCGCTGGGGAGTTCGTGCAGCGAGAGGTTGCGCCACTGCACCAGCGAGTCACCGGAGTGGCATTGAAGGGCGATGATGCCCGACGCAGCCGCGCCGTCACGTAGGTCGACGATGCTCACGCCGTTGATCCATGTCTGGATGTGGTCGCCCACGCAGCGCACTCGATAGGTGTTCCATTCACCCGGTCGGAAGGGATGGTTGGCAATGGTCTCGGCAGGCGGGGGCGACACCCAGCCGCGAATCCCTTCCTCATAGACCCCTCCTGACCACCTCCGGTTCGTGGGATCCACCTCCATCTGGTAGCCGATCACGCGGTCCTTCTCGGTGTCGATCTGGCTTCGAAACTGGAGCCCAGAATTCCCGCGCTCGATACGAACGTCGATCGTGAGGTCAAAGTCGGAGACCTCGACCGGCGCGACCAGGAATCCGTTGCGAGACGCGGTGCCGGCGGCGGTGAGCACCACCACTCCATCGACTTCCGCCCAAGAGTAGTTGGCTGCTCCCCCCACCGACTTCCAGTCGTTCGCCAAGGATGTGGTGATGGCGAGAGGCGATCGAGGTTCGTCGCGTGTCGCCGATGGAGTCGAGCAGACTTGGCAGCCAGCGAGCACGAGCACCACGCTCGGTGCGAGGAGTGTGTAGATGTTGATCATGGCCCGATGAGGCTAGCGTTGTGGCGTAGCCTCGCGCGATGTCTGCCATCCGCATCTCGCTCCACGGCGCCGCGGGCGAGGTCACCGGGTCATGCACCCTGGTGGAGACGCCCATGGCGCGCGTCGTGGTCGACCTCGGGCTCTACCAGGGTTCGCCAGAGAACGAGGCTCGCAACCATGTGATGCCCTCCATCGACTTCGCTCGGGTGGACGCCGTGGTGGTGACCCATGCGCATGTCGACCACTGCGGGCGGCTCGGCCTGCTGCCAGCGCTTGGGTACGACGGTGCGATCTTCGCCAGCGAGCCGACCGCCGCCCTGCTCCCCGTGGTGCTTCGCTCAAGTGCTTCACTGCAGAAGCTGAGGGTGGATGAATTCTCCGAGAAAACAGCGCCAAAGTGCGAGGTTTTGGAGCCAGCCAACCTTCGATGGAGCAGCTGGGAGCGGCACGAGTCGCCCAAGGTGCTGTTTGGCCACCAAGCCGCGGGGCAGGTCGCGCGCGAGTTGATCGCGGTCCCGTGGGAGGAGTGGGAAGACATCGCGCCAGGCGTGAGGCTTCGCCTGCATCACGCCTCTCACATGCTGGGCGCGGCGAGCGTGGAGCTGGAATGCGAGATCCCAGGCAGCACGCCAAAGCGTGTGCTCCTCTCCGGGGACATTGGCGCATTCGGGAGCCCGGTGCTGGCCCCCCACCGCTTCCCAGATGGCCCGATTGACGCCGTGGTGATGGAGTCCACGAATGGCGCGCGCGCGCTGGGCGGTGCTGGCATCGCGGCTGCCGCGCCAGCCAAGACCGCGAAGGATGGCGTGGGCGAATTGCGCGAACTGGTGGCGCTGGCACGCGAGCGCGACGGGAGGATCCTTCTCCCGTCCTTTGCCGTGGGTCGATCGCAACTCCTGGTGTATGCCTTCTCGCAGTTGGCTCGAGAGGGCGTGCTCGGCGACACGCCGGTGTTCCTGGACTCGGGGATGGCCTCGCGCGCGTGCTCGCTGATGGGTCGATGGCCGCACCTGCTCTCGCCGGCGCTGCAGCGTGCGCGACTGGCAGGCAAGGATCCGTTCGACTTTGAACAGTTTCGGCCGTTGCGTTCGCGAGAGGAGAGCGGCGTGATCGATGGCATGCGTCGCTCGTGTGCGGTGATCGCCGGCAGCGGTTTCTGCGATGCCGGGCCGATGCTGCGGCACCTCCTTCGCTCGCTGCCGAAGAAGAGCACACTGCTGCTGTTTGCGGGGCACGTGTTGCACGACACGCTGGCGTGGGGGCTTCGACACGGTGCCACGCGCATCGCGATCAACGGAGAAGTGATAGAAGTCCACGCGCAGATCGGGAAACTCTCGGGATTCAGCGGCCACGCGTCACCCGACGAGCTCGTGGAGTGGCTTGAGCGCGTCCCCGGCGAGCCACGCGTCATCCTGAATCACGGCACGCAGCAGGCTCGGTCCGGGATGGCGGAGCTTGTTCACGACCGACTCGGGCGCGCCGCGGTCGCGCCGCCGCTGGAAGTCACACACGACGTATGAAGCCAGTCCTGGTTCGCTCAGGATTCGGCGGATGCCGGGCGGTTCACTCGCGAACCCAGATAGTCCGATAACCATCAGTCTGTTTTGTGCTCGGTGGTACAACCTCACCGTTGATCCTGTTGACTTCCCAGGGACCACCATCCATGAGTGGAGCTGAAGGCCAAAGAGGGGCGATGCGGTTCGAGGAGGTCGAACACGATTTTCATGGCATTTTCGCTCTGTCTTGGACCTGATCCCAGAAGGTGTGTACATTGAACACAATACGCATTGGATTGCCGACAGTGTTCCACGTGGAACACCCATGAGGCAACCGCACAAGGAAGTGCCCATGCCAAAAGAAGTGGCCCGATCGTCTCGCCGTGTTGTGGCGCAGTCTCCCCCTCCAGGCCCTCTAACTGCTGGATCAGCCTCGGCTGGACCGTCGGGGGTCAGTCGTTCAAGTCATTCGCCGTCGCGAGTTGGGACACCGACACCAACGACACCACCGACACCAACGACACCAACGACACCAACGACACCCAGGTCAGGAACGCCACTCGGGCGACTTGGGAGAGGTCTTGGAAACCTGATTCCAATGGCCATCCAGAGGGCTGTGGCGCCACCCCATGGAGGGGAACCCGTGGCAGATCCGCCGCGCGTGGAGCCCAAGTTCCCGGCAGGCGGGTCCGCGTCAACGGACGAGCGAACTGTCGTCGCTCCTGGCACTAACGAAGACGACCGGATCGTCTCGATCACCATCTCGGAGGTGAGGTCAAATCGCCTTCAGCCTCGAGCCAGTTTCAGCGAATCCACCATTGCCGAGCTCGCCCGTTCAATCGAATCCTCCGGACTCATTCAGCCGATCGTCGTGAGGAAGGACCGCGCGGGTGGGTACGAGTTGATCGCGGGCGAGAGGCGCCTTCGGGCAGCCAAGCACCTGAACTGGCGATCAATCCCAGCCCTTATTCGTCCGATAACCGATGAAGAGGCAGGTTATTGGTCACTTATTGAAAATATCCAGCGCGAGGAACTGAACCCGATGGAGCGCGCCGAGGGGCTGGAGCGTCTGCGGTCCACGTTCGGAGCGACACAAGCAACTCTTGCGCAAAGACTTGGGATCGACCGTGCCACCGTCGCAAACCTACTCAGACTGACCGACCTGGAGCCAGCCACCGCCGAATTGGTCCGAGCTGGCAAGCTCACACTGGGCCACGCGAAGGTGCTGCTTGGGTTGGATGATGTCGGGGCTCGTGCGAGCATCGCCAGCCGCGCCGCACGCGAAGAGTGGTCCGTGCGCCAGACCGAGCATGAGGTCAAGTCGATCCGTGGCGGCGGTGGGGGGGCGACCGTCCTCGACCCGTCGAGTGGCTCACGCCTGCCCCAGCCCAAGAACATTTCCGCGCACATCGCACAACTGGAGAGGGCGCTTGGCGATCATCTTGGGACCCGCGTGAGCATTCGCCTGGGCCGCAAGGCTGGCGCCGGAAAACTTGTGATCGAGTTCTTCTCACTCGACCAGTTCGACGGCCTCACCGACCGCATGGGATATCGCGCCCAGTCGTAGCGCCCAAGTGGCGTGTTCGTGCCGCGCGAGTGCCTACGATCTCGCTCCTCATGCTCACTCCCCAACGCTGGCGCGTTTTCCCCAATCGAACCGCAGCATTGCTTGTGCTCTCCGGAGCGATCATTCCGGCGTTGATCGCAGCCACTCTTGACGAAACCACCAATCGCGCGACGGTCGCGAATCCTGGCACCACCACCACCACCACCACCGCCACGCTCCAAGGCACGACGGCCAAGCTTCAAACACTCTCCACCGACCCGGTGCACTCATGCGCACTGTTTCGGGTGCGCCACATGGGAGCGGGCTACTTCTGGGGTCGATTCAACGGCGTCACTGGAACCGTGACCCAGGACGGTGAGACCTCGCTCGCGATGGACATCTCCATTTCCATTGAGTCCGTCGATTCCGGGAACGACCAGCTGGACGCGCACCTCAAGAGCCCTGACTTTTTCAATGGGGTTGAGTTTCCGTCAATGACCTTCAAGAGCGCCGCGAGCTTGTACAAGGGCAACGGAGTCTTCGAGGTGACGGGAGCGCTCACCATCAAGACAGTCTCCAAGCAGATCACGGTGTCGGTCGAGTCGTTCGGCGGCTCCGACTTCGGGCGCGGCTTCAAGTCCGGCTACGAGACAGCCTTCACGATCAAGCGCAGCGAATTTGGCGTGGACTACGGCGTCGAGAAGGGCGTCCTGGGCGACGAGGTCCGCGTGGTCGTCGCGATTGAGGCGGGCGCGCCGGCGCAAGACCGCGCTCCAGCCGCCACACCGAAGGGTCAGGCGAAGTAGGCCGTGGAGCAATCGCTCCTCCTCTTCGGGATCGTGGTTCCCGCGCTCGTGGCGCTTGCCACCGCGCTCGCACCGCGCGGGGCGTGGCACGGCCACCGAAGAGACTTGCCCCCGGTGGAATCGTGGGGACCGGCAGCCGCGCTGGCGCTCGCGTTCACGCTTTCCTTTGCGAGTGTCTCTGGCGCCGCCGACTTCGGCAGCGAGCGGTGGCACTCGATCTCTTCAGTGGTGATCCTCGCCGGGCTCGCCGCGGTCGTCGTCTGGTGGAACTCACCGCCCGCCGGCTCGTTCCTCGCGATGCTGTTGGCGTTCTGTTCACTGATGCTGATGGACCTCCCTGGGCACGACGGCCTTGCAGCGCGACTTCCATCGGCGTCGATCGGTGCGCTCCTGGCGCTCGCGCTTGTGCCAATAGCTCGCACGCCATCGTTCGCGGCGCCGCTCGTGCTTGCTGCAAGTTTCTTTGCCATCTCGTTCGCGGCATTGGCGAGCGGACACTCCAGGATCGCGTTCATCGCCATGGCGGTGACGATGCTCCTCGTGTTGCTTGCGATCCCCAGCGCGATCAACCGTCGCTTCATCCTCGGAGCGCCCGCTGCAGGCGTCGCCGCAGCGGCGATGGTGGCCTTGGCGCAATTCGGTTCCAGCTACGCAGTGCAGCCAGATGTCGCGCCCGCGTGGTGGTGGTGGGTGCCTGCGCTGGCCCCAAGCCTGAGTGCGGCTCCCGCCCTCACGGGCTTTGCACGCGATCAACCCCTCCGCCGTGCGCTGGTGTCGCTCGTCCTGGTGATTGCCGCGGTGGCCCCCGGCGTGATGGAGTCATTCGCGCGTCTTGAGGCGGTGGCACGAGAACTCGACGCCTACCAGGACCAGGCGAGCCATTGACCCGGTGATCCAGCGGAACCGTGACTCAGTTCACGGAGGCGGCACGAACCGATACTGCCCGCGGAAGTCGCGCGCGATGCCCTGCAACACCGGTTCGCCGGCGTTGGAGTGGAACGCAATCGCGTGCACGGCCACCTTGGCGCCGTTGTTGAACTGGTTGAGGACATTTCGTGTCTCCTGTTCGCCAAACTCGCCGTCAGTCATCAAGAAGATGGTGTCGCACTTCAGGTTCTCAAAAACATATCGGAGCGCGGCCGACGGGTCCGTCGCCCCGGCCGGGGTCATCGTGTTCGCCCAGTCGAGTGCGGCTGACTTCGCCTTGTCGGTGGCCTTGTGCATCTGGCCTGGCTCCGGCATCGGATAGAAGTCGTGGTCAAAGTAGACGATGGAGAAAGTGCAGTTCTTGTCCAGCGCCTGCACGCTCTTGCGGAGTTCCAGGTACGCGTGGTACCAGCGACCGCCGGCACTCATGCTGCCCGAGCGATCCAGCACATAGACCACATGCCTCGCTTCGGTCTCGACCCCCATGAACTCGACTGCCGTGCCGCCACCTCCTCCTCCGCCGGCACCCGCTGCGCCTGCGCTCGTGCGACCGGGGGCGGAATCGCCTCGAGGCGCCGTGGCCACTGGATCGGGTTGGGTGGTCGCCACCGTGGTGTCGACCTTCGGCGCAGAGAACCCGATGCGGGGGGCCGTCCTCCCGGTGATCTGTTCGGGCGGTGCGTCGTTGGCGCGGGTCGTGTGCGGGGCATCTGAAACCACCTCGCCGTCGGGAGATCCTTGCGGCACGTCGTTGCCGCCGGTGTCGTTGGCACCGCGCCCCGTGCCAGTCCGAGCAGCGCCCGGTCCCGCCCCAGCGTCGGCCAAGCCGTCACCCGTGCCGGCACCCACGCCGTTCCCCGTGCCTCCGCCAAAACCTCCGCCGGAACCCGCCGCCCCGGACCCAGGCGCGAACAGGGCCCAGATCAATACCGCAATCGCAAAGAGCATCATGCCGCCCATCCCGGCGACGGACACGTCACGCGTTCGACGATCCACCCATCGGTTGTTCTTGGAGTCTGCCACGGCTTCGCGCAGGGTACCGTACACCGAACATGTGTTTCGAAGATCACGATTGCCAGGGGCTTCGCCGATGAAGCGCCGCCTGCTGGCCAAAGTGATGTGCCCCTGCTGCTGGAACAAGTTCACGCCCACGGAGACGCTGTTCCTGGCGACGCACCCGGAGGAGCGGGGGGATGAGCTCCTTGGACCAGATGAGCCGCGCCGGTTCCTTCCCACTCGATTCACGCCGGCGGGGGAGGCGATCGACCCGCGAGGCTTCCCAAGCACGCGACTGGCCTGCCCGCGCTGCCACCTCCCGTTCCCGTCGGACATCCTCGAGCGGATGCCGCTCATCCTCTCGCTGGCGGGGATGCCAGCGAGTGGCAAGACCTTCTTTCTGGCCTCGGCGATGTGGCAGCTCCGCCAGGTCCTTCCCAGGGACTTTCGCATCTCGTTCCAGGATGCCGATGCGTTCATCAATCGGCCGCTGGCGGCGAATGAGGAACGACTTTTCCTGAGCGACACGCCCGACAGGGCCGTCGCGCTGGACAAGACGGAATTGGAGGGTGGCGACGCCTTCGCGGTGCAGCTCACGGCCGGCGTGACCTCGTTCCTCCCCAGGCCATACATCTTCACGCTGCGGCCTCGCGACGGGCACCTGAACGGAGCCAGCCGCGAGCGGCTCACCTATCACTTCTGCCTCTACGACAACGCGGGCGAGCACTACTTGCCGGGCGCCGACACGCCCGCGGCGCCCGGGACGCGCCACCTGTCGGAGGCGCGCGTACTGATGTTCATGTTCGATCCGCTGCAGGACGCGCGCTTCAGGGCGAAGTTGCGCGGCGTGAGCCGTGACCCGCAGCTTGATCTCCCGATCCGTGGCATGCGCCAGGACACGCTGCTCACGGAATTGACCAATCGTGTCCGCGCCGCGGGCGGCGCGACGACCGGGACGCGAATCAAGCGCCCCATTTTTTTGTTGATCGCCAAGTCCGATGCCTGGGCGCCGCTGGTTCCCGACATAGACCTGGCGACGGAGCCGCATATCCCCGCGGGCGACGCGGGACGGGTGGGCCTGCTCGATCGCGACAGGATCACCATGGTCTCCACCCGGCTGCGCGAGCTGCTGGGCGAGATTGCGCCGGAGATCGTCGCGGCCGTGGAGGACGGGTTTGAGCGCGTCATCTACCTTCCGGTGAGTTCGACTGGTGGCGCGCCGTCGATGGATCCCGACACCGGGCTCCTGAAGGTGTGTCCGTCATCCCTGCACCCGCACTGGGTGACGGTCCCGTTCACGTATGCGCTTGCGCGCTACTCCACGCACTTGGTGGGCTTCACGAAGCCGGAGTCGGGCACGACCGACGATCGGTTCGAGGTGGTAGAGGATTCCTCGCATGGCGCGTGAACTCGTCTACACATCCTCGCCGCAGGGCATCCTCCCCGGCTCACACGGGTTTTGCACCGTGGCGATGTCGCAGGGACTGCCGGCATCGATGCGCATTGCGCTGGAGTCGCTCACGGGATACAAGGCTCCCCCGTGGGCTACGACGCTTCCCCAGTGCCCGGTCGAGTACCTGCACGGGACCGTGTCAGCGGGGGGCGAGCGATTCCACGTGGTGGGAGCGGTGCGTGCCGCGACACCCGACCACAGCGGCCGCAGCAACAAGCTGGCGCACTTCCTCATTCTGGAGCGCGGCGAACTGGATTCCAACGGTCCCGTCGCACTGCTTCGGACCGAGGGCGAGATTCGTGACTCGTGGAACGAGGCCCCGACGCTCCTGCCGCCGCACCGCGACCTGGTGCCGTCGATCCACCGTGCTCCCGGGATTTGCCACACATGGCAGAAGCTCGCGGGTGACCCTGGCTGGGCCGGCGCGCTGGTGAGCGACTTCATCCTTGACGCGAGCAAGCCGACGCACATCCTGGTGCCACCAGAGACCGACACGCTTCAGCTGGCCGATGAGGCGGTGGCCCTGTTGCCGCCCGAGTGGCGTTGGCGCATCACCTTCTCCACCTACTGGCAGCGATCTCTCCCCAACCACACCTGCGCGTGGAGGTTTGTGTTTGATGGAACCCAGGAGGCGGCGGCGCTGCGGCAGCAGGGCGCGCGCATGCTGGACCTGGTCAAGGGTGGTCCGTGCCCGCGCGAGGGTCGATATGTGGAGGCCGCACGCAGCGGCCTCTTGGTCGTGCCAGATCCGACTGGGTCGCTTCCCGACGAGGACGCCAGGCACCAGCACCAGCTGCGCGCCACGCTCGCCGCTCTTGGTTCCACGGCGCCCGAGAGATCCGACGTTTCCGAACAGCTGGCCGGCCACGTGCCGGTGCTCGAGTCCGCGGCGGCCGTCCCAACGATCCGGGAACGGGCCCCGAATGCGTTTGGCGACTCGACGGCGGAGACCCCCGGTGCCGCACGCACGAACTCCGCGGGCACGCTGTTGACTGTCGCGGTCATGAGCTTCATGATCGGAGGAATCATCGTCGGGCTCTTCGTATGGGTGGGGCTTCGTGGGGACCTGGACGCGCTGGTGCTGGCCGAGCAGGAGGCCAGGCTGACCGCCGGGGCCGCCCGGGAGGCGGAGGCAGCCGCCCAGACCACCGGTGCAGCCGCAGCGGCAGCAGTGCGGTCCCTGCAGCGCGAACTGGAGGAGGTGAGGCGTACTCGTGACGGGCTGGCGACGGAGCTGGCAAACACGAAGCGCGCCTTGGCGGCCAGCACTGCGCAAGAGCAACCACCTCGGCCGCCGGTGGGGGGCAGGTCGACTGGAACAAGAGCAGCAGATCCAGCAGCCCCCCCTCACAATGGTCCAGGGACGGATGCAACGACGGGTCCCGCAACGGTGCCGACAACGGTGCCGACAACCGAGCCGCCGGCCCCGGCGGAGTCTGGCGGTCCCGTTCGCGTCGTGATCGTGGGTACGGAGTCGGGGGTTTTGTATGACCTGGGCATCGACCCCACATGGCCCGTCGAGATGAAAGGACTAGGGGACATGCTCGTCACGGGAGTGGAACTCAAACCCGAGGCGGGCGAGGTACTGATCGGGGACAAGGTGGTGGCGCGCGCGAAGATCGATTCCAACAAGTGGGTCTGGATCCTCGAACCGCCGGATCCGTTGATTGGCGTCGATCTCTCGGCCCAGGGTGGATACACCGGGCTGCTCAGCGGCCTGTGGCTGAATGTGGGGACTGGAGCCGAGAGGCAGACCGTTGCGCTGGAAGTGAAGGGGCACCATGTGCCTCGAGATATCGTCGCCGGGGCGGTCGGTGCATCGGTTCAGGTTCCACCGTGGGTGAAGGGAGTTCGCCTGGTCGGAAGCGATGGCACGACCGCACTGCTCTTGGAGGGTCAGCCCAAGACCATTCCTTTGCCAGGCGGACGCGGCGAACTGGTTGCATCGCTGACGCGTGAAGGTGTCGTGGTCAAGGCAACAGCCATCGCCCCAGAGGCGCTGATCGATGTGGCTTACTACGAGCGCTGCCGCGACTTCGCGAACAAGTACCAGAAGGATGCGGAACTATTCGCCGAAGGGGACGAGACTCGAGGGGCGACTCTCCTGGATTTGAGGAAGAGTTACACCAGCGGCACCAGTTCGCGCGTGAGGCCACCGCTGACCTCGGCGGAGCTCCGAGCGGTGACGGAGGAGTGCAAGAACTCCAAGGACAGCCTCGGCGGTGCCTACCAGAGCATCGAGGTCATGCTCGGGGCACGGGTTGCCTCCGCGGGCGATGACAAGGAAATCATGCGCGACTTTGCCAAGTGCCTGGAAGCGATCGCCGCACTGGCGAAGGAGCGGCTCGCCGCCGCCAAGACATTCCGGGACGAGTGGCTGTCGCCGGTGTTTGCCGTCACCGTCGATGGACTGCCATCGGACGCGACAACGTCGGAGGCCGCCGAAGGGTCGCACGCACCGGGCACCCTGGCGCTTATCCGGGTGACGGCACCTGAGTCGAAGAGTGGCTCGAAGGGAGGAGCGAGTCCGTGATGGTCGGCGGCGCGCTCATCCTCACGCTCTCGCTCACCGCCGCGCCGGCATCGGCTATTCCCTCATCTTGCGCATCGGCCGACGACACCCCGAAGCGCGCGGAGTGCCCAGATGGCTCGTTTGCCATGCACACCGATCGCCTTGGCCTGCCCAAGCGCGAGGAAGTGACGCTCTCGCCGCTGCCCGGGCAGGTCTCGTCTATTCAGGTGCGGCCGGCCATCGACGCGGCCACGGGCGTGACCTTTGTCGCGGACAAGCAGGCCCGCCGCGGGCTCTTCATGGCACCGCCGACGAGCGACCCCCTCACGGGCAGGGTGCGACCGGGACCGGAGCTGGCGGAGCTTCGCTGGGATCGTGGGACGCTGCGCTTCGCGTGGAGCACGGCCGACCGCACCAGGTATGAGGTCTCGTTGAAGGTCATCCTCTCGGCGCTGGAAGTGGGCGAGATCGTCTGCCAGCATGAAGGCAAGGATGTGCTGATCATCGGCGCACCACCGGTGGAGCGAATCATTGATCCCACCAAGGGGAGGCAGAGGCTTGGGTTGCCTCGAGGTTTGCCGGCGCTCGCCATCGATCCTGGCGAGGTGCCATCGCCGTGGGTGGTGGATCCCTCGACCACGGGCCTGGAACTGGTGCTGACGGGCAGCGGCCCGGCACTCACCGTGTTCCTTGGCGAGGGTTCGGTGGATGTGTTCTTTGCCTCGAGTGCCAAGGAGCGTGTGGCCAAGGCCAAGGATGAACTGGACGCCATCAAGAGCCTGCCGCCGCCTGCGGCGCCGGAAGCGTTGCGCATCCATGATGGCGAGCTGGCTCGACTGCAGTCGGTGCTCGATGCCGCCGAAGCCGAGTACCGCACCACCGGCGACCCGAAGATCGCCACGCCGATCACCGTCACAATCCGCGATGCCACCGGTGGGCGTCCCCGGGCAATCCTCCACATCCAGGAGAAGTCGCGATGAGGCCAAGGCAAGTCGTCGATGCCGTGCGGTGGGTGATGGACGGACTGATCCGCGAGAAGGCCCAGTCCGCGGCCATCGCGCAGCAGTATGGGGACCTGGTCGCCGACGCGCGGCGTCGCGCATCAGAATGTCTCAGCCTGCTCCGGCAGGGTGCCTGGATGGAGGCGCGGGAATTGGCCGCCCGGCAGCCGGCGTTGCTGGACACGCTCGCGGCGCTGCATGACCCAGCGCTTGCCCGTTGGCCGGAGTTCTGCAAGCGGTACGGCCTCGCCGACCCGCCGGGGCTGAGCGTTCGGGAGTTGGATGAACTGCAGGAGGGCCTTCGTGCCCTGGAGAAGCTGGAGCCGCTGCTGGATGAGTGGCGCATCCAGAACCTGCGGCGAGAACCAGCGCATGTGCGGCTGCAGACGCTGTGGCGCCTGATCCGGGCTGACCCCGCCGGTCCGTTCTGGAGGGACGATGCCCGCGTGTTCGAGGAGCCGTCGCTCGTGGAGCTGGCCAATGCCTTCAGCAAGGCGATGGTGTCGGGGCGACTTGAGGAATGCTGGAGGCTCCAGGGGTTCGTCGCCCGAAAGGAGTGGAAGAACCCGACCGCACTGAAGGTGGCGAGAAAGTGGGAGCAGGAACTCCAGGCCTTAGGTCCAAAGACCGCGCATGACCGCGCGGCGGAGATTGTCCGCCTCCTGCACGAGCGATTTCAGGAGCAGGATGTTGCCGGCGCCAAGGCTAAGGTCAAGGAGTTTGAGGCACTGCGATTCTTCCTCTCCGACACGGGCATGCCCATCTCCGGCGAAACGGCCGCGACCGCCGACGCCGCCATGCAGTGGATCGAGTTACAGCAGAGTGAGGAGGAGCGTCGGCGGAACGGAGCGGCGCGACTGGCGGGCCTGCGGGCGCTGCACGGGCTCCACACCGCGACGAGGGAGCAACTGGAGGAAGCGCTGCGCGCCGTCGAGGAGGTGCCACCTGAGGAGCCATGGGAGGAAGACCAGCTCGCCGTGCGAATGCGCATCGGCCAGTTCGTGGCACAGGAGCGCCGGGCGCGAGCCGTCAAGTGGCTCTCTGCAGCGGCAGTGATCGTGGCGACGGGCACGGGAATGGCTTGGGGCGTGATGAAGCACCGTGCCAACCAGAATGCCGAGAGGCTCGCGGATCAAGCCATTGGCTTTCTGGAGGCGGGGCGCCTGGCGGACGCCGAGGGCGTGCTGGACAGCGCGCGGCAGCTTGGCTTGGACAAGCACGAGGTCATCGTGCACGCTTCGGCTTCACTAGTGGCCGCGCAAGCCTCTCGATTGAAGGACGACCAACAGTTTGAGGTCCTCATTACGGAGGCGGGCGACCCATCCACGGCCAGCGCACGCGCGGCGTCGGTGGACAAGGCGGAGACGCGGGTCTCCAGCACGGCACAGCGGGAACGCGTCGCTGCGTGGCGTGCCGCGTACGAGGCGGCCACGCAGGAACGCCAGCGCGCGAGAGACGCGCATTTCACGGATCGCGTCAAGACCATCGCTGAGCAGCTGGCCGATCTCTCCAAGGGTGACCCCGCCCTCGAGGGGGCGATGCAGGCACTCATCGCCATTGACGCGCAGATCCGCTCAATGGAGACCGAGCCGAGGATCTCGCTTCCCGCCAAAGAGGCCCTCGCACCGACCCGAAAGCGCGCGGACCGCCTCTCTGCGGAGTGGGCTGCGCTGCGAAATGAGCGCGAACGACACGCCGCACGCGAGGCCGACAACGCACAACTGGCGCTGGCGGTGACATCGCCGGCGGCCTATGCCGCGGGGCTTCGTTCGTTCGTGGATCGCTGGCCCGACGACCAGCGCGCGGCGGAATACCGTCGCGCCGCCGGTGACGAGATTGCCTGGGAGATGGTGACCGATTGGTCGACGAGGATGCGGGCGTTCTCCGGCAAGCCGCTGCCGACCTCGCTCACCCAGCAGGAAAAGCTGGCGGCGGCGCTGGACGACCATGTGGCGAGGCACCCACTCTCTCCCTACAAGGAGGATGCCTTGGTGGCGCGCGCGCTGGTGTCTCCCTCGCGGGAGTGGGAATCATGGGTGGAGGAATTCAGCAAGTCGCCGTATGTGGGCCTTGGCCTGGCGCGAGTCGCGGACGGCAAGGTCTGGTACACGCGTCGATCCGATTCCAACTTCAACAAGAACTCGCCGCACCAGTCGTTCCGGGTCATCCACTCCGTGGACACGCTGAATGCGTCCACGCTCAAGACGGTGCCGACGGACTCGATCCTCTACCTGGGCGACTCGCCGCAGTTCACCATGATGCAGAAGGCAAGGGCCGTACTGGACCGGCGCGGCCTGGAGCCGGCGGAAGCGATGATCCAAGTGTGGGAGTCCATGGCCTGGGACACGAAGGTGGATCCGATCCTCCGGTTGCTCCTGACACAGGAGCTGATGGACCGGCTGAGGAGTTCCCTTCCGGGTTCGGCGGCGCGCTGGGATGAGTTCGAGCGCGCGATCGCCACCGCCGCCGTCCCGGTCGTGGACTGGATCGCCCCACCGACCGCATCTTCCGAAAGCGCTCGGCGCCGGGCCGAAGGGGCGCTGGGCTCCGCTCCGACAGTGGCGCAACTGCGTGCGGATCAGGTTGCGGCGCAGGCTTCCGCCATGCGGGCGATGGCAGCGACCTATGTGCCAGTCGGTCGAATCGTGCGTGACGATGCCGGGCGCCGCATCGAGTTTGTGCCAGGTGCCGCCCAGGGCGCACCGGGGACCAAGGACCGGCTTGTCGGGGTCGTGTCGCGGCCCGAAGCTCCGGTGGCCATCGTGAACCTGGTGGACCAAGACGGGACCAAACACCTGGATCTGGTGCCCGTCGGCACGCTCGTCTTCCGCGCGTCGGGGCAAGCCACAGCCACTGAGGGCGTGGAGAGTGGCCGCAGCAGCGAGAGCAAGGCGCCGTGAGCGCACGATCCAGCGGCCGCGAGCAGTACTTGGTCCGCCTTGGTGGGAGCGTCTTCGGCCCGCTCTCGGCTGCGGAGGCCAAGCGCCGCTACCACCGCGGCGAGATCACTCCCATCCACGAAATCTCTGCCGACGATGGCGAAACTTGGATCTCCGCCAGATCCATGGTGGCGTTCCTGCAGTCTCCCGCCGAGCCAGCAGGGGACCCATTCCCGCAGGAGGTGCCAGGTTCCGAGGGCATCGCCGGCCTGCCACTCTCCATGTCGTCGATGTCCATCGCGGGCATCCAGGTGAGTCCGGCACTCGTTGTGGCTGTGGCGGGTGCCCTGGTGACCCTCACGCTCGCGATGCCTGCCGGGCGGGAACTCTCACACCTAGTGTGGATCGAGGAGCCCACTCCGGTCGTCGTCTCAGCGCTTGGACTTGCGTTGCTCGTGGCCGGAGTGAGTGAGGCACAGAGGCGCGCATGCCCGTCGACCTCACGTGCCGCCTGGATGCTCGTCGCCGTCGGGCTGGCCGCCTCGGCAGGCGTCGTCGGCATCATCATTTCGCAGGGGGCCTGGGGCCTGTGTTCGGTCGCGACCGCTGCGGTCGGTATAGCCCTCGTGCCAGCATGGGACGATCATTCTGCACCCTGGGCCATGGCGGTGGCCGGCGTCGGTGCCGTGGCTGCCTTGGTCGCCGGTGCCGTCGCCGAACAGATGGCGATGATGGTCACGGCGCTGCTGCCAGTGGCCGCGGCGGCCCTCGTGAGCATCGCGCTCTGGGGGGCGTGGCCGCGATGGCGACGGCAGTTCGTCGTTGCGGCAGGTGTCCTCGCCGCCGCGGGCACGATGACCGCCTCCATCCTCTGCTATCTCAACAGCGACGCAGCCGACCGTTTCCTGGTCTTGGACGGCGCTCGCTTACTCCTGGTCCTACTCTGCATCCTCATCGTGGCCGTCATGGCCACACGCGAGCGCCGGGTGGCGCATCGCTCACCCCCTCGGAGATCCTCGAATGAGCTCACCTCTGCTCCCGCTTGACGCCTCGCGCGGCGACCCTGAGTGCCTGCTCGGCCTTTCCTCGAATCGATCACTCTCGTCGCATGGCCCACTGTGGCTGGGCGTCTCCCTCGTGGTGACTGGCGCCAGCGCGGCGGCCTTCAACATCTTTGCGGACTGGCCTCTCTCGGTCATGATGAACCGCTGCTGGACCAACTATGCCTGCGTGCTGGCAGCGCTCTGGGCGATCCTCATGCTGACGGCCAAGCTCTTCAAGGTCCGCGTGCAGTGTCGTGCGCTGGATGCCACGGACCTGTTGCCGCGACGAACGGACTTCATCCTCTCGCCCGCCACGGCCCCCGAGGTCTTGGCGAGGATCAACGGCCGCGCGGTGCGGCCCAGGGAGTTCCTTGTCTTCAATCGACTCTGGTCCGCGCTGAGCAACCTTGGAAACATCGGCGAGGTTCGCGATGTCGGTGCCGTCTTGGAGAGCCAGGCCGACAGCGACGCGAGCGCGCTGGAGTCGTCGTACACGGCGATCCGCGCGCTGATCTGGACGGTGCCTGTCTTCGGCTTTATCGGGACGGTCATCGGGCTTGGCGACGCCATTGGCAACTTCCAGGCGGTGCTGACCCAAGACTCTGGCGATGCCTCGTCGATCCGCGACTCGCTGTCGCCCGTCATCGCCGGCCTTGCCACTGCCTTTGAGACCACGCTGGTAGCGCTGGTGCTGGCCGTCATCGTGCAGCTCTACTCCACCTTTGTCTACAAGCAAGAGCTTGGACTGCTGGACCGGGTGGAGACGTACTGCCATGACCATGTCATCACCCGCCTGCGCCTGATGGATCCACGATGAGTCGCCGCCGCCCATCGGCATCGGGCTCGCCGATGTCGTTTTTCAGTTTCCAGGACATCGTGGCTGCCACGCTGGGGATCATGATCTTGGTGGCGTTGCTGATGGCGCTGGACCCGATGTCGATGGAACCGGTCGAGCCGGCCCCGCGGTCGCCCGAGCAACAGACCGCCGACCAGGCCAAGCTTGACGCCGCGCGCGCGGCGGTCGCGCAGGCGCAGCAGCAGTTGCAGGAGGCGAAGGCACAGTTCGCCAAGGCGCAAGAGGGAGAACCCATCGAGGAAGAAGAAGTGGAGCGGATCGAGCGCCTCGCCGACGACTTGCGGAAGGGGGCGGAGGCAGCGCAGCAGGAAGAGGAGCAGGCCAAGCGCAATCTCGCCGCTACTGCGGAGAGGCTGCAGAAATCGACGGAGAAGGTGGACCAACTGATGCGTGCCACGGCGGCGATGGAGGCGGAGTACGCCCTCGCCGCCAAGCGCGCGCGTGTGCAGTACCGACCTGGCGATCGACAGGACAAGCAGCCGATGTTGGTGGAACTCTCGCAGCAAGGTGCCACCTGCGGGCTCCTGACCGGTGACGGGGTCCCCTCACGGATCCCTGGATCTATGGAGGGACTCAGCGCCAATGCTGCGGTCAACGCAGCGAAGGTCACACACCAGTCAAGCGACTGGTACTTGCTGTTCGTCATCCACCCCGGCCAGGAGGACATCTTCCAGGCGGCGATGCAGGAGTGGTACGGCCACGGCTATCAGGTGGGCTGGCAGCTGTGGGATCCGGCGAACGGCTCGATCTTCGATGAGCCAGAAGAGGCACCGGCGGCGGGGGAAACGCCATGAGGCGCCGCCGCCGTCGGCGCGTGAGGGCAAGCGCGGGGGACAGCGATTCATTCGACCTCTTCCTGGACGCGCTGTGCTGTGGGTTGGGTGTCGTCATGTTCATCGTGATGGTCGTGGCGCTCTTCGCCAAGCCGCCGGTGGGGGGCGGGGATGCCGAGGAACTGAAGAAACTGGAATCGCAGCTGGCTGCCACGCAGACGGAACTGGAGGCGACGCTCTCCGCGCTCAAGGCCATCCCGCCGGCAGGCGATCCCGCGCTCACCAAGCGGTACAAGGCGGCGCTCCTGGCTGCGGACGAGTCTCGCGAGCGCCGCGACGAGACACTGGATCGGATCTCGGCCACGCGCGAGGTCACCGAGGAGCGCACGCAGGAACTGGCGGAGTCGGAGAAGAAGCAAAACGAGGAATTGAAGAAGCAGGCAGAGCTGGCGGCCCGCATGGAGAAACTCAAGTACTCGACCGCCTTCGTTCGCACCAGCCGCTGGAATGTGGACGACACGCGCGAAGCCGTCTTGCTTCTGGTGAGCGGGGGGCTGGCATCGGCACCAAGGATCGACCCGACCGCCACGGAGCTTCGGCCAGTGTCCGGCATCGGCGAGGCGGTGCGCGACGCCGAGACGGCGCGCGCGGCGGTGGCCACGCTGCTTGCGGGGACCTCACCCAGTTCCAAGCGCATCGAGGTGGCGGTATGGCCCGACTCGTACGGCGCGTTCAAGCACCTGGAACGGGAACTGCAGGACAGGGGCTTTGCGATCCAGCCGATTCCCGTGGCCGCCGGCGAGGCGCTCATGTCTGGGGACGGCGGTTCTCAGTAGGACCCGGCACTTGCGCCAGGAGGGCGGCACCGAGGAGAATCGCCGCGCCGATCCACTGCACGGCGGTGAGCACTTCGCTGAGCACCAGCCAGCCGGTGAGTACCGCAAAGATTCCCTCCAGGCTCAGGATGATCGCGGTGTGCGTGGGAGGTGCGTCGCGCTGCGCGATCGTTTGCATCGTGAAGCAGAGCCCGGTGGCAAAGATGGCGCAGGCCAAGATGGGGAGGAGCGCTTCTTGCGCCCCGTGCCAGAGTGGATTCTCCTGCACACAGAGCGACACGACGGCCGCGCCCAGCCCAGTCACCAGGAATTGCACGGCACTCAAGGCGATGGGATCGCACCTGGGCGCGAATCGACCGACGACTTGCACATGGACCGCCCAGCATGCGGCGCAGGCCAGGATCCAGAGGTCGCCCGGCTCGATGTGCGGTCGTCCGCTTACGCTGAGGAGATAGAGGCCCGGCACCGCGATGAGCACCGCCACCCACGCGGCCCAACCCGGTCGCTGCCCGAGCGCGATGCCGATGAGGGGCACGCCAACCACATAGAGACTGGTGATGAAGCCGGCGTTTCCGGTGCTGGTCTGCGCCACCCCGATCTGCTGCGTGAGTGCGGCGCCGAGCATGGCTACGCCGGCAAGGCTCCCGCCCAGCCAGAGGTCGCGTGCACGATGCCCCCGCGTTGGGTCGATGATGTTTCCGCGGAATCCGAGGACACTCCGCATTGGGAGGAGTGCCGCGACGAGCAGTCCGCCCAAGCCAAAGCGCATGGCGACGAACGAGACCGCGTGCATGGACTCCGCACCCATCTTTTGCGCGACAAAGGTGGCACCCCAAATCGCGGCGCACGCCAGGAGCATGAGGTCCGCCGCGAGGTGTTTGCGCGTGAGGAGCAAGGCGGCGCTGAGGCTAGCGGGGCAGGCCGGCGGGCGTCGGCGAAGGTGCTGGAGCACGAGTGCTCTTCATCTCCTCGTGCAACTCTCGAAGCGTCCAGGGCGTCGATCGCGCGCTGAAGCGATCCCTCGCACGAGCGACATCCTGCGCGGAGACTGCCCCCTCGCCGTTGCCCCACGCCTGTCGGACATAGGAAGCCAGTGCCGCCATCGCCTCGTCGCCCTCCACCGGTGCCGGCGGCATGTGCGAGTCGTACACGCCCCCGGAAACTTCCAGTCGACCCTCAAGGCCCTTGAGGAGGATTGCGAGGAGGCGGTCGGCGTCGCCGGTGACGAAGGGAGATCCGCGCAGCGGCGGGTAGACGCCGGGAGTGCCATCGCCCGACGCACCGTGGCAACCGGCACAGTGCGCATAGAGCATTCGGCCACGCTCCTGGACGCCCAGCGGGACGGACTCGCGTTCGTACCCGCGTCGACCCGGCCAGATGAGGCATGCATCCAGCATTCGCAACGACGTGTCCAACTCGGCGCTTGCGCGCCGTGACTCGCTCCAGCGAATCGGCTGTGATGCGCAGCGAATGCGGCGACGCTCGCTGGGGTCGATCGCGTCGGCGCGAAGCGCCTTGAGAGCACGCGCGAGCATCGCCTCGCAGGCCTGGGGCATCGAGTCCCTGGCGGCCAACGCCGCGTCCAAAGCCAACGGGACACGAGCTTCGTCGCCGGAGGTCAGTGCGGCCTCCAGCATGTCCGCCTGAAGCGTGTCTGCGCCGGGTTGGCCTCGGTGTGCGGAGATTGAGGTGATGGCGTCGGCTTCCATCCCGTCGCACGACTGCACGATGATCGCGCGGGCAGTCGGGTCGTTCCACAGCGCTTGCGATTGAGCGATGAAGTCGTCAAGTGCCCCGGCGGGAATCGTGGCTCCAAGTGCAGCCAGAGCATGGCGGCGCACCGGGGGATCGAGATCCGAGAGAAGTGGCGCGGCCAGTGTCGGTCGTTCGATGGCGTACGCCACCATGGCCGCGGCGCTGCGCACGCCGGAGTGCGGGTCCGCCAGGGCGGCATCCATGTCGGCGTCACGGAGCGCGCCCACCAGCGCCAGCGTCCAGAGAGCGATGCGCCTCACCTCAGGTCGATCGCTCGAGAGCTGTGCCCGAACCACATCGGCGGTCGCGCCCAGAGAGGCATCATCGACTCGCTCCACCAGGAGTCGCTGTGCCATGTCGCGAATCGCACCACTCTCAGAGTGCAGGAGCGGCGCCAGCTCCAAGGAAGTCATCGCACTCATGTCTGGTACGGGGCGAACGGCACCGGCGTCTGGCACGACTCGCCAGATGCGACCACACTCGTTTCCCCGCCGCAGCTGCCGTGCCTCCATCTGCTTGCGGAGGAAGCTGGTCACGAACAGTTTGTGCTGGACGATGCCGCGGGCCATGTCCACCACATACAGGGCGCCATCCGGCCCGACGAACGTGTTCACCGGGCGGAAGCGCTCGTCGGTGCTGGCGATGAAGGCGGTGTCGCCGTCGGCGGGGGAGCCGATGGGTCCATCGGGAGACTCTTCCAGGTTGAATCGCATCACCAGGTTGCCGACGGCCTCGCACACAAATGCGTTGCCAGTGAGGTCGTTCCCAAGGAGCGAATCCCTGTAGATCGATGGCCCGCAGGCGGCGGTGAATTCCTTCAGCCGGCCGTCGCGCAAGAAGCCCGATCGGTAGGCGCGGTTGACTCCTGGCGTGAGGTGCGCCGGCCACACGCGTTGGTCGGTGACGACGCGCCTGGGCACGCCCGGAATCCCTCGCCCCGAGGCGTGTTGCGCCGCAAATGCCTTGGGGAGCGTGTCGCAGAGCAGCGCATCAGAATTGGGCGAGTAGTAGAGGCGTCCCCAGTCATCCTGGGCCACGCCCCACTGGCCATGCGAGGGGGTGCGCGTGAGTGCCGCGAGGACTGGAGCGTCCTCGCCATCCAAGAGCGCGACTGACCACGGATGCTGGCTGAATGCATAGGAACCATCGTGCTGCCAGAGCAGGCCGTTGCCCGCGTGCTCTGGGCTCTCGATGCCCTCAAAGCCGGTGCACACGACGCGCGACATGTCGGCGCGGCCATCGCCATCGGTGTCGCGCAGGAAGCTCAGGTGCGGCGGCTCCACGAGGAGGAGCCCGTCGCGGTGAAACGCGAAGGCGCGGGGGAGGATGAGTGTGTCGACAAAGACAGTGGAGGTGTCCATGCGACCGTCACCGTCCGTGTCGCGCAGCACCGACACCCGACCGAGCGGATCCAATTCCTGCGTGCCGTCGGGGTCCGTCATGAAGCCGCGCATCTCCAGGACCCACAACGCGCCATCGGGAGCGAACATCGCGGCGATCGGTGCCTCAATGAGCGGTTCGCTGGCCACGCACTCGATCCGGTAGCCATCGGGCACGATGAGTCGGGCCTGCGCTGCGTCCGCGCTGAGTGGCGGCGACTCCACCGCCAACCACGCCGCAGGGAGGTCGCGCTGGATCTCCCCCTTCTGGTCACCGCGCTGCGAGAAGGCCGGGACGCAGAGCGCCATCGGTATCGCCCACAGTGTCAGCGCGCATGGATTCTTGGGGAGCGCGCGGTGGGGCATAGCATCGTGAGCATAGAACCATGGCGAACGCGCGACTCTTGGTGGAAGGTTTCCGCATCGGGCTCCTGCTGGTAGGAGCCTTGCTGTGCAGCCCGTTCGGCAGCATGACGTTTGGTCAGTCGGCACCGCCTCCCGCGGCCGAGAACGCCGCGACGCACTATGCCCGGGCGCACGTGCTGGCGTCGCGCGAGTCAGGGCTCCTGACCGAGGATGAGTGGAGTCTGGTGTACGACTTGGCGTCCGGTCAGTCGCCGGTGCGCGGGTCGTCGGCATGGATGGCACAGGCTCGCGCCGCGATGGCGAAGGCACAGCCCATCCTTGAGGCCACGGCGGGAGCGGCGGGGCTCGCCGATTGCGACTGGAACCTGGACCGGGCGCAGGGTTTTGCGATGTTGATGCCGCACCTTCAGGAGCAGCGAAACCTGGGTCGATTGCTTGCCGCACGCTGCGCACTGGCGATTGCCGATGGCGACACGCAGGAGGCACTCGCTGCAGAACGGCAGATCGTGGCGATGGGACAGCACCTGGCGCAGGATCGAATCCTCATCGGTTCTCTCGTGGGAGCGTCGGTGACAGGGTTGGCCACTTCCCGTGCAGAGGACTTGCTTGCTTCTGGGATGGTCTCGGGCGAAGAGGCGCAGGCCATGGCGGAGTTGCTTGCGGGCGCAGCGGCGGGAGACGCCTTCGGGATGGCGGACGCCACGCGCGGCGAGGGCGACATGGTTTCGATCACCTTGTCAGACGCGCAGCAGCGCCAACTCATGGCGAAAGAGCCAGGCTTTGACATGCTTGATGACCTGAGCGAACAGGACGCGGAAGTCCAGCTGGCGCAGTTGAAGGGCTGGTACGGTCAGTGCGCCGACGCGCTGGTCTTGGAAGACCGCCACGCCACGCGGGAGGCGATCACCAGCATCCTGGAGGAGGTGGAGGCATCGGAGAACACGCTCGCGCATGCGGTCATGCCCTCCTTCGACGCGCTGCTCACCTCCCGCGACCGCATCGTCGATAGGTTGCGTCTGGTCGCAGCACAGTTTGATGCGATTGCACGTGGCGCCGTCCCGGCGACCGAGCACGCCAACGCCGCGTACTGGTACCTGAAGGCCGCAGCCGCGACATCATCGATTCCCGCTGATGTGCAGACGGTGACGCTGATGGCGCGCATCGCGCCCGCGTCCGTGGGCGGAGATCAGTCGAAGCGGCTGACGGAGGTGAACGAGCGGATGGATCGAGCCCTCGCAGCACCGCTGCGCATGGCCGGGGCGATCAGGTCGTGTGACTTTGGCATGAACGCGGCCCCGGCGCTGGACCTGTTGGTGATGGGGACGCTCCGCGGCGCGCTTCGATTTGAGTTGATCGATGCGGTCCGCCGCAGCCCGCAGGACGCCGCCGTGGCGATCGAGCAGTGCCTGCGTGCCGTACGGCACCTGGCTGCGGACCCGACCGCGGCACACGCGCTGACCGCGGCGCTTCTCTTGGACGATGTCGCGTGGGCGCTGCAAGAACGGTGCGTGGGCCCCGATGACTCGGCGCGGCTCCTGTCGGCTGTGCAAGGATTGGACGCCCCGGACCCGTGCGGGTTCCGCCGCGCGAGCCAAGGAGAGGTTGACGAGCTGTTCGGTGTTGAGATGCCCAACCGCGCCGACCCCGCCGTTCGCGAGACCCGGCTCGCGCGCGCCAAGGAACTCACTTTGGACCAACTGTTCTTCATCCGATGTGCGTGGGCCCCAGGCGCAGAGGAGTGGGAACTGGGCGAAGACCTGGAGCGATGGGATGAGATCGTCCCGGTCGATCGGCTCCGAGAGGCGCGCGCGCGCGTGGCGTGCCTGGATGACTCGTGCTTCAGTGGATCGGACGCCGACGAGATCAGGACGCGGCCGCTCCTTGGTTCATGTGAGCCCTTCATCGTGGTGGATCTGGGCGATGCCCCCGCCAAAGCTGCAGCGGCATTGGCCACGATTCAAGGAGCGCTCATCGAGTTGGCGGCCGAGGGATCGGCGCCGGCGGCCGCAGACCCCACGCTCAGCGAATGAACCGGAGGCGGCCGAAGTCGGGGATGAACTTCCTGCCGCCCGGATCCATCGGGATCAGCGACGGGAAGTAGACCGCCCAGGCACGGCCGATCACCATCTCGGTGGGCACGCAGAACGGTTGCTCGTACTCCAGTTGGTCCACGACCAGTGGGTGTGGGGAGCCCCACAGCCGTGAGTCGCGGCTGGCGGCGGAGTTGTCTCCAAACATCACATGGTCGCGAGGCCCAAGCACCGGAGGGTTGACCACATCAACTCCGAAGGCGAGCCCGTCCTGCACCGGAACGCCCAGGAGCCGTGTCTGCTGGTTGGGGTCCAGCCGCGCAGGTCGGTAGTAGAGGTCGCGCGACACCTGCACGCGCCGGAGGGTCACTTCGCCACCAAATGACCACTCCATCGTCGGCGTGGCCGGGAGCTGTCGCATGGGGTCTTCCATGTATTCGCGCAGGTCAAAGTCTGGGATCGACGCCTCCATCCGCGCGAGTGGGGAGTCGAACTCGTACTCCATCGCCACCACTTCGCGGCCGTCCACGAAGATCCGCATCGCCTGGTCCACCTGCCAGAACTCCACATGGATGCGAGACTCACCCAGGTACCAGCCTTCGGCGGCGGCGGCGCCCAGCGAAGCGCCAGAGCCATCCAGCATCTCGACCTTCGCCTCGTAGGCACCCAGCGTGAACCGGAACACGCGCCCGCGCGCACGCAGTTCCAAAGATGTGTCGATGGACTCCATGCCCATGGCCACCTCGGCGGCGACGCGGATGTCCGCCATAGGGAACTGCGTGGTGGACGGGCGATAGATGTTGTAGGCGTTCCAGTCCGAGAGCGGAATGATGGAGTGCGACCACTTGAGCGTCGCGGCTTCGCCACCGGCGGGATGCGACCATTCGCGCTCGCCGCGCATGGACCAGCCAGAACCCTGGAAGGGTGCCCCAGCCCAGGCGCGCTTCGTGGAGGCCTCCATTCTGGCCACGCTCACGGGCTGGTAGTCGGAGTCGTAGACGGGCTGCCAGCAGCCGCGCTGGGCCAACTCACCCTTGCGGGCGATCGTCATCTGGTCCACGGCGCCATCGGCCGGACCAGTAAAGATATCGCCGTCGGCGATGCAGAACCGCTCATTGGGGAGGCCGACGCACCGCTTCACGTAGTAGGCGGCGTCGCCAACGGGATTGGTGGGGTTCTTGAAGACCACGGAGTCGTACCGCTCGGGACCGTGGAAGGGCCAGAGGTACTTGAGGACCAGGATGCGGTCGCCCAGGCGCGCGTCCGAGGCCAGCGAAAGGTTGGACTCGGACCCCACGGGGATCTGCTGCGAGATCATCGGGTCGTAGGTTGGCTGAGGGAAGTCCCGGACTGCGCCGCTAGCCGTGCGACGCGCGTTGAAGATGACGGGCTGCGCGTCAACGGCGTAGTCGTAGCCGGTCTCGGCGCTGCGAATCCGGAGGTTCTCACCCAGAAGCGTGGGAGCCATCGACCCCGTCGGGATCACAAATCCCTCCAGCACAAATCCTCGGAACACCATCGCCAACGAGAAGGACACGAGGAGAACCGAAATGGTGTCGGCAAGTCCCCCGCGGTGGTGAGCATTCGCCGGCGCGACTGCGCCCTTGGTGGTGGCCATGGGATCAATCGTATCGGCGGTGGTACTAGTCCCGCTTGGGTCTGCGATGTCGCCGAGATTGTTGCGACCCACCGTCCGCGGGAGATGGAGTCTCCACCTCGGGGTGATCGCTCGGCGGCGTGCCGGCGGCACCCGCCGCCGTGAGCTCCTCCACCGGCACGGCGATCTCCTTGCCAGAATCGTCCAGCCGCACCAGCACCAGCTGTACCAGCACCTTAGTGTCGCGAACCTCGCCTGGGCCCTCTGGTGTCCCCACTCTGGCGCCGCGCTTGGGGAGTCGAGCCGCCAGTTCCGTGTAGGTCTGCTCCTCGTAGCGGAGGCAGCACATGAGCCGGCCGCAGCGGCCCGAGATCTTGAGTGGATCCATCGTCGGCTTCTGGTGCCGCGCGTGCTTCATGGAGACCGGCTTGAGCACCTTGAGGAAGTTCTGGCAGCAGCAGTGCTGCCCGCACTTCTCGTAGTCGGCCACCAAGCGAGCCTCGTCGCGCGGCCCAACCGACAGGACGGTGATGTGGGCGTTGGGGATCAATGGCGATGCCGATCGTGCGATTGGCGTCAGGTCGATGCCCCCTCCCGCGGGCCCCGCTGGTCGTGGGTGCGCGCCGTGGACCCGCACCGCATTCGTCGCGGCATTCGTCGCGGCCTCCTTCACCACCGTCGTGTAGATCGTGGCCACCTCCCCGCCAAAGATGAGTTCCACCTCGATGACCTTGATCGGGAGTCCCAACGGCTGGATCGCGTCGCGGATAGGGCGAAGGAGCGCGTGGCCCTTGTCCTTCACCTTGGTCCAATGGTCGAGGTCTTCCGCCGTGGCGATGCGCTCCACGCGGCCGGCGGTGGTGAAGGGGTAGGCCTCCGCACCACTGTGTGCGATGAAGTCGCGCACCTCTTCCCGCGAGAGGTTCTTGTCGCACCCGCCGTTGCCGCAGGCCACGGTGAGCAGTTCCGCAAATTCGGTGCCACGCGGCGTGGTCACCACCAGCTTGGTGCCGCAGCCGGGGCGGACACCTCCGTCGTACGGAAGTTCTGCAATCGCCCGCATCGCCCCATACCGGACCACCAGCGTCTGAGGCCCCCGCGCTTCCGGGCCAGCGGGAGCCGGTGCATCACGCTCAAACATGGGAAGCGGAACGATCGACACGCATGGCAGCGTACCGGCGGGCGTCGGCGACTCCATGTGCCGGTGGCGCTTCCACGTAGACTGGTCGATTCGCCATGCTGCCTCTCGTCGCGATCATCGGTCGCCCCAATGTGGGCAAGTCGAGCCTCTTCAACCGGCTCGTCGGCCGTCGCGTGTCCATCGTGGACCCGACGCCTGGCGTGACACGCGACCGGATCACGGAGCCGGTCGAGCTGCATCCACCGCCGGAGCGCCGCGTGGACGACCGGCACCGGTCGAAGTGGGTGGAACTGTGCGACACCGCCGGCTTCGGTGTCTACACCGCCGAGGGCGGTCGTTTTGACGATGCCGGCATGGACCTGGCCAAGCTCACGCCGCATGTGGAGGAGCAGATCCGCCATGCGGCGGCCATCGCGGCGCAGATCCTCTTCGTAGTCGATGTCCAGCAGGGGATCACGGGGCCGGACCGCGAGGTCGCCACCATGCTGCGATCCGCCGGCCACGCCGCGAAGGTGGTCGTGGTGGCCAACAAGTGCGACAGCGAGTCGTGGGAGTTGCAGGCCGCCGAGGCCAACAGATTCGGCTTTGGCGAGCCGTCGTGCGTGAGCGCGATGAACGGCGCGGGTCTGCGGCTCCTGGGCGAGCTGCTCTGGGAGCGACTGCACGCCGGCGGGGCTGGCGCGCCGGGCGAGGGCGAGCACCCGGCCGACACCGAGATCAAGATCGCGATCGTCGGCCGCCGCAATGCAGGCAAGAGCAGCCTGGTGAATGCGCTTGCGGGGCAGGAACGCGTCATCGTGAGCGAGATCGCCGGCACGACGCGGGACAGCGTCGATGTGCGCTTCGAGATTGGCGGCCGCACGTTCGTGGCGATCGACACCGCGGGTGTCCGCAAGCAGCGTTCCCTCGCCGACGACGTGGAGTACTACGCCAGCCGCCGGACCGAGGACTCGATCCGCCGCGCCGATGTGTGCCTCCTGATGCTGGATGCCACCGAGAAGGCCTCGCATGTGGAGAAGAAGCTCTCGTCGCTCATCGTGGAGTGCTACAAGCCCGTCATCCTGGTAATCAACAAGTGGGACCTGGTCGAGAAGAAACTCAAGGTCGCTGACTACGAAGAGTATCTCTCGAAGGAATTCCCGCACCTGGGGTTCGCGCCGATCGTGACCATCAGCGCCAAGGCAGGCCAGGGCTTGGACGATGTCGTCGGCATGGCCTTCAACTTGGTGTCGCAGGCGTCACACCGCGAGGGCACGGGCCAGCTCAACGCGGCGATCAGGAGAATCCTTTTGGAGCGAGGCCCCAGCAGCGCGCTGGGGACGCGTGCCAAGGTGTTCTATGTGTCGCAGATCGACACGCGCCCGCCCACGATCGCGTGCGTCGTGAACAAGCCGGAACTTTTCAAGGCGACCTACCAACGGTACCTGCTGAACCGGCTGCGCGAGGAAGTGGCGTACAGCGAAGTGCCGATCAAGCTTCTCTTCAGCGCCCGCAAGCAGCGCGCGCTGACGGGGGGCGGCGTCCACGAGGGGGCTGTGGAGGCAGGTGAAGTGGAGACCAGCGACGCAGACGGCGAATAGGACGCCACCCATGGCGTCCTCCTGCGTTCACAATCCCACCGTCCTCATCGCCAGTACCGTCGGGTTCTATGCCGTGCCGGGCGCCGAACCGTCCAAGAGCGCTGGCACGGCCGTGTACCAGTCGCTCTATGGTGGGCGCTACTCCCGGCAGATCTACAGGGGCATGATGGGGCCCGACGGGCCGGAATTCGAGGGGACCGTCGTCGAACCCGACATCTTCAAGGGTGGCACCCGCCCGATGCGCGGCGTCCAGACCTACGACGGCAAGGACACGATCGTGCTGGAGAACTTCGAGCCGCAGGACAACGGCACCGAGCGCCCCCAGATGCGAATCACCTACTCCCGGAAGAAGTAGGGGCGGGCGCCGGAGCCGGCACGCGAGTGGTCACCGTCACGGTCGACTCCGAAGTCATGGAAAGGTCGATGGCGCTGCCTGCGCCGCCCGGGCCAGCGGCGTCACCAGGCGCGCTGGTCACGACCGGCGACATCGATTCATCCAGCGATGCCGTGAGTGAACGCGGGTCGCGAAGGTTCACGTTCACCGTTCCGTGCTGCTCAAAGCGAAGCGCCGGCGTGGACTTGTCGGGTGCGGGGACCACGATTGTGCGAGCAAGCGAGAGCGTCAGCGAGTCACCTTCGCGCCCGGAGAGCGTCCACTCCGTGTGCACCTGCGCGACGGCATCGCGCACCAACCGATGCGATTCCTGGTGCCAGGTGGCGCCGACGCCAGCGGGTTCGTTGGGGAAGCAGGGCCAGACATCGGCGAGGAGCGATCGGTAGGACGCCAACCGTTGCTGCGTGGCGGCCCGGTCCGTGTCGGCGATCGACGGACCAATTGCCGTGGACCAGCCCGCGTCACCAAGCTGCGCCCGGCCCTGGTCCAATGGTGCGTCGATCGTGCACAGCGAGACCATCGCGTTGACCTTCGCCACTCGCGCGCTGGTGTCGATGCGCGGCTCCTTCACCTCACCGCGCACCTGCGTCACGCCGCTCTGGGCTCCCGTGAGCACCACTCGAATCGACCTTGTGGATCCCGGGGAGTCCGGAGACTGGATCGAGTGGGTGACGGCAAAGGTCGCGGTCGTGTCCGTCAGCGTCTGGACGATGGCGGGCGCGTTGCCCACCGCGCCAAAGGTGCGTCGCACCGAGATCTCCTTTCGGACGACCCACTCCACCGGTGTTGATGCGGCGGTGTCCGATGGTGTCGGGGGAAGCCACGCCACCGCCGACCGTGGCTCGCTGCCGGCGGATGTCACGGTGATGCCCGGGGCGGGGGACCCTTGGAGGGTGGAGAGGACAATCCATGTGGAAAGGAGGGACATCATGGCGTGTTCACGGCTCGAGAAGGCTCCGGCCCGTCATGGCCCCAGGGATCGGAAGCCCCATCAATTGCAGCAGCGTAGGAGCGATGTCCGCAAGCCGGCCACCCGAACGAAGGAATCGACCATGCAGGCTGCGCCCGCCTGCGTCGGACCCGACGGCGCTGATCGGCACGTCGTAGTTGGTGTGTGCGGTGTGCGGCATGTTGGTCCGGGGATCCAGCATCTGCTCGGCGTTTCCGTGGTCGGCGGTGACGATGGCCGCCCCGCCCCGCGCCCCAACGGCCTCCAGGATCTCCCCGACGCACCCGTCCACCACCGCGCACGCGCGAATCGCCGCGGCCAGCACGCCAGTGTGCCCAACCATGTCCCCATTGGCGAAGTTGACGATGATGAGCGGTTCCGTGTCCGCTGCCCGCAGCCGCGCCAGCACCGCATCGCACACGCCGCGCGCACTCATCTGCGGCTTCTGGTCGTAGGTGGACACATCTCGTGGGCTGGGGATCAGCTCGCGTGACTCGCCCGGGAACGGGGCCTCTCGGTAGTCGTTGAAGAAGAAGGTGACGTGCGGGAACTTCTCGGTCTCCGCACATCGAAACTGGGTGAGCCCAGCGCGCGCCACGGCATCTCCCAGGATGGACTCCATCTTTGGCGGCCGCTGGAAGATGACGCGGACCGGAAGTCCTTCCTCGTAGTTGGCCATCGTGGCGAAGAAGAGGTCGCGCGGGACGGCATCGCGATCAAAGCCGCCCCCCGTCAGCGCGCGAAACGCCGGTTCCCCAAGCACGAAGGCCTTGCACAGCTCGCGTGGCCGGTCGCCGCGGAAGTTGAAGAACACCACGCTGTCGCCGTCTCGGATGACACCCTCGGAGGGCAGCAGGCGCACCGGTTCCACGAACTCGTCCCCCTTGCGGGACTGGTCGATCGGATGCTCATAGGCGTGGCGCATCGCGTCGACGGCGCGTCGCGTCGGCGCGCCCGCAGGCAGCGGCCGCACCAGGACTTCCCAGGCGCGCTGCACGCGATCCCACCGATGGTCGCGGTCCATCGCCCAGTAGCGCCCTGACATCGTCGCGATCCGGCCGCCCGTCGATGCCAGCGTCTGCTCCAGGTGGTCGATGTACTCCGCGCCCCGAAACGGCGCCGTGTCGCGGCCGTCCAAGAAGGCGTGGACGAAGAGGCGCTCCGCCGGCACCCCACGCGATTGAGCCAGCTCCAGGATCGCATCCAGGTGCGCCAGGTCGCTGTGCACCTGGCCGTCGCTCACCAGCCCCATGATGTGGAGGGCGTGCCCCTTCGCCGTGCGATCCATCGCTGCCGCAAGGATCGGATTGCCGGCGAACGCACCCGTCCGGATCGCGTTGGTGATCCGCATCAGTTCCTGGTCCACGATCCTCCCCGCGCCGATGTTCTGGTGCCCCACCTCGCTGTTGCCCATCACGGGGCCGTCCGGCCCGATCGGCAGCCCGACATCCTCGCCACTCGTGCGAATCAGCGTCGTGGGCCACTCGCGCTCCATGGCATCGGCCACGGGCGTGCTGGCCAACTTCACCGCGTTGAAGGCATCGTGCTCCGGATGCGGGTTCCGGCCCCACCCATCTCGGATGATGAGCAGCACGGGAGACGCGCGACGGGCGGCAACTGGCGACACGAGGCAAGTTTACGCCGCGCGGTTGTCATCCCACGCGCGGCCCCGTCGGCGCATGGCGTTGCGCACCAATCTCCGGTAGCGTCACCACCTCACGGACGAGAACCCTCGATGGCCACCACCCAAGACCCCAGCGCCGGATCCGAGGCAGCCAAACTGCTCGCGCCAACGCTGGCGGGTCGATGGCAGGCGGTGCGCGACCGCATCGCCGTCGCGGCCAAGGTCAGCGGGCGCTCGCCGGAGCAGGTCATGCTGGTCGTGGTGACCAAGACCGCCGCGATGGACCAGGTGCGCGAACTGGTGATGCTTGGCCAGCGCGACTTCGCGGAGAATCGAGTGCAGCGGCTGGTGCAGCGATCCCAGCAGATCGAGGAGTTCGTGCGCCGACCCACCGAGATGCGCCCGGGCGCCACGCCGCCCACCATCCGCTGGCACATGATCGGCTCGCTGCAGCGGAACAAGGTGAAGAAGGCGATCGAGGTGACCCGGCTCATCCACAGCGTGGACACGCTCCGCCTGGCGGAAGAGTTGCAGACGGCGGCCGCGAAGAGGACCGATCCTGTCGATGTGCTGGTGGAGGCCAACATCGCGGGCGAGGCCAACAAGCATGGCGTGGCCGCCCCGGCGCTGAGGCACTTCATCGAGCAGGTCGCGGGGATGCACAACATCCGCGTGCGCGGGCTCATGACGATGGCGCCCAACACGGATGACCGCGATGCGCTCCGTGCCCTCTTCACGCGGACCGCCGAGTTCTTCCACGACATCCGCACGGCCGGAGTCGCTGGCGCGCGATTCGACATTCTCTCGATGGGGATGAGCAACGACTACGAGCTGGCGGTGGAATGCGGCGCGAATGTCGTCCGCATCGGCAGCGCGATCATCGGCCCGCCGACGGTCCAGTCGCTGGCGGAAGAGGCGAACGAGCAAGACGAATCGCCGTGATCGGGTCCCAGTTCCGGTGCCACCGCGCGATCGCGACCCCGCGATACACGCTTTGGCAGCCGTAGCACGTCAGGTGGGTCTTCGCGAAGCAGAGGACGGCGATGTCGCAGCCAATCAAGACGGCGATCAGGGCCACCAGTGCGGGGTGAGCGGCGTACCCCAGCATCGCCACGCCCACCGCGACGGCGCAGAGGGCCAAGAGGATGGGCGTGACATGCGGGAGACGGCGAGCGCGGTGGAGTCGTGGGCACCCGCAGACCACGCAACGACGCAGGCAACCCCCATCGTCCAGCGCGCCCTCCCACAGCAAGAGCACCTCACGCGAGCCAGCCTGCGCACGCGCGGGTCGAGTTGAACCCGCAACAGGAATGTCGATGACGCCTGCGATGGCGCGGCTGCCATCGTGCACTTCGATGACCACGTCCCAATCGTATCCTTGTCACATGCCTCCACAGGACCAGTGGATCCCACTCCTCGCCGGAAAGTTCATCGTGTTCGATGGCCCTGACGGGAGCGGCAAGAGCACGCAGTTCCGCCGGTTCTCGGCGATGGTGAGGGCGGCGGGCGTGGCGGTCGAGGAAGTGCGGGAACCAGGCGGCACGGCCATCGGCGAGCAGGTTCGCACGGTCCTGCTGGACCCGGCGAATGCATCCATGACCGTGCGGTGCGAGATGCTCCTCTACATGGCCTCGCGCGCGCAACTGGTGGAGGAGCGCATCCGCCCGGCGCTGGCGCGAGGCTCGCTGGTCCTGGCGGATCGATTCATCTCGTCGACGCTTGCCTACCAGGGAACGGCGGGCGGGCTGGACCCTAGCGAGATCCGCCAGACTGGGATCACCGCGACCAGTGGCTGCACGCCGGACTTGGTCGTGGTCTTCGACGTGGACGAGGCCACGGCGGCGCACCGACTCTCGCCGCTCCTGGACCGGATGGAGCAGAAGGGCGCGGAGTTCCACGCGCGGGTGCGCCACGGCTTTCTCGCCCAGGTTCGCGAGCGCCCGGCATGGCACCTCCTCATCGACGCGTCGCGCGATCCTGACATCGTCTGGGACACGCTCTTGGAGGGGATGGCGTGGAAGCTCCAGTCCCTCAGTGCGCGCACCCGGGCCGGCGAAGCTGTTCCCAGCGCGCCGTCACCAGCGCGTCCAGTTCCCGCTGCGCCCTGACCAGGTCGTCGTTCACGATGGTCGCGTCATAGACGCCGTTGCGCGCCGCGCGATTAATCTCTTCTTTCGCGGTCGCGAACCGACGCTGGATCGCCTCCTCGTCATCGCGCCCGCGCGATCGCAGCCGGCGCATCAGTTCCTCCAGCGACGGCGGGAGCAGGAAGGCCCCCAGCATGCCGGGCACCTTGCCGTGCACTTGCTCGGCACCCTGCACATCGATGTCCAGCACGATGAGCCGGCCCGCCGCCAGGGCTGCGTCGACCGGTTCCCGCAGCGTCCCGTACCACGACCTGCCGAAGACTTGCGCGTACTCCAGGAACCGGCCCTCGTCGATCCATCGCTGGAAGGTGGGCTCGTCGATGAAGTGGTAGTCGATCCCATCGCGCTCCTTCGAGGTCGGCGCGCGGGTCGTCGCGCTCACGCTGAAGGTCCCGCCGTAGCGCGTGAGCACATGCTGCGCAACGGTGGTCTTGCCCACGCCACTTGGCCCCGAGAGCACGAGGACGAGCCCGTCGGGACCGTTGGAGGGACATGGGTCGGTGGCTGGGGACATGGGCTGGGGTGGGAGCGGCCGAGGCAGCGCAGTCTAGTTTTCCCAATTTCTGGCAATTGGCGTGCCGCGTGTCCCGCTCCGCCACCTTCTGTTCTTGATGGGTCGATCTCGGCATGCTCCGAGAGGAGGCGCACGATGGTGAAGAACACAGAGTACGAACAGCGCGAACGGCTGTCCCAGTTGGTGGGGCTCGCGCGTGTCTACCGCGGCTGGAACAGGACGGAACTCTCGGGAGCCCTCAATCGGGAGATCTCCAAGATGGTTCCCGCGAGCGGCAACCCGAAGCTGGACTTGGTGTTTGCCCTGAGCGAAGCCCTGGACTGGTCCGTGGGCGAGGTTGCGGAAGTCCTCCGTCCATCCGGGACGGATTGCCACGACGAGCGGACCTTCCGTCAACTGGACTCGGAAGCGCTGATGGCCCACCGCGCCGGCGACTGGAAGCGAATGGAACAGACGGCAAGCACCATGGCGCAGCGAGCGACCACCGGACTGGAGCGGGCGCTTTCCGCCAACCGCCTCGCCGGCGCCTACGACGGCCAGGGTCGATACACCCGGTCACTCGCTGCGGTCCAAGCTGGGCTGGCCGAACCCGGCGTCACCCCTGACCTCCGCCTCATGCTGCAAGTAAACTTGGCCAACGCGCATGGCATGCTGTGGCACCTCCTCGAGGCGCGAAGTGTGGCCAGCGACCTCATCCATCGGTTCGAGGCCGATGCCCCCGCATCACGCTTCGAGCGAGTTGCGCGCGCCTTTGCCTACTACACCAGGGGCACCGCGCTTCGCAGGCTCATCGAACAGGATCCGCACCAGGCGTCTGAGCATGCGGGCGCTGCCTTGACCGACCTGCACCGTGGGGCGGAGCACTATGAGGAACTGGCGCGCGACCACGACGACCTCAGTTACCTGGGCGTTGCGCAGACCTGCCGCGGTGCCATCCTGGAGTGCGATGCCGTGCTTGGCAACCAGACGCCAGCGAGTGCCATCGAACGCATCATGGCATCGCTGGACGACGCGATCGACCCGACCACCGTGCGCGGCGATGTGCTGGAAGCGCGCGGCTGGTGGTGCGTGTACGGCAGCAACATCGCGCTTCGGCACCTCAACGGCCCGCTGGTCTCGCGCCAGGTCGCGGTGTTCACGACGAAGAGCGGCGAGATTGCCGAGCGCCTGGACAACTGGAGCCTGCGCGAGCGGACCTTCACCAACGACTGGCTGCGGCGCCAGGATGTCGGTGGTGGCCCGGAGGCGGATCCGGCCGATTGGGTTCTAGACGACGAGGATGTGCGGATCATCGCCGGCACGATGGGTCGATTCCCGCATTTCCGCGATACCGGGTGGAGAATTCTCGAGCACGCCGGAGTGCTCAGCGGTATCAACCAAGGAGGCGCATGATGGATGCCTTTCGCCACATGTTTCTGGTGACAGCCGCGACCTTGTTGGTTGCCGGAGCCGGTGCCATCGTCAGTGCCAGTTCGACCGATGACGATGCACCAAAGTTGCAGAAGTTCGATCCACCCGTGGGATACCCAGCGGAGTTCAGCCTCTTCATGATGCTGGAGTTTGGCCCGATGTGGTCCCACACGATGCAAGAAGAGATCATCTTCCGCTGGTACTGCCACTGGTGCAACCGGATGGGATACGACAAGCCGGTTGGCTGATCGTCTCCCCGGAGAGGAAGGCCCTTCGAGATCGACCCGCCAGGCCGGGTCCCGCACGGTGCGGGATCCGGCTTTGGTCGTTTCCTGCCGGCCTGCGTTCGGATCGTCGTCCGAGGCGAAC
The DNA here is from genome assembly GCA_027618565.1 of Planctomycetota bacterium. GTDB lineage: Bacteria > Planctomycetota > Phycisphaerae > Phycisphaerales > SM1A02 > SXOD01. The sequence continues at coordinate 26,570 of JAQCEQ010000001.1, read as the reverse complement.
TATCCGTGGATCATGCGACCTTCGGTCGCCAGCGCGGCTTCGTGGATCGCCTCGTGCATGGTGGGGTGCGCGTGCACCGTGTGGATCAGGTCCTCCGCCAGCCCCTCCATCGAGATTGCGACGCAGACCTCGCCGATGTACTCGCTCGCGTTCTGCCCCAGGATGTGGCAGCCGAGGATCTCGCCGTATGGCTCCTTGGTAATGAGCTTGACCAAGCCGTCGGTCGCCTCCACGGCCAGCGCCTTGCCGTGCGCCTTGAAAGTGGCCTTGCCAACCTTGTACGAGATGCCCTTGTCCTTGGCTTCGCGCTCGGTCATGCCGACGGATGCAATCTGTGGGTTGCAGTAGGTGCAGCCGGGGATTGCGGCGTAGTTGACTCCGGGGACATCATGCCCCTTCATGCGCTCCACGCACGCGACCGCTTCCTCGCTGGCCACATGCGCCAGCCAGGGCGGGCCGATGATGTCGCCGATGGCGTAGATGCCGGCGACGCTGGTCTGGTAGGTGGGCTTGGCCTTCTCCTTGAAGTCCGTCCAGATGTGGCCCTTGTCGGTGCGGATGCCAAGCGAGGCGTCGAAGAGCCCGTCCATCCGGCCCTGCACGCCGATGGCGACCAGCACACAATCGACCTCGACCACCTCTTTCTTGGAGGCGTCCTTGACATCGACCAGCGTGACCTTGGCGCCCTTCGCCGTCTTCTCCACAGCCACCGCGGTGGTGCCGGTCTTGATCGTCATCCCCTGCGCGGCGAAGATCTTCTGCGCTGCGGTGCTGATGTCGTCATCCTCGACGGGGAAGATGCGGTCCACCATCTCCACGACAGTGACCTTGGTGCCGAACGCGTTGTAGAAGTAGGCAAACTCCATGCCGATCGCGCCCGAGCCGATGATGAGCATCGAGTCCGGCCGCTGCTCCAGCGTCATCGCGTCGTAGGACGAGATCACCACCTTGCCGTCGCGCGGTGCAAATGAAAGCTCGCGGGGAGCCGCGCCCGTGGCAATCATGATCCGATCGGCGGTCAGCGTCTGCTCCACGCCGCCAGTGCCCGAGCCCTTGTAATAGCCGCCGTCGGCCTTGCTGACCGTCACCTTGCACGGGCCGGTCGCGGTCTTGCCCGAGACAATCTTGGCGTGGCCCACGATGTGGTCGATCTTGTTCTTCTTGAGGAGGAACGCGATGCCGCCATTGAGCTTGGTCGTGACGCCGCGGCTCCGGCCGATCACCTTGTCCCACTTGACCTTGACCTTGGAGGGGTCGATCTCAAACCCCCAGGTCTCGCCGTGCGTGATCGCCTCGGAGTAGAGCTCCGCATTGTGCAGGAGCGCCTTGGTCGGGATGCATCCCCAGTTGAGGCAAACGCCGCCCAGTGTGTCACGTTCGACGCAGGCCACCTTCATGCCCATCTGGGCGGCGCGGATCGCGCCCACATATCCGCCGGGGCCGGAGCCGATGACGATGAGGTCATAGTGCTTGGATTGGTCTGCCATAGGGGCGGGGATTCTAGGGTTGGCGGCGTTTTGGGATGGGAGGTGCTACGATCGACCCTCCTGTGGCCGCAATGGGGTTGCCCGGCTCCAGCACGATGCGAACAGCCCTCATCAGTGATGTCCACGCCAACCTGGCGGCCCTCAAGGCCGTTCTGGCACACATCGATTCGCAGGGTGTGGACCGGATTCTGAGCCTGGGGGATGTCATTGGCTATGGCCCCGATCCCGCCGAGTGCGTGGATCTGGTGGCGGATCGGTGCGAGTGGAGCCTGCTGGGCAACCACGACTACGCCGTCCTCTACGAGCCAACCAACTTCAACGCGGCCGCCGAGCGCGCGGCCTTTTGGACTCGTCGCCAGCTGGAACCAAACGACCGTTGGGACACGGAAACAGTCCGGCGCCGCTGGGAGTTCCTGGGGCGGATGCGCGTTCGGGTCGTGGAAGGAGACATCCTCGCCGTCCACGGATCGCCGCGGCGGCCGGTCAACGAATACCTCTTTCCCGACGATGTCGTGCAGTCCCCCTCCAAGCTGGCCAGCGTCTTCGAGCGCATCGACCGCGCGTGCCTTGTTGGCCACACCCACTTCCCCGGTGTGTTCACCGATGACCCCGAATTCTTCTACCTGGAAGACCTGGACGACAACACCTTTGACATTTCCGACACCGAGAAGGTGATCATCAACCCCGGTTCCGTGGGTCAGCCGCGCGACCAGGATCCGCGCGCCAGCTACGCGATCCTGGAGCACGAGCCCTCCAAGGCGGTCGGCGGCAAGGTGACCTTCTACCGGGTCGAGTACCCCATCGACGAGACGGTCGAGAAGATCCGCGCCATCGACGAACTTCCAGACTGGCTGGGCGAGCGCCTGTTGCAGGGTCGATGACCATTTCGGCTCCTCGCCCATGACTCCCGGTTCCGCCTGCCCCTCCCGTCCTCCGGACTGCCTCCTGCCATGAAGAACAAGTCGAGCATCGCACGCGTTGTCGTTCCACTGGTCGTTGGCCTCATCGCGCTCGGCATCGTCGTGGCGATGATGCAGGGCACGCCGAGGAACCGGCCAACGGAAGGCACCAACGCCGAGACGGCATTGCCCGCGGCCACGGTCGTGGCGATGGAGGCGGCGCAGGCAGGCGACGCAGCTCCGGCGGTGACCGCGACCGAGCCATCTCCGTCGGCCAGCGTTGTCTCGGCTGGCCAGCTCGCCGCCCGGGCGCCATCGGGAACCGGGCCGCTCACCTCGCTTGGTTCCCTGGACCCGGCGCACGCGCGCATGCGCGTCGACTTCACCCCGGGCGCGGCGGGCATCTCTCAGATTGTCTTCAGCGAGTACTGGAACACGGCGGAGGAGTCGCGCGCAGCCAAGGCGCACGCGCTGGATTCGAGCAAGCCACTGCCGCCCGACAGCGCTCGCTACACGCTGCGTCCAGAGGGCTTCCTCCCGCGTGCGGCGGGCTCCGTGGACACGACGCCCGAACTGGTCCCGATGCTGGCCGTGCACAGCATCATGATTGACGGGGTGCGAGCCGAACTCTTCGGTGCCGTGTGGTCGGAGACGAGCCCGGGCACCTTCGTGACGGAGATCGTTCGCGGCGATGTTGTGGGTGAGTCGGTGAGCGCGCCATCGCCGGTGGCTCGCGTCACGAGAACGATCACCTTCGCCGGCGAGGGATTTGACCTCCTGGTCACACATCGCGTCGAGAATCTCACTGCCGCTCCGATCCAGTCGCAGCTGTGGATGTATGGACCGGGTGACCTTGCGCTGGAAGCGAACGGACTCCTGGATGTCCGTCGATTCCAGTTCGGCTACCTGCTCCCGAAGGAGCGGGATCCATCGCAGGCCACCGTCGTCTCCAACGACGGGATGATCGAGCGTTCGACCGTGGCGTCCATGGTGGAGGAATCCGGAAGCGCGATCCTCTGGCCTGCGCAGGATCGCGCCGGAGAGTCGCTGTCCTGGTTCGGCTCGACCAATCGATACTTCGCCTTTGCGATCCACGCCCCCTTCACCGAAGGCGTTGGCGCCGGAGTGCCTGGGGCGAGCGGCAAGAGCCTGGCTGATACCGTCGCCACGGTGTACGGACAGCAGGGTGTGGGGGTCGCGCCGGCGATGTTCAGCATCATGGCGATGTCCCCGCGCGAGGTTGCCCCCGGCACCGCGGCTGACCTTGACTTCGCCGCCTACGCCGGTCCGCTCTCGCGCAGCGTCTTGATCGACGATGAGCCGTACGGGGCGCTGGGGATGGTTGGACTCATCGTCTACCAGATGAGCGGCTGCTGCAGCTGGTGCACCTTCGCCTGGCTGGCCGACGGCCTGGTGGTGTTTCTCGGGATGCTCCACAACCATGTCTTCTTCGACTGGGGACTGGCGATCATCGCGCTCGTGGTGGTCGTGCGCCTCGCACTGCATCCACTGACGCGCAAGAGCCAGATTCAGATGCAGAAAGTGGGCCGCGTGATGTCGGCGCTCAAGCCGGAGCTGGAAGAGCTGCAGAAGCGATACAAGGACGAGCCGAAGCGGATGCAGCAGGAGCAAATGCGGCTCTACTCAGAGTATGGCGTCAACCCGCTCGGCTGCCTGGGTGGGTTCCTCCCGATGTTCCTGCAGATGCCGATCTGGATCGCGCTCTACGCGGTTCTGTACTTGGCCTTTGAGTTGCGGCAGGAAGCGGCGTTCTTCGGCATCTTCCAGATGTTCGGCGGGTGGCTCTTCCTGGGCGACCTCTCGGAACCAGACAATTTCTTCACCTTCGGCCGGTCGTTCGACCTCTGGCTCTTCTCGCTGCAGGGCGTCAATGTCGTGCCACTGTTGATGGGGGCAGTCTTCTTCATCCAGCAGAAGTACATGCAGCCGCCATCGATGACCACGCTGACGCCCGAGCAGGAGCAGCAACAGAAGATGATGAAGTGGATGACCGTCATCCTCTTCCCGGTCATGCTCTACAAGGCGCCGTCAGGCCTCACGCTCTACATCATGACCAGCACCATCATCGGGATCTGGGAGAGCAAGCGTGTCCGTGCCGAGGTGGCCAAGATGGACATCACTCCCAAGAAGCGCGCCGCGGTCAAGCCCAAGGACGAGGCTGGTCGCCGCTATGCCGACGCGCTGGACCGTCTCCAGTCGCGCAACGACAAGAAGACCTTCAAGGATCGCGAGTGAGCCGTGCACGGGATCGCGGACACGATCGCCGCGATTTCAGGTGACGCCGCAGGCGTGCGGTGCGTCGTCCGCGTGAGCGGGAGCGCGGCGTGCGAGGTGGCGAGCAGGATGGGCATGGGCGGCGACATCGCACGCGCGGGCGCACCGCCCGGGCGCGGCGTGCGACCCACCACGCTGCACCTTCCCGGGCGTGGCAGCCTGCGCACGCTTGCGGTCTGGCTCCCAGCATCAAACTCGGCCACGGGCGAGGACACCGTGGAGTTTCTGGTGCCCGGAGGAGTGGCGTCGGCGGTCCTGGAGGCGTTGTGTGGCTGCGGGGCTCGACCCGCCGAAGCCGGCGAGTTCTCCATGCGGGCGTTTCTCAACGGGAGACTGTCGCTTGAGGAGGCGGAGGGCGTAGCCGCGACCATCTCGGCGGTGGACGACGACGGGCTGCGAGCGGCGCGGCGCCTGCGCGAGGGACGGCTGGGTCGCTTGTGCGACGGTTGGCAGCGGGACATTCTCTCGATGCTGGCCCTGGTGGAGGCGGGGATTGACTTCACTGACGAGGAGGATGTGGTACCCATCGCCGCGGGGGACCTTCGTGAGCGCTGCGACGCGCTGGGCCTGCAGCTGGAGGCCGCCGCCGAGGGTTGTCACACCAAGGAAGTGGTGACCGGTGCCCCGCGAGTTGTCCTGTGCGGCACACCCAACGCCGGCAAGAGCACGCTCTTCAACGCGCTGCTCGGGCGGCGCCGGGCCGTGGAGGCGGATGTGGCGGGAACCACCCGCGACGCGCTGGTGGAGCGATGGCGCGTCCGAGGCGCGGCGGGGAGCTTGATCGAGTGCGAGTTGGTCGATCTTCCCGGAGTGCCCGGTGATGGAGACCCATTTCGCAACCCGGTGCGCGCGGTGATCGAGCGGGAGATCAAGGGCGCGACAGTGATCCTGGCGTGCGCGCGCGGGGGGTCGGCGGCTGCGGCGGACGGAACCCGTCCCGGGCGCGTGATCTCGGTCGTGACCTGCGCGGACCTTGGGATCATCGACGGTGAGGACGGCGTCGAGCAACCCGCGGTCGCGGCGATCCGCGTGTCAGCCAAGACAGGCGAGGGGCTGGACACACTCTGCGTCACCGTGGCCGCATCGCTCGCGCGGTGGCAGGGATCCCACGCCGCCGTCGTGTCTCGCGCGCGGCACCTCCGGGCCATCCAAGTGGCCATCCAATCGGTGGAGGACGCGCAACGGGCGTTGTCGACGGACATTCGAGCCATCCACCAGCCGGAACTGGTGGCGGAGGGGCTGCGTCGAGCCCTCGACGCGCTGGGGAGTGTCAGCGGCCGCCTCACCGGTGACGATGTGCTGGGCGAGGTGTTCTCCCGGTTTTGTGTCGGGAAGTGAGCCGGGGGTGGCGGGATCGATCCGCTACCGTGTCCGCATGACCGTTGGCGAGATGCAGTTCAGGGTTCGATACGCAGAGTGCGATCCGATGGGCGTTGTGCACCATGCCACCTACCCGATCTGGCTGGAGATGGGCCGGACGGAACTTCTGCGAGCGACCGGCACCACCTACCGCGAGATGGAGTCGGCGGGCCACTTCCTGGTGGTGGTCAAGCTGGAACTGCGGTATCGCCGCCCCGCGCGCTACGACGACCTCCTCACGCTGCGCACCCATGTCGTGGAGGTTGGGGCCGTGAAGATCCTGCACGAATATGAGGTGCGGCGCGGGCCTGAAGTGATCTCGGTCGCCCGTACCACGCTTGGTTGCGTCGATCGCGACGGACGGGCGTGCCCCATGCCGGCAGCGCTCCGGCAAGCGATCGCCACCACCGAGGGCGTGGCGCCGGGGGAGTGATGTCCGAACTCGCCTGTGGTCCCATCACAAAGTGCCGTTGAACGGCCGTCCCCTTACGCACCGGCCACCGGGTCGATTGGAGCCGAAACGCATCGCACGCGCTGGAACGCGGTGCCCAGGAGCTGTCGCAATCGGCCATCCAGCCCTCCGCGCAGCGCGCGGTCCAACTCAAAGCGAGCCGGTGCACTCTCCACCGCGACCGTGAGCACGCCTCGCGCATAGCCATCCACGCGGCAGTGCTCCCGCAACGCCTCGGGCACGCAGAGTTCCCATGCCTCCACCACGCTCCCCACGCGCTTGTGGTCTCGGCGCACCTGAGCGCCGATGCGCTTCCACTCTTCGCTCAAGGGTGCAGGTTCGCGCCGGCCCGTGCCACCGCGCCATCGCTGCAGCTGCGCCAGCTGGTACTGCGCGGCTCGATCCTGTGGGGTCAGCGCTTGGCCTCCAGCCTCCGGAGCCGTGGTCTCGCGCGGGGTGTCGGGCACGGAGCGCATCGTATCCTCTGGAAACATGGTGCCGATCACGCTTGAGTCCCTGAGCAAGTCGTACGGCACCACTCCCGTCGTCAAGGAAGTGTCCCTGCGGATCGAGCCGGGAGAACTGTTCTTCCTGCTCGGCGGGTCTGGCTGCGGCAAGACCACGATTCTTCGAATGATCGCGGGATTTATCGCGCCCAGTTCCGGCCGGATTCTGTTTGGGGACCGCGATGTCACCGCCACCGTGGCCGAAAAGCGCCGGTGCGGCATGGTCTTCCAGAGCTACGCACTGTGGCCGCACATGACGGTGGAGCAAAACATCGCGTTTGGCCTGGAAGTGGCCAAGGTGTCCGCCGCGGATCGCGCGCGCCGGGTCGCTGAGGCCCTCGCGCTGGTTCGCATGGAGCCATACGCCCGGCGCAAGCCGAGCGAACTCTCCGGTGGGCAGCAGCAGCGTGTCGCGCTCGCTCGCGCAGTCGCCTTTGGGCCGCAGATCCTGTTGCTGGACGAGCCTCTCTCCAACCTGGACGCAAAACTGCGCGTGGAGATGCGCTCGGAAATCGTGCGCATCTGCCGGCACGCGGGAATGACGGCGGTGTATGTGACGCACGATCAGGAAGAAGCGCTCTCGATGGCGGATCGCATGGCGGTCATGCACGAGGGGCGGATGGAGCAAGTCGGACCGCCGAGAGAGGTTTACTCGCGGCCGAAGAGTCGCTTCATCGCCACCTTCCTGGGCGAGACCAACTTGCTCCCGGCGACGGTCTCGGGGGCGTCGGGCAGCGGCTTCATCGCTAGCACGCCCATCGGCGACATTCGCGTCGACCAGACCGAGCGAGTCGGCCAGGCGATGGCGAGCATCCGTCCCGAGGCGATCCAACTCGTGGCGACCATCGTTCCCCCCGGCATGCATGAGCTGGCACGGGGCCGCCTGGTCAGGTCGATGAACCTGGGGGCAACGGCACGACACACCGTGGCGTGCGGCGGCACGGAAATCACTGTGCTAGAGCACAATCCCCGCTGGCATCTCAAGGGTGGCGACGCCGTGCGCCTGGCCATCGACCCCTCGCAGGTGGCGTTTCTCTTTGGCGACGCGACTTTGGCCGCGCACACACCAGCACACTTGGCGCCAGCCTCAGGCTGAGGCTCCTGCGCCCCCCGAACGCGCGTGGGCGCCACGGGGCAACCCCGTCGCCAGCCACATCACGATGAGCGCGGCCAGGGCCTGCGTCCCAAAGGTGATTGAGATCGCATGGGCTACCGCGAGCGACTGGTCTTCGGAAGAGTTCGTGCCGGGCTGCAGGATCGATGTCCAGAGATGCACGCTCGCGATCACCGTCGTGATGCCAAACGCACCCCCGAACTGTCGTCCGGTCTGCAGGAGCCCCGACACTTCGGCTCGCTTGTCAGCCGGCGCGCGCGCCATGCCGTCGGTGTTGGATGGGTTCAGGATGAAGGGGATGCCGCAGCCGATGCACCCCATACCCACCGCGATGACGGTGTAGCTGAGTTGCCACATGCCCACCGCCTCAATGAGGAGTCCGGCGAAGAGGGCGATCGATCCGAAGAGCGCCGGGAGGCGCCCGCCGTATCGGTCATACGCGCGCCCGGCGAAGTAGATGACCACGACATTGGGGGCCACCAGCGGGAGTGCCGCCATCCCACTCTCGAACGGCGACATCCCCATGGCGACCTGCAGGTAGATCGGGCCGAATATTCCCTGGCCTACCAGTGCCAGTTGCGCGAAGGCGATGAGCAACGCGTTGCGCAGGAGCACGCGGTCATGGAACACCGTGAGCGCCAGCAGTGGTCGAGGGCTGCGGTACTGCCAGGCGAGGAAGGCAAGGAATGCAACGGCGCCACCTCCCACGAGAGGAGCGCTCCAGGCGGCAGAGTCGATGTCGTCACCCAGTACTTGCAGCCCGATGCCAAGCGCCGAGAGGCTGAGGATCAGGAGGACCGGCGCGAATGGGTGAAACGCGCGCGGACGCCCCGGCTCATTGCGAAGACCGATGCCAAAGGTCATGGCAATCGCAGCCAGTGTGATCAGGGCATTGGGGAGGAAGATCCATCGCCAGCCAGCCCACTCGGTGATCGCGCCACCCAGCACGGGGCCGCCCGCCAGGAAAAGGAGCGGGATTCCGATGTAGATCGCCATGACACGGCCCAGGCGCTCGCGAGGGAACGACGAGACCACCATCGCCGTCGCCGCCGGTTGCATGAGTGCGACACACACGGCCTGCATGACTCGCCAGAAAATGAGGGTCGCCGCACTCTCCGAGAGACCGCACATCACGCTCGCCGCGCCAAAGCCCAGGATTCCCACGCGGAAGGTCAGCACATATCCAAGGCGGTCGCCTGTGCGACCTCCCAGCGCCATGAGCGCCGCCATCGCGAGCAAGTAGGAGCTCACGATCCAGCCGCGCTCCGCCGTGGTGAGGCTAAGGTCGTGCTGGATCGACGGCAAGGCGACGCCGACCACGGTCGAGTCCAGCATCACCATCGACAGGCTGCCCGTGGCGGCGATCAGCACCAGCCAGGGGGAGACGCGGGATGCGCTTGACATCGGGTGGTGAGTCTAAGGACTCGCCGTTTCAATAGGATCCTTTTCATGAGTCGATCCGTCCTCGGTCCCGTCGTCCGTCCTCTTGCGGCATGCTTCCTTCTGGCTTCGGGCTCACTGGGCCTGCCCGCACAAGCCCAAGAAATGGGTTCACGCGAGTGGGCGCAGGCCACACGCGACGAGCGCCTGGGTTGGTTCCGGGACGCGCGCTTTGGGATGTTCATCCACTGGGGCCTCTACGCCGTGCCGGGCGGCGTCTGGAATGGGACCAACCACGCGGGCGCTGGCGAGTGGCTGATGCACTCCGCCAAGATCACGCCCGCTGATTACGCGCCGCTCCAGGCACAGTTCAACCCAGTGGAGTTCAACGCCGACGAGTGGGTCCGCATCGCCAAGGCGGCGGGGCAGAAGTACATCGTCATCACCAGCAAGCACCACGACGGCTTCGCGCTCTTTGACAGCGCGCTCACGGAGTGGGATGTCATGGGGACGCCCTTCAAGCGAGACATCATCAAGGAACTAGCCGACGCCTGCGAGAGGGAAGGCGTCGTCTTCTGCGTCTACCACTCCATCATGGACTGGACGCACCCCGATTACCTGCCGCGTCGCGGCTGGGACAATCGACCCACTGGGACGGCTGACTTTGACCGCTACCGAGAGTTCATGAAGGGCCAGCTGAGTGAACTCCTCTCCGGCCGCTACGGCGACATGGGCATTCTCTGGTTCGATGGCGAGTGGGAAGACACCTGGAACCACGATCTGGGCCTGGACCTGGCGCGCCATGTCCGCACGCTGCAGCCGTCGATCATCATCAACAATCGCGTTGACAAGGGGCGTCGCGGCATGGAGGGCCTGGACGGCGAGGGCGAGTGGGAAGGCGACTACGGCACGCCGGAGCAGGAGATTCCCGCGAGCGGCCTGCCGGGCGTGGACTGGGAAACCTGCATGACCATGAATGGATCGTGGGGCTTCCACCAGAACGACCACCACTGGAAGAGCGCCGAATCGCTCGTCCGAAACCTGGTGGACATCGCCAGCAAGGGCGGCAATTTCCTCCTCAATGTGGGCCCGCAGCCCGACGGCCGCATCCCGCAGGCCAGCATCGATCGCTTGACGGCGATGGGTGACTGGATGGAGACCAACGGAGAGTCGATCTACGGCACTGCCGCGAGTCCCTTCAACCGTGCGCCCAGCTGGGGACGCGTCACGCAGAAGCCGCTGCCGGAGGGAAAGACGCGGCTCTACCTGCATATCTTTGACTGGCCGACGGCGTCCGCGGGTGCCACGATGGTGGAGTTCACGCTGCCACCCTTCAAGAACGCCTGGTCCAACGCCAGGCTCTTGGGAAACACCGGGTTCAGGGTGATGCCGGGCGCGGAGGCCGGAACGGTTCTGCTTCCCGCGGAGGCACCCAGTGCCGTCGCCAGCGTGCTGGCGATTGATCTGGAGGGCGCACCCGAGGTAGTCGCGCTGTTCACGGCTCCCGCAGCGGACGGATCAGTGAACCTTGCTGCGCGCGACGCCTCGCTGGCGGGCCAGCTCCGCTACGAAGATCGATTTGACAACATCGGTTACTGGACTGACTCGATGGGCCGCGTGTGGTGGGAGTTCGCGGCACCCGCGGGCACCTACGAGATTCATTGCATGGTCGCCGCCACCGCGGCCGAGGGCGGCGGGCGTTTCGCGATCGAGCTGGACGGCTCCACGGTGGCGCAGGTCGACATCCCCGCAACCAACGGCTGGGGAGACTTCACGAATGTGAAGGCAGGAACCGTGCATATGGAGAACCAGGACCCGCACACGATCACCATCCGCGCGGTGGACAAGCCCCGCATGGCGCTCATGAACCTGCGCGAGGTGCGGCTGGTGCCGGCGAAGTGACGGCGAGCGGGAGCGACTCGCCCCCATACGTCGAGCCAGGAATCGGATCCAGCCCCAGCAGTTGCAGGGCGGCATTTCCAGCGTCCGTATTACGGATGGGTGCAGCACCCTGTTCGTGTGATGGAGTTCGATCCACGCCGGGATCGGTTCGCGCGCCCGAGTTGGCGGTGTAGAGGTCGCTGGAGAGTTCGGCGCCATCGATCCACACCACGAACGGGATTCGATAGTTCACCAGCGCATCCGGATCGGTGTGTGTGCGAAAGGGGACCCCGCCGCCGTGATCGGTGGTCAGGATGACTGCGGTGCGATCGTTGAGGGCCGGGTCCGCATCGATGGCCGACAGCAACCGTCCCAACTCCGTGTCTATGACCTTGACGCTGGCCATCCACGGCTGATCCGGCTCCGTCGTCCAGCCGGTGGTGTGTCCCACGCTGTCGGGGAGCGCGTAGTGGACAAAGATCAGCCCGCGGGGCGCGTCGTCAAGCGCGTCGATCACGCCCGCTGTCACCTGCGGCATCTCGTGGGCAAATGCAAAAGTGCCGATCTTGTTCGTGCCGTTGTCGCCACCTCGCACATCGGTGTCGGGCGCGCCGTAGTCCTCGCCCCAGGTCTGCACGAAGAGCGTGAACTTGAGCTTGCTGGCTATCGCAGCTGTGGAGAGTCCGGCATCGTGTGCCACATCGAAGCAGCTCGCGATGTACCGAGTGGGCGAGGGTCGCACCAAACCGCCCGCGGCGGGTGCGAGCGGGAGGGTGTTCAGCTCGTACGCGTGGCCGCCGGGACCACGCATCGATCGCCCCGTCACCATGCCGACATGGTTGGGGAGCGTGACGCTGCTGTCGGGGTCACACCGCGCATTGAGGGTGTGGGGTCCTTGGAATAATCGACTGAACGCAGGAAGTTGCTCGAGGGCGTGTGCTTCCAAGGCATCTGCGCGCAATCCATCAACGCTCACGATCACAACATGATCGACTGGTGGCGTACCCAACGACACGAGCGCCGGCACGACGAAGTGGAGAAGACACATCGCCGCGGAGCGTAGGCGAGGAATGTGGGTCTTTGGATAACCTGCCGAGCAATCGCGATTCGGCACTGCATCCAGCAACGCACCATGTCCACGCCCATCTGCCTCTGGTCCGGCCCGCGCAATGTCTCCACGGCGCTGATGTACTCCTTCGCCCAGCGCGCGGACACACGCTGTTCGGACGAGCCGCTGTACGCGCACTACCTCCGTGTCTCCGGTGCGGAACACCCTGGGCGGGAAGAGGCGCTTGCCGCGCAAGAGAACGACGGCGCGCAGGTCGTGCGGGAGGTGATCCTGGCCCCGATCACGGAGGCACTCCACTTCCAGAAGCACATGGCGCATCACCTGCTGGAGCTTGATCTTGGATTCTTGTCGAACACGCGCAATGTGCTCCTCGTGCGGGATCCCGCGGAGGTCGCGGTGACGCTTTCCGTGCAGATTCCAGACCCCACGATGCGCGACATCGGGATGCAACGGCAGGTGGAGCTCATGGTCGACCTTGAATCACGGGGACAGCGAGTCCCGGTGCTTGACTCGCGAGAACTCCTACTGGACCCCGAGGGCGTCCTTCGCGAACTGTGCAGGCAGTTGGACATGGCGTGGGACGCGGCGATGCTCCGGTGGCCTGCCGGCCCGCGCGCCTGCGACGGTGTGTGGGCGAAGCACTGGTACAAGAATGTGCATCGATCCACGGGCTTTGGGGAGTATCGACCCAAGTCCGATCCCATCCCATCTCGCCTCCAGCCGCTCATCGACCGCTGCCGTCCGCTGCACGAGATGCTTCTCGCGCGGGCGATCTGTGCTTGACCCTAGGCTGCGCCGCGTCTCTGGCGCCTTCACGGATCGTTCCCATGCCTCGCACCACACCTCCTTCGATCCTCCCCGACCCGCGCAACGCCGACCTGAGGGTGTGGGTCGACGGCGAGATTGTGCCTCGCGCCGAGGCGAGAGTCTCCGTCTTCGACAGCGTGGTGCAGGGGGGCGATGCGGTGTGGGAGGGCGTTCGTGTCTACAACGGACGGGTCTTCGCGCTGGAGGAGCATCTGGCCCGGCTCTTCACCTCCGCGCACGCGCTGGCGTTTTCGGGAGTGCCCACTGCCGACGAGGTCCGCCACGCGATCTTCGCCACGCTTCAGGCCAACGGCATGCGCGACCGTGCGCACATGCGAGTGACGCTGACGCGAGGCCGCAAGGTGACCTCCGGGATGGATCCTCGCAACAACCAGGAGGGCTGCACGCTCATCGTCCTAGCGGAGTGGAAGCCGCTGGCCGACACGCGGGGTCGACCCGTGGCGGAGGGTCCTGGCGCGGCCGCAGGAATCTCCCTTGTCACCAGCGAGATCCGCCGCAACCCCCCGCAGTGCCTGGACTCAAGGATCCACCACAACAACCTCCTCAACAACATCCTCGCCAAGATCGAGGCCAACGACGCCGGAGCCGATGACGCGTTGATGTTGGACATGGAGGGGTTCATCGCGGAGACCAACGCGACCAATGTCTTCCTGGTGCGAGGTGGCGAGGTGTTGACGCCGATCGCTGACGCCTGCCTCCCCGGCATCACGCGTGCCAAGGTCCTGGAGCTATGCCGCATGCACGGTGTCCCGCACGCCGAGAAGCGGCTGACACTCACCGATGCGTGGACCGCGGACGAGATGTTCGTGACCGGCACGCTTGGCGAGTTGACGCCGGTGGGGGTGCTGGATGGTCGCGTCATCGGTGGGTTGAGTGGAGTGGCCGGTGGCGCGGGCAGGGGTGCCGGACCCGTGACCCGCAAGCTCCAGGCGCTCTACGCCGAGATGACCGCGCGTGAGGGCGTACTGATTCCCAGCTGAGCCGGCTCGGGCGACCCTCACGGTGCGCCGAACGCGGCTGCCGGTACCGTGGCTCGGTCGCTCCCTGGCCCAGCCCACTCCAAGGACAGCATCGCGGCTCCGCCGCCTTCGAAGAACCCAACCCGGATCGCGTGCGCGCCGGCCGCGAGAGGAGCCTGTCCTCGCACTTCCTTCGCGCCGTGCGGTCCATCGTTGTCCACGACCAGCTTTCCGTCGATCCACAGCATCGACCCATCGTCGCTGGTGAGCCAAAAGGTCCAGATGCCCGTGGCGGGCACGTCAACGATGCCGTCGAACTGCACCGCGAAGTTGTCCTCTGGGAGCCACGACTCGATTGGGAGGGAGACATCATGCACATCGATCGCACGCACCAGCGGCGCCGGCATGCTTGCCGATGTCGGCGCACAGGCAAGCGTCCCAGGAGCATGGCTGAACTGTCCCGGCGCGCCTTCCATGAGAGTGGCCTGGATTCGAGGTGACGCCCCCGCCACAGCCGGCCAGGGAGTCGCCAGTGTGTAGGTGTCTGCGAACTCCTCTCCCGTGACGACGCCTCGCACGACGCTTCGCGCGCGCACTCGTGAGGTCACCGTGAGTGGGATGGACTGCTGCGATTCACCGAGCGTATGGGTCGTGAGGCCACCAACGCGCGGCTCACTCCCGTCCGCCGTCACCAGCACTTCGCTTCCGGGCGCGACGTCAAAGCCAAGGACAAGCGATCCCTCGAACAAGCCAGCGTCCACCGATGGCCGTGGCTCTCCAGCAATCGGAGGCCAGCCAGCAACCTCCACTTTGATGACCATGTCCATGCTCGTCGCGTTGTTGTGCATGCCGGCGGGAAGCGCCACCACACCATCCGAGCCGCGCTGCGTGAACCCGATCGGCTCGCCACCGATTCCCGCCAGGCCGAGTACCGAGACTCCACGCACTTCCGCCGCCAGCCCCGGCACCACGATCTCGCCACTTTCGGGCTTCTCAAACACATGCAGATAGAGCGACCCGCCATCGCCATCCGGAGACTGGCGCACCGTCAATCGCCCCCACGAATACACCGCCGGGGCGTGAATGGTCCCTGCTCCCCGCGTGCCGCGGATCGACTCCGCGTTCAGGTCCATCCATCCGCCGATCTGGTCCAATCGCTCCAGCGCCACGGGGTCCAATCGACCGTCGCCATCGGGCCCCACGTTGAGAAGGAAATTGCCGTCCTTGGAGGCAATGTCCGCCAGCATGCGCACCAGCTCCACCGCCGGCTTGTAGGTCTCCACGCGCGGTGTGTAGCCCCAGGACTCATTCATCGTCATGCAGGTTTCCCACGGGCGTGGGAGCGGCGCGTCTGGAATCGTGTTCTCCGGCGTGTCGTAGTCGCCGGGGAGCGACCAGCGATTGTTGACCAGCAACCCCGGCTGCAGTTCGCGGGCCCGCGCCAGCAGCTCGGGCGAACCATGCGCTTGAGGGCCGTGTTCCCAGTCGCCATCTCCCCACAGGATGTCGATGTTGCCAAACTGGCCGCCGAGCAATTCCTCCAGGTGCGTGCGCATGCGCTGCGAGTAGCGCGCGTAGTCAACGCCCGCACTCGACCTTGCGTCCCACGCTCGCCGCGGCAGGTAGTCCGAATCGTGCCAGTCAAGCAAGGAGTAGTAGAACCCGAGGCGAATGCCCTCGCGCTGGCACGCGTCCGCCAGTTCCCTCAGCGGACTGCGCCCGCGCACCGCAAACGGAGTCATCGCAAGGTCGCTGGGGCTGTCGGCGCTGTCCCACAGGCAAAAACCCTCATGGTGCTTGGTGGTGATCACGATGTAGCCCATGCCTGCGCGCTTGGCCGCCGACACGACCGCATCGGCGTCAAATCCCGCCGGATCAAATCGAGGCAACAACTCGCGTTGGTACTCCACTGGATCGATCTTCCCCTTGGAGAGGAGCCACTCGGTCCAACCCCCGAGGAATCGTCCGCGCCAGGAGCCCGCCGCTTCGGCATAGAGGCCCCAGTGGATGAACATGCCAAATCGAGCCTCGCGCCACCAGGTGAAATCGGGAGGGGTCACATCGCGGGGCGCCACGTCACCCTGCACCTGCGCGATCGGCGACCCCATCGCGATGCCGGCCACCAACGAGTGCAGCAGTCCCATTCGCGGATGCTAGGGAGGTAACCTCGCTCCCCCCATGCCATCGATCACGCTCAACGGCACCTCCATTCCGCTCACGCAACAGAAGGCGGACGCGTTTGGCAAGATCGCCAATGTGGCCCTTCCGCAGATGCCCAAGGTGCCGCTGGGGTCGATCCTCGCCGCGCTCTTGACCGACGCCCAGAAGCAGTCCATCGGGAACGACCACGCCTTGGTGCAAGCCAGCCTCTGGATGCTCCATGAGATGGGGATTCGTGCGGTGGAGCTGGACGCCGCCGCGGGAACGATGAAGGTGACGGAGCACATCCCCGCCAAGCAGATGGCGCGCGACCACACGGATCCATTCACGACTGGAAACATGGCTACGGGCCGCGCCATGGTGATCGCGCTGCACAATCGAGCCAACCGGAAATTCCAGCTCAACGGCGAAGTGATCGAGTGCAAGCCGCCAAGGCTGGACGACATGAAGAAGACGGTCGCCGGCATCAACCAACTGCGTCGCGTCAACGAAGACCACATGGCCGCCGCCGCCCGCTACCTGGGGGGGCTCACCAGGCAGGAGGGGCATCGCGAGACAGCCGCGTTCCAGTGCGCCACCACGCTGCTCTCCGACTTTGGCATTTGTGCGGTGCGAGTGGACGCCGCCAACGGCATCCTCAGCGTGGAGGGACTCAACGAGGCCGACGCGATGTGCGGCGCCTACCTGCAGGGAGCCACGCCCGAACAGATCCGCGTCGCGCGTGACCGCGTGCGCAAGCTGGCACAGAGCGCGAAGGCCGCGGGCGCGCGTGGCGCGCAGTCCACACCGGTGCACGAACCCGATCGGTCCGAGAACCAACCGGGACAGCCCGGCAGCGTGGCTGTCGCCTTCAAGCGGCGCCGCCGCGACTGAATCGCCAGAACGAGCCGCAGTTTCCCCAACAAATCCCATGTTTGGCGGTGTTTTTTTGCTGGATCCAGTGGATTCTGGATGTGCTGGGGCTATCAATGGGAGTCTGCCTGCATGTTGCAGGAGGTTGAAAGGGCCCCACAGGACTTCCACACGATGTCGTTTCACACCGTCAGCCACCGTCTTCTCGCCTGCTTCACGATCGCGAGCGCCGTCGCCGCGCTGCCCGCCCTGGCGCAGGTGCAATTCGCGGATAGCACCTCGGGCCGCATCCCGACGCAGTCCGAATACACCAACCAGATTTCGATGTGCGACATCGACAACGACGGCGACTTGGACTTCATCGCGGCCAACGGTCAGGGCTATTCCTCGCTGGGCACCGCGCTCAAGCCGCGCGTGTACATCAACAACGGCACCGGCACATTCTCGGATCAGACGGATGCCCGGGTGGGCACGATCGCCGGCTGGTTCCGCGGCGTGGAGTTTGGCGATGTCGATCGCGACGGCGACTGGGACATGCTTCTGGCGCAAGACTTCGTCAAGCCGGCACTCCTCTTCATCAACAACGGGTCGGGCTACTTCACCAACGAATCCGCGCAGCGCATGCCGGCCATCAACCTGACCTCCAGCCGCGGGCAGTTCGGCGACATTGACAACGATGGCGACCTGGACATCGCGCTGACGCACTCCGGCGGCACATCCCACTTCGGTGTCGGCGCCCGGATGAAGATCTACGTGAACGAGGGCACCGGCTACTTCGAGGACCAGACCGCCTCGCGGGTCCCGGCTGGCAACATCGGCCAGCAAATGGATGTCCTCTTCCTGGATGTGGACGGTGACTTGGACCTGGACATCCACCTCGGCACGCGCGCCACCGGCGCCAGCGACAGCAAGCTCTACAAGAACAACGGGGCTGGCGTCTTCACCGAGATGACCACGATCGTGAGCGACGCCACCAGCTACTCCTACGACGCCGGCGATATCGACGGCGACGGTGATCTTGACCTGCTGGGTGCCAACGCGGGCCCATCGAACCAAGAATTGCTGCTGCGAAACGCCGATGGTTTGGGCACGGTCTGGACCAACATCTCCTCGCAGATCTCGCCCAACCCATCCGCCGACGACAACGACAGCAAGTTCTTCGACATCGACATGGACGGCGACCTGGACATGATCATCGCCGTCCTGGGCGGTGCCGAGCGCGTCTACCGCAACAACGGGACAGGCTCGTTCACGCAGGTGACGGGAATCATCACCTCCTTCAGCGACTCCTCGCTGGATGTCAAGGTCGGCGATGTGGATAACGACGGCGACTTCGATGTCCTCACCGCGCAGGGCGAGTCGGGTTCGTTCCAGAATCGTCTGTACCTGAACAACGGGCCAGCCGACACGATCGCGCCCGCGATCATCCGCACCGAGCAAGCGGTCGCCGGCAGCAAGCCCGTCCCACACCAGATTCGAGTCGAGATCCACGACCAGATGACGAGTGACCGTGGCTTCCACGATCGCGGCGTCGAGATCGCCTACACCGTGAACGGCGGCGCCGAGCAAGTGTCCCCGATGGCCTGGCACGGCAACAACATGTGGCGCGGCACGATGCCCGCGCAGGCACCGCAGGCGCAGGTGAGCTACTTCGTCCGGGCCCGAGACTGGAACAACAATGTTGGCATCGGCGCGGTGCTCACCTACACCGAGGGCGGCACCTCCGAACCTGATGGCGACATCAACAACGACGGCATCGTGAATGGCATCGACCTTGCGTTGCTCTTGGGAGACTGGGGGCTGGGCAGTACGGCGAGCGATGTGGATAGCAGCGGCGCGGTCGACGCACAAGACCTGGCGATCGTCCTGGCCAGCTGGGGCTGAGCCATCGCGGCGCACCCGTGTCGCTCTCCCACGAGGAATCCACCGCCATCCGCGAGGCCGTCGCGCGCGTGGGCGATCGCATCCAACCGATCCTCCACCCGCACCCAGGACTCGAAAGACGCAACGCGTATGCACACCTGTGGCTGGGAATCAAAGTCCGCTTTGGCGAGGAGTGGAGGGATTCCGCCGACCCCAGCAGCGTCCTCGCGTTGATCCAGTGGATCGACGCCAACCCCAACTTGGAGTACGACGACTGGGCTGGCCCCGCCGTGCACCGTTCGGCCGCCGAACGTGGGCTGCTGTTCGAGTGAGTGTTTCAGGCCGAGGCAGGCCGCGCGCTGAGCGAGAGCCGGTTCCGCACCGCACGCCACCCGCGCAGCGCGTCGGCGTGCACGCTGGGCTCAAATCGCCTCAGGTAACCCATGTAGTCGCTGGCGGATAGCGCCACCGAAAGCATGAGGCACGCCAGGGAGAAGAAGGACGCTGGCGCCAGAACGTCGAAGAACCCATTCTGGATGATCCAGGCCAGGGCGAGGCTCGGCAAGAACGCGGCCACCCCGCAGAGCGGCGCGCGGAGCATGATGCGGGCAACCGTCCGTCGCCGCACGCCCTTGCCAGGCAGCGATGCCGCGATGTAGATCGGCGCCATGACCGCAAAGGTCACAAGCACGCCAATCGCCACGCTTCCCGCGCCTCGCCACCAACTGGCCAGAAACACGCAGCCTCCAAGGAGGCCTGTCGTCACCAGCTGCAGGGCAAGGGCCCGCGAATACAGGCCGTTGGCGCGGAGCATGGCGCGCGCAATCTGAATCGGGTTCGCGAAAATGAAGGCGATGGCCAGCACGGTGAGTGGCTTCGCGGCCCCATGCCAATTCTCCGGGAGGAAGGTGCGTACCGCACAACCTCCCAGGCTGGCCAACGCCAGGCCTGAAGCAGTGGCTGCTGCCATCGCGGTTGCCTGCGTGGTGACGTAGGTATGAAGCTGTTCCATGGGTCGATCGGCCAGGCGACTGAGGATCGGCTGCAAAACGCCTCCCACCGTGAAGCTGAGGGCGATGCCGATGACCGACGCGATCATGTAGGCGATCGCGTACACGCCAAGGACGGCGTCAGAATGAAACACGCCGAGCGCGAGGTAATCGATGTTCTGCGAGACGCCGTTGAGGTAGTGCTGGAGTCCACCGGAGCGAAAGTCGGGCCAGAGTTGCCGCACGCGCGTCCAGGTTTCCGGTTCAAACACCTTCCATGGTCGATGCAACATCAGAATCAAGAGCCTCCCGGCCCCGACGACCAGGAGGGGAATCAGGATGGAGTATGCGCCCCAGCCCCACGCGGCGGCCGTGATCGTGAGCATGAGCGTTGTCAGCGCAGCGGCGGTCTCCAGGATCGAGAGGTACCGGAATTCCAGTTGCGCGCGAGCGGTCGCCAGCGGCACAGTCGTCGCCGCATCCAGCAAGATTCGTCCCGCGGCCAAGGCCAGCAGCACCTGCAGTGCGGGCTGGCTCCACCACCCGGCGATGAACGGGCCTACCGCCAGCACCAGCAGAAGCGTGCCAAGGCCGGCGAGCATCGCCAGCCGAGCCCCAGCTGCTTCCCAGCGATTCCCGTCGGCGGAATGGCGCTGGATGATCAAGTCACCCGCAGCTCCCGGGTAGAGCGCAGCCATGACGGTCACCAGGGAAATCGCCAGCGTGGCGATGCCGACGTCCGCCGGCTGCACCAAGTACATCATGGTCAGATAGGTCGCGATGCTGCACGTCTTCTGGACACCCGCCTGCACCAAGCCCCACGCCGTTCCGGACGTGATTTGGTGACCGATCTCCATCCCCTCGGCCACATGCGTCCCCGCCGTGATGTTGGGTAAGGGTGACTTGGACTGAGGGGACGCAGCCACAGGCACCCCCTCGAGGTCCACCGATCGCTCCACGCTGGCATCGTCGTAGACACAAACCGCGGACGGCAACAATGCCGGAGCGCGTTCCAATTCCGTCGCGGATATCTGGCGGGCCCATCGGTCGGACCACGACTGGAAGGCAATGATTGTCCACAGTTCCCACTGCGCCTGCCGCATGCCCGACTGGTGGCTCTCCCACAGGTCCCGCACCGCGGTGGGGTCAAAGTATCCGTCGCTGACGAGGCGGCTGGGCTCGATGTGCGACCACGCCCATTCCTTCAGCGGCCCGCGCAGCCACTGATCCAGCGGGACACCAAAGCCCATCTTGTGCTTGTCCATGAACTCCGGCGGCACATACCGGGCGAGAAGTTCCCGCAGGATGATCTTGCCGCGACCATCGCGGTACTTCATGTGCGCTGGGATGCGGAACGCCAGTTCGCACAACTGGTAGTCCGTGAAGGGCGCACGACCCTCCAGGCTGTTGGCCATCGTGACGCGGTCGGTCTTGGTAAGGATCTCTTCGGGCAGGTACGAGACGATGTCCGCGTGCATCATCCTCGTCATCGCGCAGTCGATGCGCGGGCGCCAGGACGGGTGGGTCATCGGTGAGAGCGCCTGCTGCGCTCGGAGGACGAAGTTCTCCGGGCGCTTGTGGATGGAGGCGACCATCGGGTAGAAGTCATGCGCGCTGGGCGACGAGATCACGGATGCCAGTTTGAGGATCCGGTCAGTGAGCAGCGTCCGAGATGCCCCAGGCGTGCCGCTGTGCCAGCGCTCCAGCAGGGAGTTGATCAGTGGCCAGTTCACGGTATGGCAGGCGCCAGCCAGCGCGAGCCGGACCGCACGCGGCAGAGCACCGAACCGACGCTCCAGCAGGACCGCGTAGTGGTAGCGGTCGTAGCCGCCAAAGAGTTCGTCGCCGCCATCGCCCGAGAGTGCCACAGTCACCTGTGTTCTTGCGAGGCGCGACACGATGCAGGTTGGCATCGCGCTGGAGTCGGCGAAGGGCTCGTCAAACGCCTCAGTGAGCAGGGGGAGCACGCCAATGACGTCCTCGGCGGTCACCACGAGTTCGGTGTGTCGAGTGCCAAGATGCGCGGCAATCCGCCTCGCATTGTTCGCCTCGTTGAAGTCGATGTCGTCAAAGCCAACCGTGAAGGTGTGCACCGGTTCCGGGGACACCTGCGAGGCGAGGGCGACGATGAGGCTGGAGTCGACGCCCCCGGACAAGAATGTGCCGACGGGCACATCGGCGATGAGCCGCAGCTTGATCGCCTCGCGCAGTCGCGCATCCACGGCGTCTATCGCCTCGTGCGGATCCAGGATCTGGCTGGTCGCACCTCGCTCGGCCGCCTCTCGTGCACTCCACCACTGGTCCAGCGTGACTTCTCTCGTTGCGGCACTCCAGGTGACCATGTGCCCCGGCTGGACCTTCTGGAAGTCCTCGAAGATGCAGTGGGGGCTTGGCACATAGCCAAACTGTGTGTAGAGCGTGAGCGCCACCCGGCTCACCTTCGGCACGAAGCCGGGGACCAGACGCATCGCCTTGAGTTCGCTGGCAAAGGCAAGGATGTCCTTGCCCGGCCCCAACAGAGCCCAGTGCAGAGGCTTCACGCCGATTCGGTCCCGTACCAGCGTCAGCGTTCGGGCCTTGGAGTCCCACAGCGCGAACGCAAACATCCCGTTGAATCGATCCAGGGCGTGGCGCAGTCCCCACTGTTCAAATGCCGCGAGCATGACTTCCGTGTCGGAACCACCTCGGAAGTGA
The DNA here is from genome assembly GCA_027618565.1 of Planctomycetota bacterium. Taxonomy (GTDB): domain Bacteria; phylum Planctomycetota; class Phycisphaerae; order Phycisphaerales; family SM1A02; genus SXOD01. The sequence continues at coordinate 3,784 of JAQCEQ010000001.1, read as the reverse complement.
TGGCCAAGCCCCACCAGTTCCTGGCGCAACTGGCCGAAGTTGTAGACCTCGCCATTGAAGACGATGGTGAATCGCCCGGACGCGGACGACATCGGCTGATGCCCGCACTCGGAGAGATCCTGGATCGAGAGCCGGCGGAAGCCAAACGCCACCCCCTCGCGAGGTTCCACCCAGACGCCTTCATCATCCGGACCCCTCAACCGAAGCGTGTAAGCCATCGCCCGCGCGACGCCAGCAGGATCGTCGAGCCGGCGATTCGGATCAGCAAAGCCTGCGATGCCACACATGCGTGATGAGGACGAGTCTACCTCTGCCCCTAGACTCACATCCGGCGTGCGGATCGTCCACTACATCGATCATGTCGATTTCCGCCGAGGCGGGCCGGCCCGCGCCGTCGTGGACCAGGTGCGGGTGATGCGGCAGCGGGGACACGACGCAACGATCGCCTCGATGACGCTGGCCGATGTTCCGGACGAGTGGAAGCAAGCGCCTGAGCATGGCGGCGCCGCGCGGGCCATCGAAGTCGCAAACCGGGGTGGCCGCATCATTTCGGCTGTTGGCATCCGGTCGCTGGACCATGCTGTGACGACAGCCGACATCGTCCACCTCCACGGCGTGTGGGAGCCAAGCAACCTCCAGGTGGCAGCCCTCGCACGCAAGCGCGGCGTGGCCACGGTGGTCAGCCTCCGAGGCATGCTGGACGACTGGTGCATGGCGCAGGGACGGCTCAAGAAGCGCATCTACCTGGCGCTCGGCGGGAGGAAGATGCTGGAGCGCGCCGCGGTGGTGCATTGCACCGCGCAGGCGGAGCTGGAGCAGAGTTCCCCGTGGTTCCCGAGGGGCCGCGGCATGGTGGTCCCCAACCTGATGGACTTGGCGCCATTCCGGTCGATGCCGGGTCCTGCGGAAGCGGTCGCGCGGTTCAAGATGGACCCCGCGTCCTTGCCAGTGGTCCTCTTTCTCTCACGCATGTCGCACAAGAAGGGGGTGGAGCACCTCATCGAAGCGGTGTCGATGCTCGCCAGGCGCGGCGTGGCCGTGCGGTTGATCATCGCCGGCGACGGCGATGAGGAGTACGCCCGACGCATGCGGAGGCTGGCGGCATCGGTGGGGGCCTCGGCGAGGATCGACTTCGTCGGACATGTCGGCGGGTCCCTCAAGTTGTCGCTCCTCCAGGCCAGCACCCTTTTTGCGCTCCCTACCAGCCAGGAAAACTTCGGCTTCGTCTTCTTCGAGGCCCTCGCCGCTGGGCTCCCCGTGCTCACCACCAATCTGGTGGACACCAAGGATGAGATCGCGGCCAGCGGTGCCGGAGAGATCGTCCCGCAGAACGCCGAGGCGTTCGCCACGGCGATGGAACGACTGCTCGCGGATCGTGCGGCCCTCGCCCAGCGCGGAAAGGTGGGGCGCCAGTGGGCGATGCGCGAGCTGGACACGGACGCCGTGGCCGCGCGGTTTGAGGCGCTGTACCAAGTGGCCTTGTGCAGGGCGGCGAAGGGCTGAAGAGCCTCAGCGTGAGCTGCCAGCGGCCTGTTCCCGCCGCAATTCCCGGATCTTGAGCCAGATCTGGAAGAAGTAGATGCCCTTCATGAGCCCGAAGCAGATGCCGGGGATGCCGTCCAGAACGCCCAGCTTGAACACGATGGCATACGCGGCGTAGGAGGGCGCTGTCCACCACTTGTCGATGCCGCGGTACTTGCGGCGCTGCACGGGAGTGAAGTGGCTCCATGCTTCAGGCGTGGAATCCAGTTTCATCCGCCGCGATGCCTCCCAGCTGGAGTAATCGTTGTGCCGCGCGATGTACGCGTGCAGCCCCTTGTAGTCGTTGTGCTCGATGGTGGCAGAGAGGGTGCCCACGGTTCCTTCGAGCACCGGGTGTTCGTGGACTTCCATGTCCAGCGTGGACCACTGGTTCTCGTCGATCTTCTCGTACAGCCCCGCTCCCGAGCGAAAGAGGGCCAGCTTCACCATCGGCGATCCATGCCTCAAGAGCCGCCCCATGAAGTGGTTCTCGTAGTGGATCCAGAACCCCACATGCGAGGTGGCGGCCAGCACACGCTCCAGTTCGTCCACGAACGACTCAGGAATGTATTCGTCGGCGTCCAGGAAGAGCACCCATGGCGTGCTGACATGGTGGTTCAGGAGGTACCAGTTGCGCTTCTTGGGGTACTTCCCGTCCCATTGAAACAGGACATACTCGGCGCCAGCCTCGCGAGTGATCTCGGGCGTACGGTCAGTGGAGCCGGAATCGACCACCACGACCCTCGCGAACGACTTCAGCCGGGCCAGGCACCGGGGGAGGTTCTTCTCCTCGTTCTTGACCGGGACGACAACGGTGACGGGGAGTTGGGCCATGCCTGTGCAGCGATCCTGAGCGCCCAATAACACTACCGGGGATCGCGGAGGGTCGCACACCGGGACCTGTGGCTGCGTAGATTCCGGCTCCATGAGCCACGCTGAGTCGTCCACCGATGCCCAACGCGGCACCAGCCCTTATTCCACAAGGGAGAAGGTGGGTCGCGTGCTCTGGGGAGTGGTCCAGGCCACGCTCTTTCGATGGACGTTTCACAACTGGTATGGCGTCCGGCGCGGGCTGCTGGGACTCTTCGGCGCGCAGCTCCACTCCACGGCACGTGTTCGCGCCTCGGTCCGCATCGAGTGTCCGTGGAATCTCTCGATCGGTGCCGACTCCGCGATAGGAGATCGCGCCATCATCTACTGCCTCGGTCCCGTGACGATCGGCGCGCGCGTGACCATCTCGCAGCACGCGCACCTGTGCGCGGGGAGCCACGACTATCGTTCGCGCCTCATGCCACTCCTGAGGCCGCCGATCGCCATTGGCGATGATGCGTGGATCGCCGCGGATGCCTTCGTCGGCCCCAGCGTGACGGTCGGCGAGGGAGCCATCCTCGGCGCCCGGGCGGTGGCCCTCAAGAGCGTGCCGCCGTGGTCGATCTCGCTTGGCAACCCCGCGCACGTGGTGAAGCCGCGGCCGCGCCCCGTGTGATCGTCGTGCCCAGCCCGTGTCGATCCCTCCCATGCCCGTGATGCACCTCCACGACACGCTCTCGCGCTCGATGCGCGCCTTCGAGCCGTCGCCGCGTGGCGGGCCGGTGCTCTTCTATTCGTGCGGCCCCACCGTCTACGACGACGCGCACATCGGCAACTTCCGGTCGTTCCTCAACGCCGACACGCTCCGCCGGGCCCTGGAGTGTCTCGGCCATGAGGTCCGCCACGTGATGAACATCACCGACGTCGGCCACATGACGGAGGACACCAGCGCCGACGGCGGGGGCGAGGACAAGATGGCGGTGGCTGGCCGGCGCATCGCGGAGGCCAAGAAGTCGGGCGCACTCCCGGCGGGAACCGAGATTGACCCCAGCGATCCCTACGCCATCGCGGATTTCTATGCGGGACGATTCTTGGACGATGCGCGCTTGCTTGGCCTCAAGGTGGCGTACGAGGCGCAGGCCGACCCGTCACTCATGCCGCGCCCGACTCGCTGCATCCCGCAGATGGTGGCGTTGGTGGCACGGTTGATCGATCGCGGCCACGCCTATGTGGCCACGGACGGAGTCGTGTACTTCGATGTGCGTTCCTTCGCCCGCTACGGCAACCTGAGCGGCAACACGCTGGACGCGCTCCGCGAAGGCGAAGGCGGGAGAATTTCCGCGGCTCACCAGTCGGTCAAGCGGCACCCCGCCGACTTCATGCTCTGGAAGCCGGATCCCAGGCACATCATGCGGTGGGACAGCCCCTGGGGCGAGGGATACCCCGGCTGGCA
>JAQCEQ010000041.1 GCA_027618565.1 Planctomycetota bacterium | reverse complement strand
CCATTGCACGCTCACGACGGTGACGGATGCAGTTGGCAGGAGTCCGCGAACGGCAGTGCCCAGCTGCAGGTCTTCAAGCTGCATGGAGGATGGATTCCTTGCGTTGATGATGGTCGACGTGTGTGGCTTGATCCATAGTCAATGGTGTTCCACTGGTGGCGGTTCTGTCACCCCTGTGCTGCTCACTTGCGAATCGTAACCTGAGCAGCGCCGGTGCTCCGCCGCGTCGCCTGGGGCCTGCCTTTGCACGGGCCCGGCCTGCGGCGCTCACTGAATCGTGGTGAGCCTCTCCAACCTTGTCACGATGAGGTGCGTTGAGTCGTGCCTGCACTGGACGGTGCCGTGGGCGATGAGCGCATGTGCGGTGCGGCCGACTTGCCTGTTGCGCTCCCAGACCTTGGACCTGACGATCAGGTTCGCGGGCTGCCCTGCCCACCCCCCGCCGCCGGACCCCTCCTACCATCCGCCCAATGGCCGCCCCCAATTTCTCCCTTGCTGGCAAAGTTGCGCTGGTGACCGGGTCCACTCGCGGTCTGGGCAAGGCGATGGCCTTCGCGCTGGGCTCCGCTGGTGCCAAGGTCGCCTTCAACTATTTCAACGACTCGACCCTCGCCGACCGAGTCCTCCAGGAGTACCGCGGGCTGGGCTACGAGGGCGACTCCTTCCGCGCCAGCGTCATCGACGAATCCGCCGTCAACGCGATGGTGGCGTCCGTCGCGTCAACCCTCGGCCCCATCGACATCGTTGTCTTCAACGCCACGCCGCTGCAACCGCTCAAGCCCATTGAGGAGTACGACTGGGCCTTCTACCAGTCGATGATCGACTACTTCATCAAGAGCCCGTACCTGGTCACTCGCGCGGTGCTCCCACACATGAAGAAACAGCGTTGGGGTCGACTCATCAGCATGACGACGGAGTCATTCAATCGTGGGCAGGCCCCCTTTTCCGCGTATGTCGCCGCGAAGGGCGGGCAGATTGGCTGGTCGCGCTCGATGGCCAACGAGTTGGCCCCCTGGCACATCACGGTCAACATGATCGCGCCGGGATGGATTCCGGTTGAGCGCCATGACACTGACCCGCAGGAGGCGAAGGACGCCTACAAGGCGCTGATTCCGATGGGTCGATGGGGCGTCCCGCACGATGTCGCGGGCGCTGTTGTGTATCTCGCCAGTCCCGCCGCCGACTTTGTGACCGGCCAGGACATCCACGTGAACGGCGGCATGACCGTCGGCTGATCGCGACTCTCTCCTCTCTCTACAGAACTCACCACCATGCCCCGAACCAGCACTGTCGCATCGTGTTCCCTCGCCGCGTCCGCGCCGGTCGTTGCCCTGTTCGCCGCACTGCTCGGCGGTTGCGGCGATTCCGGCAGTCCAAACTCCTCACCCACGACCGCCACCTCGCCAGCCTCACGCATCGCCGAGGAAGAATCGCGAATCGCGGGATACACCTCGTCTCCCATCGCCGAACCTCACCTCGCGTTCGTCTCCAACGGCGTGGCTGACTTCTGGACCATCGCCAAGGTGGGCGCCATCGACGCGGGGAAGGAGCTCGGCTGCCAAGTGACGGTAGAGATGCCGGGCGCTGGGCTCTCGGACCAAAAGCGACTCCTCGAGGACCTTGTCATCCGAGGCATCGACGGGATCTCGGTGTCGCCGATTGATCCCGCGAATCAGGGCGAGGTGCTTGACCTGGTCGCCGAACGATCGCTCCTCATCACCAACGACTCCGATGCCCCTGCGTCTCCCCGCCTGGCCTACATCGGGATGGACAACTACCTCGCGGGACGCATGTGCGGCGAGCTGGCGCGCGAGGCGCTCCCCGACGGCGGCGAAGTCTTCATCTTTATTGGCCGACTGGAGCAGGACAACGCCAGGCGTCGCCGGCAGGGATTCATCGACGGATTGCTCGCGCGCAGCATCGACCCAACTCGATTTGACGAGCCATCCAAGGCGATCACCGAGGGCAACATCACGGTTCTCGGCACGCTCACCGATTCCTTTGACCGCGCGAAGGCCAAGGCCAATGTGGAGGATGTCCTCTCGCGCTACCCCAACCTCAAGTTGGTCACGGGACTCTTTGAATACAACTCGACGCTGGCCGTCGAGGTGCTCAGGCAGTCCGGCAAGACCGGGCAAGTGCTCGTCGCCGGCTTTGATGAAGGCGCCGATGTCATCCAGGGCATTCGCGACGGCATCGTGCTTGGCACCGTGGTCCAAGATCCGTACGGGTACGGCCGCGAGAGCATCAAGCTCCTCCACGCCTTCACGCAGGGCGACGCATCCGGCATCCCCGCTGACCGCATCATCTCCATTCCCGCGCGCGTCATCCGCAAAGACAATGTCGACGCGTTCTGGAATGACTTGCAGTCCAAGCTCCAGGCGGGCAAGGGAGGATCGAATTGATGCGTACCGCTCGCACTCTCCATGCCGCGACTGCGACACTCGCCGCACTCTCAACACTCGCCGCACTCTGCATACTCCCCGCCTGCACCATTGAGCAGCACATGACCCCGCCCACTTCTGCACGAGCCACTTGCACGATCTCCCAACAGGACTGGGGGACGGTCGACGGCCAGCCCGTCCATCTGTGGACGCTTCGGAACTCCCAGGGAATGGAAGCGCAGATCACCGACTACGGCACGATCGTGGTGTCGCTCAAGGTGCCCGATGCCAAGGGCCAGTTCGCCGATGTCGTGCTGGGTCGACCCACCGTGCAGGACTATGTGGACCGCACGCAGTACTTCGGCTGCACCGCTGGCCGCTGCGCCAATCGAATCGCCAAAGGGCAGTTCACGATTGACGGCGAGTCATTCACAGTCGCCACCAACAACGGCGTGAATCATCTGCATGGCGGCGTGAAGGGCTTTGACAAGGTGATGTGGTCGGGCACTGGCGCGGTCACCAGGGCCGGCGCCACCCTCACCCTCACCTACACCTCGAGCGATAGCGACGAGGGTTATCCCGGCGAGGTCAAGGCCACCGTGACCTATACCCTCACGCCCGACAACCACTTCGATGTGGACATGACAGCGACGACCAATGCGCCGACGGTCGTGAATCTGGCGCATCACTCCTATTGGAACCTGGCGGGCCAAGGCTCCGGCGACATTCTTGGCCACACGCTGATGATCCCAGCCGCGCGCTACACGCCCGTGGATGCAACGCTCATCACCACTGGCGAGATTGCATCCGTTGAAGGCACGCCACTCGACTTTCGCACGGCCAAGCCCATCGGCCAGGACATTGGCGGCTATCCCGCCTCGACAGACGACCCCGGCGGCTATGACCACAACCTTGTTCTTGATCGTCGACCTGCCTTCGACGGGCTCTGGCTCTCCGCGGTTCTCACCGATCCGGCGTCAGGCCGCACGATGGGGATCTGGTCCAACCAGCCCGGCATCCAGTTCTACTCGGGCAACTTCCTCGACGGCGTTCCCGGTAAGGACGGCACGACCTACAACAAGCTCGGCGCGTTGTGCCTGGAGACGCAGGCGTTCCCCGACTCCATCAACAAGCAGGGCGTGCAAGGCTGGCCCGATGTCATTCTGCGGCCGGGCGAGACCTACCAGCACCGGATGAGTCATCGGTTCGGATCCTGACGGTTCGGATCCTGACGACGCTCGGCCATCGCATGGTCACTGAGGGCAATCGCCCCATCGGCTCCTTGAAGAACGTCAAGTCCACTTTGGCAACAATCCCACCCTGAATCAGCCGGTATTACCCCTGGTGGGCGGGTGCAATTCCGTTGCCCGGCGCAGGCGCCGGCGCTGCGCCCGGCCTTGCGGACGACTGTCGATCGACCCACTTCAGCAAGAACGCCGATCGCTTCTCTAGGAACTCTCGCAGCGCGCCCTTTGGTTTGGTGGCAGTCTCGCGCATGAACGACTCCGTCGTCGTGAGTTTTCGAGTGTCCTTGGCCACCGCGTCCTTGATGAGTGCGCGCTCACGCTCGACGAACGAGCCGACCTGCTCCCACGACATGGCCTCGGCAATCGCCTTGATGTTCTTGATGTACTGCTCACGCCATGCGGGCACCTTGAGCAGTGCGCTCCGAAGCGGTTTAGTGTCGTCGTCCAATCCGGTGAGTGGGTCGAGTTCAACGCCGCGGGGACCTTGCCTCCCACCTCGCTCGCCGCGTTGGTCAGGCCCACCGCGCTGGTCAGGCTCGCCGCGTTGGTCAGGCCCACCGCGTTGCCCACGCTGCCCGCGACCACCCGCGCCGCCGGGGCCACCCATGCCACCAGGACCACCCGGCCCCCCATGCCCCTCTCGGAACGCCTCGTTCATGTCGTGCGGAAACACGTGGAAGATGCCCTTGGGGTCCAAGTAGATGTTGTAGTCACTGGCACGAGTCCAGTAACCGTCAGAGTTGCTGCTGGCGACATCGAATGCGATGAACCACAGCGCCTCCTCGACATCAAGGATCGCCGGGAGTTTCTTCTCCAGCTCCTCGGGCGAGGATGTCGACAGCGTCTTGCACAACTCCACCAGTTTCGCCCACGACTCCGGCTCGTCTTTCGTCTTGAGCTCATACCTGGAGCGATACTCATCCAGATCCTCGCCGCGGTAGTCCAGCCCGCCTGACCCGCGCGGCGAGCCGTGCACCTTCCAACGAGCGCCAGCGCCCTCGAACTCCGTCCAGTGTTCCTTGACAAAGTCCTTGTTGAACTGCTCGGCAGAGACGAACACCCCCCACGACTCGCCGTTCACCACGACTTGAACGAAGTTTGCCGACGGCGTCACCAGCTTTCCCTTCGCGAGGTTCGCATAGAGAATCGCGGACAGCATCGTGGGGTCGCCGCTGCAGTTGAGGAGGTTGAGGGTCTTCTCTCCACACGCGCGAGCATCCTTATCCGTGTGATCAACGGAGATATTGAGGGACCGCTTGGATCCGCGCGGCACATTCATGTAACTGCTCGCGCCGCGGAAGTGGACGCCAACTCCCTTCATGGTCGCGCCGTCGACAGTCAGGTCAGCAGGAACATCGGCATCGGTATTGTGGAAGAGCTCGAGTTCCTCCTCCCAGTTCGGCACATCAAAGTTCAGGAACACCGTGCGCACGATCGATGGATCGAAAGCCACCGCACCGGGATAGTTCGTCACTTCAGCAGCAGTGACCTTGGGTCCGGGTGATCCCTCGGGTCGCCCCATCTGACCTGGTCCGCCTGGACCAGTCAAGCCTCCGGCACCACCCTGTCCGCCGCGTCTCCCTCGACCTCCGGGCCCGCGCATCCCACCTCGTGTGCGTTGTGGAGTTTTCTTCAGCTCCTCGCGAGCGGCGTCACGCTCAGCTCCCTCGAGGCGACCGTTCTTGTCGGCGTCAAACTGTGCCAGAATCTCGCGCTTGGCACCGAGTGGTCCGCCGGGACCGTCCGGACCACCGGGACCGTCCGGACCACCGGGACCACCAGGACCATCCATTCCCGGTGGGATTCCCTGTGGACCATCAAATCCGGGGGGACCGCCAACCGGGGGCGGACCGCCCACTCCGCCCTGCCCACGTGCGAGCTGCGTGGCACCGAGGGCCAACACTCCAACCACCACAGGAACGATGCGGCAAGCGAGTTTGGAAGCCATCGAGAGCATTGTTCTACTTGGCTCAGGCGGGGACGGGATTCACTGTGCATTGCGAAGTGCCCCGGGGGCCGAAGCACCTCTGTGCTCCCGTAGCCTGTCGGCATGCATGCTGGACGACCCCGTTCGCGCTCCATTGACTCGCTCGCTCGCGGTTCACACATCGCCCTGATCGCCCACATCGCCCTGATCGCCCACATCGCCCTGATCGCCCTTGCGGGCTGTCGCTCGCCACAGGCTGATCCACCCGCGCCCACCACCGCTCCACTTTCCGGTGTCCACATCCTGGTCAAGGACAACATCGATGTCGCCGGAATGCCAACCACTGCCGGTTCGCTGGCGCTCAAGTCCAATCTCTCCGAGTGGGCCAATTTTCGATCAACCGCCTCAACCAGTGGCTGGAGCGCCGTCGGCGGACTCACGCGCAACCCACACGATCCCTTGCGATCAGCGTGCGGGTCCAGCTCGGGCGGTGCAGCGGCGGTCGGTGCGGGCATTGTGCCGCTCGCGATAGGCACGGAAACGGACGGCTCGATTGTTTGCCCCGCCGCCATGTGCGGTGCCGTGGGACTGAAGCCGACGGTTGGGCTGCTGCCCTCCGGCGGAATCGTGCCGGTTTCATCCCGTCAGGACACCGCGGGACCGATCGCAGCGAATGTGCAACTCGCCGCGCTCGGACTGTGCGCGATGGCGGGCTCGGAACAGTACGCGGTGACCCTTGACGCCCACGCGCTTCACGGTGCGCGACTCGGCGTGATGCGCTTTCATTGCGAGGGCTATGGCGACGCGGTGGATGCCGCCTTTGCTCAGACCTGCGCGACACTCCGTTCTGCCGGCGCCGAGCTGGTCGAGATCACCGATGCGCCTGACCTCGCGCGGATCTCGCAGTTGGAGTGGGAGTTGCTGCTTGAGGAGTTCAAGGACGACATCAACTCGTACCTCTCGCACTGCCCCAAGGCCGTGAGCTCTCGCACGCTTGCTGATCTCATCGCGTTCAATGAGTCGCACCGCGACGAGGAGATGCCCTACTTCGGGCAAGAGATCTTTGAGCTGTCCCAAGCGACGCAGGGTCGCGCCTCGCCCGACTACGCAGCCCGCGCCGCGGAGGCCGCAAGGCTTGCCGGCCCAGAAGGGATCGACCGCCTGCTCAGCGAGCATCAGTGCGTGGCGCTCATCGCTCCAACCACGGGGCGCGCCTACCCCATTCGACTTGAAGGTGGTGACCAGTACGAAGGGGCTTGCACCACGCTGCCTGCGGTGTCCGGCTATCCGCACCTGACGGTACCGATGGGGCTGGCCGATGGGCTTCCGGTGGGGCTGTCGATCATTGGCACAGCGAACTCCGAGGCATTGCTGCTCTCGCTCGGCGCAGCCTTTGAAGTGGCACGCGATGACACCACGCGCGCGGCGCCACTGACGCAAGTCGACTTGAGGACTTTCCGCGACGGCGACCGCACCTGGGACTACGCCGCAACCACCATCGATGGCTGGCAGGTGTTTATCGAGTCGTCGCTCGCCTCCGACACCACGCTTCGCCACGACATCGAGTCCACGCTTGCGGATCGGCTCGCGCGCGTCGCGACCCAGGTTCCTCCCGAGGCGCTTGCATACATCCGCACCATCCCCATCTGGGCCAGCGATGAGCCAACCTATCCCATGCGAGAAGGCGAACGCGGCGTGATCCCGTTCCATCCCAGCCCGCAGTGGCTGCGCGAGCACGGATTGAATCCCGCGATGGCGCCTGGCGTGCACATCATCAACCCGCGCGCCGTCCTCTACGACCACAAGGTCTTCGAGTGGGGGCCAGAGACCATGCTCCACGAACTTTCACACGCCTATCACTTTGGGCGGCTTGGCGAGGACAGCACAGAGGTCCGCGCCGCGTTCGACCACGCCATGGCACAGGGGTTGTATCAGTCCATCCCCTCGCGCCGCGACCCAAGTGTGATGGCGCCCGCGTACGCCGCCACCAACGAGAAGGAGTACTTCGCGGAGTTGACCGAGGCGTACTTTGGCCACAACGATTATTTCCCGCACGATCGCGCTGAGTTGCGAGAGTACGACCCTATTGGCTGCGCGATGGTGGCGGACGCATGGGGTTGCACGACCGACGAGAACTCCTCCACGCCACTCGTCTGGACGACCGGTTCGTGGACCTGGACCACCGTCCCCGAGTGGGGATTGGATGCGGCGCACCCCATCGGCGCCACCCACGGCGGCGTCATCGTGGACCACCACGACCACCCCCACTTCAACACTGATGTAGATCACGGCACGCTGGTCTTTGATGCTTCGGGTGCCCGCCTGGGCGCCATCGCGGGCGAGTACAGCGGCATTCACGGCATGCAGCGGCGCGTCGAGGATGGCGTCGAGTACCTCTATGCCGCACACCTTCGCGGCAAGCAGATTGTGAAACTCCGCATGGATGGCACGGCGGTGTGGACGCTCGGCGTACCGGCGGAGTCGCACAAGTACGACGATGACGCAGCCGCGTTCAATCCAACCGCCGTGGCGGTGGCGCCAGATGGTCGACTCTTCGTCGCGGATGGATATGGGCGCAACTGGATCCACGCCTACTCGGCAGATCGTGCCTATCTGAAATCGTTCGGCGGGCACGGTGCCGAGCCGGGACAGTTCCAGACGTGCCATGGTCTGGGCATCGACGAGCGCGGTCGCGCGAAAGCGGATGGTTCGGGAACCCGCGAGCCGCTGCTCGTTGTATGCGACCGGGAGAATCGTCGCCTCCAGCGATTCACGCTCGCCGGCGAGTTCGTGGACGTCCCCGTGACCGGACTGCGACGCCCCTGCTCCATCGCGTTCTGGGATGGCCCGCATGGAGAGCGCCTGATTGCCGTGGCCGAACTTGAGGGTCGCGCCACGATCCTGGACGGCGACTACACGGTGCTTGGCCATGTGGGCACCAACGACGACCCGAAGGAAATGGCGACCAATGGCGTTCCCCCATCGGACTGGAAGCCCGGCATCACCACGGCCCCGCACGGCATCGGGTTCGACGCGAGCGGCAACCTCTACATCGAAGATTGGAACGCCACGGGGCGCGTGCACAAGTTCATGCGCGGGGCAGTGTCACTTGATCACGATTGACTTGGGGTCAAAGTCAGGCTTTGGCAACTGGATGTCCATCGACTCCAGCGTTTCCACCATGATCTTGGCTACCAGCCAATTCCGGAACCAGCGCTTCTCGGCGGGAATGATGTACCAGGGCGCGTCCTTGGTCGATGTCTTCGCCACCGCCACCTCAAACGCCTCACGGTAGTCCTTCCACAGCGCGCGCTCCGTGAGGTCGTTGGGCTCAAACTTCCAGTGCTTCGCTGGATCGTCCAGCCGCTTCTGCAGGCGTTCGCGCTGGTAGTCGCGCGACACATGGAGATAGAACTTGACCACCGCCGTCCCCTCGTCCACCAGCAGCTCTTCGAAGTTGACGATGTGCTTGTAACGCTTCTTCCAGATCGATTCCTGGACTAGGTTCTTGACTCGGACCACGAGCACATCCTCGTAGTGGGATCGATTGAAGAGTCCGATGTACCCGCGGCTGGGCGTATGGGCGTGCACGCGCCACAAGAAGTCATGCGCACGCTCGTGGCCACATGGCGCCTTGAAACTGGTAAGGCTCAGCCCCTGTGGATTCAGCGGGCCAAAGACCGACTTGATCGTGGAGTCCTTTCCTGCACCGTCCATCGCTTGAAGGACGACCAAGACTGATCGCTTGCCTTCGGCGTACAGCCGCTCCTGCAATTGAGCAATCCGTTCGGTCAGCTTCAGAGACTCGACATCGGCCACATCTCGGGCCAGTCCCCCGTCGTCGTCGGTGTCCCACGCGCCCAAGTCGATGCGTTTCTCGCCTGGCTTGACTCGGTAGATGCCCGTGTCCATGGGATGAGTGTAGTCCCCACTCGGCATTTTCCACGCCAATGCACAAACCCTCTGGCACCCTCTTCACTCTATGACCACGGTCGCATTTGTCCACCACTCAAACGACCGCGCCGATCATGGCTTCTGCGCTGACATGCTGGTGTCTGTGGTGAGCGTTCGACGCGTCATCGATCCCACGGCAACCCCAGTCACCACGCACGCGAGCACGCCAACCGCTGAGTAGGCCAGCCCGCTCAGCGATGTGAACACGCCGACGGCCCAGACCGAGCTGGCTCCTGCGACAAGGCCCGCCCACCCGGCTGCCACGCCGGTGCGCTTCGTGAGTGCACCCAGCAAGAAAACGCCGGCAACACCCGAGCCAAACAGCCCGATCACCTTGAACCACAGGTCGAGGAGGCTGGGTTCATTGCGTCGAGCCATGATGATCGCGGCTCCGGTGCCGACCACTCCGATGACGACGGTTGCCACGCGAGCCACGCGGAGTCGTCGTACGTCATCCGACTGCGGGCGGAATCGACGGTACCAGTCGCTGGTGAACGCCGTCGCCACGGAGTTCATCGCGGAGTCCAAACTGCTCATCGCCGCCGCGAACAATCCGGCCAACACCAACCCCGCCAGTCCCGCCGGCATCTCGTTGACGATGAAGAAGGGAAAGATCTGGTCCAGTTGGGCGGTTGGTTCGAGCCGTTCCGGATTCGCTCGATAGAACCCCCAGAGCGCGGTGCCGAGCGCGAAGAACAGGATCGACGCGGGGATCGAGAGGATCGCCCCGCCGAGCACGGCCTTCTTGGCCTCGCGTTCGTCACGCACCGAGAGATACCGCTGCACGATGGATTGGTCGCTGGCGTAGGGAATCAGGTTGGTGAACACGGCGCCAAGCACCATCACCAGCACGCTGCCGCGAGTGAGGTCCATCGACCAGTCGGCGTAGTTGAGCTTGCCGCTCGCCGCGGCATCGACCCACAATCCCGCTAGACCGCCCTCACTGGCACCCACCATCACACACAGTGCCCATGTTGCGCCGCCGAACAGAATCACGGCCTGGGCGACATCGGACCAGATCACGGCCTCGATGCCGCCAAGCGATGTGTACAGAATCGTCACTAGCCCCATGAGCAGGATGCAGAACATCGTGTCCATGCCGGTGACGGCGGAGAGTGCCAGCGCGGGCAGCAGCGTCACCACCGCGACGCGACCCACCTGGAAGAGCATGTAGAGCGCGCTCGCCGCGAGACGCAACGACCAGTGGAATCGATGCTCCAGGTATTCGTAGGCCGTGGTGACATTCAGCCGGCGAAACTGCGGCACCAGCACCAGTGCGGCGAACGGCGCAACGACCAGCACGCCAAGATTCTGCAGGAAGTAGGTCCAGTCGGTGTCCCACGCCTTCGCGGGGATCGCCATGAAGGTGATCGCGCTCGCGCTGGTGGCGAAGATGGAGATGCCCGCCGCCCACCACGGAATCCGCCTGCCCGCAAGGAAGAACTCTTCAGTGCTGGTCTTCTTGCGAGCGAACCAGACGCCCATGGCGAGCATGGCAGCAAGGTAGATCGCGATGACGAGCCAATCCAACCATCCCAATGCGTTCACCAGAACGATTGGTCGAACGACCGTGAATTGACTGAGAGTGTGATGCGGTGCCGCCGCACCAGACGCCACGATCTGGCTGTTCTCCTCGGCCGCCGAGGGGCCCGGCATCGACACGGCGCATCGAGTGAGTCGCGGGCTGAATGCTTCGTGTGGGAGAGGCGACAACCGAACCAGGCCCTCGTCCCGAATGCTCCATCGATCCGTGCCTGGGTGATAGGTCAGTGCCTGGGTCCCGTCCGCGCCAGCGCCGAGGATCGCGAGCAGATCGCAGCCCAATGGAAGCGCCGGCGTCGGCGAGCCAATCGCGGGAAGAGGCATGTCGTGGAGCCGAGTCCATTCGTTGGAGGGCAGTCGATATCGCCAGGCCTCCAGCGAGGGGCTCCAACCGGGCGTGAACGATCCATCTGCACCCGCGGCGTCCGCCACTCCGGAGAACAGGTAGACCTCCCCACGGTGGACGGCCATGACCGCCTCGGCGATTCCGGCCGATGCGATTGATTCCCCCTCGCGCCACGCAGGGACCTCGGCACCAAGGTCAAGCAGCCACGTCTGACGACCTGACAGCTGACCCACCGCGGCTTGCCCGCCAACAACGATCACCGTGTTGCCGACCATCGCACCAGACGCTGACAGGGCGGCGACCGGCAAGTCCGGAAGTGGTCGGGTAGTCAGGCTCACTCCGTCGGTGGTGAGGATCGCCGCGCGCGGAGTGGCCCCTTCCCCATCCCGGCCCCCCACGATCACCGTGCCGCGCGCCGAATCGGTGATCGCCACGGCATGGGCGACCGGCCAAGGCAATCCGGGCGAAAGTTCGCGCCAACTCTCGGCGGCATCACTCAGGTTGAGGGCAAAGGCGCGAGTGCCGACCACAGGCCCACGCGTTCCACCAGCGATGACCAGCCAATCGCCTGAGCGGCCCATGATGGCGCCGGAGACGCCCTCAAGTTCCGGGCATATCGGCAACGATGAACCGGTGAACTCAACCACGGCGGGAGAATCATCGGTGTTCGCCAACACCCCGGTGCTGAGCACACACGCAACCAGCACGATCGCCATCCATGCGATACGGGACATGAGAGCGAATCGTACTCCTGGCCGGGCGTCCAACCGGTCGGCCGACACCGCCCTCCGCAGTTCACCCGCGGAGGGTCGACGGCAAGCACAGGAAGGAACAGCCACGACAGCATCGCGCCATCCCAGGACCGCCCACCCGTGAGACAATGCCTCAATGCTGCCTTCTGCCGCCTCCGCCCTGCTCGTCATTGCGCCCCAGGCGCACCTGGAGTCGCTGGAGTCATTCGTGCAGTTCAAGTCGACACGGTTGCCCACGGAATTGGTGTCGCTGGAGTCGGCGCTCGGCACTGGTGCGGGGGTGGACGACGCCGAGCGACTGAAGTCGTACCTCTACGGGCGATGGCGAGCCGATGGAGTGAGGTATGTCCTTCTCGTTGGCGACGCTGACATCCTCCCCGTTCGTTACATGGCGCTGGATCGGGTGACGCCAGCCGCCTTCGACTACGCGTTCTATCCCAGTGACCTCTACTACGCCGACCTGGCCAGGCCCGACGGTTCCTTCGAGTCCTGGAACAGTGCGCAGGAGGACTTCCACGCCGGCTACTTCGGCGAGGTTCGCGGCGAGAAGAACAAATCGGACCCGATCAACTTTGATGCCATCGATTACTCGCCAGAGGTCGCGGTGGGTCGATGGCCAGTGACGACCCCTGAGCAGACCGCGGCGATTGCCGCGAAGACCATGCGGTACGAGCGTGCGATCGAGAACCGCGCGTCGACCGACGCCGCACGAAGCACTGCGGCGACCGACGCCGCGCCAGAGGTTGGGCTCGTCATGGTCGGCGGATGGGTTGACGCGCGACCTGCATTTGAGGCACTCAAGACCGCGCTGGAACCCCGGTGGCAGGTCGAGCGCCGGTACTTCGCCGGCGCAGAGTATGGGGTGCCTGAGCCAACCACCAAGGAGGTGGAGGCCCTGTTCACCGGCTCGACCGACCTCATCCTCCACGCCGGCCACGGCAACGACGACTGCTGGGAGCAGTGCCTGTCACTCGGTTCGCTCAAACGGCTCGAAGGCCAGACCACCTTCCCCATCGTCATGAGCGCGGGGTGCTCGACAGCACGATTCGCCACGCTGCCGCCGTATGAACCGTACGAAGACTCGGCAGGCGCGCACCGGATCGCGGCGCCGTTGCCTACATCGGCTGCAACACGGGGAGCCAGCCGTGCGGACTCACGCTGGTGGCTGGGCTCGTCGACGGGATCGCCACACTTCCCAATCCCAGGCTTGGTGATTGCTGGAGACACGCCATCGACTCGTACATCGAACATGAGCACCTTCGCTCACTCGTACCCACTGCAGGCTGGTACCCCGCCAGCATCTACTTCCAGGGGATGAAGTTCATGCTCTTTGGAGATCCAAGCGTGCGCGTCGCTACGCCGAGCACGCGCCCCGGCAACAGCACCCTCGAGTAGCCAACCTCGCATGGGAGCCTGAAAGCCTTCCAGATCACCCGCATCCCGCTTGGACTCTCCGTCGTCTGCGCAGCCGCGGCTCACCGGCTGAAGCAGAGGTCACGATCCACCGCCAGTCCGGGCCGGAGGTCGACGATTGGCACTCGGCGACCCCTCGCGCGGCGGACCGGTAACGACCAGCAGCCACGAGCCGTCCTTGAGCTTCACCGCGCCGGGATCGGCTCCCGGAATCGCCACGCGTTCTTGAGCCGCGCTCCATGATGTCCCATCGGTACTGGTCATCGGCCATGGGGCGGGCCCCGACCCGAAGAACAGGAGTCGGCTGCCGTCGCTCTGCATATTGCCCAGCCAACGAGCTCCGGTCCCAGAACCGGCAACGGGACGACCTCCGCGCGGCTTCGCCGTTGCAGCGCTCGCGGGCATCTTTACATCGGTAATGCGCTCGAATGCCAAGCCGTCCTTGCTTGTCGCGTAGAAGCCGTTGCCTGCAGGCGGCGGAGCGTTGCCTTGACGGTTCGCCCCCATGAAGTCGTTGACGTTGCCGTTGTCTGGAAC
>JAQCEQ010000013.1 GCA_027618565.1 Planctomycetota bacterium | reverse complement strand
TCGATGTCGAAGCCCGCACCATCATCCTCCTCCGCGACATGGCGGACCCTCTCGGCGAGATCCAGCCGCCCAGCCTGTCGAAGGGCGGTGCGCTCGATGTCGAGTACCCATCGTTCTCCAGCGGTGCCAAGGGCACGGTTTGAGACCTCTCGGGCGATCCAATCAATGCGCTGGCAGACGCGCGCCGTAGCCGGCGGGAGTCGGTCCAGTCCTGGAAGGGGGGCAGGGGGATCCACAAAAGGATCGGCCTCCGTGGGAACCTGCAACTCCGGTGCAGCTGAGGCGAGGGCGGAGAGTGCTTCGCCGCGCGCGGCTACTCGTTGAGAGACTGGGTCGTAGAGCGCAGTTTGGATGTTTCTCAGAGGAGCGAGCCCCTGAAGCCATGGAAAGTGCATGCGCTCGAGGCAGGCCGAGATGTTCTGGCACTTGCGCTCAATCGATTTCACCGATCGAACCGGAAACAGCAGGACAAAACCTTGATACGCGGCTGCCTTGTTGGTCGATGCCCCCGCCAGCTGAGCGTCGTACATCCGAAAGTACAGATCGATCGCAGCATCGATCTCTTCTTGGTTCCAAGTGTCCCCGGCGCCGGGCATCCCCCCAGGATAACCCCTCGGCAATTCCCGTCCCCATCTTGCATACACCCCGCGCCGGTGCTACACTTCCCCCCAGCATCCAGAGTCTCGGGCAGGTCTCTTCAAGCCCGAGTAGCAACCGACCCCGCACAGCGGCGCACGGTGCTGAGACCAGCCCAGGAAAGGGCGATGCGGCCAAAGTCCTGACTGCGATCCTGAACGCAGTCCGGTGCCTCGGCAAACAGTTCCCCCGGTGGGGAACGGCTTCTTTCCAACTGCTGGCGCTCTCGATGTCGTGAGGAACGACATGTCGAGACATGCCCTGAGGTCGCCGATTGCTGGCGACTCGACCGCGACCTTCAGCCCGACCCAGACCACCAAGGGGAGCGCACTTCCAGCGCCCGCCGCACCGCCGCAGCTCCCGGCCGCGCCTGCCGCCGGCTCCGCCTTCGCCACGCTTCGCCGGTGGCGTGAATCGCGGCGTAGAAGCGGTAATGCAGCCGCCACCATTCGCGCAAGCACGCTCGCTCCGTCAGCCTCCGAGGCGCCCACACCCGCCACCACCACCGCACCCGCTCCCGCGCCCACCCACATCCTCCGCGAGCTCGGCGTCATCGGCTACGACCACCTTGAGCCGGTCATCATTGCCGCGCTAGCCCTTGAGGCGCCACTCCTCCTGGTGGGTGAGCACGGCACCGCAAAGAGTTTTCTTCTCTGCCGGCTCGCGGAGGCGTTTGGCCTGGAGTGGCGGCACTTCAACGCGGCCCTCGTCAACTACGACGATTTGATCGGCTACCCAGTGCCCGACGCGGATGGTTCGCTGCGATTTGTGCAGACTCCGGCATCGGTGTGGGGCGCGGAGGCCGTGTTCATTGACGAACTCTCTCGCGCTCGTCCCGACATGCTCAATCGCCTGTTCCCCATCATCCACGAGCGCAAGGTGCAGGGTCTGCCGCTTGAGAAGTTGCGCTACCGATGGGCCGCGATGAATCCTCCGGTCGATGCGGATGCGATCGACCTTGGCTCGGTCGGCGCAACCATTGGGGGTAGCCCCGACCACTACCTGGGCAGCGAGGAACTGGACCCGGCGCTGGCCGATCGCTTCCCGTTCGTGGTGGAAGTGCCCGCGTGGCGAGGGCTCAGCGCAGGCGACCAAGCCGCAGTCGCCAGGCATTCGATCACGCCAGTCACGACTCCGGTGCGCGAACGGCTCGCCTCGCTGATCTCACTCACTCAGGACTGGATGCCACGATGGGAAGCCGTCCTTGGAAACGCGGTGACGGCCTATGTGGTGGACATCATGGGGCGATTGTCGTCGCTGGGGATCGCGCTCAGCGGGCGTCGAGCAACCATGCTGTTCCAGAACATCGTGGCGGTGCATGCGGCTCGGCAGGCACTGGGTCAGTCGCCGGAGATTGGGGACTCCATCTGGATGGCGCTGTCGTCATCGATCCCGCAACGGGCCCGCGCCAAGAAACTGGACCTGGCGCGCATGCTGGCGGCGCACCGTGCGGCCTTCGCGCTGGTGTCAACGGAAGATGCCGACCCGCGTCGAGTCCTTGCGGCAATCCCAGACCGAGTGCAGCGTTGCCTTCAGGCGATGTCACTGCAGTGCCTGACATCGCAGGAGCTCTCTTCGTACTGCGCGGACGCGCTCTCGGGACTTCCGGCGGGCGGCCGTCATGCCTTGGCGTTCCACCTGATGACTCGATGCAACCCAGAACGGCTGATCGTCCCGGTCCTTGACCAACTGGCGCAGCTGCATGCGATGTGCGCTGAGGGCGCTGGCATCGAACTGCCGATCCAGTCGGCTGGGCCGCGATTCCAGCTGTGGCGGCACATCGAGGCTTCGCTCGCCGCGATCGACCCAGCACGGCGCGACTTCCCGGCGCTGGCCAACCTCCTCACGGAGTTGTTTCGGGGCGCGACGGTCGTAGCGGCGGCGGATGTGGATCGCGCCATTGCGCAGTGGGAGTCCGTGTGGGGCATGTGCGACAGGTCCGTGCTCGTGGTCGGGAAGGGGAGCGCCGACGCATGAGTGGAGATCGATCACGCAGCACTGCGGCTGGCGCGTCGCGCTGGCTGGCCAACATGAGCGTTCGTCCCGACGCGGTGGCGAGGCGCGCGGGTGTGCCGCTGTGCAATGCGAGTCGCGTGTGCCTGGCGGATCGTGCCGACACGCGGGACCGGAGGGCGGGCGAGGGGCCGAAACGGTGGGACGCGAAGTCGCCGCCAACGCTGTGCGCCATTGCCGACCGACTCCGCGAGGGATCCGTCGTGGATCTTGGGACGCGGTTTCGGAAGAACTCCGACGCCTTCGATTACATCATGTCGGCGGCAGAGGAGACACCCATGGTGTACCTCGAACTTCCCCCGTGCGCGACGGTCGTGCGAGTGCAGCCGTGGAGTCGCCTCGCGGGGGAGATGACACTCATTGATCCATTCGACATCCACTGGGCTATCTGCGTCCTGACTCGATGCGCTGGCTCGGTCTTTATCCGGGATGGGCCGCCATTGGTGACCACGGCGCAGCTCCTCCGCGAACTTCACCTACTGCTCCCACGATCGAACCCATCACACTCCTAGGACCCACACTCATGCCATCCCTCACCGACACCATCATCAACTCGTTCCCCTCCGGCGTCTACTGCTTCCCGGCATTCCTGGAAATCGTGGAGATCGTGGAGACGACTGACGTCCCAACCGCGGCGGTCGAATGCGCTGGTCGTCCGCGTCTGCGGATCAACCCCGAGTGGGTGTCGCAGCACGCGAACACCCCCGAGAAGCTGGTCATGCTCATCCTGCATGAACTGCACCATGTCATTCTTGGACACACGCGTCTCTACTCGCGCGTGACGCCGATCGACAACCTGGTGTTCGACGCGGTGATCAACGCCATGCTCTGCCACCTGTTCCCGGATCCACCGTACACGGCGCTGTTCCGGAGCACCTACCGCCTTGACCGATTCCCAGAGTGCTTCTTGCGACCGCCCGAGGACTGGACCCCGGGGGCGGCGATCCAGATCCCGGGCGCGCTCATGTCGACGGAGCGAGGTGACCTGGCGATGCTGTACACGGCGCTCTACCACTCGCAGTCGGTCACCTACGACCAACTGCGCGAGGCGCTCTCGTCACAGCAGGCAGACGAGGAGGTCGATGTGGGGCGCCTCTTGGGAGACCATCGCCCGGAGTCGGGTGGAGCATCCAGCGCAGGAGATCTGGAGTCGCGGGCGCCTGCCTTGCTGCAGCGAGTCCGCGACATCGTGCAGGGATGGCCGCAGCCGCCCAATCCCATCACCGGCCTCTCCTACGACGCGATGCTGCGGCGTGAAACGATCAGGGTCGCTCCCCCCACCAACCGCGAGTTGCTGTCCAGGTTGATTCGGGCGGTGGCGCGTCGATCGTTGACGGGACGCGTCCCCGAGAGTCACTTCTCGCCGCGCGAGGTGGAGTCGCCACTGCCATCGCTGGACCGTCGTGCCGGAATCCTGCGGCAGCTCCACGTGCGCCCGATGCTCTACCGTGGCGAGGTCCTCGCGAGACAGCGCGGCGCGGCGACGGAAACGGTTCACATCTATCTGGATGTCTCTGGCAGCATCGGTGAACTGAAGGGCGACCTGTATGGAGCCGTGCTGTCGTGCCGCGAACTCATCCATCCAGTGATTCACCTCTTCTCCACAACCGTGGCCGATGTCTCGCTCTCGGCGTTGGCGCGGGGCGAATGCCCCACGACCGGTGGGACCTGCATTCAGTGCGTCGCGGACCATATGGTGGCCAATCGGGTGAATCGAGCCGTGATCATCACCGACGGCCATGTGGAGCAGCCGCACGGCAGGGGCCTGGACGCGCTGAGAGCGGCGCGGATCGCGGTGGCGCTCACGCCCAACGATGCGGGTGGCTACGGCGCCACGCACGAATTCATGAAGGACTATGTCAACCATGTCGGGCAACTTCGCTCGGCGCGCCATGAAAGGAATGCAGCATGATCTCGACCCCATCACGAGCGCCACCCTCCCGCACCGCCGAGTGGGTGCTTCCGGGTCACCCGGACAAGGTGGCCGATGCCATCGCCGATTCAATCGTCCTCGAAGCATGGCGGCGCGAATCCCGCGCGCTGGTCGGCGTGGAAGTGGCGGTGCATCGCGACCGTGTGTTCATCGACGGACGCATCGCCTGCCGGAACGCGGCGGGGATTGACATCGCTGCGCTCGCGAAGGATGTGTACGCGGAGCTGGGCTACTGCGCCGTGTTTCCGCCCAGGCGCGGCTCGCTTCATGTGTCCATGGACCTCTGCGTCGGGCCGCTGCTTGCGATGGAGGCGGAGTTCCGAGAGGTGGCGGACGACCAGTCCATTGTCGCGGGCTATGCAAACACGATTCCCGGCACGGACGGGATGCCGGTGGAGCAGGCGTTGGTGCGGCGCCTGGCGTTGGCGCTCCACGGGCTTCGGCAGGACGCGTCGCTGGGCTTCGGCCCCGACGGAAAGGTGATCGTGTCCGTGCAAGAGCATCGGGAGCCTCGAGCGTGGGTCATTACCAGGATCTCGGTGTCAGTCCAGCACCGCGCCGGCTGGGATGGCGTTCGCGCTCGACGAGCCGTGGAGGGTGCAATGCGGTCCGAGTGCGAGCGCATGTCGGTGACCGTGCCGGGTCTCTCCACCAGCGGCGACTTGGAGTTCATCATCAACGGCGGCGGCGACTTTGTCGAGGGCGGACCTCACGGTGACAACGGCCTCTCCGGCAAGAAGCTCGTGATGGACTTCTATGGTCCGCGAGTTCCCATTGGCGGCGGCGCGATGTCGGGCAAGGACATCTGGAAGGTCGATCGCGCAGGACCGTTCCTTGCGCGCGACCTCGCGTGGGAAATCGCCCACTCGCGCGGCGTGGAGGAGTGCGCGGTGACGCTGTCGATCCGGCCCGGGGATCGCGAGTTCACGCTGGAGAGTGCGCTGGATGGGCGTGGGGAGTCGATCGACGCGACCGGGCTCTGCCTTCCCGGCGACCTCCGTCTAGCCGCGGTCGGCGAGCTGTTCGGTGCGGAAGAGATGCAGCGCGGGCTTCGCTCAGCGCACTCCTGGGCGAGGTGGGGGCACTTCGCCGCGAGCGGACGGGAAGCGGAGGCGGTCAGTAGCCGACGATGAGCACGCCTTGGAGCGGGAGCTTCAGCCGCTGGCTTGCGTAAAGCGTGTCCATGAAGGTGACGACGGTGTCGAAGTCGTGTCGGAGTGATCTGTTGGTGCCGTAGACCTGCCGGACGGCGATGCCGAGGTGAGTAACTCCCTCCATCATGCAAGCCTGGAAGAGATCCTTCAAGAATTGGTTGTTGACCACGGCGCGCCCCGCTTCCACCTCCAAGACAAAACCGCGCGCGCGGTGATGAGCGTCCGCATCGAATGCCTTGGACACTTCGCCACGATTGCCGTAGAGCACGGGCACCCGGACCTTCTTGCCGGCGGACTTGCCAGTTTCAACGTCAAATCCAAGTCGGTGGAGTCCCGGCCGCAAGCAGTTGAGCACATGATTGCTCTCGAGCTTGTGCCTATGAGAGTCGATCGATGCCTGCTCCTGTCGAAACAGGTCGACCAGATCCAGCACCAGCGCTGGTGCAGCCGCCGACCGCGGGAAGTAGGCCCATTCGATCATGCATGGCAAGCTAGCGCGGCCGATTCGGGAAAGCTAGTCCCCCCACACCATATCCCGATGCGGGCCGATGTTGGGCAGCTCATACGCCGCCGTGACGCACCGGAATCCGCACCGCTCATACATCGGGACGGCTCTCAGCCGCGCGTTGCACCAGAGACCGGAGCCATCCGCTGTCGCCTGTCGCTGGAGTTCGCGTACCAGCGCTGATCCGATGCCGCGGTTCTGGTGGTGGGCGGCAACGGCCATCGCGCGGATTCGGAATCGGCAGGGGGTGTGTTGCGCGTGAGGGTCATGCGCATGGTGAGGGCACGCAGCCGCCTGCATCGTGGCGCAGCCAACGAGCTTGCCTGTCGTCGCATCAAACGCGAGCAAGAACCGAGTGCTCGGATCGTCGTCCACGCCGGGATAGCGCTCGCTGCCGCGCGGCATGCCAACTCGCAGTTGTTCATGGCGCAAATCAAGGTGCGCTTGCGTCATCTCCTGCGTCCATCGAAGTTCAATCGTCGCCATTGCCGTTGGCACACTCGTCGGAGTGCGGGAATCTCCGCTCATGGCGTCGGCTCCTTCACCGTTGGCCGGAGAGTGGAAGCGCCTAGCTGCCTCAGCGCGCCTTCCGCATCGTCCAGCAACTGCCGGTCTGGCGCCACCACCAGCACCGCGCCGCCGGAGCCGGGCAACTTTGCAGCGGCTCCGCACGAGCGAGCACACTGGATCAACTGGATGTCTCGAGGATCGACATCGAAGAGTTTGGTGCGCAGCGCGAAGTTGCGATCGATGCATTCGAGGAATCTGGGCCGATCCCCAGCGCGCAGGCGCCCCGCACCCTCTCTCGCGAGTTGGGCCAGCGACTCCATGACACGGCGAACCTGCGCGTCACCCTGCTCCCATCGCTCAAACACCGCACGGTGCACATCGCCGCTGGGGTGGCCCGCCTCCCGATGCCACGCGAGGAGCATTGGCGGGAGGATGCCTGGTGGGAGGTGCTCCAAGGAAGCCGCGGCGAAGGGGTCCTGAAACTCCATCACGCACAACCCCTCATGCGCTTGCACCAATCGATCCAGCGGCCCCGCGATCGTCCCCAAGATCGTGTGCTCGGCGACCCACGCCGCGTGAGCCAGTCGCATCGGCGCGAGCTGCGTGCCCAACCACATTCCCCACGCCCTCATCGCCGCGATCACGATGGCGCTGGAGCCGCCGAGCCCGGACTGCATGGGAATCGTTGTCTGCATCGAGAGCGAGCACGCGGGGAGCGCGCCGTCGTGAAGCATGCCCAGTTCACGGGCGAATGCCTGCCACGCGGCCTCCAGCAGTTGACCAGCTTCGCCAGGCGCGGACCATCGCTCATCAGCCCGCACGGTCACCGTCGCCGCCAATTCACTCACAGCAAATCCAATCCCCGCACCTCCATAGATGTCCGATGGATTGCCCAAGAGCCCAACGCGAGCATGGGCCGTGGTAGTGAACGAGTTGCGCGGACTCACAGCATGGCAGGGTACTGGCGTAGCCTCATCCAAGCATGTTCGACGAGGCCCGCGTCAACGCATCAAAGACCTCCGCGCCGTCGGACCTGTCATTTCTGGGGTCAACTCCGCCCGAGCAACTCGCTGCAGAGAACGTGTGGCTTGAGCAAGCCCTGCGGCGCCCGTGGCTGTCAAGGCAGTGGGCCTACATGCGCCACGGAGGCCCCGGCTACTTGCAGAGTGCGCTCACAATGGGAGGCGGAACGGCCTCGTCGTGCCTCATCGCCGGCGCCGCATTCGGGTTCGACTTGCTGTGGGTCCCCGCGCTGGGCATGGTCCTTGGCGGGATCGTCTTCGCGGCGATCGCGCACCAGACGCTGTCCACTGGCATGCGACCATTCACGGCGATGCGCCGATTTGCCGGCCCGGTCTTTGCGTGGGGCTGGGCGATCGGGACAATCGTGGCTTCTGTCGTGTGGCATCTCGCGCAGTACTCGCTCGCCTCGGCGGTGCTGGTCGATCTCGCCGCAGTCGCCGGATGGGAAGTGCCGCGATTTGGCATGGGACTCCTCGTGCTCGCCTGGGCGATCCCCATGGCGCTTGGATTTGGCTCCGGTGCGAAGTGGCGCGGCGCGTTTGAACGAGCCATGCGATGGATGGTGTGGAGCATCGTCGGTCTCTTTGCCCTGGTGTTCGTGCGCGTCGGGTTGGGCCACGGCGGGGAGATCGTGGACGGATTCCTCTCGTTCCGAATCCCCGACGACCGCGATGGAGTTCCCGCATTGGGCGTCATCATCGCGGGACTTGCCGCCGCGGTCGGCATCAACATGACCTTTCTCTATCCCTACACGCTGTTGGCGCGCGGGTGGGGTCGATCCCATCGAGAACTGGCTCGGACCGACATCGCGTTCGGGATGGTGCTGCCGTACATCATCGTGACCACGCTGATGACGGTCGTGGCGGCCATCACGCTTTCGGCGACATTCACTGGGAAATCCATCGGTCCAGTCGAGGCGGCTCAATCGCTTGGCGCGATGGTGGGCCCGATCTGGGGTCGAGTGCTCTTCGACCTTGGCATCCTGGCGATGGTGAGCTCCACCATCGTGCTTCACATGGTCTGCTGCGGCGTGGCAGTCTCGGAGATGGCGAATCGACCGTTCGGTGGGCGAGCATTCCGTTGGGGGGCGATGATCCCCGCGCCGGCCGTCGTGGGCAGCCTCTACTGGAGTGACCTGTCGATCTGGCTCGCCGTGCCGACGGGGGTGGTTACCGGATTCCTCCTGCCGCTGGTGTATGTTGCGTTCCTGAAGCTTCAGTGCAGTGGCGCGTACTTGGGTCGCGACCGGCCGACTGGCGGTAAGTTGGTCGCCTGGGCTGGCGCTCTAGCCTTGGCGACCATCGTGCTCGGGACCTTCCTTGCGTGGTATGCAATGACCAAGGGTCCCGACTACCTCTCGCATCTCCGAACTCTCTTCGAAGGATCGTCATGAGCACACGCGTTGGGATTGGCATCATCGGACACGGTTTCCTCGCCAAGACACGATCCAGATGTTGGGCGCGAGTCTTTGGGATCGACGTTGCAAAGTCCATGGTGGCCGGCCGTGATCCGTCGCGCGCGCGAGCCTTCGCCGCGGATCACGGGTGGTCGCGTGGGGGATCGATCGAAGAACTCCTCTCCGATCCATCCATCACGGTGGTTGACCTCTGCGTCCCGCAATCCGCCCACCGCGAACTTTGCGCGCGAGCCGCTGCGGCCGGCAAGCATGTCCTCTGCACGAAGCCGTTGACCGCGTGTACCGGGCAGGGGTGCGCGCCTGGAGCGCCTCGCGAGGAGATTGCGAAGACCGCCCCGCGAATCATGCTCTCGCGTGCGTGCGAGGACGCTCAAGCCATGATCGATGGCTGCAAGCGCGCGGGCGTCCAGCTCTTCTATGGCGAGAACTGGATCTTCGCGCCCGCCTTCCAGCGAGCCGCCGCGCTGAACGCCGCCAGCAACGGCGTGATCCTGGAGATGCGAGGCTGGGAGAGCCACTCCGGCTCACATTCGGCCTATGCCAAGGAGTGGCGACATGTGGGCGGCGGGGCGCTGCTGCGACTTGGGTCGCATCCCATTGGCGCGATGCTGTGGCTCAAGGCGCGCGAGGCCGCCCGCCGTGGCGCAGGTGCGGTGAGCGTGACGCGAGTCACCGGCGCCGTCGCGGATGTCACTCGCGCGATGTCACCGGGTGCGACCTGCGATGTCGCCACTGGCTGGCACGATGTCGAGTCCTGGGGCACGGCGACGATGCAGTTCAGCGATGGCAGTGTCGGCACCGTCTTTGGAAGCGATGTCATGATGGGCGGCATGCAGAGCCACATGACGATCCTCGCCAGTGATCACCGACTGGAGGTGGCACTCTCGCCCAACGATGCGCTGCGAACCTACTCCGCTCGCGACGGGACGTTTGGCAACGAGTACATGATGGAAAAGGCCAGCGGCCAGGCCGGCTGGAATCACGCGATGCCCGACGAGGATATGTCGTCAGGGCAACAGGGACTTGTGCAGCACGTGGCCGAGTGCGCGGCGAACGGGACGGTGACCCACTGCGATGGCGCTCTGGGGGCGGAAGTCGTCCGCGTGGTGTACGAGGCGTATGCGGCAGCGCGCTGAGCCATGATCGGGCGCGTTGAGCGTGCTCCGCGTTCGTGCTCCGCGTTCGTGCTCCGCGTTCGTGCTCCGCGCTAGTGCTTCCCTCGCCAACTCCGCTTGGGCCGCGCAACATGCTGCACCGTGATCACGACGCCCTCGGGCGACATGATGAGCGCGATGTTGGCCCACTCGCTCAGGTTGATCCCATAGAAACGGCGCGCGCGCTGCACCGCTCGTTTGCTCATGAAGTACGCCAGCGCACCATCCCCCGCGTGGTATCGGTCGGAGTGCTGCAAAAGCGCGTGGATGGCTTCGTCCGAGATTCCGCGTTGCTGTCGACGCATTGTGGCGTGCATGCTCAGCGGGGGCTTCTTCGGTCGATCGGGAAGCATTGGGATAGGGTAGCGAGTGGCCTAGTCGCGAAGCGGGAAATCGAGCCCAGCCGGCGCAGGCTTCCTGATGATGGCGCACATGGCCACCACCTGGCCCAGATGCCGATGGATGTGTGTGTCGGTGCGCAGGCGCATGTCCCCCAAGGCGTGGATCGCGCTCTACGAGGAGAGATTCCGTCGCTAGAATCGGCCGCGTCATGAATTCCACCGAACCAACCGGATACGACCATGAAGAGGCCGTCTTCAAGCAGCAGGAGCTGGAGGCGCTTGCAAAGTTGCGTGAGAAGCTGAGCGCGCAGCGTGTTGACGCTGCCGCGTCCGCAGCCAAGGAAGCCCACTGGATGCGATGCCCCAAGTGCGGCGGGACCATGAGCGAGGTCGCGCAGGGCGGCGTCATGATCGACAAGTGCGCCGGCTGCGGCGGCGTCTTCTTTGACGCCGGCGAACTGGAGATTCTGGTGCGGCACGAGAAGGCGGGCCGCAGCATTCTGGGCAAGCTTTTCGGCAAGTCCTGAGGAGCGAGGCCAGCTCGACGTCGGTCCGGTAGCGATCAAAGTTGCAGGCTCGCCGCCCTGAGTTCAATTCAACCTATTCTCACGCGGTGACCCTCACGCAGGACCACCGCCAACGGGCATTTCATCGAAGCCTGCTGGGCAAGTTGCTGCTGGCCAGTCTTGCGCCCACAATCGTGGTGATGCTCGCCGTCGCCGGAGTCGCGGCGTGGGATACCTACAACAGAACGCTTGACGACGCGAAGGACATTCTGGAGTGGGAAGCCAGAAGCCTGGCCAGTTGGGTGGAGGCGGACATTGCGCGCAACTTCCAGGTCTCGCGGTCGCTGGCGGCCTCGCAAATGGAGGCTGGTGGATTTTTCGGGAGTCGTGAGGCCACCCTTCGGCTCGGCCGTGCCGCACTTGAGGCCGCACCGCAGATCACTGGAATCGGCATCGGCTACGAGCCAAACGCCGACGGAAATGACGCGTCGATGGTTCCCGCTGGCGCGATCGACGAGGACGGCCGGATGCTTGCCTATTGGTTCCGAGATTGGAAGAACGGCAATGCGATCGGCTTGAAGGCGCTCACCGGCATGGACTCGGACATGTGGTACCAGCTGCCGTTGGAGAACTGGACCAAGCGGCACGATGCCAGCACGATTCTCACCGAGCCCTACGCGTATGAGGGCAAGCTGATGGTCGAGAACATGACCCCGATCATCCGAGACGGCGCCTTTGTCGGCGTCATCGGAGCGGATCGTGCTCTGGAAGACCTTCAGGTCGAAATCGATCGCCAAGCTGCGGAGTTGGATGTGGACATCGTCGTGGTCACGGGCCGCGGCCGCGTCGTCGTGGCGTCGGACGGAACCGATCGCACGTATGGCGTTCCGCTCCGCGACTGGCGAACAGTGCAGGTCGCGGAGACGGCATACGGGCCGATCTGGGGAGAACTCTCGGCTCGCAAAGTAACGACGGAACGAGAGGATCCCGCCGCGGGTGGCGAGTCGTTCTTCTCGGTCGCGCACATCGCCACGGGCAACTGGTACCTCGTGATGAGCGTGCCATCGGATCGAATCCTGGGTCCCATCATGGCGAGCACCGCCAAGACACTTGGCGTCGCGGGGCTTGGGATGGTGCTCATTGCGGGATTGGTGCTGTTCGCTGCGCGGCGAGTCGCCGGCCGCATGTTGGTGGCGGCCACCTCAGCTCAATGCGTCGCGCAGGGTGACCTCACTTCGGTACCCTCGGGCAGCACGGAGATTGACGAGACGGGCGACCTGCTCCGTGCGCTGGACAGCATGACCAGCGACCTGAACAGGCTGGTGGGGCAAGTGCGCGAGGCCGGCCTGGAGATTGGTTCCACCAGCAACCAGTTGGCTGCGTCGTCCAAGCGGCAAGAGGAAGTGGTGGCGACCTTTGGCTCCAGCAGCGCCGAGATCGCGGTGGCCGCCCGCCAGATCACCACCACGGGGCAGGAGCTTGCGCACGAGATGGATGCCGTCAACGAGCGCGCGCAGGCGTCGGCGAAGGGGGCGCAGGAAGGGACGCAGCGGCTGGATGCGATGGAGCATGCGATGCAGGCGCTCAACGCTGCCACGGTCGGTATCGCCGACCGGCTGGCCACGATCAATGAGAAGGCGGTAAACATCGGCAGCGTCGTGGTGACGATCACCAAGGTTGCCGACCAGACAAACCTGCTCTCCGTGAATGCCGCGATCGAAGCTGAAAAGGCGGGCGAGTACGGCCGCGGGTTCTTGGTGGTCGCCCGCGAGATCCGCAGGCTGGCCGACCAGACCGCACAGGCCACGCTGGACATCGAGCGCATGGTGAAGGAGATGCGCGGAGCCGTGTCCAGCGGCGTGATGGAGATGGATCGATTCAACGACCAGGTCCGACGCAACGTGGAAGAGGTCAAGGAAGTGGGACAACGGGTGTCCGGCATCATCGCGGCCGTGGCCGAGAACTCGCGAAGTTTCGCCACGGTGCGCGAAGGCATGCGGAGCCAAGCCGCGGGAGCCACGCAGATCTGCGATGCCATGGGAACGCTCTCTGCAAACGCCCGCACGACGGCGGATGTGGTCAGCGAGTTTGGCAAGGCCTCGGAACAACTTCGCACCGCGGTCGGCACGCTTCGCACGGCCGTCGCCGCATTCCGGTTGCGAGGAGACTGATGCGGTCCTTCGTCGTAGTTGTTGGCGGGTACCGGTTCGCGATCGAGTCGTCGATCGTGAAGTCGGTGCATCCGCTGGTGCGCGCACAGCCGGTGCAAGCGGCGCCCCCCTTCGTGACGGGAGTCATCGACGTGCACGGCAGCCTGCTCCCACTCGTGGACGGCGCGCGACTCCTTCTGGGCACGGGATCAGTGGCGCCAACCCTCGGCGCGCGAGTCTTGGTCATGGAGTCGTCGCTCGGCTCGGGGGAGGGGGGCGCGGAGATGGCCGGCTCACCGACTGAGGCTCGAGTGTTTCGATTCGCGATGTCCGTGGACGCCTTGGAGGATGACGCTGTGGTTCCTGAGGCTGGTCGGTGGGAATCCGGTCCCGGCGCCGCCGCCTGGATCGGTGCGGTGGAGCGGCTCGATGGACAGGCGCTCCAGCGATTCCACCCAGCGATGCTTGCTCGCGCGCACGCGCAGTTGACCGCTCCGGCACCGCACGCGACCTCCGAACTGGCCAGGAGTCGGACGGCATGAGCGATGATGCATTGGATCGCATTGCGCATCGGCTCATCAGGGAGCGACTGCAGCCGGAGTTGGTGCGCACGCCGTCGCTGTCGGCTCTCGTTGCGGAGCGATGTTCGAAGCATCGGATGGATTCGCCGGTGCAGTACGCCGAGCTCGTGGAGCGCAGCGACGAGGAGGTGGGCTGGCTTCGCGCGCAGATCGCCGTGCCGGAGACCTGGCTGTTTCGGTACCCGGATTCATTTGAGTACTTGCGACGCTGGGTGGTGGAACACCGGCACCGTTGGTCGGAGCAACGACC
Organism: Planctomycetota bacterium; assembly: GCA_027618565.1. Lineage (GTDB taxonomy): Bacteria > Planctomycetota > Phycisphaerae > Phycisphaerales > SM1A02 > SXOD01. The sequence goes on along the minus strand of JAQCEQ010000013.1, from coordinate 47,752 downwards.
CCTGCGCATCCTCAGCATCGCGTGCGCGAGCGGCGCCGAGCCGCTCTCGGCCATGATTGCGTCAGCGTCCGCACTCGTGGAGTGTGGACTGGATCCCTCAATGGCTGTTCGCACCGTACAGGCGGACGCGCTCGACCCGAACGCGGCGGCGATCGAGGCGGCTACGTCGGGTCAGTTGCCGCGCATGGCGCTCCGTGCAGAACTTCCCGCCTGGGCTCAGCGCTGGGTCACCATGCACAATGGGATGCCACGGATCGATCCACAAGTGAGGGAGCGATGCACCTTCGAATGCGGGTCGGCACCGATGTGCCTGCTCCAGCGGCCGGCGGCCATCTATGACGTGGTCTATTGCCGAAACCTCGCCATCTACCTCAACGAGGCTGGTCGGAGGGAGATCGGCGTGCAGATCACGCGACTGTTGGCGGCGCACGGAATCGTGCTCCTCGGCCACGCCGATCGGCCCGCACTCTTGGGGCTCGACGCTGAACTGGTCTCGCTTCAGGCCGCCCCGGCCTCGGCGTTCATGTTTCGACGCCGTCACGACACGCACGCAGAGCCGCGGCCACCCGCTCCATCATCGCGTGGCGGAGATATTGCAGCGGCCCCGAATGGGGGGGGCAGCCAAGCCACCTTCCTGGGCGCCCAGCGTGCCGCGGACGAGGGTCGATTGGACGAGGCTCGCACTGCAGCAACGGCCTTGCACGCGGGTGGCGCGCGTGAGCCCGCGCTGCTCCACCTGCTGGGGACACTGGCCCTCGCCGCGGGCGACGACCCCGCCGCCGAGCAGTGGCTCAGGCAAGTGGTTTACGCCGAGCCGAATCACGACGAGGCGCTCCTCACGATGGCGGTGCTGGCGGAGCGTCGCGGTGACATGGAGGGTGGTCGTCGCTTCCGCCAACGCGCCAGCCTCGGCGCCGGAGGTGAATCGTGACGCAGCCTCCTCGTGGCCCCCAGCCCGCTGATTCCCGAGCATTGGCACGTCCCGGAATGCGCGAACTCTTTGGCAAGCCGTTGTCCGACGCAGATCTGGACGCTGCCACGCGAGCCCTGGCAGCGCCCATCATCGAGGTGGGACTTGACCGGGTGAGCCTGCTCCTTGTTGAATGCGGTGGTGAAACGATGGCGTTCCGTGCCGCCGATGTTGCGATGGTGATCGCGCGCGCGCCGCGTCATCGAGTCCCGCACCGCACCAACAGCATCTTCCGCGGCATCGCCAACCACGAAGGCGAGCTGTTGCTGTGCTTTGCCCTTGAGCGAGCGCTCGGCTTGGATGCCGGCGCGCAGCAGGCTGGGAAGGCAGTGCCCGGGAGTGCCGTCCCGAATCGGCCGCTTGTCGTCATCGAGGAGTCGCGACGTCGTTGGGCGATCGAGGTCGACCGCATCTTTGGTGTCGAGGACCTGGACGCTGCGGAACTGCGCAAGCCGCCACTCACGCTGGCGGCGGCACACAATGGATGCACTGACGCGCTGGCGCGACTGAGCGGTCGCGAGGTGATCGTGCTTGATGCGAAGGCCCTTGGGTGTGTGGCGCAGGGGGCCATTCGATGAGCGACCTGTCGGGCTTCAGCCTCTTTGAGCTCTTCCGTGCCGAGGTGGAGACGCACTGTGCTGCCCTCAACGAGGGATTGATCCAGCTGGAGCAGGCGCCGACGGACCTTGGCGTGATCGTGCCGCTCATGCGTGCCGCGCACTCCATGAAGGGGGCGGCGAGGATTGTCGGCGTGGACGCCGCGGTTTCCGTGGCGCACCATATGGAAGACGCGCTCGTTCGCATGCAGAAGGGAGCTGAAACGGCCACTCGTGGCCGGATCGACCAACTGCTCGCCGGCACGGACCTGCTGGAGCGGCTTTCGCGGCAGGACGAGGCCGAGATTGCCGGATGGGCCGATCGGCATCGCGCCGAGATCGACAGGCTTGTCGTAGCCCTTGGCGCTGCGCCTCCGGCATCGGGCGATACCACGGTGACCGCGGCCCCAGGGTTGGTGGAAGTGGCGGCAAAGCCCAGCGAACTGCTGACCGAACCCGCGGCGATACCGCGCGTCGAGGCAGCATCGTCGGGAGGGGCCAGCGCCGCGGAAATCCCCGACGCGCGGACTGTGCGGGTGAACGCCGAGAACTTGGATCGAATGATGCAGCTGGCGGGTGAATCGATGGTGGAGGGTCGTCGTTCACCGGCATTGCGCCGTGCCCTCGCCTCGCTCCGCAGTGACACCCGTCGACTTCGCAGCGCCGTGGAAGAAGCCGTCCGCCGCGCGGGAGTGGAGTCGCTGCGAGAGGTGGACGAGTCGGTGGCCGAGGTCGAAGCGGCGCTGGTCGCACGCATCGCCGAGCTGGAGGCGTTCTTTCGACGCACGGAAGAGGTCTCCACCGCGCTCTACTACGAAGTGGTCGGGAGTCGGATGCGCCCATTCCGAGAGGGCGTGGCCGGCTTCCCGCGAATGGTTCGGGACTTGGCGCGGAAGCTTGGGAAGGATGTGCACCTGGACATCGTCGGCGGCCATGTCCCCGTTGATCGCGACATCCTGGCGCGGCTGGAGGCACCGCTCAACCACATCATCCGCAATGCGCTGGATCACGGTGTCGAGAGGCCGGACGACCGTCGAGCGGCGGGCAAGCCATCGCAGGCGCGACTCGTTGTGGAGGCGCGACATCAGGCCGGGCAACTGCTGGTCCTTGTCTCCGACGATGGTCGCGGCATTCCGGTAGAACGCATTCGGGAACGCGTCATCGAGCGCGGCATGCAGACGCGTGAAGTCGCCAACACGCTTGGTGAACGCGAGCTGTTTGACTTCCTCTTCCTCCCCGGATTCTCGACCGCCAGTTCGGTGACGGAAGTCTCCGGGCGCGGCGTGGGGCTGGATGTTGTGCAACAGATGGTCACGTCAACCGCCGGAACCGTGCGCCTAGAGAGTCGACTAGGCATCGGGACCACTTTTTCGCTCACGCTTCCAGTCACGCTCAGCGTGCTCCGGGCGGCACTGGTCGAGATCGGCGGGGAGCCCTACGCCTTCCCGCTGGCACGGATTGAACGCGTGCTGCGATTGGAGGGGGACGATGTCACCACCGTGCAGGGACGACTGCAATGCCAGGTCGATGGCGAGTCGGTCGGACTTCTGGATGGCGCGGCGGTCCTGGGCTTTGGTGAAGCGTCGCGGAGCGAGGTGACCAGCGTGGTCCTGCTCGGTGACGAGCATGGGTCCGTCGGCCTCGTTGTGAATCGATTCCTTGGCGAACAGGACCTGGTGGTGCGCAGCCTTGACCGACGACTGGGCAAGGTGCCGCACATCAGCAGTGCCGCGATCCTGGATGACGGCGCGCCGGCTCTCATCGTGGATGTGGAAGACATGCTGGCGACGCTCCGAAAGGGGCTCACGGAGGGCACACTCCGCGGCTTGGGTGCGGCCAGCCACGAGATCCACCTCGCCGCTGCGTTGAAGCGCGTGCTGGTGGTCGACGATTCCATCACCGTGCGGGAGGTGGAGCGACAGTTGCTGACCCGGATGGGGTACCAAGTCGCGGTGGCCGTCGATGGCATCGACGCGTGGAACCAACTCCGCGCTGGCGCGTTTGACTTGATGGTGACCGACATCGACATGCCGCGCATGAATGGCATCGAGCTGGTCAAGCTGGTGCGCGCCGACCAGCGGTTCGCCCATTTCCCGATTGCCGTCGTGTCCTATAAGGATCGAGAAGAGGACCGCCGCGCGGGACTGGATGCCGGCGCCAATGCCTACCTCACCAAGGGTTCGTTTCACGACCAAACCTTCGCCGCCACGATCACGAACCTGATCGGCGCGCCGTAGTCTCTCCTGCTGATCGCGCACTACCGTATGGTCTACCGAATTGCAATCGTGAACGACCTGGCCATGGCCCGGGAAGCCCTCAAGCGAGCGGTCGCGTTGGTGCCTGGTGCGGAGCTGGCCTGGGTGGCCAACGACGGAGACGAGGCCGTGGCCAAGTGTCGCGCTGACACTCCCGACTTGGTGCTCATGGACCTTGTGATGCCCCGCATGGGCGGTGTTGAGGCGACTCGTCAGATCATGGGACAGTCTGCGTGCCCGGTGATCGTGGTCACCGCCACGGTGGAGGGAAACGCTCCCGGCGTATATGAGGCCATCTCTGCGGGGGCGCTGGATGCCGTCGATACGCCACGGATGTCGTCGGGCGGTGCGGCGGGCGGCGATGCAGGCAAGTTGCTTGGAAAGATCGCTGCGGTTCGCGCGGCGATCGAGTCTGAGGCTTTCCGAGCCAAGGCTGGTCCAGCGTCTGCTCCACCCGCGGCTTCTCCGGTGGCGGTCGATTCTCTTCTTCGACGATCGGCAGAACCCGGTTCCTCGACGGTGGTCGACTCGTTGCTGCTCATCGGGGCGTCGACAGGAGGCCCTCAGGCGATCGTTGACTTCTTCGCGGGATGGGACCGGGCGCGAGCGGGAATCGCGGTCGGCGCTGGATCTCGATCGGTGGCATCGATCATCGTCCAACACATGGACCCACAATTCCTGCCGGGGTTTGCGACCTGGCTCGCAGGCAGGATCGGCCATCGCGTGAGCCTGGCGCGCGCAGGACAGGAACCAGTCGCCGGGGACGTGCTGGTCGCGGAGGGCGGAAAGCATCTCGCCATCGGTCCCTCGGGCGCGGTGGTGTCGCTCCCAGGCAAGCCCTCAGATGTGCACAGCCCGTCGATCAACACGATGTTCGAGTCAGCAGCGCGTGTGCGTCCAGGTGGAGGTGCCGCCGTGCTCCTCACCGGCATGGGGCGCGATGGTGCCAGCGGACTGCTCACGCTCCGCCGCGCTGGGTGGCAGACGTTCGCGCAAGATCGGAACACGAGCGTCGTGTGGGGAATGCCCGGTGAGGCCAAGTCGATCGGCGCAGTCGATCGATGTCACGCCATCGAGACCATCGGCGCCGCCGTGGTTCACGCGATGGCCGATTCAACTGTGAAGAGAGTGCCCTGATGAGTTCTCCAGCCACCGCCCCCATCAGAAGCGTCGCCATTCCCGCCAGCTCCGTCGCACTGGACGCACCACTCAAGGTCATGATCGTGGATGACCAAGCCATGATCGCCGAGGCGGTTCGTCGGATGCTTGCATCACAAGCCGACCTTTCCCTCGTGGCGTGCCTCAAGGGAGCCGAGGCCGTGGAGCGTGCGCGGGCCGAGCAGCCCGATGTGATCCTCCAGGACCTGGTGATGCCGGACGCCGATGGGCTTGACCTGGTGCGCGCGTATCGAGCCGACGCCGCGATGGCCCGCGTGCCCCTCATTGTGCTGAGCACCAAGGAAGATGCCGCGACGAAGGCAGAGGCCTTCGCGCGCGGCGCGAACGACTACCTCGTCAAGTTGCCGGACCCCGTGGAGCTGGTGGCACGCATCCGATACCACGCGCGTGTCAACAGAGCGCAGGTGGAGCGCGACCGGGCCTTTGACGCCCTTCGAGCGGAGCTGGAAAGTGCCGCGGCCTATGTTCGACGACTCATCCCCGCTCCGATCACCGGATCCATTGAGACCCACTGGGAATTCCTCCCCTCCGCAAGTCTTGGTGGCGATGCCTTCGGCTACCGATGGATCGACGACACACACTTCGCGATCTATCTCTTGGATGTCTGCGGCCATGGCGTTGGCCCAGCGCTGTTGGGAGTGAGCGTCATGAATGCACTTGGCGCTGGCGTAGTGGCGGGGGCAGATCCTGGCGACCCGGGGGCGGTGCTTACTGCGCTCAATGTGATGTACCCGATGTCCATGCACAACGGCATGTTCTTCACGCTGTGGTACGGCGTCATCGACATCACCACGCACGAGCTGCGCTACGGCTGCGGCGGACATCCCCCCGTCCTCCTGCGATTGCCTGATGGGGCATTCCGGCTCTTGGGTGGCGAGGAAGAAGTGTCGGGGCTCGTCATGGGGGCGATCAAGGGACTGGCGTATCAATCCGGCTCAGCAAGCGTTCCGGCGGGCTCGCATCTCATGGTCTATAGCGACGGCATTCACGAACTGCAGCCTTTCGTGCCGGCGGGCGCGGTACCTCCGTTGGGGGTGCGGCCGATCGAGGAGTTCCTGGAGGTGGGGCGTGCCGCATTGGATGCCGCCGCGCGGCAGGGCGTCGCCGCGGTCGAACCAGTGCTCGCCGAGGCGCGCGCCTATTCAGGCCGTGCGGACTTTGATGATGATGTCAGCGTGCTGCACATCGTGGTGCGGTAGAGACCTCACGCCGGAACCGATGGGCTCCCGGCAACGACCGCATGATTCGCGATTGATTCGCCCTTGAGCAGTAATGCTCCTGGGTGAGCGATCGCGTGGTCGCCAAGCGACGCACCAGCCATCAGCAGTGCGTGTTCACCCAGCGTGGCACCTCGGCCGATACGCACGCGGTCCACCTTGAGGAGTCGATCTTCAAAGGTGTGTGCCTGGATGAGTCCGGCCACCGTGGCATGGTCGTCGTACTCAATCTGGTCGGGGTCGACCACCTCACCCGCGTTGGTCGCCACGACGACGCCGGTGCCAATGCGCGCGCCTAGAAGCCTCAGTACCCAGTTCCACGCCAGCGTGTTCTCCAGGTCCTTTATGAGAGCAGGAGCCCAAATCTCCCACGCCATGTACTGGAACTCCCAACGGCAGGTCCAGCCGGACCAGAATCCGCGCGTTCCCGGCCGCACGCGGCCAAGCAGCAGCCACTTGAGCGCAATGGCGCAGACCAGCATCATCACGCTGATCGCCAGCGCGACGGCGCCGGTCACCGCGAACCGGGTGATCCAACCCACTCCCACAGCCGCGGGAATCAAGATCGCGTACGCAAAGAGTGTCAGCGTGACCGGAACGATTGGCAGAGCGAATCGCCCCAGTTCCCACCCGAGCCGGCGGCCGATCGCCACACCGCCTGGGTGAAAGGCCGCAGGGTCGGCGGCGCCGGTCATGCGAGGGAACGCCAGCGGAGGATTGCCGACCCAAGCAGTCTTGGGGTTGTCCTGCTGGTGGATGGGGTCGGGGGAATGCGTGGCGACACCGAGGAACAATCCTGCCTCTTGGCGACCTGCGTCGACAACGGCGTAGTTCCCTATGAACGTGTGATCTCCAAGTTGCACCTCCGAGAGGCACAGTCCAGTGGACCCGCCCGATGCACACTGGAAGTACGTGCCATCGGCCAGGAAGCACCGGTCTCCGAGGCTCACCAACTCCGGGATGGCGCCGACGACCGTGGAGACTTCGGACTGCTTGCCAATTCTCATGCCGGCGAGTCGGAGCCACGCGGTCCACAGCAGGGATCCGCTGAGCCAACACGCGGCGTGCGCCACTCGGTCCAACTTGCGCTGCACTCGGACGGACTCAGTCCCGAACCGAGGATGCCAACCCGGGCGGCACCGTCCCATCACGCGGCATGAGACTGCTTCATAGAGGAGCCACCCTCCGGAGATCACGCCGGTCCCCAGCCCTATGGCGAGCGCCACACCCAAGTCAAATTGCGGAATGAGCAGCCATCCCTCGACCAGGTCGCTGACTCGTCGACCGATCCCGGTGCGATCCAGGAACGCGACAAGCGCCAAGAGCGGAATGGTCCCCGCAAAAAGTCGCATCCCGAAGATCATGGCGGCGTGGCGGAATGGAGAGTCGGCGTTGGAAGGCGCGTCCGGAGCAGGGGTCGAATGCGCTCCTCCACTCTTCTTCGCCGGATTTCCAGCCCAGTGTTCGCGGTCGCCCGTCCGAGTGTCTTTCGCCAGCACCGCGAGCGGCGCGACGGTGGTGTCCGCACCAACCACGGCGCCAGTCCCGACAACTGCGCGTGTGTCGATGACCGCCCGGGCTCCGATGGACACCCGATCCAGGATCAGCAGTCCGTCTTCCAGCCGACTCATCTGAAGGAGGGCATCGGTGCCAATCACGGCATCGTCCCCAATGTCCAGCAGGTCCCAGGTGGCGCGCGGAAACGCCACGCCGGGGTCGAACTCCACGCGTTCACCGACGCGTGCACCCAGCGATCGCAGCACCCAGCCCTGCATGGTGGTGCTGGAGATGAGTCCCCACGGGATCGAGCGCGACACTCTCCCGACGATCCAGAGTCGCGTCCATCGATGGCTCCAGACAGCAACCCGACCCGGTTCGACGCGTCCCACCAGCACTCGCTTTGTGACGACCGTGGCCAGCACCGTTGTGAGGAGCCAGAGTGTGCGCGCGAGGGGCGTGGCGATGCCAATGAGGAGCACAGTCAGCCCCAGACCCAACCGATCGAGTGACCAGGGCAAGGCGGCGAAGATGAGCCACGCGCCGATGACGCCGTGCACGATCCAGCCAACCGCGATGACCGACACTTGAACGGCGGTGGAGGTCGCTGGTCGAGCCTCGACCTGCCACGTTGTTCGCCTGGGAGTGTGTGTGCTCCCCGCTCCCGCCGTTGCATGCCACTCAGCTGCCTCCGTGGGAGCAGTCGACGGAGCCGGTCCGGTGCGCGACTCCAGATGTGCTGCGAGCGAACGCGCGGTTGGGTGTTGCACGACATCGCGCACACTCGTGCGTGACCAGTTGTGGTGGCGCCGGAGCGCCACCACAACGGCTGTGACGGCCAGTGAGTCGCCCGCCAAGTCGTGGAAGAAGTCCAAGTCCACAAGGGTCGATGGGGGCACGCCCTCGGGAACCGACACGGCGCTGGCAAAGGCGAGGAGGACGAGTCCGGCGGCAGTGTCGTCGTGCCCTAAGGGTGCGCTGGGGTGGCTGGGGCGGCTGGGAGCCTCGGGAAGCGCAAGGCGATCCAGCTTGCCGCTGGTCGATCTCGGGAGCGCCTTGATCCACTCAAGGTGTGATGGCACCTGGGGCGGCGGAAGCGTGCGCAGAAGGTGATCTCGGACACGTTGCAATTCCACTGCACCCGCGCCCGCAGTGCCCTCGGATACCAAGTAGGCCGCGAGTCGCGCACCCGTTCCGCTCCCGTGGAGGCGCGCCCCTGCCTCCCGAACGCCCGGCGCCGACGCGCAGGCTGCTTCAATCGCGCCCAGTTCGATTCGATGGCCGCGAACCTTGACCTGGCCATCCACGCGACCCAGGCATTCCAGCGTGCCATCGCCGCGTCGCCTCGCGAGGTCGCCCGTTCGATAGAGCCGCAGCCGCGAAACCGGGTGTGTCGTGAATCGAGAGGCATCAGCATCGGTTGCGCCGCGATACCCTCGTGCCAGAGACGCGCCTGACACGCACAATTCCCCTGCGGCATCGTCGGCAACGATTCCGTCCCCGTCAAGAGCGAGGATGTGCACCGCTGAGCCGGGAATCGGTCGGCCGATGGAGACTGACTCGCCGGGACGGATGGTCGCACGCACGACCGTGACGGTGCACTCCGTGGGCCCGTAGCCATTCTCCAGCCGACGCCCGACGCTCCAAGCGTCCGCGATGTCTTGTGGAAGTTGCTCGCCGCCGACGTACACGAATCGAACGTCGGGAAGCTCGCGCGCGGGATCGGCGCAGCCCATCGATCGTAGGAGAGTGGGAGGTGGGCAGAAGACCGTAATGCGTTCGCGGCGGAGAAACTCGGCCAGATCGGGTCCCCCTCGTAGCGTGACATCGTCAATGGGGACCAGTGCCGCGCCCGATGCGAGAGCAAGCCACACCTCTTCGACCGAGGAGTCGTACGCACCCGAGGAACATTGGGCGACTCGGTCGCTTGGTCCAAGCCCGAATTCCTTCAGGTCACCATCCACCAGTTGGACGATGCTGCGGTGTTCGATCTCAACGCCCTTCGGCGAGCCAGTGGTTCCAGAAGTGAAGATCACATACGCCAATTGGCTGGCGCTCCGATGTTGCTCCAGGAGCGACAGCGCCTCCACGAGTGATGGGAGCTCGCGCAGGGGCCCCAGTGGGCTGATGGGGGCGGAGGTGATCCTGCGGAGGCGGTCCATCTCATCCGGCGTGCAGAGCACCACCACGGGCTTCGCCAGCCTGAGGATGCGCTCGAGGTGCGCATCGGGGGCTCCCGGCTCGATCACCGTCCACGCAGCGCCCGCGGCGTTGGCCGCCAACTGCGCGACATAGAGCCACTCGTCCTCGCGGGAGCAGCAGATCGCCACGATGGGCTCCGGTTCCGCACTTCGGCATGCGGGGAGGATCTGGGTGGCGAGTCCGGCGACCTCCCGTGCCAACTCGTCGTAGGTCACGCGTCGCCGCGCGTGTGCGCAGGCCGTGTCGACGGCGACCTGGTCGCCATGTCGCCGGACGGCCTCAGCGAATATGTGCTGCAGCAGCCGCATGGGCCGGTTTGGTTAGACCATGCGTCGCCCACAACTCTCGGATGTGCGGGGACAGCTCGGCGTCGACCGCGTGTCGGTCCTCGGCGCTGGCGTGGCGAAACCCGGAGATGCGGCGACCGCCGCAGGAGCCGCACCGACACTGGAACGGCTCGTTCATCTCCCACTCGGTGGTGAGGTAATCGAAGGTCAGCTCGTCGCCCTTGGCGATGGGCCGGCGTGCGCGTAGGTCCAAGCCGACCCAGCGGCCGCTCGGGTTGCACGCATGGTTCAGGTATCTCCAGTAGGGAGGTGCGTCCTGGGGCAAGTCGCGTGGCGGCAAGACATGTGCCCTCACGCCGATCTGGACGCTGTACCGATTTGGCGCCAGCGAAATGCCGACACCAACATCGATGGAGAGGATGATGTCGTTGTGGGCATAGGCACGGCTGGAGATCAGCATCGTGCCATGCGAGGCGTGGATGACCTGCGGCATGTCGGAGTGGTGCGATGCTAGCCGTTGTCCATCGATCTTGACAAGTGGATCAACACGAACCATGCGACGAAGGCACCGATCATCTGCACGCTGAGGGCCAATCGAATGGAAGCGAGTTCGCCCATCGCTGGTTCGAACCGCATGATCATGGACGGCAGACACTGAAAGAGCCCCGCGCCGACCAGTCCCGCCGTATTGATGAGGGTGACGGCGGTGGCAGCGGTCGATGGACCTCCCTCCCTGACCGCCAATGGGAAGAGGAGCATGCTGGTTCCCAGCGAGAGACCGAGGATTCCCCAGAAAGAGATGGGTACTGCAAGGTTGTCCACCCGAGGGACATAGATGATGATCGCACAGGCAATGGCGCTGAGTGCCGCGCCCCATACCAGGAGGCGAAGCGGCTTCATGGATCGACCCACCAACGCGCCCGAGAGCGGGGCGCCTATGGCCAGGCCGAGGAAGAACGCGGTGCCAAACCACCCCGCCAGCTCGGTCGATCGACCGTACGCCAGCTGGAGGGTGAGGTTCCAGTATCCGGCCAGACCAAAGACCAATCCTGCGGAACAGAAGTAGGTGATCGCCAGGGCCCTAATCCTTGGATTGTGGAGGAGTTGCGAGATGGAGGCCGTGATCGACCTGCCACGAGCCTCTTGGATGGAGGCCACGCCATCGATGAGAGGGTGGGGCGCCAGCCTGTGGCTTCCGCGCCCAGCCAGATGCCAGAGGCACACTTCCCAGAGGGAAGACCAGCAGGGAGACATGACCGGCCCCCAGCCCAGAACAGAAGGCGAGCGCACCTCGCCACCCGCCCGCCGCGCTGGGGATCAATGCCACGGCTGGTGACTCGGGAGAGGTGTGCTTCCGGACGCCTCGCTCACCGCCACAGACACGACTTTGCATGGATTGTTCTGGATTTGAGGCAATCCCCCGCTGCCGGAGTTATCTTTGCCGATCGGATTTCGCCATGAGCAAGTCATTGACATCCATCGTCCTCGCACTCTTCGTGTCACCCATTATCGGCTCGGTCCACGCGGACTGGTCAACGGACGCTGCCGCCGACAATGGGATCTGCACCGCCACCGGTGAACAGACCCAGCCCAAGATCGTCCCCGATGGTCAGGGGGGGTGCTACATCTCCTGGTTTGACAATCGCATTGGCGGGTACGACGTCTACCTCCAGCGCATGGACGCCATGGGCAATGCAATGTGGGCGGCGAACGGCGTGCTGGTGGCCGATCGGACCTACTCAAGCACTCAGGACTACGGATTGGCCGCGGACCTCCAGGGCCGAGCCATCCTGGCGTTCCGGGATCCACGCTTCGGCGGTGATCGAGTGACGGTCGCAGCCGTCAATGCCGATGGATCGATGGCCTGGGGCGCCAATGGCGTGCAGGTGAGCCCATCGACGGAGTTCGCAAACCAGCCCAAGGTGGGGGTGGCCAGCAACGGCGATGTCGTCGTGGCCTGGAATGGCGGCGCGGCGACTTCCTATGTGCACCGGATCAAGGCTGACGGCCAGCTTGCGTGGCCCACCCGCATCGCCATCGGCGGCGCAGGGACTCAAATCGCGAGCGATGTCAAGAGCGGCGGCACGGACGGAAGCACCATCGTGAGCGTGGTGCACTACACGACCTTCACGGGAGCCAAGACACTCAAGGCACAGAAGTTCGCGGCTGACGGGACGGCCTTGTGGGGCGCGGTCACGCTGCCGGTGTTCTCGACGGGGTCCTTGCAGTTTGGCAACTTTCCCGGCTTCGTGATCGACGATGCGGGTGGGGCGATCTTCGCGTGGTACACCAGTTCGCCACTCCAGTGCCAGGCGCAGCGCTTGAATGCCAGCGGGACTCGGCTGTGGGGCACCAACGGCGTGACCGTGACTTCGACCAGCACCGGGGTCGATCGCACTTCTCCCGATGTGGTCTTTGACGCGGCGACGGGTCGCACCTTTGTCACCTGGGACCAGGGGCTGCCGGCCCCCAGCTCCAGCAATGGCTCCGCCATCCAGGCGTTTAACGCGGCGGGTGTGCGGCTGTGGGGCGAGAATGGCGTTGCGGTCTACCCCATGTCGACGACGACCTACGACACCTTCTGGACGCGAGTCTCATTGCTGGATGGACAGGCGGTCGCCAGCGCGTTGCGTTGGTCCACTGCGACGGTGTCCACGATGGGCTCGCTTCGATTCGATGCCAATGGCGCCTCGGAGTGGGGTCTCAACCCGCTCCCGATCTGCTCCGCCACCGGATCGCAGAGCCGGCCCGCCGCACTGGGCGTGGACGGCGGCGTGGTGTGGGTCTGGATGGACTTTCGCAGCGGTACGTCCGACATTTACGCCGCTCGACAGAATGCCGATGGTTCCCTCGGTCCGCCGGACAACGGTGTGCTTGGGGACATCGACGGCGACGGCGCCGTGAGCGGCTCCGACTTGGCCCTCCTGCTCAGCGCGTGGGGTCAATCGGGCGGTGCAGCCGGCGCAGCGGATATCGACGGCAGCGGATTGGTCGACGCCGGAGATTTGTCAATCCTGCTGGCGGCCTGGACGGGCTGAGTCCGCGTCGATCAGCCCAACCGCGACGATCGCCCCAGCCACCGCACCAAGACGGCGGCGTTCCACAGCGTGGCGTGCGCGTCTGTTCGATGAGCGAGGTGAGCGCGCCAGAGCGATTGCAGGGCGTCGGTCCGCAGCAACGGCACCGCGCCGAGGCTGGCGTCGCTGAACGTCTCGTCCATCCAGGAGCGCAAGTCGCCGCGGAGCCACGACGCCAGGGGCACGCCGAAGCCGCGCTTGCGGGGTTCGATCATTGCTGATGGCACACTTCGAGCCAAGAGGCTCCGAAGGATCGCCTTGGATCGACCCCCGTGCAGCAGTGCTTGCTGCTGGAACGATGCCGAGAGTTCGTAGAGTCGGTGATCCAGGAGGGGGGATCGAACCTCCAGTCCACACTGCATCGAGGCCCAGTCCACCTTCGTCAGGAGGTCGTTGGGGAGCCCAAGTGTCAGGTCGCACAGCATGGAACGACGCAGCGGCGACAGATGTGCCAGCGAGCGGAGCGACAGCAACTCGCTCGCCTCGGGCTGCCACGACTCCGGTTGCGTCAGGAGCGCGGCGGGGTCCAGGCTGGTCTGCGCAAGGAGCACCGGAATCTGCTCCCACCCTGGTTCACGCAGCACCGCAGCAAGGAGGGCCACCCGATCTCCCGTGTGCGCGCTGCGACGCCCGCCGGGGAGCGATCCCATGAATGGCGCGGCTGCCCACGAGAGCGGAGGGTGTCCGCTGGCCGAGGTCATCGCCGCCAGCACCAGGCGCACGGGCCTTGGCATCCACCCACACCAGCGGGAGAGTCGCGCGTACCAGGACTGTCTGTCGTAGCCAGCGAAGAGTTCGTCGCCGCCATCGCCACTCAAGACGGCTGTCGCATGAGGGCGGGTGGCGCGTGCAAGGAGCATCGTCGGAATCACGCTGGAGTCACCGAAGGGTTCGTCCAGGAGCGCGGGGAGTTCCGTCGCGAGCGAAAGGGCGTCGGCGCCGGTCACTTTGAGCGAGGTGTGCGCCGTCCCCAGATGCCTGGCGATCGCCGCGGCTCCGGATGACTCGTCGTAGGCAGGGTCCATGACCCGCGCCGAAAAGGTCTGGAGTGGCCCACGCAACTCGCGCTGTGCGGTGGCACACACCAAGCTGCTGTCGACTCCGCTGGAGAGCCAGGCACCGAGCGGGACATCGCAGAGGAGTCGATCCCCTGTTGCCGCCGCGAGCAAGGCTCCGATCTGGTCCACCGCCGCCGCGAAGGAAACTGGGCCAGCCCCGGACCCGCTATCCAGCGCCGAAAGCGGGCTCCACCATCGACGCGCCCGCACTTCGCCGGCATGCACGGCATCGGCCAGCGGTACTTCCACCATTTCCCCCGGCATCACCTTGTGCGCAGCGGCGTGAATCGTCCGTGGCGCCGGGATGCAGCCAAACCGGAGAAAGGCGGTGACCGCGGAGTCGTCCAGTGCAGCATCAAACCCTGGGAGCGTCCGCAGCGCGCGCAACTCGCTGGCGAATGCGATCGAGCCATCCCGCAGCCGAGACCACACAAGCGGCTTGACGCCCAGCCGATCCCGGACCAGACACACGACGCGGCGCTCCCGATCCAGCAGCGCGAAGGCGAACATCCCGGCAGCGCGCGAGAGCGCCTCGTCCAGCCCGCGCTGGTCGATCAACTCAAGAAAGGCCTCCACATCTCCGTGACCTCGCCACTGCGCGCCCGCACGAGTCAACTCATCGCGCCACTCGCGAAAGTTGTAGATCTCGCCGTTGAGCGCGATCGTGTAACGGCCGGAGCGGGAGTGCATCGGCTGACTGGCCGCCTCCGTGAGGTCCACCACGCGGAGACGGCGAAACGCGAGCCCAATGCCAAGCGACGCGTCATGCCATGTCCGCTCTTCATCGGGTCCCCGATGCGCCAGTGCCCGCGCCATCGCGGACAGTTCCTGCTCCCACTCGCGGCGGGTACGCGAGGGATCCAAGAGACCAGCGATGCCACACACGCTTGGAGCGTACGCCGATCCCCTCTGCGGGCGGCGCGGTCGATAGGGCTAGCATCCCACCATGCCAATGACCACGCCGCGTCCCATGACCGCCATCGTCGGGTTGTGCCTCGCCACTGTGTGTGGATGGTCTGGAACGGCCGCCGCACAGGAGGACCTTGGCGAACCGACGGTGCATCGAGTGACCGAGCCGGTCGATGCGGTGGTCCTCTATCAGGGCCGCGCACAAGTGACGCGCACCGCCGAACTGGGGCTGGCGCCTGACTACTACCAAGTGGAGTTTGCGGGACTCCCGGAATCGTTGGAGCCCGAGTCGTTGCAGGCGCGGGTGACCGGCGGTCGCCTCATGGATGTGCAGTTCAAGGAAGTGCCGTCGGCGTCTCGCCTGGGGAGCCCCGAGTGGGCGGCGCTGAAGAAGGAAGCCGACGGCATTGAAGCCAAGATCCGCGAACTTCATTCCGCCCGCGCCGGGATTGAGTTCGGGAGCAAGTACCTGGATCGCCTCCTCGCGGAGAGTGCGCAGGGCAAGTCTGACGAGGCTGGCAAGGCAGCATTCGACATCGAGGCCGCCACCAAGCAACTGGAGTTTGTCGCCGTCGCGCGTGGCACGATCTTCCAGCAGCTCCAGCAGAACGAACTGGAAGTGAAGGCGGCGACCGAGTCGCTCAGTGCCGTCCAGCGCAAGATGGCCGCGATGGGCGGCGGCCAATTCGTGGACCGACTCGCCGTCGTGAGCCTGGTCGTTGTCGAGCAGGGAGAGGTCTCCGTCTCCCTCCAACATCTGGTGAACGACGCATCGTGGACGCCCACCTACGCGATTCGAGCCAATCGTGTGCCCGGCGCCATCACGCTGGAGTACGACGCCGTCATCATGCAATCGACCGGCGAATCGTGGGACAAGGTGGCGATGACCCTCTCCACCGCGGAGCCGTCAACGGCAGCCAATCCACCGGTGGTCCGGCCGGTCTATGTGGATGTGTCTGTGCCACCGCCGCCCGCTGCCATGGCTCCGGCGGAGATGGTCGCGGACAGGTTTGACCGGTCAGAAGGCGGAACCCTCGGCGACGCTGGGGGGAGGGCGGGGGGGTACGCGTTGGGAGTGCGCAAGAAGTCACTTGAACGTGCCAGCAGCGCCGCCGCCGTGGATTCCACCGGCACCGCCGTGACCTTTGCGCTCCCTCGCGCCGTCACCGTCCCCAGCGACGGCAACTCAAGTCAGACCACCCGCATCACGACGATCGACTGTGAGCCCAAGTTCGTCCACGCCGCTCAGCCAGTCGTTGCCGAGGGCGTCTATCTCCGAGGCGATGCCAAGAACGCCAGCCAGTTCCTCCTGCTCGCCGGCGAGGCGCGCATCTTTTTGGACGGCGATTTCATCGGTCCAACCGCGATGGTGGAAGTGCCATCCGGCGCCGAGTTCGAGGTCTTTTTCGGCATTGACCCCAATGTCACGGCGACTCGCACGGTCGTGAGCAGCAAGACGGAGACCTCGGGGCTCTTTGGCGGGACGAAGGACACAAAGATCCGCTACCGGATCGATCTCCAGAACGCGAGTGCCAACGCCGTGACCCTGGAAGTGTGGGACCGCATGCCAGTGTCTCGCAATGACGAGATCAAGGTGAAGCTGGTGGACGCCTCCGCGCCACTCGCCACCGACGCCGAGTACACGGATCTGGCCAAGAAGCAGGGCATTCTCAAGTGGGTGCTCCTGTTGGCCGCGGCCGCCGCGGAAGGCCCAGCCAAGTCAGTGCTCACCTGGGGCGTGGATGTGTCGCGCGGCGACAAGGTGCAGACGACACCGATCCCTCAGTGACGCTGGCCCGAAGGTGCTTCGCCCTGGACGCGACCTCACTTGGCCGCGGACGCCGCCCCGATTTCCGCCAGCAGCTGCTTGGTGGTCGGGTTGTTGGGCGCAAGTGCTGCCAGCTCCGCGCCCCATCGCCGCGCGCCTTCGATGTCGCCTGACCGCAGTGAGATGACCGTGAGCAGGAAGCATGCCTCTGGATTCAGCGGCTCGGCTTCGTAGAAACGGTGCGCCAGCCGGGCGGCCTGCGCGTACTCCATCTCCTTTTCCAAGGTCGACGCGGCACGCTTCAGCGTTGGCGTGATGCCCACCTCGCGCGCTCGATCGGCAGCAAGGAGCGCGTCCACGCCTTCAGGGAACTCCCGCTGCACCAACTTGAGATTGCCAATGAGCTCCAGCCGGGCGCTCTCGTTGTCCCCCTCGCACGGAGACGCCTCCAGCATTCGGACGATGCCGTCAAGCGCAGCAGGGCCGATCGCTTTCTTGGCGTCGATGCTGGCGCGGACCAGTGCCAGTTCACAGGAGGTTGCCCCCAGCTCGGCCGCGGAGTCGGCCGCGGCGGCCGCGAGGACGACATCGCCAGCAGCAACAGCGACCTGGGCTCGCATGAGCGCCGTCCTGGAGGGGGCAGCGGAGGGTGACGCCTCGACCGTGGCCAGAGCCGCGCGCGCGGCATCCAACTGCCCAGCACCGAGCGAGCCGTAGAAGCGATCCTGCGCGGCAGCCTCGCCGAGCCGAAGCGCTCGAAGGTCTTGCAGCCACGGGTCCAGCCAGTCGGCTCGGGTGAATCGTCCCGCACCGGAGTACCGAGCAGCCTCCTCTGGCTTGCCCTGCGCCCGAAGTGCCGCGGCCAGGATGCCGTAGAGGTGTCCGTTGCGCGGGTTCATGCGGAGTCCCACGCGGGCCGCCCCCTCGGCCGTTTCCCAATCGCCGGCTTCGCTCGCCACCTGCGCGACCGCTGCACGAGCGCGCATGTCGCGAGGATCAAGTGAAACGGCGCGGCCCGCCGCGGTGAGCGCGCTCTCAAGTTGCCCATCGGCCGCCAAGAGGAGCGCGAGACGCCAGTGCACATGGGCCTGCTTGGAACGAGTCGCGAGCGTGGCGATCGCTTCCAGCGCTGCCGCGGACTGCGTCGACTCATCCAACGCCAGCCCGCGCAGGTACGCCGCACGCTCAAGCGATAGGTCTCCGTCCGGAAGCGTGGCCATCGCGCCCTGATAGGCCTGCGCCGCTGCGGCGGGCTCGCTGTGGGCAAGCAGTGAGTCGGCGTAGGCAAGCCACGAATCGCCGCCCGAGGCGTTCGCCTTGACGGCGCCAGCCAACTGTTCAAGATGCGCTCGCACCGCTGGATCCAGCGCTGCTGGGTCGACGGGCGTGGGCACCGTGGTTGGCGGTGCGGGTGGTGGTGTTGGTGGGGTGGGCGGCGAGTCGTCCCCGCAGCCAAGCATGAGGCACGCCTGCGTCAAGGCGGATGCAAGCGCGAGCGCGTGAACGGAAAGGCCACATCGAGTACCACTCATGGCGTCACCACATCCTTCTTGATCGTGTGCCATTGGTCCGCCGCGAGAGGGCCGACCGTCTGCGTCGTGCCATCGGGCCAGCGAATCTGAATCTGGTCGACCGTAGTGGCGGCACCGATCCCAAAGTGAAGGCGCGGATCGCTTGAAGAGGCATAACTGCTGCCGTTGCGAATAGTGTCGCGCTGGGTGAGAGTCCCCGAAGTAACGGTCGCAGTGGCTCCCACCGCGCGCACGCCGCGTTCGTCGCGCAGGTCAAGGCCCAGCCAGTGACCTTGACGAGGCACATCATTGCGCAGGAGCATCGGCGGTCCATCCATGTTCCCGACGATGATGTCCAGGTCGCCGTCACCATCGAGGTCTCCGGCGGCCGCGCCTCGACCCGACTGAATGGCCGTGCCACCCAAGGCCACGCCACCATCCAATCGCCTGAACTTGCCGCCGTCGCCGCGCTCAAAGACGGCGTCCGGCTCGGCCAACGGGTGAATGCCAGCGGGCGCGTCGCGCTTGAGGCTGACACGTCCGCAGGCCTCGAAGAGGTCATCATCCCCGTCAAGATCCAGGTCCACCAGCAGGATGCCCCAACGAGTGCGCTCGCGTGTGGCGGCACTCAGCCCCAGCTTCGCCGTCGCGTCCTGAAAGAAATGACCCATGTTGAGGTACGCGGTGTCCGACTGCCGTTCCATGTTGGTGACGATCACATCGTCGCGACCATTCCCATCCAGGTCACTGACCGCGATCCCCATGCCGGCCTTCATGATGCCGGAGAGATCGATGGCACAGCCCAGGCGGGGCGCCGCGTCCTGATAGGTGAAGCCATCCGGAGTCGCCGTCCATGTCCACAGTCGATTGGGCATGCCGTCGTTGGCCACGAAGAAGTCCGGGTGCCCGTCTCCATTCCAGTCCAGTGCCACGACACCTAGTCCAGTGCCCTTCGCCTCACCAATCCCTGCCAACACCCCGATTTCCTCAAAGGTGCCGTCGCCGTTGTTGCGGTAGAGCAAGTCGCGCACCGGCGCATTGATGGACGCGGGCGAACAGTAGTCCGCCAAGCCCCCGGGTCCTGTGCACTCCTTCTCGATCTCGGGTCCCCAGTCCAGGTATCGCGTCACGAAGAGGTCAAGGTCGCGGTCGCCATCGATGTCTGAGAACGCGGCGCTGGCCGAAAATCCGGGGTCGCCCAGTCGTGCCGCCGCGGTCCCGTCCACGAATCGACCGCCCTCGTTGCGGAGCAGGAGATCGGGGCCGATGTTGCTCAGGTAGAGGTCGTCATCGCCGTCGGCGTCAAAATCACCGGCCGTTACGGTCACGGTGTACGCGCTGATCGCGGGCAGGAACTCCGTGCTGACATCCACAAAGTGCCAGCCGCCGTCATTTCGGTAGAGGGCGCTTTGCGCGGTGGCGTCAGCGGTCGCGGCGCCTCGGGCCAGCGGAATGGCTCCAGCCTGCCCCAAGAACAGGTCCAGGTCGCCGTCGCCGTCAAAGTCGATGAGCGCCACGCCGCCTGAGACTTCCTCGGCGATCGGGTACTTGCCATCCACATGCCCCGAACGATGCGTGAATGCAACTCCACTTTCGGTCGGCGGAACCGCCTGAAGCCACGCTGGTGCGGTGACCGGTTCTGACTGGGGGGCCGGATGAGTCAAACCGGCCGTCGCCAGCGCGAGCGCAATCGCAGCCGCGACTCCGTTCACGCCCGTTGGGCCTCCATCGCCGCGCGCCACTCTGCCTCGGAGACTTTCTTGATGGTCGCGCTGCGCACCAGGGCATCAAGCAGCGCCTCGGCTGCCACATCCGCGACGAACTCCTCAAACTTCCCGGACTTGACCAGTGCGTTTCGATACTCTTCGGGGCGGACACCCCGCTCGGCGGCAAGCGACGCGATTCGATCAGTCAGCGTGGTTTCATTGATGTCTACCTGGCTGGAGGCGAGCGGGATCGACTGGAGGATGACGCGCAGGCGCGCTTGGCGCTCGGCGACCGCCAGCGCCCGAGCCTTGTGTGCCTCCAGTTCCTGGAGCGTGCGCTCGTCGCTCCATCCGCGCGCGCGCGCCAGGCCGCGAAACTCGCCCTCGGCGCGCGCGGCGAGCAATCTGATCCGACACTCCGGCCGGTCGATGGGACACAGCGTGGGCAGGGCGCGCTCCATCTGCTCCCGAAGGGTGGACCGGATGGACTGGACCCGTCTCTGCTCCAGCGCAAACTTGACCTGTGTGCGGAGCCGAGCTTCCGTCGTGGACCCGTACTGCTTCAACACCTCGTCGACGGTCGCTGGTTGGATCGACTGCACGCTGTCCAGCGTGATCGATATCGACACCGGTCGTCCGCGAAGCAAGGCACTTGGGTGATCCAGCGGGAATGAGGCTTCGATGGAGGTCGTCGAGCCCGCGGCCACTCCAATCAGGGCCGCGGTGACACCGGGAAACGCCACGCCGGCCACCAGCAGCGTCGAATCCGTCGCAGCAATGAGCAGCTGATCCCTCTCCGCCGCGTAGAAGGGAGACTCTTCAGGTGCCAGCCGCATCTGGACGCGAGCCACGCATTCGCACGGGGCCGAGACCGCCGTCGCGGAGGCGCGCTTTCCAGCTTGGAGGCACTGGTTGTTCATCTCCTCATCGATCATCGCCTCGGTGACCGGCGACTCCGGCTGCAGGAGTTCCACGCCGGAGCAATCGGGAAACTTCAGCGCAGCCGCGGTATCAACCTCCACATCCAGCACGAAGTCATGGTCCAGGCTGAGCCGAGGCTCCTTCACGCCCTTGCGGACCATCGGCGGGGTCACGATTCGGATCTTGAACTGCTCCGAGGCCGCCCCGCACAGGAACCGCAGGAGCGCCAGTTTCACATCGGAGAGTTCCGCATCGGCGCCGGTGCGCCGCATCTTCTTGCGGAAGCGGCGCACCAGGCTGGAGGGGACGCGCGCGGTGAGTGCGCCGTGCACCCCAGAGGCCGGCGAATAGATCAAGTGGCACTCGGCGGGATCGATCGGGGACTCTGTCTTGGACACGCGAGCGATGCTATCGCGGCGAAGCGCGGGTGTGCCGCCTCTATACTCGCCGAATGGTCCAGCGCACGCCGCATGGCGGCGGCACGCCGTCGATTCAATCGCTACTTGAACGGGGGATGGTGGAATTGGCGCTTGAGCAAGCCCAGGATGCTTTTGAGAAACGCCCGAAAGACGTTGCGGCGATGATTGACCTGGCACGAGTCTGCATCGAGTGCCGAGACTTCGTGGAGGCGCAGGAGTACCTGGACAGAGCCCTGATTCTCAGTCCCGGCAACCCAGACATCATGGCGCAGATGTCGCTTAATTGCCTTTCTCTGGGCGAGAGCGACCGGGCAATGGAGTTGGCTCGTCACCTGCGAGCCGTGAATCCGGCACACCCGTTTCCCGGAATGCAGGTGGCGCAGATTCACCTCAAAAACAACCGGTACGACCAGTGCATCGAGGCCCTCACCTCGGTCGAACCGGACCTGCGAAACCCCGACGAGTGGGGAGTGGTCATGGGGACGGCGTTGGTCGCCGCGAAGCGCCACGACGAGGCCGAGGTGGCACTCCGTGGCGTCATCGACTCGTCCCGCACAACGCCCACCGGCAAGGCGTACGCCTGGTTCCAACTGTGCAAGTCGCTGGAAATGCAGAAGGATTATGACGGTGCCTGGGCCGCCGCCGCTGCCGCGCACGCCGTGCTGCCCCGGAGGATCTCCGCCGAGAAGCACCGCGCGGATGTGGATGCCCTCAAGGAGGTCATGAGTCGCAAGGCGCTGGCGGGCTGGGCTCGCGCGACACACAACTACGAGAAGGTCGTCTTTGTCGTAGGGATGCCAAGAAGCGGCACATCGCTCCTTGAGCAGATTCTCTCGATGCATCCAGATGTCGCCAACGCTGGCGAGTTGTCAGCCCCGTCCTTGATGCAGAGGCGACTCTCCAAGATGACGGATTCCTTCCTGTCGTGGCCGTACTGCATCGCCGACATGCAAGAGCGGGACGCGGATCGACTGCAGGCGATATACGCCAAGGCCATCGGGGCGCTGGGGGAGGGGAAGGTGCGAGTCACCGACAAGTCGCTCCTCCTCGTCTACCAGATGGGGCTCCTGACCCTGACGCTGCCCGGTGCACGGTCCATCATGCTGCACCGCAATGCGCTGGACAACATCGTGTCCTGCTACACGACGCATTTGGCGTGCCTGGGGCACTCGTACACCAGTGACCTTGGCACGCTGGCCAAGGTGTGGAAGATCCGACGAGAGCTCCAGGACTTCTGGATGGAGAACCTGGACCCGGCCCCGATCAAACTCCACTACGAGCAGTTGGTCGCCAACCAGGAGGCGGAGACCAGACGCCTGTTGGAGTACTTGGGACTACCCTGGGAGCAGCGCTGCCTGGAGTTTTACAAGAGCGATCGGATCGCCTCGACGATCTCCTTCGACCAAGTGAACAAGAAGATGTACACCTCCAGCGTGGAGCGTTGGAAGCGGTACGAAAAGCACCTCGGACCGGCGATGGAGGTATTGGGGCTGTAATGCGGGCGGTCGGCGATTCCGGGACTGCTGAAAGTCCTATAACTCACATACTTATTCAACGATATTGCTCAAAATGCTTGGACTTCTGTGGAACGGGGATACATTGAGACTGTCCCGAGAGGGTGTGTTGCCTTCTCCACGGGAGCGTTGGAACTGGGTTGTTTGAGGAAGTCCCTCAAGGGTCTTCCGTTCCTCCCCAATTGGAGAATTTACACATGAAGCGTTTTGCTCTTACTGCAGCTGGCTTCGCCTCCGCGGCGATCGCTGGCGCCAGCGTTGCTGACGTGACCGTTAACTACGACACCGGGATGGTGTATGGTGGCGACGGCGTTTCTTTTGACCTCAGTGGCTACACAGGCACAATGACCGGCATGACGGTCGTGGCGAATTTCTACAACGCCGCTAGTAGCTCCTCGTGGGCGTCCGATATGCTGGTTGCCGTTTCCAACGGTACCTCGGGCGTCTCGGCCGGCGGCTACAACATGGGCTTTGGATTCACCGACCTCGGTGGGTTCAGCTGGTCCTACGAGTTCGGTTCCTACAGCTCGTACAAGTCTGCGAGCTTCGACATGACCGGCAACAGCGGCAGCCTCTATGTGGTGAATGGTTGGACTGGCACGACCAATTTCGCTGCGTGGTCCGGTTCCGTGACCCTGCACGGCCTCACGGCCGTCCCTGCTCCTGGCGCGCTTGCGCTCTTGGGCTTGGCGGGTCTCGTTGGCCGTCGTCGTCGCTGATCGCGATGGACGGTGACTGACCCCGACTCGATCGGGACTCAGTCTGACAACTGACTGAAAGGCCGGCTCCCACAAGGGGCCGGCTTTTCTTTTGTTTTCACCTAGGCTGAGCGAATGAACATTCCGTTCAGTGCGTGGAGTTGCCTCGCGTCGTGCCTGGTCACCTTGGCTGGCCCCGCGGCCTGCATCGCCGTGGTCGGCAATACCGTTGAGCGAACACATCAGCTGCGGGCGTGTTCCTCCATCGTGCATGTCGTGCTCATCGAACTGGCCAGTCCGGCGGATGCGGAGGCGCTGCAGGATGACTGCTGGCGGCAGTTGCCTCGGTGCCGGGGCGTGATCAACTTCGATTGTGGTCCCCATGTGGACATGGGACGGTCGAATGTGGATGCTGCCTACACCGTTGGCGTCATGGTGACCTTCTCGGATCGGGCGGGATATGACGCCTATCTCGCGGATGAACATCACAAGAAGCTGGTTCAGACCTGGCAGCCAAAGTGGAAGTCGTGCCGGATCTTTGACTTTGGCAACCCGCCCGCGCCGTCCAGCCCGCCCGCGCCGTCCAGCCCTGCGAACACGTGACCCGCACCGCCACCACATTGCTCGGCGTGATGCTGTGTTGGGTGCTCGCGGCGTGCGACACGCCGAAGGGGCCTGCTGAGGGTGCTGCCGTGAACGCGATCCCCACGACCGCGGACTCGAGCACCCTCCGCCTGATGACCTTCAACATTCGGTATGGCACCGCCGAGGACGGCGAGCACCATTGGATGCGTCGTCGGGACCATGTCCTAGACGCGATCGCCGAACATGCGCCCGATGTCCTCGCAGTGCAGGAAGCACTGAACTTCCAGGTCGATGCGATCTTGGGTCGAATGCCGTGGATGCAGGTGGTTGGGGAACACCGAGATGGTGCTCGCGACGGGGAGTTCAGCGGCCTGCTGGTCGACTCGCGGCGATTGGACATCAACCGTTCGGACCACTTCTGGCTCTCCGAGACGCCCCAGGTGCCGCGGTCCAGGTCGTGGGATACGGCGCTCCACCGAACAGCGTCTTGGGCGGAGCTGCAGTTCCGAGGGTCGCCCGACCGGCGATTCGTCGTGCTGGGCACGCACCTTGACCATCGAGGCGCAGTCGCTCGCGAACATTCGGCGAGGTTGATAGTGGCGCGGTTGGATGCAGTGACTGCTGACGGCATCGGCACCGGCATCGGCACCGGCATCGGTGACGGCATCGGCGACGGCGCGATTCCCTGCGTGGTCATGGGCGACTTCAACGCGGGGGAATCGTCGGCGCCGATGGCGGTGTTTCGCGGCGCTGGATTCGTGGACACCTTCCGGGTGTTGCACGCGGATGTCGCGGTGGCCGCCGGCTCAACCGGCACCTTCCACGCCTTCCGCGGCACCACCGACGGCGAGAAAATCGACGGGATCTGGCTGCGTCCCGTGGAGGGCAGGCCGCGTGTGGTGGAGTCCGCGATCCTCCGCCCACGACGAGACGGTCGACCCGCCAGCGACCATGACCCGGTGGTGGCGGTGGTTGAATGGTGAGCGGGTCGTGCGGCGCGCGAATTCAGGGGCACTCGCCCCACGACCCGAGGATGGCCGCCATGTCCGCGCCGCCGACGATGCCGTCGCCGTCGATGTCCGCGGTACCAGTGCCGCCCCAGGAGCTCAGGACCGCGGCCATGTCGGAGCCGGCGACCCAGCCGTCGTTGTCGATGTCGGCGGGGCAGGTGTTGCCGCCACCGCCGCCCTCGCTGATCTCGGCGAGCGCGACATGAACCGGCGTGCCCCCGGAGTCCGGCATGTCGTTCCAGAGTGCGACATCGCCGAAGAACTCGGCGTAGTGCTCGATGCCGCTCGCATTATTGGGTTCGCCTGCATTCCAGGCCGAGAATGTGAAGGGCTCACCGGTGGTCCACGCCCACACGCCCTCTGACGCCACGTCGTTGGCGCCAATCCAGATGCGGCGATTGACCCCGCCGAAGAGCCCGAACTCCGTCTGGATCCATGCGCTCTCCTCGGCATCATTGATCGCCACCAAGTGCCCGCCCAGCATCTGTGCCGTCGCTTCCGCGCCCGACCAGGTCGTCGCGGAGTAGAGGACATACCGGTGGTTGTTGGCGGGATTGATCGACTCTCCCATGGCGCCCGACTCGATGGTGAGATTGCCTGTTCCAGTCACGGTCGCGGCGTACGCGCCAATCCGCACCGTGTACGACTCGCCAGCCTCGACGCCGACCGTCACGATTGACCGGAGGGTGGGGCCACTGGCGCACGTGGCGTCATCGTTGCACGCGATCAGGGTGGACTCGTCAGGGCAGGGGTTGCAGCCGAGGTACACCGCCAGCTTGGTGTCAAAGCTCGCGCCGCAGGTCGTGAACTTCAGCAAGCCCGACTCCGACGCCGTCCAGCAGAACCAGACATCGTTGTAGACCTGCGAGTTGTTGAAGAAGTTGCAGAGGACCGCCGCGGTGCCGTCCGTCGTGGCTCCCACGGTGGACCATGGAAACGATCCGATTCCGGAAATCGCGTTGGGCGAGGCGCATGAGTTTGAGCCCATCTGGGCAGAGGCCCCGGAGATCCCGATCGTGGCGGTCGTGAGCGTGGTTGCAACGAGGAGGGTGGCGTGTCTCATGGGAACGAATGTAGCTCCGCCGGGCCGGTGGGGAAAGAAATCCGGGTGATTCGCGCGGGCTCGGAGGTTGATTGCCGAGGGTCTGGCGAGTCCTGCCCGCCACCACGCGCATCACACTGGAGGAGGCCGAGAAGTGAGGGTCTACTTCTCAACAAAGTCCAGGTCACGGCTGAAGGTGTCCGTGAGGAAGATCGTGGCGACAACGCCGATGGCGACGCAGGTTACGCCCAGCGCCATGGTGGCGATCGTGGTGTTCATCGAGTCCTTCATCGCAAACCAGATGCCCGTCACGATGACCGCGCTGGCGCGCACGAAGTTGGGGGCGCTGGTGGCAGCGGTGGCGCGAAGGTTGGTGCCGAACTGCTCGCTGGCCGTGGTGACGAACACGGCCCAGTAGCCGGTCGCGGCGCCGACGACGGCCATCATCCAGTAGAAGCGTTCGGCGCTCTCTCCCGCGAACGAAAAGAAGAGCGCAATCGACGCCGCGAGCGCTGCCTGGAAGGTGATGATCGCGCGTACGCGGCTCTGGAGCACCTGCGAGAGCAGCCCGCTGGCGAGATCGCCCACCACGACTCCGGAGTACGCCCAGAGAATCACTTTCGCCGGCTCAACGGGTGTTGGCACGCCCATCGCTCGGCCCAGTTCAGGGGCAAACACGAACATCACCCCGCCGACAAACCAGATCGGCATCCCCATGAGCACGACGCCGACGAATCGGAGGCATCGACGGGGGGCCAGAGCAACTGCAGTGGGTTGCCGCGCGAGTGGCCCGTGGCCAGGCGCGTCCTCTCAAACAGCCCGCTCTCGGCGACACCGAGGCGGAGGAACAAGAGCAAGAGGCCAAGGACCCCTCCGATCAAGTAGCAGACATGCCACTCGACAAAGTTGCCGACAACGCCCGCCGCGACCGCGCCGGCAAGCCCCACCGTCGCGACGACCGTGGTGCCGATGCCGCGCCACTTGGTCGGCAGGATCTCCGCAACCAGAGTCACTCCCGCGCCCAGTTCTCCGGCGAGCCCGAATCCCGCCACGAATCGCAGGACCTCGTACTGCCAGACTTCGGTGACGAACGCGTTGAGGATGTTGGCGACGGAGTAGAGGAGAATCGAGCCGAACAGGGTCTTCAGCCGCCCCACGCGATCTCCCATCACCCCAAAGGCGATCCCGCCGAGCAGCATGCCGATGAGCTGGATGTTGAGGAGGTGGAGGCCAACGCGAGTGAGTTCGTCCGGATCCGTGATGCCGAGCGACTTGAGAGACGGGATGCGGACGATCGAAAAGAGTACGAGGTCGAAGAGGTCGACGAAATAGCCCAGCGCAGCGACGAGCACCGTGAGAACCATGCGCAATCGAGTTGCGGGGGCGTGGATCGACGCAGTCATGTCAGCGGAGTTCTAGGTCCGAACCGACGCGGCCGCCTTGCTGGTGGGGAAGCGCTCGCGGAGGAGGTTCAAGAGCTTGGATGCCTGGGCGTGGTCCCCCCGAGCGAAGGCTTCGCGAGCCTGGGCAAGCAGCGCGGACGCTCGGTCTTCGATGGTGGGCTGGCGAGGAACGGGAGCGGCGCTCTGCGGGGCGTGCGTGGGCGATGGGTCAACCCCCGGGGGTGACGTGGGAGTGGGGTGGGCGGCTCCATGAGTTCTCGCACTCGCCGCAACGCCTGCGGTGCCGGCAGGTTCACCGCTCGCCGCCGCATCGATGCGCATGTCCAGGAAATCGGCCAGCATCTGGAGCGGTGTGAAGATCATGAAGGCGAGGATCATGATCACCGTGGCCAAGAACATCGTGTAGAGCAACACCGCCAAGCCGGCGCCCACACCCACCCCAAGTGCCACATCAGGAGCGATGGAACTGGGGACACTCCCAGCGCTTCCAACCATCAGGAGCGTGGCCATCGCCAGCCCACCCAAGACGGTCAGGGCAGCCGCAGACAAGGCAAGGATGAAGCCGGTGAGCAGCGCGATTCGAAACCATCGATACTGGCTGCTCGCTCGGAGTGCTCGCAGGTAATCAAGCCGGGCGGAGTGTGCTTGCATGGAGGTCCTTCCCGTGGCTCGCCCGCACGGTGGTGGCTGGGGATCGTGCCAGTCTAGTTGGCGTCGCCGGCTCCGGAAGCCTCGCTCAGGTAGTTTCCCGGACCGCTTGGTGCAACCCCCCACGCCACTTGCTCCACCCCTCGCGATGCAGCACAAGCTCTTCGCGGCGCTGTCGTCAATGTTCGGGCGCGAGGTGCCCCTGTACGACCGTTCGCTCCTGGTCAATCGAGCCTGCAATGCGGTGGTGTGTGTGCTGGTGGGGCGATTGCACCGCGGATTCTCCATTTCGGAAGAGCAGCTGGACCGGGCGGGAGGCGAGCGGCACGGTGCCATTCGGATCGGTCGGGTGGATGAGTACAGGTGGGTCGGGCGGTTCTTCCAGTGCTTTGGGATGGAGCCCCACAATTTCTACGACATGACGTCGGTCGGGGCGAAGAGCCAGCCCGTGATCGCGACGGCCTTCCGGTCCACGCAGTCGCCCGAGCATCGGGTCTTCACCTCGCTGCTGATGACCGATTCCTTCGACGATCACACTCGCGCGCGGATCGAGGCACTGCTGGCCGAGCGGCAAGTCTTCTCCGATCGCGCGAAGGCGTTGGTCGAGCGAGCCGAGCAGGAGGGGGGGTTGGCGTGGACCGACGCCGACGCATTGATCGAGGAGGCCACAACGCACATCTTCAAGTGGACCGGACGCGCGCGGGGGAAGGATCTCTATGAGTCCCTGTGCAGCGCTGGGTTCAAGATCGCCGCAGACATCTCGTGCTTCGAGTCTCACCACCTGAATCACCTCACGCCCAACACGCTGGCGATCGACCTCTACACCGCGGCCATGAAGTACTGCCTAGGTGCGTGGGAGGGCGGTGCGTTCCGACGCTACGCCGGCCGCGCGCTGGATCGGATCGCCGCAACATGCGACCGAGACTGGATGCTGTTGCACTTCCGTCACTTGACGGACGCGGACTTGGCGGGCTTTGAGCGAGGTCAGGTCGGGACCCACGACATCATCGAGCTGGTCGAACGCCTGCTGGCCGAGTTCCGCGCCGAGCCGTTTCAGCTGATGAAGCTGCAGCACAGCGGATTCAAGGATTCGACAGAGGGACCGCCCGCGGATCGCCCGGTGTTCCTTCGGCAGGATGCCTACCGGGCACTGGTGGAGCCGGTGGTCTTCGTCGGCGACGATGGAACAGAGTCGCCCTCCGTGCACGCGGCTCGCTTTGGCGAGATCGAGGAACGCTGGTACGCCTGCACGCCGAGTGGCCGCGCGATCTACGACGCGTGCGTGGCGGCTGCGGAGGAGTCGGTCGCCGGCGATCCACTCCTCGCGCGTTGTGACCACGAGGCGTACGAACGCGCGTACGCCGCACCGTTTGCACCCGTGCCAACCACCCTGCGTGCGCTGCTTGACCGCGGGATGGCGCACGCGCGGTTTGCACCGACGGACCGCGGGCTTGCGCACGCCGCCGCGGGCCAACCGTTCGGGACGAACGACCTCCTGGCGTTGGTGGACTTGGGCTTCGTCAGTTACGAGGGCATCCGATACGAAGACTTCCTTCCCATCAGCGCGGCGGGGATCTTTGCTTCCAACCTCAGCCAGTACGGAACGACTTGCACCGCGGCGGTGAAGCCGGAGTACTCGCAGGCGCAGTTGGAGGCGATCCTTGGGCGGCCGATCATTGACGCCGCAGCGGCGTATGCAGCGGAGGATTCTCAGTCGCGAGCCGCCACACTGCACGCGCTGGGGATGGCGCGGCTCTCGGGGCCCGCGTCCCAAAGTGCTTGAAACGGTGGGAATGTGCTGGTTAAGTCACCTTCTCGACCGTTTCAGAGGGTGGGCGGGATCGGCACGGGTTGACAGCCTGTCCACCAACGCCGACACTCTCAGAATGGACCTCCCCATCAACTGGCCCGCGGCCGCCGGCGCCTTCCTTGGCCTCTTCGCCATGATGAACCCCATCGGGAACACGGGAATCTTCGTTGGGATGGTGGAGGGATTGCCCGCATCGCTCCAGCGCAGGGCGGCTCTGAAGTCGTGCCTGGCCGTCTGGGTCATCTTGGTGGGCTCGATCTTCGGAGGAGTGGCGATCCTCAAGGGGTTTGGCATATCGATGGGCGCCTTCCAGGCGGCCGGCGGCATCATCGTGCTCGGGATTGGGCTGAAGATGCTTCATGGCACCGAGAATCGCGCCAATGCCAGTTCGACCGGAGCTTCAGACTCTGGGGTCAAGTCGGAAGCGGCGGAAGCGGCGGAAGAAGCCGATGTCGACTCGCGCCTCGTCGTCCCGCTGGCGATGCCGATCCTCGCCGGACCCGGTTCGATCACCACGGTCGTCATGGTCGCAACAGATCACTCGGGGATGGACGGGCGCATCGGAACGGCGATCGGGACGACCGCGCTGGTCCTGTGTCTCTTGGCGTGCTTCCTGGCCAGCAGCTGGATCGCGCGCTTCCTCAACGAACGGACGCAGGGGATCATCCTCCGATTCATGGGGCTGATCCTGGTCGCGATCGCCGTTGGGATGGTGTTCGACGGTGTCGCGACGGCGTTTGGCTTGTCTCCCACGTTGAGCGGATGAGATTCGACAGTTTTTCGGTCGAAGTTCATCTTTTCACGGGGGCGTCCTCTCCGCCAGCCCGGAGGCGGCGAAATGCCAGGCGTGTGGAACACGATGTCGGTGTGGAGCGACTCGCCCCGGCGGAGTTGGCGTGCGTGGAGTCCGCGGAGCTGCTCCAGAGATCCGATGCGCGTGAGTCGGCGTCCATGCTTTTGCGTGTCGTACAGCGTGAAGCGGGCCACGAGCCAATCAAACAGGGCCTGCGAGTCCACGGGCGACCGGTCCAGGAATCCGTCGTCAAACTCCGTGATGCCCAGCACCTGCTGGAAGCGGGTGAGTGAGCTGAACCCCCGCAGCGCCACGCCCTCGAAGCCCTCGATGTCGATCTTGAGCAGGATCGAGCGCCCTTCGACGGGACCAATCTCCCTGGCGATGATCGAGTCAAGCGTGGAGGATCGGAGCTGGTAGTTCTGTCGGCCAGGGTGATGCGCCGAGGCCACCGCCGTGCCTGTGCCGGACCATGTGGGATCCACCGAGAGCGTGATCGGCGCACCTTCCACATCGCCGACCAACGTCGAGACGACCGTGATTCGTGATCGGTCAGCACGGACCCCACGCCGCCAGCATCAGCGCCAAGTCCGGTCCGGCGACCGTACCGTCACCATCGATGTCGCCGGGGCAGGTGCCGGCGCCGCCCGAGCACGCGCCCCAATCGCCAAGCACATACGCCAAGTCCGCGCCGTTGATGAGGCCGTCGCCGTTGATGTCGGCGGCGCATGGTTGTGGCACGGAATCCGCGTCGGCGGGATCGCTCCCCGCGTCCACTTCGTCCCGGTCGAGGTAACCGTCCAGGTCACGGTCGATGCCCAGCCGCTCGCTGGTGCCGTTAGCCACAGCGGTGAAGGTGAGTTCGCCGCCGGGTGCAGCCATCGCGCGCAGCGCCGCTGACGAGAGCAGCTCTCCCGATCGATCCATGTGCCACTCCGCGGGGCCGCCGCCCACGCTGGGGAGGAACTCGCCGCCGCGCGCGAGGCCAGCCACGCGCCCCTTCACGATGAGTTCGATGTCTCCCCCCTGTGCCAGCGACTCCAGGAGATCGAGCCGAGCCACATCCGCCACGGAGGCCGATCCGATCGACTCAATCGTCACCTGCGCGCCGACTGCCGCGTGGGTGTCGGTCGCCAGGCTGAACATGAATGTCTCTAGGTCACGCCGCTGCTGCTGCCCTGTTGAGCCACTGGAGAAGGTGAAGACCGACCGGCTCAGGAACGCCTGCAGCGTGTCATCCGCCCCATCATGCGTGAACGCAAACCCGCGGTTGTTGTTCTGGCTGCTCTTGCTGAAGCCAGTCTTCTCGTGCATGTTCTGCAGCTGGGGCACCTTCATGCTCTGCGGCTCCTGCAGGAGGTTGCCGCTGATGATCATGCCCAGTCCGCCGGTGGGGAGCTGGTGGCAGGTGTTGCAGTTGGTGGCGGCGCCGTCGGTGTTGAGGGTGAGGAAGAGGGAGTGCCCGTTGGCAGGATTGCCAGTGCCGGAAGACGCGGCCAGGCTGGTCTTGAGCGAGTTGTCCAGGTTCCGGTTGGGATTGGGAGGAAATCGAAGTGTGGCCAGGAACTGTGCAAAGGCCGCCATCTCTTCGTTGGTGAGCTCCGCATCGTCCCCGAGCAGCCCCATGAATGCGGGGTTGAACTCCTCAATCCCACCGCGATCGCCTCGCCAGTGCAGAGGTTCCGCCCCAATGATGCCTACCAGCGTCTGCGTCGTCATCGGCCCCTTCATCGGGTGGAAGTCCTCGCAACCACCCACAAGTCCGAAGTTGCAGACTTGGTCAAAGTCCTCGAGAGAGCCTGCGGGATTCCCGAGGTCCCACGCGAGGAAGTCGATGCGAGCGTCGACATGGCAGCTGCCGCACGACGCATGCCCCAGTCCGCTGGTGCGATGCGTGTCATAGAGGAAGGGGCGACCCCCGCGAATCGTCTGGGGGGTGGAGTCATGCAAGGGGATCCGGGACAGCTCCGTGGCTCCACTTGCGCTCACCACACTGATCGATCCGTCGAACCGGTTGAGCGCATAGACGCGATCACGCGCCTCGTCCAGCGCCAGCCCCGCCGGGCCTGCACCAACAGTGACTCGTGCGGTGGGTACACCAGCCGCCGAAATCGCCACCACATTGTCGGAACCCATGCCGGCGATCCATCCGGCCGTGCCCGCCGCGTTCCATACAACCGCGCGCGGGTCACCGACGCTCAGGTCGCGCTGAGACTGTGGGACAGTCGGCGTGGAATAGTTCAGGTGGGGATTGAGGTCCACGATGGAGGTTCCGCCGGCGCCGCCCGGCGCAGTGGGATCGACGCTGGCCATCCGCATGTGCACGAAGGTGCCCTGGATATTGGGCTCAAAGCGCACCTCGTTGGTGGCCTCCGTGCCGACCACGGTTGCGCGACCGCCCGGTCCAACAGCCACCGCCATGTTGGTGTTCATGAGGCCGTTGGCGTAGGTCACGGCGAGCGAACTGGCGTTGATGATCGCCAGGTCGTGGTCGTGCATGCCCCAGGTGATGGAACTGGTCCAGTTGCCGTTGTTGTCGTCGCGCCAGGTGTTGTCGGAGGCCTGGCGTCGCACGATGACGCTCACATCGGGGGCCGATGGCAATCCAGTGGCGATGGGCGGATCAAAAGAGTTTCCCGAGTTGGGCGGCGGGTTGGGGTCGCCCGGGTAGGGATTCGCCGTGCTGCTGACCGCGGCGAGGGGCACCAGTGTGGTGTTGTTGCCGCTCTCAAAGATGGCCGCGTAGACGCGAGTGCCGTCGGTGGCCAGCGCGCGGGGGTCTTCACCTTCGATGGCGATGATGGTTGGTGCGGCGCTCAGATTGCCGGGATCAAACACGCGCACCTGGTTGAGCTGGCTCACCGAGACAAAGGCTCGTGAGGGCGAACCCGCGAACACCACATCGCACGGCTCGTCCCCGGTCGCAAGCGTCGCGCGCACGCGCATCGTGGTCAAGTCGACGATGGAGATCGAGTCGGAAATGTGATTGACCACCCACGCTTCCGAATTGGACCGCGCCCGCACCGACACCGGATCGACCCCGACCGCCACGGCACCCATCGACACAGGCGAGCCGCTGGTGACATCAAACACCTCAAGGACACCATCGGGGAGGTTGACCGCAAGAAGTCGCGACCGGTCCGGTGTGAGTTCCAGCGGATGAACCAGCGGCGTTTCCCAGTTCCAGAAGGGCGCGCTGGTGGCGCGCATGGCAGGGTGATCGACGCGCGAGTCCTTGCCGGCCGCTCGCTCCGCGCGGACGACCTGGTCGATGAGCGCCAGCGCCTCCTCGCGGGTGAGGTCGTGGAAGGCGCGGGGGGGAGAGCTCTCGTCGCGGTCGGAGCCGGCGGCCCCCAAGGTGGACAGCAAGAGGATCGTGGCACCGACACCACAAGCGACCGGGGCAAGGAGACTGGTGAGTCGCATCCTTGTAGTAGAGCAAGGGGCGGGCGTGTCGATGCACTGGGCACCTCCATTCCATCAAGATCGCCCTTGAACGCGCCGAAAGCGTGTTCACAGGACCGCAATCAAGTAAATTGTGCGGCTCGGCCCATGCTGCTCACCGCCACTGAACTGTCAAAATCGCATGGCATGCGCGCGCTGTTCCGGGGCGTGTGCCTGTCGATCGACGAAGGCGATCGAGTTGGGATCATCGGTCCCAATGGAGCGGGGAAGAGCACACTCTTGCGCCTGTTGGCACAGCAGGAGGTGCCCGACGCCGGCTCGGTGCTCACGGCGCGTGGGTTGGTGAGCGTGTATGTGCCGCAGCGGGACGAGTTTCCTGAAGGCCAGTGCGCCAGAGACGCTGCGACGGATGCGGCGCGCGGGTCGGCCCGGTGTCACGGCGATGTGCACGAGGCGGCGGTGCTCGCGGGCATCGTGCTGGGGAAGTTCGGGTTTGACGAGGAGCGCATGAACGCGCCGCTGGAGACACTCTCCGGTGGCTGGCGCAAGCGCTGTTCGATCGCGACGGGGATCGCACAAGCGGGTGGTGCACCTGACCTCCTGCTCCTTGACGAACCGACCAACCACTTGGATGTCGACGGCCTTGAATGGTTGGAGCGATTCCTGGTGCGCGGAGCCCAGGACATCCGCGCCAAGACCAGCATCTGCATCACGCACGATCGAGTGTTCCTGGAGCGCGTGGCCACGCGGGTGGGGGAACTCTCGCGGGCGTACCCCGGCGGGATCTTCATGGCCGATGGCGGCGTGGACGAGTTTGCCCGGCGCAAGTCGGAGTTCCTGGAGGCCCAATCCAAGCAGCACGCATCCTTAGCCAACGAGGTTCGCGTGGACAACGCGTGGCTGGGCCGAGGAGCGCAGGCCAGGCGCACCAAGGCGAAGGGGCGGATCGAGGAAAGTGCCGCGCGCCGCGCGGAACTGGCCAAACTCGCCGAGCGAAATGCCGCTGCAGGATCCGGCGGCGCACGAGTCGACTTCTCTGGGAGCGGGCG
The DNA here is from genome assembly GCA_027618565.1 of Planctomycetota bacterium. Lineage (GTDB taxonomy): Bacteria > Planctomycetota > Phycisphaerae > Phycisphaerales > SM1A02 > SXOD01. Next base: position 12,223 of record JAQCEQ010000013.1, on the reverse strand, counting down.
CCGTACACGGCGATTGCTGTGGGGGCAGGGGGTCAGCGCCGTCCGAGGGGGTCGACTGCTCTTCCGCGATGTCGAATTGGAACTCACTCCAGGCGATTGCATCGCGGTGATGGGCGCCAACGGCAGTGGCAAGACAACCCTTCTGCGCACGCTGATTGGCGAGTGCCCTCCCGACACCGGTACGGTCGGGCGAGCCGATCCTGCCCCTCGAGTGGTGATGCTCTCGCAGCAGCGAGCAGAGATCGACCCTGCCCTGAGTCTCAAGGAGGTGTTGTGTCCAGTCGGCACCAAGGTGCGATTCCGTGATGGCGAGATGCACATCACCGCATGGTCGCGCCGATTCCTCTTTGACGACGACCAGTTGCTGCAGCAGGTGTCGACACTCTCCGGTGGTGAGCTGGCGCGCGTGCACATCGCCAGGATGATGTTGGAGCCGGCCGATGTGCTGGTCCTCGACGAACCGACCAACGACCTGGACCTTCCCACGCTGGAACTCCTTGAGCAGTCCATCGAGGACTTTGCGGGTCCGGTGCTGCTGGTCACGCATGATCGAGCCATGCTGGAGCGACTCGCCACGCAGGTGATTGTCCTCGGCGGCCCACAGGGGCAGGTGGCCCAGGTCACAGACCTGGCGCAGGCGCTGCGGGCGCACAAGCAGTTTGATGCGGCTGCGGAAGCGGCTGCCCGAGCGTCGCGTGCCCTCTCGACCGCGCCCGTGGGTGCAGTCGCGGTACAGCAGGCGACTGTGCCAGGTGTGACGACTGAAGCCGCGGCGTCAGTCGCGCCGGGACGCAAGAAACTGTCGTACAAGGACCAGCGGGAGTATGACGGGATCGAGGGGACAATCGCCGCCGCGGAAGCCACGGCAATTGCGGTGGACGCGCGACTCAACGACCCTGAGCTCATTGCGGACCACGTCGCGTACGCCAAGGCGTGCGGGGCCGCGGGTGCGGCGCACCGCGTGGTCTCGGCGCTCTACTTGCGATGGGAAGAACTGGAAGCGAAGTTGCGGTAGTGCCGGAGTCGTGCGAGCCACCCGCACAACCGCTCCCGTCATTGCTCAGGCGTGTTGCAAGAACTCACTCCGCGTCGACGATGGCGTTCCAGTGGTTGATCATCTGGTAGAGCGCAACTGGGTACAGCAACCAGATGAAGAGGTGGTTTGCCTCCAGCGGGGGGACGGACAATGAACGATCGCTGATCACCTTGTTCATATTCTTGATCAGCTCGTAAGAAATCAAAATTTGCCAGATGGGCACGAACACGGCAAACACCGGGATTGCAGGGGCGCCCGATACCTTGTTGATCGAGCCAACCAACTGCATCTCGACAATGGTCGACCAGACTCCGCCGGAGCAGCACATGTACCAGCCAAACGCCGAGACTGGTGGATACTTGGGCGCTTGCCCTCCGAAGACCTCTTTGATGGACTGAGATGCCATGGTCACCTGCGGGATTGCGCTTGGTCGCGTCGCCACTCGCGCAACTCAGCATTCCCCGGCGCGATCCCACCGCCCAAGATGTCCAGATCGAGATCACGCACTGCGGGGTGTGCCACTCGGACCTCCATGTCGTGCGCGATGAGTGGAGCAAGTTCCGCGCCATCTATCCCGTGGTGCCTGGGCATGAAGCCGTGGGTCGAGTCACCAAGGTGGGCAGCGGGGTCACGCGACACAGCGTGGGGGACTTGGTGGCCGTGGGCGTGTTCGTGGACTCGTGCCGATCATGTGCATTGTGTCGATCCCACCAAGAGCACCTGTGCGCCACGCATGTGCTGACCTACAACACGCCGGACCCCCCACGGCACCGCGCCCGTGACCTACGGCCGCCACCGCGAAGCACGCCGGGTCGTGCGACTTCATCCTTGACTGCGTGTCGGGAAAGCATGATGTTGGCAGGTATCTCGAGATGCTGGCCCCCAACTCGAACATGACGATGGTGGGATTGCCTGAGGAGCCATTCGAAGTCACGGCGTTTCAGCTCATGCTGGGGCAGATGTCCCTGTCGGGTTCGGGTGTGGGCGGCAACAAGGAGACGGAAGAGATGCTGGCGTTCTGCGGCAAGCACAACATCACCTCCACCGTCGAGGTCATCGCCATCCAGCAGGTCAACGAGGCGTACGAGCGATTGGTGCGTCAGTGACTCGTGGGGGCTGACCCTTCTGAAGCGGTGGTCTTTCTCCCGAAACGGGATGATTCCCACCGCGTCAAGCGATGTGCACGATTGGAAGGGTTGACCGTGGCTATACTTTGCGCTGTGATTCGCGTCCCCGGCCCATGGCTTGGACTTGCCTTGTCGCTGCTCTTGGCAGCCGCGGGTCTCACTCGCGTGCAGGCACATGAGGCGACTCCGGCGGCCGGCCACACGCTCGCGTCGCACCACGACAGCGACCACCACCACCACCACCACCGCCCTTCTCAGGACGCGGCAGCGCAAGCCCCATGCCCCACCGGCCACCCCGACCTTGAGCTGGCCTGCTGCTGCTCCCACACGCACGCGCCGCTCGGTGCGATCGAAGGCGTTCCAAGCGGCGTTCGTGCCCGATCTGCGGGTCAGATCGCGCAGCGGGCTCAGCTCGCACACGCTCAATCGCGCGCAGTGTTCTCCGTGATCCCCCCACGCCGGGCGCGAGCCGCGACAGGGGAGTTCGTCCAAGTGCGGCCGCCCGGCCATCTCCAGCACTTGCGCACCGTCATCATTCAGACTTGACCCGAATGGGAGTGCAGCACCTCGAGGCGATCAGTGCATTGCCTCCGGTTGCTGCCGTTCATCGTGCGGGTTGCGCGCGGACCCATCTGTCCAGCGCCACCCACGACGCATGCCTCTATTTGGAACTCTGGATTGTCTGAACTGATTCACAGTATGCATGGCTGGTGTCGCCCGACCGGCGTCGGCGTCGGCGTTGTCGCTGTCTGCGGCACTGGGCCCGGCGCTCTCACGGGCGCGGCCGCACGCGCTGTCGCGATCGTCGCGCTCAGTGCGGTGGTCGGGTGCCAGTCGTACGAGCCCAAGCCGCTTGACCTCGCGGCGCATCGCGAGGCGTGGCTGCGCCAGACGCCGGGTGACGAGCCGGTGCGGGAGTTCGCCGCGGGGTTACGCCAGGGCGCATCGGACGGCCCATTCGACCCAGGTGACGGGCTCTCGCTCAGCGAAGCAGAAGTCGTCGCGCTTGTCCTGAATCCCTCGCTGCGGCTGGCGCGGCTTGAGGCCGGCGTGAGCGCGGCAACGGCGAAGTACGCCGGACTCTGGGACGATCCGCAGCTTGCGATTGACTTCTTGAGTTCAGGCGGCAGCTCCGGCGAGCCATTCCCCGTCACGCCTGGGCTGGCGTTCACGATCCCCGTCTCCGGTCGCCTCGAGGCGGCCAAGGCTGAAGCGGATGCGGCGCTTGCCGCGACACTCACGGCGGTGGCCGAGCAAGAGTGGGCCGTGCGGATCGCCGTCCGCCGCGCGTGGTGCCGATGGTCGGCTTCCACGATTCGGATGGAGCAGATCCAAGCGTTGCTTGGGATGATCGATCCATTGGTGGCGTCCACGGCGGCGCTGACGGAAGTCGGCGAAATGGTGCGAACGGAGTCAGCGCTCTTTGCCATCGAACGGGCCTCACAGCAGGTGGCTCTTCGCCGCGCTACCGGTGAGGCCGGGGAGCGCGAGCAGGAGCTGCGGACGCTGCTGGGACTCTCGCCCGCGGCGCCGATTGAGTTGATCCCCACCCTGGCCATCGATGTCGCGGAGGACGCTGCGACTCTTGATGCCATGGCGGCTGGCAACATGGAGCTTGCTCGGCTGAGGGATGAGTACATCGTGGCCGAGCGGGCCCTGGCACTGGAGATTCGCAAGCAGTACCCGGATGTCACCATCGGACCGCTCCTGGAGTTTGACCGCGGCGACACGCTCGCCGGTTTCTCCGTGGCGTTGCCCGTTCCAATCCTCAATGCCAACCAGCAGGGCATCGCCGAGGCCCACGCCAAGCGCGAGTTGGCCCGAGCGGCGTTCGAGAGCTCCTTCACCACGCTGGCCGGTGCGCTGGAAGTAGCCATGGTGCGCACGCGATCCGAACGAGCCCAGCGCGAAGTCATCGAGCTGGAGATCGCGCCGCTTGTCGACGCGCAGTTGGCTGATGCCCGTGCGCTGCTCTCCCTGGGCGAGAGCGGCGCGTTGGTCCTCCTTGAGAGCCTGAAGCGTGTCGCGGAAACCCAGCTGAACCTGGTCGAGGCTCGGCTGGGGGAGTCATTGGCAAGCGTTGAGAGTGCCTCGATCCTCGGGCCGACAGAACCTGACCGCACGGAGCCGACCCCATGAAGAACAAGCATCGCACACATTCTCTTGTCGCCGCGCTCGTGGCCAGCGGTCTCGCCGTCGGCTGCACCGACACGACCCAGCCATCGCCCGTCGCGGAGCAGGAGCAGCCGGCGGCGCCCCAGGACGCCAATCGCATTTCGATTCCCGCGACCGTTCGAGCCAACCTGGGCATGACCTTTGCGTCGGTGGAGCGTCGGCAGGTGGAGACCACCGTTCGCCTTCCGGGTGTGTTCGAACTGCAGCCACGCGCACGCCGCGACTACACGTTGTCGCTCGCGGGCACGGTGGATCTGCTGGTCGACCAGCACCAGGCGGTCAGGTCGGGAGACCCGCTGTATCGGCTACGGTCGTCGGCGTGGCTTGCGATCCAGGAGGAGCTCATTGAGGCGGAGCAGGCGATCCCCGCTGCAATGGCCGCTGTCGAGGTTGCGCGTGCATCGGTCGAGGAGGTGATGGCTCGCATTGCCGCGACGCAGCAGCGCCGCGACGCGCTGGAATCCGCAGGCGTGCGCAATGCCGAACTTGAGGAACGACTCGGGGAACTCCGCGCGAGCGTGCCACGGCTCGAGGCGTCGCTCAGGCAGGCCGAGTTCGCACGGGCCGCGACGGAATCAACGCTGGTGCATGCGGCTCACCACGCTTCGGCGGCGAGCGGCATTCCTCAAGCGCGACTGATGGAGTTCGACACTGATGGCCTGCCTCTCTACCGCAACATGGACGAGTTTGAGGTCGCCGCCGCGGCGGATGGCGTGGTGGAGTCGCTCGCGACCACCGATGGGGCATTCGCGGAGGCGTCCGCCATCGTGCTGACGACGATCGACCCCTCGAAGGTGCGCTTCCGTGCGCGGGCGCCGCAGGCTGACATGGCCTTGTTCGCCAGCATCGCTGACGCGCGGATCGTGCCACCCGGCCAGGGCGCGGCCGCGGCCTCGGATTCGCTCCCCGTCACCGTGACGATCGGCCTTGAGGCCCAGCCGGAAGCGCGCACGATCGATGTGTTTGCCGCGCCTGTCACGGGGAGCGACGCAGAATCCACGCTGCGGGGTCCGTCACGCGCCTGGGTGCGCCCGGGAGTGTCCGCGTTCCTTGAGGTCGTGACCGACGGCTCGGCCGCGCCGATGCTGGCCATTCCCAGGGCGGCCGTCGTGCGCGACGGTCTGAGGCATGTCTTCTTCCGGCGAGATCCCAGCGATCCGAATGTGGCCATTCGCGTCGAGGCGGACCTTGGGCCCGATGACGGTCAATGGGTGGCGATCAGCAGCGGCCTATCCCCCAACGACATCGTGGTCGTCGATGGCGCATACGAACTGATGCTTGCCTCGGCGCTGGGTGGAACGCAGCAACAGGGCGGCCACTTCCACGCCGACGGCACCTTTCACGGCGAACCCGACTGAGGCACTCCCCCCATGCTGACCAGGCTCATCAAGTTCTCCATTGACCACGCCGCGCTCGTTCTGGTGGTGGCCGGTGCGGTGCTGGCATGGGCTGCGATGCGACTGCCCGGCATTCCCGTCGATGTCTTCCCTGAACTGAACGCGCCGACGGTCGTCATCATGACGGAATCGCCTGGTCTGGCCGCCGATGAGGTGGAGCAGTATGTCACCATTCCGATCGAGTCGTCCGTCAACGGCATCCCGGGTGTCCGCCGCGTGAGGACGACCAGCGCCATCGGGCTCGGCGTGACCTATGTCGAGTTTGATTGGGGAACCGATGTGTATCGCGCGCGGCAGTTGGTCTCCGAACGGCTGGACGCCATCCGCGAGGAATTGCCGCCCGATGTCCATGCCGAGATGACGCCGGTGACCAGCATCACGGGGGAGATCATGCTCCTGGCCGTGGCGTCGCCCGACGGTTCCGTGTCAGCGTTGGACCTGCGGGCCTACGCGGAGTTCGACCTGCGGAAGAAGTTGCTGGCCGTCCAGGGTGTTGCGCAGGTGAGCGTCATCGGCGGCGAGCTGCCGGAGTACCAGGTGCTGGTCGACCGGGCTCGGCTTCGACTCCACGGACTGACGCTGACCGATGTCATTGACGCGGCCGGCGAGTCCCACACGACCGCGAGCGCGGGCTATCTGCCGGACGCGGACCACCACGAGATCCCCATTCGGCAGACCGGGCGCGTGCAGAGTGCGCAGGACATCGCGCAGACCCTGGTGGCGTACCGGGACGGCGTGGCAGTCACCATCGGGCAAGTGGCTGAGGTGCGGGTGGGTCCGGCACCGCGGCGTGGGACAGGGAGCTACGATGGCCGTCCCGCGATCGTGCTGACGGTGCAGAAGGCGCCCGGCACGAACACGCTGGTCGTCACCGGGAAGATCGATGCGATGCTGGACGGACTGGACACCTCCACTCCGGCGGGGATCCAGGTCAACCGCGAAGTGTTTCGCCAGTCGCATTTCATCAGCCGCTCGATCGACAATGTTGTCCATGCACTGCGCGACGCCGCGATCATCGTGGCGGTGATCATCCTGCTCTTCCTGCTCAGCGTCCGGACCACACTCATCACGCTCACGGCGCTCCCGCTCTCCATCGCCGCCGCGCTCCTGGCAATGGAGTGGATGGGCGAGACGGTCAATGTCATGACGCTGGGTGGGCTGGCGATCGCCGTGGGCAGCCTGGTGGATGACGCCATCATCGATGTGGAGAATGTCGTTCGACGCCTGCGCGAGAATGCTGCGCTCCCGCCGGACCGCCAGCGCTCAGCGCAAGAAGTGATCTTTGCCGCCAGCAACGAGATTCGGCCCGCGATGGTCTTTGCGACCGTCATCATTGCCATGGTCTTCCTGCCGCTGATGTTCTTGGAGGGCATCGAGGGACGGTTCTTCCGGCCGCTGGGAATCGCGTTCGTGATCGCGCTGATGGCGTCGCTCCTCGTGGCCCTCACGGTGACGCCGGCGATGTGCCGGCTGTTGCTGGGCCGCGTGGTCCGTGGGGTGAGTGGGGCGAGTGTCGGGGACGGTGGGATCCATCCTGCGGGACAGACCTCTGGCCACGGCGACGGCCCGCTGGTGCGAGTCCTCAAGCGCGCGTACCGCCCGGCGATCGAGCTCGCCCTCCGATGGCGTGCCGCGGTGATGATTGGCGCGGGCGTGGCCACGGCACTGTCCCTCTGGCTGGCGTCCACCTTTGGCACCTCGTTCCTCCCATCCTTCAATGAGGGGACGATGACGGTCTTCCTGTTCTCGCCGCCGGGAACCTCGCTGGACTCCACTGATCGCCTGGCTTCGTCGGTGGAGAGACAACTCCTCCAGATCGACGGGATCGTGAGCGTCACCCGTCGCACTGGCCGGGCGGAGCGAGATGAGCATGCGGAGCCCGTCAGCAATTCGGAGATGGATGTCATCCTCGCGCCAGAGGCAGACATGGAAAGCGTCCGCGCCGAGGTGCGACGCCTCCTCGCGGGCATTCCGGGGATCACCACCAACATCGGCCAGCCGATTGAGCACAGGCTGAGCCACATCCTCTCAGGGACGCCCGCGGCGATCGCGATCAGCATCTCCGGCAATGACCTTGATGTGCTTCGCGCCATCTCCAAGGAGGTGGACGCCGCGCTCGGGGAGGTTCCTGGGGCGCGCGACATCGCCGCCAACCGCGAGGTGATGATCCAGTCGCTCCCGGTCATCTACAGGCCACGCGAACTGGCGGCCTACGGGCTCACCCCCGCTTCGGCTGCGGCGCAGGTGCAAGCTGCGGTGCAGGGTGTTCGCGTGGCTGAGGTCAATGAGGGGGCCACGCGACTCTCACTCGTCGTGCGTTCTGTGGAGTCGGAACGCGATGGAGTGGAGGACATCAGGCGCGTGGAACTTCGTGGCCAGGGCGGGGCGATTGTGCAGCTGGGCGAGGTGGCGACGATCGGTCCGGAGATGGCATCCAACCTCATCGCAAGAGAAGGCGGGCAACGCCGCGCGGTCGTCACGCTCAATGTGGCGGATGGCGCCAACCTGGGTGACCTGATCGCGGCCGTCAGGGAGCGCGTGGATCCGATCGTGCAGCGTCACGGCTATTCCGTCCACTATGGCGGCCAGTTCGAGGCCCAGCAGTCCGCCAGCCGGACGATGCTTGTGTACGGTGGACTGGTTGGCATCCTCGTCCTCCTGCTCCTGCACCTGGCCACGGGATCGCTTCGCGTATCGCTGCTCGTGCTGGTCAACTTGCCGCTGGCGCTCATCGGTGGCGTCGTCGCGATCTTCGTGACCGAGTCGCCGGATGTCATCCACAACATGGGAGCGCTCGTCGGGGGCGGAACCTATGTCGCGCCGGTGATCTCCATCGCTAGCCTGGTCGGATTCATCACGCTCTTTGGGATCGCGGTGAGGAATGGAATCCTGCTGGTGAATCACTACCGCCACCTTACGGAGGTGGACGGTATCGGCCTGCGCGAGGCCATCGTGCGCGGCTCCATGGAGCGGCTCGTGCCCATCCTGATGACGGCGCTCTGCGCAGCACTCGCGTTGATCCCCATCATTTGGCAGGGACATCGCTCCGGAAACGAACTCCTCGCACCGCTCTCGGTGGTGATCCTTGGAGGCCTGCTGAGCTCGACCTTCCTCAACCTGATCGTCGTTCCTGTAGGCTACGCAGCACTGCATCGATTGCGATGACGCGCCGCGGCTGAGTGCGTCTCCCACTAGTCTTCACCTTCGGCCCAATTATGCAACTCACATCACGCCCCACACCGATCCGCTCCCTCATCCTCTCGTTCATCGCACTGATCGCCTTCGCCCTTGGCGGCTGCGGGGACGGTGGGGACCACACGAGCGCCGATACCAACGACCATGACCACGGTGCGGAAGCCGGCCACGACCACGGTGCGGAAGCCGGCCACGACCACGGTGCGGAAGCCGGCCACGACCACGACGCGGAAGTGTCTCTCGGCACCGCGACAGTCGGTGACATCGTGGTGGAGTTGGCCCAGGGGCACGGCGCCATCGCTGCCGGCAAGGAGGGACACCTCGTGGTGAAGTTGCCGTACAGCGACAAGGGGGCGACCGTCGTTCGCGTGTGGATCGGTTCCTCGGACCGGACCATGTCCTATGTTGGGAAGGGCGAGTACGCAGCGTCACACAATGACTACGACGCGCATGCCGTCGCGCCCGACCCACTGGCCGCCGATGCGATGTGGTGGATCGAGATCGAGAAGCCGGATGGCTCGAAGGCCGTCGGTTCCGCGAAGCCGATCACCAGTTGACGGTCGTCACGGCGCCTCAAACGCCGTGCCCCGTACCACCGCCCGCACGGCGTCCGTCAACGCTGCCTCTTCCCGCATCGCCCACGCGCACATGTGCACGGCGATGAGCCGCACTTCGGCGTTGGCAAAGTCGCCAGGATGGCCAAGCGTGGAAAAGGCGATTCGTTGTGGCGGGAGGGTGAACTCTGCAGGCGCTTCCCGCGACCCCTGCGTCGATGATGTTCGAGGCACCTCGCGCACCCACAGGATGGGCTGGCGCTGCGGCGCGTTGGGGCGCTCGCTGTCCACCGACTCGCCCCACAACAACACGCGACAGTCCGCCGCGAGCGGTTCCACGTTGTAGAGCCAACTCGGCACGATCACGCCCTCGGGAGGAATGCTCACTCCACTCAGCACGGGATGTCGAGCGGCTTCAACCGTCGGCGGGAGGATTCGAGTCTTCGAACTGTGCCCATGATGGAAGCTCCAGCCGGTGCCAAACTGCTGGCGCGGGAACTGTTCATTCCATTGGTCAGCGCCGGGGCCACTGTTCGCGGCATATCGAAACGCGTGGGTCGATGTCCGGAAGCCCACCAAGGGCAACCCGCGAGTCGTTGCATCCGCAAAGTCACTCAGGGGGTTGGACTGAAGTTCGCGAAACCGCATGTAGAGCACGGAGCCATCCGCGCTGCGAAGTCCATGGGACTCAGTCAAGCTCGTCCGCGCCGCGAAGTCCGGCGTGGCAAGCGGCGAGCCGCGGCCATCGTCGGCGGTCGCGTAGTGCACCATGGTCCGGGCGATTCCGGCGCGCTCCACAAGCCCGGCCAGGAAGGGCATCGTGATCTCGCTGCGATACTCGTCGTCCGCGGCGACGAAGGCGAGCAGGGGCTTGGCACGTTGCCATCCATTGGGGGACCGAGTCTTGAGGATTGCAGCGGTGCCATCGGCGAAGATCCGCGCACGGTCACCCTTGATCGGCAGGCCATTGGGTCCGCTGAACGGGCCACGATCACCGGTTGAGCCAGGGCCACGATCACCGGTTGAGCCAACGGTGCCAGGCGCGAGGGATCGGACCTGCGACACCACCGCCGTCTCGTCACCCGCCTCAAGCCCGTCTCCCAGCAGCACGCGCTCGATGCGCACGCGGTGCCAGACATTCGTGATCTGATCCGTGAGCGCCTTCTCCTCGATGGAGAGCACGGTCACCTCCAGTTGGAAGGGGCACTGTGCGAGGACCCACTGGGGCATGTTGGGTTGTTCGATGGGCGCGGCGGCGGGGGAGGAACAGGCGATGCCAACGAGAAATCGAGCGATACACCGCATACGGGAAGGCTACGACCTGTCCGACCGATGTCGTGGCGACGGTCTCATGGCGTATCGTGGTCGGCAGTCTGCCGCAGCGGCAGGAAAGGATTGGTCACGCCATGAGAAAGATCGCCTTCGCCGCCCTCGCCACCACCTTCGCCGCCACGGCTACCACCGACCTGCTCGTCGGAGGTTTGACCAGCGTTGCCTCAGCTCAGGGAACCGCCGTGCACGCCGAACCGCGCGCTGCAGCAAAGGTCTACGACGAATCGGCGGATGCCGGCGCGCAAATCGCCGCCGCGCTCGCAAAGGCGAAGCGCGAACACACGCGCGTCTTGATTCAGTGGGGTGCCAACTGGTGCGGTTGGTGCACCCTGCTTCACGGCACCTTCCGCCAGGATGCCGCCATCGCGCAAGAACTCCGCAACGAGTACGAAGTCGTCTCTGTGGATGTCGGGAGATTAGACAAGGCTTCGGAGCTTGCCACGAAGTACGGCGCGGCTCTCTCCAAGGAGGGCATTCCCTACCTGACGATCCTTGCCGAAGATGGTTCCGTGGTCGCCAACCACGAGACCGGCTCGCTGGAGAAGCCGGCGGGGGACGAGCCCCGAGGCCACGATCCGGAAAAGGTGCTGGCGTTCCTCACGAAGAACCAGGCGCCGTCGCTTGACGCACCGTCGGTGCTCTCTGCCAGTGTCGCTGAGGCCAGTGCGTCGGGCAAGCAGGTCTTCCTGCGATTTGGTGCACCATGGTGCGGCTGGTGCCACAAGATGGATGCATGGATTTCGCAGCCGGAGGTGTCGGCCATCCTCTCCAAAGCCTTTGTGATCGTCAAGATCGACACCGACCGCATGACTGGTGGGCAAGCATTGCTCACAGCGCACACGAAGGGTGCGCAGCAAGGCATTCCCTGGTTCGAGTTCCTCGACGGCACCGGCGCAGCGTTGGCTCACTCGACTGGCCCCGAGGGAAATGTCGGCTTTCCAGTCGCACCAGAGGAGATCGCATGGTTCGCGGACATGCTCACGAAGGCGGGCACGAAGTTGAGTGCGGCGGACATCGCGGCGCTCAAGGACTCCCTGACCCCGCAGGAGCGTCGCCAGCTCACCGCCGCACACCTCGAGTTCGGCTGCGGCGTCTGCATCTACAACATGCCCGGCCTCGAAGGCTGCCCGCTGGCGGTGGTGATCGACGGGACCCCGCAGCTGGTCGATGGGTTCGAGTGGCCCGTGCACGACTTCTGCGATCGCAAGTGCCACGCCATCGCCACGGGGACGCTTGAGGGCGGCCGGTTCAAGGCGACGAGCGTCGAGCCGAAAGACTGACTGACCGCTTGAATCGGGCTGCACCCGCGCTGCATGCCCAACCCGCAACGCCCTGAGCGCACGCTCGCCAGCCATAGCCCGCATCGCGCCAAGCACAGAGTTCGTGCGCAATCGTGCGTGAGCCTCG
>JAQCEQ010000012.1 GCA_027618565.1 Planctomycetota bacterium | reverse complement strand
GGGGCTGGGGCTGGGCTCGAGGTTGAGACAGCCTTCCATTTCGAGGGTTTCAGGGGCGGGGACTATACCTGATCGTCAGTGCGCTGGGGCAAGTTCGGCCGCGTGGGCGCCGGCCTTCCCGTGCCCGTCACCGTGGGCATCGTGACCCTCATGCGCTCCGTGTTCTTCATGCTCTTCGTGCTCCTCGTGCGCCATCAGGCTGATGAAGACCGCCGTGAGGAACATGAAGATGAAGGCCTGGAGGACAGCCACGAAGAGCTCGAGGAAACTGATGGCGATGGCGGCAATCCCGGAAACAACGCTGATCGCGCCGACGGCCCACCCCCCGATCGGCACGGCCATCAGGCCAAATCCCATCAGCACCGCCAGCAGCAGGTGTCCTGCGACCATGTTGGCAAAGAGTCGGATGGCGAGTGCCGCAGGCTTGATGAACATCCCGGCGAGTTCCACCAGGAAAATGAGGGGGACGATGAGCCAGAGCGCCTTGGAGCCGCTCACCAGTTCCGGGCCGCCGCACAGGTGGACGAGCAGCCCCTTGATGCCGAGTTCACGAAGCGCCTGATAGAGGATCGCGAAGAACGAAATCGTGGCCAGACCCGCAGTCACTGAGATGCTGGCCGTGGCGGTCCCTCCGAAGAGCACCGCGGACTCGGACTCCAAATTAACCGGGTGGAACGGGTGCCACCCCGTGACCATGAAGATGGCCTCCTGGATGTCCGCGAAGGGGATGAGCCCCAAGAGGTTCAGGATCAGGATGAAGAAGAAGATCCCAAGGAGAAAACCCAGCCACTGGCGCGTCATCCGTTCGCCCATCACCGGGAGGAGCATGTCATCGCGCAGGTAGACCACGATGCTCTCCACCAGCTGCCCGATCCGGGTCTTCGCGACATAGCGTTCCACACCCTGGCCCTCGGGACCGGTGGCGATGGCCTTCGCGGCGCCGAGAAGCAGCCACAGCATGAGGATGGCCCCGACCACCAGCGAGACCATGCTGAGCATGATCACCGACTCGGGATAGGCCTTGTCGATGACGTGCCCGACCGGGTCAGACAATGCGAGCAATGTGAGCACGTTCATGGCGTGGGTATGGTCTGCCGATCAAAGTGCCAACCCACGCTCCGCGCCGTGAGCCCAGCCTCGGCCAAGAGGAGTACGAGGGCTGCCCCGGCTGCCGCTGCCACGAGGGCATTGGGGCTTTTGGGGGGCGGAGAGTGTAGCAGGTAGACGAGGATCGGGAGGCCAAACAGCCTCACCACGATGGCCCCCAGCCACCACGCCATCCAGTCCCCTGCGCACCGGATTTTCCAGGGGCAGATGAGCAGCCAGACGGCAACCATCGCCACCGAGACGCCGATGACGCCTCGCCGTCCCATCGACACTTCCTCGACGGAATATCCCAGCGCCGGACCGATCCAGTCCCAGGCCAAAACCAGCGCTCCGCCGAGCAGTGCGAGCGCCACGCCGACGCTGACCGCCGGCAGTGCGAACCGGGGCTCACGCGACTGCGGCGATGCGGGCGACTGCGGCGATGCGGGCGACTGCGGCGACACGCTCGACTCACCGGGCACGCCGACGCTCATGCGCCTCCCTTCCGGTCGGCGTCTTCGCCGCGCCGCGCCTTCTCGCCAGGGTGCTCCAGCTGGTTCAAGACACGCATCGAGCCACGCACCAGCGTCCAGAGTCCCACGCCGATGCCGGCGATCGCGCCAACCAGCACGCCAGTCGATCCCTCGCCTTCCCACTGGTCGTAGAGCCAGCCCAACGCCATCCCGCCCAGAACCTCCGCCGAGACTTGCCAGGCCACGCCAAGCATCCTCCAGCCCGCCCTAATCTCCGCGCGCTCGCGGCTGGCATTCGGGGGCCGAGGTGGATCGCCCATCTGGGAAGGCTACTGCGCCGCGCGACACGTTGGTCGATGTTGACTGCAGCTGTCGGCTCGCCACAGTGCCCTACCATCCGCACCCCATGGCCCTGCGCGACGAGGACTTTGTTGACGTCACCCCCACGCGGCTGAACACGACCGAGCGCCTGTTCGTTGTGAACATCGTGAAGGGGCTTGGCACGACGATGCGCCACTGCCTGCAGAATGTCGGCCGCAACGGCCGCACGCCGCAGAACATCCGCGTCATCCAGTACCCCGAGGAGAAACGCGACGACTTTCCGGTCGAGCAAGGCGGCCAGTTCCGCGACTATTTCCGCGGTGTCCATCGGCTGAACAAGGACGAGGACGGCCGCATCCGATGCGTCGCGTGCATGATGTGCGCCACCGCCTGCCCCGCCAACTGCATCCACATCGTGGCGGAGGAGAGCCCCTGGGAGGATCGCGAGAAGTACCCCAAGCAGTTCGACATCGACGAGCTGCGCTGCATCTACTGCGGCATGTGCGAGGAAGCGTGCCCCTGTGACGCGATCGAGCTCACGCCGCACTACGAGATCACGGGGCTGTCGCGCCAGGAGTTGATCTTCGACAAGTCAAAGCTCCTGCAGATCTACGACGAGACGATCGACGAAAAGCCGATGTAGGAGCCGCGATGGTCGACGCGGGACGCGCGACGGTCGACGCACGACCGACGACATCGCTCCGGACGCTGGCTCACTCCGCCTCGGCCAGCCGTCACTTGCCGCCAAAGATCCTTCCGACGCTGTCCAGAAGTCCCTTCCCCGTTTCCCCGATGTCCACGCGCGGTCGCACCTTCATGTCGAGTGGCGTCTGGTCATCCAGCGGCCCGGAGAAGGTCACGCGCACGCTGGCGGAGTCTCCAATCGAGATCGGAATCTTTTGCAGGAGGTTGCTCAGCTGCACGCCCACCTCTCGGACGAGGGGGACGCTCGTGAGGTCTCGCGCCAGGCTGCTGATTGGGTAGTCGACGGCGATCTCCCTGGCGTAGGGTGGGTCCTTCGAGAACTCGATGTCGCCGGACATGATCAACTGCGTTTGCCAGGTGGACCCGTACTTCCCGATGCCAACCAGGAACTTGCTGTAGTTCAGTTCGCCGTGCCGGATGGTGAAGTCCAGGGGGCCGATGACGCCCTGGATCTCCGTGGTGTCGTCGCCCAGCTTGAGGAGCCCAAGAATCTGCGTCTGCCGCTCCATCATCACCACACCGGTGGTCACGGAGCCCGTGGCGTCCAGAGTGCGCCACGCCTCGAGCGGCATCTTCATCGAGTCCACCCTGAGCACGATCGGCGGCGCCTGGGTCACCGAGCCAAGAATTGGATTGAGCCCCGCGAGCATCCGGTCACGGAACTCTGTCGGTGCCTCGAAGCGGATGATCGCGGGCTGGTCTGCGAACACGCTGAGGTCTCCGCCCTGCAGCCACAGGTGTGGCGCAAGGATGTCGATGGCCGGAGTGTCCAGCGTGAGGTTCAGCGTCGTTGCGGCCGGCGATCCCTCGCTGGCGGCAGTCGCCAAGGCGGAGACTGACAGGTTGAGGGGACTCCCCAGTGCCGGCACGAGGCTGGACTCCGTGCGCAGGATGGCGTCGACCACATGCATGGGAATCGCGCTGGCACCGACCTGGGCATCAAACCGGGCGTGGTCCAGGCCGAGCGATCCGTCCGGCGCACCCAGGCTGTAGGCCGTGACTCCCGCGGCAATCGGGTGCGCGACGGAACCCTCGCGCACGCCGGAGGCGAGCGAGAACTTGACCTGGCGCCCCAATTCGGTTGCGGAGACCGTCACCGTGGTCTTGTCTAGCGTGACCGCGCCGCCAGCAGCGAAGGTCAGCTGCACCGGCTGGAGCGTGCAGTCCGCATTCACGGCACGGCTCGCCATCGGTCCGGCGAGCGACCATCGTCGGATGTGGGCCTCCAGATCAATCGCGGAGGCCGTGGCGATGGAGTTGGACTGCTTCGAGTCGCCCCAATACCAGTCGCCGATCACATCCAGCAGCAACCCGTCAAGGTGGGCTGTGAGGCTGGAGTCTCGAAGCGCGACGATGTCGCCGTCAGCCGAACGCTCCAGTGACACGGCCGCCTCCAGCGAAATCGGGTGCGGCGGCGCAGTGCCATCGCCCACGGTTCCAGTCAGCACCGCCAACCACTCCCGGCTGATCTCTTCCGAAGTGAGGCGAATCGTGGTCGCGCCCAAGACGATCGGCTTGTGCCCCGACACGGGGATCTCGCCGGGACCGACCACGACCGTGGCATCCAGGTCATCGTGGGGTGCGCCACCCACGAGCGTGGCCGACACGATGGACATCGAGAGCGGGATGGCGCCCTTCGATCCCAGGGCTTGCAGCGCCTGCGCCGGAAGCGGGACGAGGTCATCGGTCACGAACGATGCCAGGGCGTCGGGCCGGATCGCCGCCTGCAGCGAGCCATCGGTGATGTCGACGCTTCCGTCGGCGTCCCGGACGGTAACGGCCGCGCGCACCATCGGCAGCGAGGCATCAACCTTGAGGGTCCAGCCTTCGGCGGCACCCGTCATGGCGGCGTGGATCGACCCCGCACCTGCCGCCGCACCTGACCAGTCGCCCGCCCCGGCCAGTCCGGCCAGTCGCTCACCCGCGGTCGTCTGGAGCGTGGCATCGACAAGCCACTCGGCTCCCGTGGCGTTCACCGACCAGTTTGCGGTCGCATCGACATGACCGATCGCGCCGCCCGCGGTGGCGAGGTCCGCCGCCAGCCGTGCGGACGAGCGGCGAGCCTGATCCAACTCGATCGTGGCTTGCAGGTCGAGCGCCTGTGCGGTGACCGCGGCGGAGAGCCCTGGTGCCCTGTCGACCACCACGCTTGCCGCGCGCGCGCGCACCTCGACTTCCGTCGCCGACATCGACCAAGTGTCGTCCTTGCCCCTGGTCAACGTGAGTGGAGCCATGTCGACGACGAGCCCCTCGATCGCGCCGATGGTGGTGGATGACGGCGAGTCCAGCCACGGCTCGATCATCGCGCCGGTGCCGGAACCCGACGCCGTCACCGGTCCAATCGTGAGATTCCCTCGCGTGTCCATCCGCACCGGGATCGTCCCGTGCAAGCCCGCGGAAGTCCACGCCACCGAGCCGCTGCCGCCCGTGGCCGCCCACGATTCCACGCTTGCCTCGACCGTCACGGCGGCGAGGCCGGACTGTGCCAAGCGAGACGCCGTGAAGGGTGAGACACCCGGGAGCGCCGCCACATCGATGGGACCGATCTTCGCGTGCAGTTGCTCGACGCTCGGCGTGCCATCCACCAGGCCGCGCACCACGGTCTCCACGTCAAATGACGCGCCCTGGCATCGACCGGCGATGTCCACGCTGATTCCTTGCGAGAGCGCGGTCGTCGCAACGCGGCCCACGACCCAGGGCAGCGAGAGCGATTGCCATCGGGAGACGGTGGGATCCGCGCCGTCGCCCGCGTCGAAGGCTCTCACCGTGAGATTCTGCAGCGTGCCACCGGCCTCGAAGGCGAGGCCGCCGATCGTCCATGACTCGTCAAGGACAGGCCCCAGTTCCACGAACGAGCCGTGGAGTGACACCGAGCATCCGCTGTCGAGCAGTTCGGAGTCGGTGAGCCACGCCAGCGTGGTCGCGTCGAGTTCCGCCTCAAGCGAGAACTGTTCCAGTCGCATCGTGGAGCCACCCTGCGGCATCGTCCCCTGCACTCGCAGGCGTTGCGAACTCAGGATCAGGTCAATCGCCCGTGAGTCGTCCGCGACATCGGTCAACGAGAGGTCCACGGTCGGACCCAGGATGGAAGCCACCGAGAGTCCTTCAGGCGCCCACGGTTGGATCGACGTGGTTGGCCAGTTCTTGATGCTGAGGGAGCCGCTCAGGACTGGCATCGGGAGCGGAGCGCCATCGGTGCTCGGCGCAAGCTGGTACGCCAGCGCGGCATCGAGCGAAGCGGCGAGCGAGGATTGACCCTCGATGCGCGCCTTGGCGTGGATCGTTCCCGCCCGTTTGATGTCGTCCGATTCGATCGCGCCGGTGATGGAACCAAGCACCAGCGCCGTCCCGGCACCCGGTACCGGGATGTTGGTTCCGGAGAGCGTGATGCGGACGGGTGCGGAGTTGCCGGAGAGTCCAACGGTTCCCTCGGCCTCGATGGAGCCGGCGAGCTCTCCGACCTTCGTCGTGGCCTTGGCCGTGAATTGCAGGCTTCCTCCAGAGAGCGTCGTCGTGGCCTGCACCGCGCCGATCTCGCCCACGACCGTCGCACCCGTGGCATCGCGAAGCGTGATGTCGAGGCCACCAACGATGATGTTGAGTTGATCTGGCAGGCCCGACGATCCAGCCGAACCGGACGAGGCGCTCGCACCGCCGCTTTGCTGCGACCACGAACTGATCCCCAGCGCACCATCCTCCAGCACTCGCGTGGAGATCCGGCCGCTGACCAAGACCGTTGAGCCCGAGACGCCACTCACCAAGAGCGAGCCGACGCCGCGATCAAGTTCCACGCTGCCGTCGAATGAGTCACCCGTGGCTCCACTGAGGCTGACCTGGCCGATCGACACGCCGGAGATCCAGCCCAGGCTCACGCCCGATGCCTTCACGCCGGTGACGCCGGGAAGCGCGTCGCGAACCTGCGACTCCACCAGCGCCGCCCCGATCGTCCAGCCGATCACGCTTGGCGCGGCGGCCACCACGGCGACGATGCCTCCCGTCCACCACCACAGGCTCCTCCCGCGCGGGCGGGGCGATACACCGGTCGGCGCTTCGGCGGGGCTCTGGTTGTTGCTCACGCCCCAATCGTAGTCACGCGAGATCGAGCTTCTTCTCGTGAATTCGCGGTCCGGTCGCTGAAAGACTTCCCGCCACCGCTCCCCGCGTCCGCCGCCAGGGCGAGCATGCGATCCACCGCTGCCTTCGCCGACGGCCTCGCGTCGGCGTGCACCGAGATCTGGTTGACGACGCGGCCCTGCGCCAGTTCATCCAGAACCCACAGGAGGTGCCCTTGGTCGATCCGGAACATCGTGGTGCACAGGCATTGGCAACCACTGAGGCTCTGGACATCGACCCCCCGTGGGACCATCTCCGCTGCCAGCCGGCTGACCAGGTGGATCTCCGTGCCGACGGCCCACTTGGAGCCCACTTCTGACGCGCGCACCCGAGACAGGATCCGATCTGTGCTGCCGTACTCGTCCGCCAGGTCGACCACCTGCTGGCTGCACTCGGGGTGGACGATGACGCGACGCCCGGGCTCCGTGTCATGGACTTCCTGGACATGCTCCGGCCGGAAGAGCTTGTGCACGCTGCAATGGCCCGCCCACAGGATCACGTCCGCTCGATGCACAGCGTCTGGAGTGGTCCCGCCGTGCGGGCGGCGAGGGTCCCAGAGCAGCGTCTGCGAGGGCTCGCCCGTGCGCGCGGCGTCCACTTCCGTCACCAGTCCCTTGGCGTGTGCCGTGTTCCGGCCCAGGTGTTGGTCGGGCAGGAAGAGCAACTGGATCCGCTCGCCGGCGCGACGCGGCTCCGTCCCCCCGGCAAGTGCCCACGCAAAGACGGTTGCAGCATTGCTGCTGGTGCAACACGCGCCGCCTCGTGCGCCGACAAACGCCTTGACCGCCGCGGAGGAGTTCACGTACGTGATCGGGATGACCCGGACAGGTTCGCCGGGCGACGCATCGTGCGCTCGAGCGATTACATCCCACGCCGCGACGCAGTCGTCATAGTCCGCCATGTCGGCCATGGAGCAGCCCGCCGCCAAGTCGGGGAGGATCACCGCGACGGATTCATCCGTCAACAGATCGGCCGTTTCCGCCATGAAGTGGACGCCACAGAAGACGATCCACTTCGCCCCTCGGCGCGGTGATTCCTCGGCCGCCAGCCTGGAGAGCCTCAGGCTGTCGCCCACCAGGTCCGCGTGCTGGATGACCTCATCCGCCTGGTAGTGGTGCCCCAGGATCAGGAGGCTTGATCCCAGTTGCTCGCGCCGCGCCGCGATGGCCTTGGAGAGCTCTACGGCACCCATGGCTCGATACCTTTGAGGAAGCGGCGGTTGCCACAGCATGCCGGAATTCTAGGTGGATCGGTGATTGGTACCACTACGCTCCCCTGCCGATGCCCAATGACCGCGACAGCGCGTCGATCACGCTGCCCTGCCCGGGGAAGCTCAACTTGGCGTTGAGCGTGGGAGCGCCGCGCGCGGAGGACGGGCTCCATCCAATCTCCAGCTGGATGGCCACGATCGACCTTTGTGACGAACTCACGATTGAGCCGCGCGCCGACTCCGCGATGACCCTCATCGGCCGGGCCTGGCATGAGGACGCCCCGGTTCGATCCGACCTCGACTGGCCGCTTGATCAAGACCTCGTCGCTCGCGCGCACACGGCCATGGAGCGGGCAGCGGGCCAGCGGCTCAGGGTGAAGGCGACGCTTCGCAAGCGCATCCCGGTCGGAGGCGGTCTTGGAGGCGGCTCCTCCAACGCAGCCGCGATGCTGGTGGGACTCAACCAGTTGTTCGCACTTGGCTTCTCGGCGGACGAGCTGGAAAACATCGCCTTCACGCTTGGGTCCGATGTGGCATTCTTCGTCCGGGGCGGCAGTGCCATCGTCGAGGGGCTCGGCGAGCAGTTGGTGCGAGTGGATCGATGCCCGTCGTTCCACGCGGTGATCGTGATGCCCGACTTTGGCTGCCCCACGGAGCAGGTCTATCAATCCTTTGATCGTTGGGGCCCGGCAGGAAGCGGGCACGGCGGAAGCGCCGTCGACTCCATTCGGGTGCGCGAGCTGGTGCGCTGCGCCGGCCGCGCGAACGTGATCGATGCCTTGACTCCGCTCTGGAACGACCTTGCGTTCGCCGCATGCGATGTTGCGCCACGACTTGCGGGTCTCCTGGAGGAACTTGAGGAGCTTGTTCCAGGCTCGGTGCATGTCACAGGCTCCGGTTCGACCCTCTTCGCCCTGTGCCCCGATGAAGTGACGGCCCAAGCGCTTGCTGCGCACGCCACGACGCACTTGGGCGTTCCGGTTCGCGCCATCCGAGGACCGTCGGCAGCAGCCGCCGTGGAGTAGGATTCGCGACCCAGCGCGGCGCTCCGATTGGGGTCGCCGACCACCCCCAACCCGCCATGACAACCGCCAGCCCATTCGTCGGATTCTCGCCAGCGTCGGATTGGGTTCCCGCCCACCTTGACGCGTCCCGGTGGACCAATCTCGAGCCGCTTTTTAACGACCTTCGCGGACGGGTGATCGATTCCGCTGCCACGCTGGAGCGGCTGATCATGGATCGCAGCGAACTGGACGCTGCGGTCGCCGAGCACCTGGCCAACCTGTACATCGCCACCACCCGCGACACCGGCGACACCGCGCGCAAAGATGCATATCTCGGGTTTGTGCGCGAGGTGCTGCCCCACGCCAAGCGGGCTGGAGCAGAGCTGGACCGGCTGATTGCGGAGTCGGCGTTCGCGGCGGAACTCCCCGGCCACTTTGAGGTGTACCTTCGCTCGATGCGCCGCGAGATCGAGTTGTATCGCGAAGCCAACATCGCGCTCCAGACGGAAGCGGCGGAAGCAGACCAGAAGGTCAACCAGGTCATGGGCGCGTGGTCGGTCACCTTCGACGGCCGTGAGCACACGCTCCAGCACATGGCCAAGTACCAGGAGAGCACGGATCGCGACATCCGCGAGCGCGCCTGGAGGGCCGTCAGCAAACGCCGGATCCAGGATCGAGCGACGCTGGATTCCTCCTACGACGCGCTGATTGGACTGCGCCAGAGGATGGCCCACAACGCGGGCTACGAGAACTTCCGCGACTTCCAGCACCAGAACATGCAGCGTTTCGACTACTCCGTCGACGATTGCCTGGAATTCCACGACGCGATCGCCACCCATGTCGTGCCGCTGCGTCGTGAGCTGGATGCGCAGCGATCCAACCTGCTCAAGTTGGATGCTCTCCGCCCGTGGGACCTGCAGGTGGATGTGTGCGGCCGGGATGCGCTGGTGCCCTTCTCCGATGGGCAGGACCTCGTGGAGCGATCGGTGCGTGCGTGCCAGCGGCTGGACCCAGAACTGGGTGAGATCCTGGCGGGACTCAATGACGGGCACTGTCTGGACCTGGACTCGCGCAAGGGGAAGGCGCCGGGCGGCTACCAGTACCAGCGCCAGCGCACGCGTCGGCCCTTCATCTTCATGAACGCCTCCAGCCAGCAGCGAGACTTGACCACCATGGTCCACGAGGCGGGACATGCGTTCCACTCGCAGCTTTCGAGGCAAGAGCCACTGCTCGCCTACCGCGAGAGCCCGATCGAGTTTGCCGAAGTGGCCAGCATGTCGATGGAACTGCTGGTGCTTCCCTACCTGGACGAGTTCTATTCCGAGGACCACGCCAACCGGCACCGGCGCGGCCAGCTGGAGCGCATCATCGATGTGCTTCCATGGGTCGCCGCGATCGATTGCTTCCAGCACTGGATCTACACCCACGAGGGACACACCACCGCGTCGCGCACGCGGGCGTGGCTGGACATCGACCGCCGTTTTGGAAGCGCCGTGGACTGGTCTGACTGCACCGAGGCGCGCGACACGCAGTGGCAACGCCAGGGCCATCTTTACGGATCCCCGTTCTATTACATCGAATACGGCATCGCGCAGTTGGGCGCGCTGCAGTTGTGGGCCATCGCCCAGCAGGACGAGCGCGCCGCGATCGACCCGTACAAGGCGGCGCTCTCCCTTGGCGGCTCGCGCCCGTTGCCGGAGCTCTTCGCGGCGGCGGGCATCGAATTCAGCTTCTCCGCCGCCATGATTGGTCGGCTCATGTCGGTGGTGCGGGAGGAACTGGCGTCCCTGCCCGCCTGAGGTGCTTCTCGGACTGATGGGTTCCGCGCTTCGACCCCCTTGCGTCTTTGTTTTCACACTGGTTCCGTCCAACACTTGATTTCCCGCTAGCACCCCGCATCATGTCCAAGCGTCGCATCGTCGTTCTCGGTTCCGGCAAGATTGGCCGGATGGTCG
The DNA here is from genome assembly GCA_027618565.1 of Planctomycetota bacterium. Classification (GTDB taxonomy): domain Bacteria; phylum Planctomycetota; class Phycisphaerae; order Phycisphaerales; family SM1A02; genus SXOD01. Next base: position 51,224 of record JAQCEQ010000012.1, on the reverse strand, counting down.
GATTCTTCATGCAGACCTGCGGCGACTACGAAGTCGTCATGGTCGATGGCGATGTTTCGATAGCCGCTGAGGCGGCTGCGCTGGCGCCAGGAGCCACGAGTGCAGTGGCCAAGCTGGATGATGCGATGCACGTGAAGCGCGTGCTGGAAGGCGCGTGGGCGGCACTCTCGTGCGCGCCGTTCTTCTGCAACCCGATCATCGCACGTGCCTGCAAGGACGCCGGCGTCCACTACCTGGATCTCACGGAAGATGTGGCCGTCGCCAAGCAGGTGAAGGAACTCGCGCAGGGCGCGGGCACCGCGTTTGCTCCCCAGTGCGGCCTCGCACCGGGCTTCATCACGATTGCCGGCTACGACCTGGCCCGTCCACTGGAGCCGTTGCACGACCTGCGCCTTCGCGTGGGCGCCCTGCCGCGATTCCCCTCCAATCGCCTCAACTACAACATGACCTGGAGCACGCACGGGCTCATCAACGAATACTGCAATCCCTGCGAGGCCGTGGAAGCCGGCCGATTCGTCACCGTTCCTCCGCTGGAGCAGTTGGAGCACCTCAAGATCGACGGGGTCACCTACGAGGCCTTCAACACCTCTGGCGGCGTTGGCACGCTGGCCGAGAGCCTGCACGGACGCGTCCGAAACCTCAACTACAAGACGATGCGGTTCCCGGGCCATTGCGACCACCTCAAGTTCCTGCTCCACGACCTCAAGTTCATCGACCGCCGGGAGGAACTCTGCAACATCTTCGACCGTGCGATCCCGACTACAAGGCAGGACCAAGTGGTGATCTTCTGCTCCGCAACCGGCGTGATGGAGGGTCGATTCACCGAGCGCACCTACGCCAAGACCGTGCTCCACCAGGAGATCGGCGGCTCGCACTGGACCGCCATCCAGATCACGACCGCCGCGGGGATCTGCGCGGTGGCGGACATGCTCGCCCAGGGCCAACTCTCCAGTACGGGCTTCATCCGCATGGAGGATGTCGGGCTGGACGCGTTCCTCGGCAACCGGTTCGGGAAGTACTACGCGTGACATCGTGAGGCCGGAGGACTTCCCCGCCGCTGCCGAACGACTGGCCCGATGGGTAGCGAGGTATCGCGCGGAATTGCGCGACCGGCCCGTGGCCCCGGCGACGAAGCCCGGTGAGGTCCGCGCGGGGATGCCGGCGCACGCACCCGAACACCCCGAGTCCATCGAAGCCATCGAGGCGGACCTTGATCGACTGGTCGTCCCCCACCTGCTCCACTGGCAGCACCCGCGTTTCTTTGGCTATTTCCCGGCGCTCTCGGACCTCTCCAGCGTGCTTGGCGACCTGGTGAGTGGCGGGTTGGGCGTGCAGGGCATGCTCTGGAGCGCCAGCCCGGCGTGCACCGAAATCGAGACGCACCTGATGGATTGGTGCGTGGACCTGCTGGACCTTCCCGATGCATTCCGCAGCACCGGCGCCGGGGGCGGCGTGATCCAGGACACCGCCAGCAGCGCGGCGCTCTGCGCGCTGGTCGCGGCGCGTGAGCGAGTGACGCAGGGGCGATCCAACGCCAGTGGGCTCCGCTCGCCAGCGTGCCCGCCGCTGGCGTGCTACGCCAGCACGCAAGCCCACTCCAGCATCGAGAAGGCCGTGCGCATTGCCGGTCTGGGGAGTCTCTCCATGCGACGGATTCCGACGGATGAGACGATGGCGATGCAGGCGCACGCACTAGCGCGCGCCATGCGCCGAGACCAGGAAGACGGGATCCGGCCATGCTTCGTGGTGGCCACCGTGGGCACCACCAGTTCGCTGGCCATGGATGACTTGCTCTCCACCGCCAAGCTCTGCAAGCAATTCGGGGCGTGGCTGCATGTCGATGCGGCGCTGGCCGGCTGCGCGGCCATCTGTCCTGAGCACCGGGGCATCCACGCCGGGCTGGAAGGAGCGGACTCCTACTGCACCAACCCGCACAAGTGGCTGGGCGTCAACTTTGACTGCGACCTCTTCTATGTCCGTGACCGTGCGGCGCTGGTGGGCGCGCTGGGGATCGACCCGGAGTTCCTCAAGAATGCCGCGACCGCGTCGGGGGAGGTGATCGATTACCGCGACTGGCAGGTCCCGCTCGGTCGTCGATTCCGAGCGCTCAAGCTCTGGTTCCTCTTGCGCTTGACCGGCGCCGAGGCGCTGCGCGAGCGCGTGCGAAGGAGCTGCGCCATGAGCGCGGCGTGGGCGGAACGCGCCCGTCAGCACCCGGATCTGGAGGTGCTGGAACCCCAGCGGCTTGGCCTGGTGTGCCTGCGGCACCGAGGGGGGGATGAGGAGACGGAGGGCTTGCTTCGCCGGGTCAACGCCTCGGGAATCGCCTTCCTCACCCACACGCGGATTCCCTGGGCACAGACCGGCAGCCCAGATCCCCGATTCACGCTCAGGGTGGCCATCGGGAACCCGGAGACAACGGCGGAAGATCTGGATCGGCTCTGGGAACTCCTCGTGGCTGCGGCGTGATTGCCACACGGGATCAGTTCCAAAGACCAATTCCATCGACATTCGCTCCACCGGGCTTGGCACTGGGACGATCGAAATTGACTGTGTGAGTGGCGTCGGCGCGTGCCGGCCACTCACCCCCAGGGAACCAGGCCCGAAGGGCCATTACCGTGCGGTCGGCGGATCCGACCGGAGGCACCATGTCCAGTTCTCAACCCCGTCGGTCAGACAACACACTCACCAGCTCTGAGCCCCAGGGGACCGACTCCGGAGCCAACCCCGGCGCCACAGGCAGGTCCCGCGGCAAGGGCACTCGAAAGCGCGATCTGCATTGGTGCATCCAGCGGTGCATCGTGGCGGCCTGTGGCCTCCTGGTCGGAATGCTGCTGGCGCGCACGCTTGGCCTCTGAGTCAGCCGCGCGCCCGGGCGGAGCCTGCGTCCTGGCAGGAACCCCGATCTCGTGCAGCGTGCGACACACCGTTCCCAGCGGCACTCCCCCCAAACGCACAGACGGCCGAGTGTGACTCGGCCGTCCGGCGTTCCAATCAGAGATAACGAAGCGAAGCGTCCGCGTCAGGCGGTGCGCTTGTTGAACACGGCGATGATCACCAGCAGGGCGATCAAGCCGACAAGACCGTTGCTTCCCAACTGGCTCACGAAAGCCATGAGGTTGTTGGTAATGCCGCCGAAGAACGGAACGCTGCTACCGAAAGCGATCTGCACCACCACGCCAACGGCGATAAAGAGGAGCAACAGATCAATGAACTCGCGGACCCAGCCCTTAAACATTTCCATAGCCTTCATCAGTGCCTCCATACAAGGGGGAAAATGACGGCTGTGCACGCGCACAATCGGAGAGACCGTCTTGCCAAGAGAAATCGACCCCATCCAGCGGTTCTCAACACAAATTCTGTGCCCTCCGTCATAATCTGCTCAATTGTGCAAGTAAAATGCGTTTCTGTTGTCTCCACATGATCTTTCTTGCAACTATCTTGCTTTGACGGTGATGATCACCACCTCCGGGGGTCGATTGACCCGCACCGGGAACCAACTCCCGGCGCCGCTGGACACATACAGGTGCGAGTCTCGCTCGTAATACGGCCCGGCGTGGAGCCTGCGCCAACTGGCACGCCGTGGGAATCGAGGCTCCCGCTTGCGGATCGCCAGCTGGGCTCCGTGCGTGTGCCCGCTCAGCGTCAACGCCACGCCTAGGTCCGCTGCGCGCCGAAACGCCTTCGGGTTGTGGGCCAGGAGCAGGTGGGGACTCCCGCCAGAGGGAGTGCAGGTCAGGTCCACCGCTCCAGCACAGGCGGCCACGGTCTGTTCCCACTCGATGCCGCCGATGCGCAGCGCGTCTGCGCCCCGCCGCAGCGCCACCGTCGCGTTGCGCAGCACCTTGACGCCGGAGCGCCGCGCCATCGTGGCGACCTGATCGGCACACAGGAGCTCGTCGTGATTGCCCAGCACCAAGTAGGCGCCCAATGGCGCCTCGAGCCGGCCCAGCATGTCCAGCGGCTCGGCAGCGTGCTCAGGGTGCAGATCGGTGACATCGCCCGTGCAGACAGCCAGGTCCACATCGTGTGCCCGGAGTCGCCCCACGATGGCAGCCGCATGCTCCGGGGTGATGAGCTCTCCGGCGTGGAGGTCCGTCACATGGCCGATTCTCAGTCCGTCGAACGCGGCGGGCCAGTGCGGAGACACTACGGTCCACTCGCGAGTCACGACTTCCATCGCCCGGTAGGCCCTGGAGAGCTTGCCCCCCGTGAGTTTGTCCGGAAGTTGCGTGAGCAGTCGATACCGCCACTGCGCCCGCTTGAGCCTGGCGGCTGAATGGGCGCCCGCCGCCTTCGTGGCTGTCCTCGACACGCCTCGTGCCGCGTCCCGAATCGCCTTGGCCAGCCGGCGCACCATCAGTCTTGCACGGCCGGCGCGGCGCGCCTCAGGCCGCGTCCTCCGAAGTCGTCGCGACGGCCCCGCGGGCGGACTCAGGCTTAAGGCCCGCGAGCCGAACTTCACCGCTCCCCTTCTCGACCGTGCCGATGCGCCACACCTTCTCCCCCATCCGCTTGAGCCTGGCGCGCACGGCGCTGGCGAAGTCGGGGCGGACGATGATGACGTAGCCGATCCCCATGTTGAAGACGCGGAACATCTCTTGGGTGTCAACGCCTCCGTGGCGCTGCAGGAAGTGAAAGATCGGGTGAGGCTCCCACGAGGAGACATCGATCACGGCGTCCAGGTTGTCTGGGAGCGCGCGGCAGACATTGCCGGGAAGTCCGCCGCCGGTGATGTGCGCCATCCCGGTGATCGGGCGCTTCTTCTTGTACCCGCCGAGCATCTTCGAGACCGGCTTCGCGTAGATGCGGGTCGGCTCCAGCAGCACCTTCCAGAGTGGATCGGTGCCCAGTTCCGGGTAGCGCGTGTCCATGTCCAGCCCGGCATCCCTCACGATGCGGCGCACCAACGAGTAGCCGTTGGAATGGATGCCGCTGGAGCCGATTCCCAGGATCACGTCGCCCTTGCGCACGCGCTCGGGGTCCGTGACTCTCTTGAGCTCCACGACGCCTACGCAGAAGCCGGCGATGTCGAATTCGCCGGGCTTGTAGACATCGGGCATCTCTGCGCACTCGCCGCCGATGAGGGCGCAGCCGGCCAATTCGCAACCCTTCGCCACGCCATCGATCATCGCGGTGGTCTCGTCGGGGTGGATCCGGCTCAGGCCGAGGTAATCCAGGAAGAACAGCGGCTCTGCGCCGCAGACGATGAGGTCGTTGACATTCATCGCCACGCAGTCGATCCCGACGGAGTCGTAGACGCCCCGCTGCGCGGCCAGGAGCACCTTGGTGCCCACGCCATCGGTGCATGCCACCAGCACCGGCTCCTTGTAGTTTCGTTTGAAGAGTTTCTCGTTGAAGTCCAGGCGGAACATGCCTGCGAAGCCGCCATGACTGCCCAGCACGCGAGGGTTGTAGGTGCGCCGGACGATGGGCTTGATGCGCTCAACGACTTCGTCGCCCGCATCAATGTCGACGCCGGAATCTCTGTAGGTGAGGCCCTTGGGGGCAGCGGGTGCGCGACTCATGGGAGACGGGTCATTACAGCAGATTCCGCTATCCTCCGCCCCCCATGTCCATCCTCGTCGACGGCGGAACCAAGGTCATTTGCCAGGGCATCACCGGCACGGCCGGCGCCTTCCACACCAAGGGCTGCCTGGACTACGGGACGAGAGTGGTGGGCGGGACGACGCCGGGCAAGGGCGGCCAGAAGGACCCGAACGGGCTTCCCATCTTTGATTCCGTCTCGGAAGCGGTCCGCGCCACGGGAGCCACGGCGAGCATGATCTTCGTGCCGCCACCTTTTTGCGCCGACGCGATCCTGGAGGCGGCGCACGGCGGCATCAAGGTGATCTGCGCGATCACCGAGGGTGTCCCGGTGCAGGACATGATCCGGGTCCGCGGCCTCGTGGACGAGATGCGCGACGTCACGCTCATCGGCCCCAATTGCCCGGGGGTCATCACACCCGGCAAGCGGACAGCCAGCGGCACGTTCGAGGGCGGATGCAAGATCGGCATCATGCCCGGCTACATCCACACGCACCGCGTGGATGCGGCGACTCGCAAGGCGGTAGGGATCGTGAGCCGGTCGGGCACGCTGACCTACGAGGCGGTGTGGCAGACCTCGCAGCGCGGCATCGGCCAGAGCACGTGCGTGGGCATCGGGGGCGATCCCGTCAAGGGACTTGACTTCATCGACTGCCTGGATCGATTCAACGCGGACCCCGACACCGACGGCGTCGTTCTCATCGGCGAGATTGGCGGCACCGCGGAGATCGAGGCGGCGTACTGGATTACCGCGCACATGAAGAAGCCCGTGGCCGCATTCATCGCCGGCCGCGCGGCGCCGCCGGGAAAGCGCATGGGCCACGCCGGCGCGATCATCGGCGGCACCGATGACACCGCCCCTGCCAAGATCGCGGCGCTCAAGGCGGCTGGGGTGCTGATCGCGGACAGCCCGGCGGACATGGGAGCACGCATGGCGGATGGGCTTGGGTTGGGGCTGGCTGGCCGTGGAGACGGCGCCCTCGGCGCGAGGCGCGCGGGATGACCCTGGCGTGCGCCCCGCACCGATGCGCACTGTTCCCTGTAGCGCTTTCTGCACTGATTGGATTCTGCGCCCCGGGAGTGCCTTGCTCCGGCGCGTGCGCGCAGCAGGCGACGACCAGTGCCGCGCCGCGACTCCTGGATCGAGTCGTAGTGATCGGGGCCAGCGCCTCTGATGGCTTCGGTGCGGGCATTCGCGCACGGATCGGGAAACTGACGGGCGTGGAGCCCACGGACCTGCGGACGGTGATTGAGACGACGATCGACCCGGACCCCGCCGTGCTGGTGTCCTATGCAACCCGCACGATGTTCCTGTCACCGCACGCGACCGGTGCGGACGAGGTGCGACACGCGATGCGGGAGCGGCCGACCCTCGTCGTCGGCCTGGACTTCTTGTTCTGGTACGTCTACGGAACGACGGGAGTGGATGACCAGCCCCTTCGCAACGAGTCGGCGCGTCTGGAGAGCCTGGAGGTGGGGCTGGCGGAGTTGGATCGGCTGCTTGGCCCGGTCGACGCCGAGAATGCGTCGCGGATGGGGCGGACCATGCTGGTGGTGGGCGAGATTCCCGACCTGAACGATGCCCATTCGTCGATGTTGGGAGAGGCACAGATTCCGGAGCCCACCACCATCGTCGCGGCCAACGCGCGACTCAAGGAGTGGGTCGCACAGCACCCGAATCGGGCGGTCATCGTGCCGATGTACACGCTCACCAAGGATGCGCTGTCGGGACAGCCGACCACCTTTGGCGGCGTGGCGTGGACGCCCGCCGTGGACGGCGCGCTCCTGCAGGACGACCACCTGCATCCCACCTTCGAGGGGCTGGTTGCGTTGTGGGCGCGATCGCTGGAGTCGCTCCGCGACGGCGGCGCCGAGATTCGTGCGGACATCAACCTGGACCCGCGTGTGCATCGCGCGCGCATCGAGCGCGAACTCCACGAACAGGTGCAGGCCACGCTGGACGCTCAGACACCCCGCAGCAACTGAGCGATCTTGTCGCGGTCGCCGTCATCGGGGCAGGCGCGCATGGCGGCCTCGATCGCATTCTTCGTTTCCTGCGGACCCATCACCCTCACCATCTGCGGCAGGAGCCGCGAGAGATCCACCTGCGCGCGCGGCTGGCGCGGGTGAGAGGCGAGGTATCGAACCGTCGGTGAGTCCATCGACGAGCCGATCGCCGGCGTCCACATCGCCCACAGGAAGTCGAGCTGGCGCGGCGAAGGGGAAGGCACCAAGGCGATGGCACGCATGAACGATGCGTGGTCTCCGGCCAGGAAGAGCGATTCCAGGGCCACGGGTGCAACGGCGGAAGCGACGGGATCGCCCTGCTTCTCCGCGGCCGCGAACGCACCGCACACCAGCGCGGTGTCGCCCAGGAGCGCCATGTCGCGAGCGGCAGCCTGAAGGACATCCGGCGTGGCGTCGGGCGCCTGGGACCGGCGGAGGAGCTGGATCGCCGCGGCGCGAATGGGCTGGCATCCGTCGCGCCGATCCGAAGGGATCGTCTCGGGTGCCACGCGAGGTGCGACGGGGATCTTGGCGATCGGCCGGACCTGCATCAACGGGTCACCGATGAGGGCGATTCGCCAGCACGCGTCGCCGGGTCCCTCCAGCCATCGAGAGGCGACGAGGAAGGGCACCAGCCGAAGCGTTCGGTCGATGACCAGCCCGGGAGGCGTGAAGCCGTTGAGCATCGGCTCTTGAACGCTTCCCACGTAGGCGTACACGCCGTGGTCCAGCCACCTCGCCCCGATGCTTGGCTCGTACGCCGGCATCTGGAGGCTGAAGGAGTGCACCATGTAGAGCGGCGTGGGGACGACGAGCAGCGGCACGTCCATCGCGTCCGCGCGAGAGTCATTGGCCAGGTCGAAGAAGTCCCAGTTGCCCTTGCTGTCGATGAACAGCCAGTGAGCCGTGAGGCCCGCGACACCGGCGACACGAAAATCGCTGGCCTCGGCGGCATCGCCCCGCCGCGCCGACGGCTTCACGCCCGACTCCTCCATCATGGGAAGGATCGGATCGAATCCATACTGCTGCCACTGCCCTGTGTCGGGGTATCCGTTCCAGAGGAGCGCGTCCTCGCGCGGAAGGAAGGCGCTCGACATCGCCATCGCCACGGATTGCGCCGGCGAGCCGACGATCGACGAGGCGACCGCCCAACGAGTCCCATCCTCGAGCCGGCACATCGCATCGCTCGTGGCGGCAGGTTGGGAACTGCGCGCGTTGTTCACTTGGGTGAACTGCGTCGTGAGCGGAAGCGTCGCCTTGATGCCCATCGGAAGCGCCAGCGTCACGGTCTCGATGGCATCGCCAAGCGCAAGTGCTGGGTAGCCGCAATCGCGAGCGGCACCCTCCACGCCTGTGCTCAGCGCCTGCGTCTGGCTCTCCGAAATCGTGCTTCCAAGCGTCCCAAAGTCACCGGCCAGCCACGCCACGGGCTGACCGTGCCATGCGGCCAAGGCGGCGGCTGCGCAGCGTTGCGGTGCGTCGTCCGCGGTCACGACCAGTCCCGCGGGCACGAATCGAGCCGCTGCGAACGCGGCTGATGCGGTCACGGTGGAAGAGTCAGGTCGACTCCAAGCCGCCGCCACCGCGCGGTCCACCGCCGTGTGCAGGGCCTCGCCGGATGGCATGGCTGTCGCGACGGAGGTGCGTCGGACAACTTCTTTCGGCTGGAAGCCTCGGACGAATCGAGGCGCGTACCAGTCATCCTCGATGAGCACCGGCCAGCGTGCGTTGAGGGACCAGCGACTGAGCTCGTCCAGGAATGTTGCCTCGTCGGGGACCAGGACGACTCGGTCCGCGACGGGCATGCGAAAGTTCACGTCCGATGCGCGCAGCCCCAATCGCGCAAACCAGGGCATGTCGGGAAGCGCGACCTCCCCTTGGGGTGAGGCACGAGCCGCCGCAAGCTGGGCGGCAAGCGCGGCCACCATGATGGCCGTCGCGGGGAATGCCATCACCACGCCGCCCACGAGAGGTCGCCCTCGACATAGACCGCCCGGCAGCGCGCGTGCATCGGCATGGCGCGAACCGATTCGACGCCGACGATCGATTCCAGGCGGAGCAGGACGCGCTGGGCGTGCTGGCGGAGCTTGGTGATCACGACCTCGATGGCCTCATGGCTCCTCTGGTACTGGTCCCACTGGGCCTGGTACTCCTCAAGGTTCTCGGCACGGTCGCGCGCATCGATGAACCGGACCGCATCCGCCCGCGCCGCAACGAACGCGTCCAGGAGAGTGGCCTCCTCCGTGCCTGCTTCCTTCAGGAAGGCTTCCAGCGTCGCGCGGCGGGCGTCATCCTCCGGGAGGGCGTCCATCACCGCCTGGATCAGTGCCACCAGGGAGGGGAGTCGCTTGAGCATCGCGCCGTCGGCGTCACGGCGCGCCGCATTGGCCAGCTGGGCCCGCTCCTCCTCTGGAAGCCCGCCCATCAGCGACAGGAGTGCGTCGTCCATGAGGGCCCGCACCGTCCTTGCAAGCTCGCGCACCTCTCCATCATGGTTGGCTTGCATCGTGCCAATCTCTGTGTATCGCTCGCTCTCCCACCAGGACTCCGGGTCCTCGGCACGCAACTGGGCGAAGGCGAGGCCGTGCCGCCGAGCCTCCGCCGCAAGCTCCTTGGCGGTCGCCACCGCCGCGGGCAACGTGGACAGCCGATCCATGATCTTCACGCTCAATTCCTGCGGCGGGATCGACCGGATGACGGCATCGGCGACGCGGATGGCGTTCGGACCGGAGTCGCGAGATTCGGAGAGGTGCGCCTGAATCACGGTGCGTGCCAGCTCGATGTCCATCCACGCCATCGCCGCACGCGCGGACATGTCATCCAGCGATGTGGCGGTCGCCTGAAGCTCCGAGACAAGCGTGGCGACCAGCTCTCGCTCGCGCTCGATCGCGCGCTGGTTGAGCTCCTGGACACGTTGCCAGACCGCCAAGTCGAAGCGAACCACGTCGTCGTCGGAGACCACGGTCACCTTCTCCTGGAGGGACTGGCCCTCCTCGAGCGACGCCTTCACCTCCCGTTGCCAGGCATCCACGAGGTCTCCCCACAGCACATCCAGGACGGCGCTGCCCACCGGATCATTGGCCACCCTGCGGGCCAGGAACGCGCGCAGCGCGTCTGGCGCACTCGCATGGGCGGAGAGCGCATCGACCTCCTCTGGGTCCGTCATCCAGAGAGCGGACGGGGTCGTGGAGCCGGGGCCTGCGGCGACGTCAGGCACGAAGTGCTCGGCGTCTTCGGGTCCCGACATCCGGCCGTTGCGTTCGTCGCCCAGGAGCGCCGCCAGTTCCGCTTGGGCCTGATGTGCTCGGTCCCACCGGCGATCTCGCAGCACATCCAGGTCGCTGGAGTACGCGGCCCAGCTCTCGCCATCCCCTCCTACAAAGCGCTCCGACTCTTGGTCGGTGCGATCCATCCAGTCGTTGCAGATGGCGCGGTCGGCGGCCCACCACGACTGGTCGATGCGCTTCACGGCCTCGCGCTCCTCCGGGGTGAGTGACCTCAGCCGCAGCGCCCTCCGGATGGCTGCTGGCACCTCAAGTCCCTCGGAGTCCCCGACATCGGGGTACGCCTCGGTGATGAATCGATCCACAAACGGCCGACGGGCCTCCAGGGGAATCTGCGCCTCCACCGCGGACAGCGTCCTCCGCTGGCGCGCCAGCACGCTCTGAATCATCGAGCCAAGTGGCTTGCTGAGCCGCTTCATCTCCACCTGCAGTTCCATCCACATGTCCATCTCGCCCTCGCCTTCTCCTTGTACCTGCCCCTGTTCCTCCTGCCGGCGCTTCTCTTGGGCAGTGTCACGCATCCGCTGCTCCAGCACCTGGTAGGCGCGCACCATGTCTCCGGCGACCCTCATCACTTCACGGAAGAGACCGTCCAGGTCGCGCGCCCGTGCCGACTCGTATCCCTCCAGCGTCGGCGCCAACGCCTCGCGGTACGGGATGGTGGCATCGACGGCGTAGACCACTGCCGTGATGTCCGCCGAACATCCAGTCGCGACGCCGCTCCCTCGCATGCCACCCTGGTACCAACTCGAGGCACGCCGCCTGCGCACTCGCTCCATCCCTGACTGGTGCTCTTCCGCGACGAGGGGCCGCACCGCGTCGAAGAGTGCCGCCTCCATCGCCAGCAGCCGCCTGACGAGCGTCTCTCGGGCGGTGACCCACGTGCCATACATGTCCGCTCTCGGCTCCTCCGCCCGCCAGTTGGACATCCGTGCGATCGCCGGGTCCTTCTCGAAGACCGCGGCGTGCTTGGCGGCATACTCGGCGTGCGCCCTCTCCACATCCAGCCACTTCTCCGGAGGCACGGGGGCGTGCGCCTCCAAGAGTTCTGCGAGTTGTGACAGTTCCAGGAGCGGCGGCAGAGCCAACTCCTCGGCCGATTTTTGCTGCGCAGTGGCTACGCGACTCCCAAGGATGGCCACCATCAGGCAAGCCAGTTGCGCCAGTCGCGAGACTGCGGGACTGCGTGCGCACCTGTTGATGAATTCCGGCGACATAGGCTGGGGGTGGGGAATCGTTCCGGGAATCGATCCTAGTCCGTCACGTGCCGATGTAGCGCGAGACCGCGAGCCGAGCCTGCCGCTCGTCCGCGGTCCCTCGAACGATCACACGACCGTCGCGATGGACTTCCAGACCAAGCGGCCGTCCGGCCGCGCCGGAATCAATCGTGCCGACCAGTCGGTTTCCCTCTGCCATCGCAAAATCGCCCTCACGCGAAAGCCGCGCCAGCAGTGGTCCCAGTTCCACGGGCGGTGCGCCCCGCGCCGGGAGCACCTGCATTGCACCGCGACCGCACAGCGCGAGGACGCGCGACCCAGCCCCCGCCCTCAGGAACGGGCGCTCGCCTCGGCCGCAGCAGGGGCAATCTGGATCGCGCTTGATGGGACCGATCGCGCAGGCCTCGCCTGTCAGTGCATTGAAGGAGTGCAGCCGCCGGTCCACGGCGGCCTCCATCCCGGCGAGGCACTTGAGGCACTCGGCCGTCGCCGCATTCGCCGCCCGCACGGCCGCAGGGGTGAAAATGCCCGCCGACTCGCAGGTCTCCAGCGTGCCTGGCGCGGGAAGTTCCGGGAAGGCGCAGCGGAAACACGCGCCGCCTTCGCCCGGAAGGCACGCCAGGGATCGACCCTCCCATCCGACCGCGGCGGCGTGGAAGTACGGGACACGGTGGTCCACGCACCACTCGTTCACCACCTGGCGCGCCTCGATGTTGTCCAGGCCGTCGACCACCGCGTGCACGCCGTGCGCGTAGCTGTGGATGCTTTCGCCATCGAGCTGGTCGTCAAAGGCCTCGATGCGGATGGACGAGTTGATGTCAAGCAGCCGCGCGCGCGCTGCACTGGCCTTGGGACGCGACTGGCGCGCATCGTCCTCGGAATAGAGCAGCTGCCTCGGCAAGTTGGTCCACTCCACAATGTCGCGGTCCACCAGCACCAGGTGGCCCACTCCCGCACGGGCCAGCAACTCCGCAGCGACGCACCCCAGCGCGCCGACGCCTGCAACGAGCACGCTGGCCCCCTGCCATCGCTCAACCGCGCCATCCGGCAGCCCGTGCAGAGCGCGGACGCGCGCGAATCGATCGGTGGGCGTGCCGGTCATGGTTGAGTCACCATCCTAAGAACTGCGCCTGGTCCCACGAAAAAGCCCCGTGCAGGGAGCCTGCACGGGGCGTGGGTGCGTGCCAGTACCTGCTCAGCGCAGGCTCACCGAGCGAAGTGCGCGAAGGCGCGGTTCGCCTCCGCCATGCGGTGGGTGTTTTCCTTGGTGGTGACGGCCTTGCCGGTGTTCATGGCGGCGTCCCAGAGTTCCTTCGCGAGGCGGGTCGAGATGGGCTTGCCCTTCTCCTCGCGCGCGGAGCCGATGACCCACCGGAAGGTCAGGCTCTGCTGGCGACGCCTGTTGAGCTGCATCGGCACCTGATAGTTGGCTCCGCCGATGCGCTTGGAGCGCACCTCGACATTGGGCCGCACATTGTCCAGGGCGCGCTGGAACACCTCAAAGGCGGTCTTGGGGAGGTTCTCCGGCTTGTCCTTGTCCAGCTTGTTCTGGATGAGGTCAAAGGCGTCGTACACGACCTTGGTCGCGGTGGCCTTCTTGCCGTCGTACATCAGGCAATTGATGAACTTGGCGACAACCAGGTCTTTGTAACGGGGATCGGGTCGGAGCTGCGTGGCGCTCGCGGTGAACTTGCCTGCCATAGGTGGGTCCTTTCTGTTGCTTCGCGGCGGTCGGGGATGGGCATCCCGAGGCAGTGACCGTCGCTACTCCACTGAGACATGGGCCGCCGCCCACATGGGCGTGCAGACCGTGATCGGATGGGCTACTTCTTCTTCGCGGCGGCAGCCTTGCGCTTCACGCCGTACTTGGAGCGGCTCTTCTTGCGGCCATCGACGCCGAGGCAATCCAGCGAGCCGCGCACCACGTGGTAGCGAACGCCTGGGAGGTCACGGACGCGGCCGCCGCGGACGAGGACGATCGAGTGCTCCTGCAGATTGTGACCTTCGCCACCGATATAGGCGGTCACTTCCTTCCCGTTGGACAAACGCACGCGGCACACCTTGCGCAGCGCGGAGTTCGGCTTCTTCGGGGTCACGGTCTTGACCTGCAGGCACACGCCTCGGCGCTGGGGGCACGCCTCAAGGTCACGCGTCTTGCTCTTGGCGGGCTTGTCCCGGCGGGGCTTGCGAACGAGCTGATTGATGGTCGGCATGAGGTCGTAGGTCCGTGAACCCGCTCAACGGCGGGGAATCGAGCAATCTAGCGGAATGTCGAGGCCTCCGCAAGGAGCGGGGAGAGTCGACAGTCCCCGAACGATCGATCGGTCCCACGCGCGTGTTATCGGATGCGATCCATCGCGCTGCGTGGTGCACGGTGTGCGATTCTTGACACGCCATATTCCCACTGTAAGATCCCCGGCTCGGCATTTTTATGCCGCCTTAGCGACATCAGGATTCCACCATGCAACCTACCCATCGCGTATCCAAGGGCCGCAAGGGCCGACGCCGCGCGCACCACGCCCTCAGCCCCGTCCAGACCACCCAGTGCCCCAACTGTGGTTCGGCACGCCGGCCGCACGCCGCTTGCGCCAGCTGCGGCTACCTCCGACCTGGGCTGCAGGTCAAGGTCGTTCGCGGCGAGCGCGCTGCCTGACTACCGTTGAATTGTCCGCATAAGGCTCGCAACGAGAGGTCGCTGAGCCCGGTTCGACCACCAAGGAGACATCCGCACCGTGCGCATCGGCATCGACGTCATGGGAGGCGACAACGCGCCGGACGAGATCATCAAGGGATGCTTCTCGGCGCTGGAGCGGATCGGATCCGACGACACGCTGGTGCTGGTGGGAGACCGGGAATGCATCGATGACGCCATCCGCGAGCGCGGCTCCACTGACCGGCGCATCGAACCGCTGTACACGACGGAAATCATCGGCATGGGTGAGTCACCCGTCGACGGTGTCCGAAACAAGCCAGACTCCTCCATCGCCGTCATGAGCCGGCTGGGGAGCTCCGCTGCCAAGAAAGGCCGTCTGGATGCCGTGCTCAGCGCCGGGAACACCGGCGCTTGCGTCGCCGGAGCGCAGATGTACATGAAGCGATTGCCCGGCGTGATCCGGCCCGGCATCGCCGTCACCATCCCCACCTTTGCCGGACCGGTCGTGCTGCTCGATGTCGGTGCCAACATCGAGCCGAAGCCCGCGCACCTTGCGCAATACGGCGTGATGGGCGAGATCTACGCTCGGCAGATCCTGGGGATCGCGAGTCCCCGCGTTGCCCTCATGAATGTGGGTGGCGAGGCCGGCAAGGGCACGGCCGAGATGAAAGAAGCTCGAGAACTCCTGGAAGGGGCCGAAGGCGCCAATTTCATCGGTTATGTCGAGGGCCGAGGTGTCTTCAATGGCGAGGCCGATGTCGTCATCACCGATGGCGTCGTGGGCAATGTCATGATCAAGCTGGCCGAAGGACTCTCTGCCGGCATCTTCCGGGCGCTCCTCCAAGAGACGCTTGAAGTGGACGCCGAGCTGGTGACGCGGCTGGAACCCGTCATCAAGAACCTCTATGCCAAGCACGACTACCACGAGTACGGCGGAGCGCCTCTCCTGGGCGTCAACGGCGTCTGCCTGATCTCGCACGGCTCAAGCGTTGGGCGGACCATCACCAACGCGATCCTGCGCGCCAAGCAGTTCGTGGAGAGCGGGATCAACGACCAGCTCTCCGCGCGGCTCTCGGCCACGCCCCTGGCCAAGTCTGGCCCGGCCACTGCATGAGCACGCACGCCCCCGTCGGCGTTCGCATCCTGGGGACTGGGTCGGCCCTCCCCGAAGCCCGGCTCACCAACGCCGACTTCGAGAGGATGGTCGACACTTCCGATGAGTGGATCCGGCAGCGGACCGGCATCTCCGAGCGTCGCATCTGCCGGGATGGGGAAGGGACATTTTCGCTCTCGCTCGAGGCGCTCTCGCGCGCGCTGGAGGCCTCCGGGAAGCCGGCCTCGGACCTGGACTTGGTGATCGTCGCCAGTGTTGGCTCGGAGATGCGCTGCCCCTCGTCGGCCTGCCGCTTGGCCGCCGCGCTGGGCAATACGCACGCTGCCGCGTTTGACCTGGTTGCCGCGTGCAGCGGGTTCGTGTACGCGATGGTCGTGGCGGACACGATGGTCCGCTCGGGTCGCTACAAGTGCGTTGGCGTCGTCGGCGCCGAGCACATGACGAAGTACGTGGACTACACCGACCGAAGCCTGTCGATCCTCTTTGGCGATGGTGCCGGCGCGGCGGTCCTGGTGGCGGATCCTGACCCGTCGATGGGCTGCCGGTGGCAGACCTTGGGGAGCGACGGCTCCGGATGGCACACGCTGTACATCCCGGAACGCGAAGCGGACATTCCCGAGTGCGACAAGGCACACGCACCCCTGATGCGGGTCCTTCGGATGAACGGTCGCGAGGTGTACAAGTTCGCTGTCAACAAGTTCTGTGAAGTGATGGGACGCGCCTTTTCCGAGAGCAACCTCACCCCGGCGGATGTGAGCCAGATCATCTGCCACCAGTCCAACATCCGCATCATCAACAGTGTGAGAGAGAAATTCGGCCTCCCCGCGGAAAAGGTGTACATAAACATCGACCGCGTCGGCAACACCAGCGCTGCCAGCGTGGGCATCTGCCTGGACGAATTGTGGCGCGAAGGAAAGATCACGCGGGGCCAGCCTTTCATCATGGTGGCCTTCGGCGGCGGTCTCACCTGGGCTGCGGCCGTCTGGGACACCTGAAGCCAGGTGCGCGAGGTCAGCGCCCGGGCCATCACAGAATTCACCATGAACACATCAACCACTCGCGTTCTGCTCTGCCCGGGACAGGGTTCGCAGTCGGTCGGCATGGGTATCGCCTGGGCGGACGCCTCCCCGGCGGCGAGTGAGGTCTTTGCCATCGCCGACGATTCGGTCCAGTTGCCCGCCTGTGCTGGTGGTCGCACCATCAGCCAGGTCTGCCGCGAAGGACCCAAGGAAGTGCTGGATCGGACCGATGTGGCGCAGGTCGCCCTCTTCACCGCAGCTGTGGCGTGCGCGCGTGCGCTTGCGGCGGGAGACCCGACAGACACTCCGGCCGCGATGGCGGGGCTCTCGCTAGGTGAGTACACGGCGCTGCACTTGGCTGGTGCCCTGACCCTTGAGGATGGCCTGCGCCTGGTGGCCGAGCGGGGACGCCTCATGCAGTCCGCCGCGGAAGCCACGCCCAGCGGGATGGTGGCGCTGATCGGTGCGGATGAGGCTGCGGCCTCCGACTTGTGCCTTGCCGCGGCCGGTGAGCTGGTGCTGGTCTGTGCCAATCTCAACTGTCCGGGGCAAATCGTGATCTCGGGCGATGAGGCCGCGTGCGATCGTGCCGTGCTTGAGGCCGCCTCGCGCGGGCTCCGGGCAACGAAACTGGCCGTCGCCGGCGCGTTCCACAGTCCCCTCATGGCTTCCGCGGCCCACGGCATGCGCGCCGTTCTGTCCGCGACACCGATCCATCCACTGCGTTGCCCAGTCTGGAGCAATGTCACGGCACGGCCTCATCTGGGAACCCCTGATTCCATCAGGGAATTGCTGGTCCGGCAGCTCACTGAGCCGGTACGATGGGGAGAGTCCTGCCAGCACATGCTGGAGTCGCTCCGAGCCGACCGATCAAGCGTGTCGTGCCTGGAACTCGCTCCGGGCACCGTGCTCAAGGGATTGATGCGCCGGATCGACCGAACTTGCGAGGTGACCTCCCATGACGCTCCTGCCACGACTGCTCACTGAACCACTGTCGATGATCGTCCACCGCGCGCTGCCGCGGCTGGTCGTTGCCGTGATTCCGATGGCGGCTGTCTTGGTCGCGGTCACGGGTTGCGAAGAAGACGCGCCTCCACCGCCACCTCCCCCGCCACCGCCGGTCGTGGTCGAGGAAGAACCAGAAGCACCCACCGTCACCTCGATCAAGGAATTGATGGAGCGGTACGGGATCAGCGACAAGATTGAGTTCGCCGAGGCGGATGCTCCTGACAATGATCCGGCCCGCATCGCGATCCTGAAGTTTTTTGACGCCTTCGCCAAGGGCGATGCCAAGGCGCTGGAGGGACTGGCCTCCGAGGTCGATCGCCAACAACTGGCCGCCTTGGTCGCTGATGGATCGTGGTCCAGCTCCACCGAAGCCATTGAGTTGATTGAGATCAAGTCCGGCAGCAGCCCGGAGACCAAGCCATGTGCCTACGGGCAGTTCAGCTTCCGCCGGGGTGATGACCAAGCGGGACTCTGGCTCTACACAGTGGAGGGCGAAGGCGACGACATCGAGGCGACCTTTGATGCCGAGCTCACGCCACCCCATGTGATGGCGCAGCTTTCGGGTACCGACCCCATCGGCCAGTGGTATCGCATTCTTGGGGAGTTCCTGGCGCTGGCCGAACAGCCAGACGTCGAAGTGACCACGGTGAAGGAAGACCGGACCGTCAAGACCGATGAGGTGTCCGACGATGCCGGGGAAGGTGGTTCGGGCACCGGCGGCGTGCCCATGCGCCGACCTCCCCCGCCGCTGCGTTCGCCCGGCGGACCCGGCGGACCATCAGGGAACTGACCTCAGCAGCGCGATGGGCGCCAATCGCAGAGGATCAACCTCGCGGTGACTACATCGTCATGCCGCCATCCACCACCAGGACATGGCCGGTGAGGAAGCCGGCTTCGTCACTGGTGCAGTAGGCAACCGCGGCCGCGATGTCGGCCACGCTTCCAAACTTGCGGACGGGGATCGTGGCCATCGCGGCGTCCTTGATCCCTTGCGGCAGCGCCGCGGTCATGTCGGTGTCGATGAAGCCAGGCGCCACCACATTGGCCGTGACACCCTTGGCCCCGAGCTCCTTGCCGATCGACTTCGTGAGGCCGATGACGCCCGCCTTCGACGCCGCGTAGTTGGCCTGCCCTGCGTTGCCATTGATGCCGGAGACGCTGCTCAGGTTGCAGATTCGACCAAAGCGACCGCGCATCATGTGGCGCCCGGCGATGCGGCACGAGACAAAGGTGCTCTTGAGGTTGGTGCGGATGACGGTGTCAAAGTCCTCGTCGGACATGCGGAGCATCAATCCGTCCTTGGTGATTCCCGCGTTGTTGACCAAGATGTCCAGTCGGCCATGCGCCTCCGCGACCGCTTCGACCAGGGCACCAAAGGCGTCGGTATCACCGATGTCGCAGGCGCGTGGCTCAAATGATCCTCCCGCCGATGCGATCGCCTCGCCAACGGGGCCAAGCCCTTCAAGCGTGCGGGCGACCCCAACCACATAGCGTCCATCCCGTGCCAATCGCTCGGCGATGGCCCGTCCGATGCCCCGGCTTGCTCCCGTCACGATGGCCACGCGCTTCTCTGTCATGGGTGTTCCTTGTCCCCAGTAGGGGAGCGCGGCGAAGCATAACCGCAGCCCCTGAGCGGCCTTGGCTTCGCGATGGGACCATCGTTCCCAACAGGCAGCCCTCGATTTCTTCCCCTATACTTCCCCGCGCATCACTGCTGCCTACCCATTTGGAGACTCCCGTGACTGAATCCGAGATTGAAGCCAAGGTCCTGACGATCATCGCCGACAAGATCAAGGTCGACAAGGGTGAGATCACCCGAGAGACCAATTTCTTCACTGACCTCAACGCCGACAGCCTTGACATGGTGGAGCTCCTCATGGCATTCGAGGAGGAGTTCGACACCAAGATCCCGGAAGGCGACGGCGAGAAACTCCAGACCGTGGGCGCCGCCATCGAATACATCAAGGGCAAGGCGGCCGAGCGCGCGGCCAACTGACCCCGTCACCGAGACAGCGTTGGGGCGCGTGTGCCCCGGGAACTCCCGGCGTGCCGCGCCCCTTTTTCTTCCCCTTCCCGCTCCTGGCGTCGAGACAGCACCATGCGAACCGTCCAGCTCCGCCGCGTCGTCGTCACTGGGATTGGCGCACTCACCGATGTCGGGCACACGGCCCCGGCAACGTGGGAGTCGCTTCTCGCGGGGCGGTCGGGCATCGACACGATTTCGGGGTTTGACCAGAGCATCGACTGGGTCTGCCGCATTGGCGGCGAGGTGCGCGGCGTCAACCTTGATGCCGTCATCGACCCGCGCGAACAGAAGCGGATGGACCGCTTCTGCCTCTTTGGCGTCTACGCCGCCAGCGAGGCAGCGCAGGACTGCGGGTTTGACTTCAAGTCCGGGGACCCCTGGCGCCGCGGCGTCGCGATCGGGTCGGGGATCGGCGGCATCGGGACGATTGAGATTGGATACCGGACACTGGTCCAGACCGGTCCCTCCAAGATAAACCCGTTCACCGTGCCCAAGCTCATGGCCAATTCGTGCGCGGGGCATGTGTCTATCCGGTTCAATCTCAAGGGTTCCAATACCTGCACCGCGACGGCGTGCGCCTCGGGCTCGCACAGCATTGGCGCGGCATTCCGGGCGATCCAGTTGGACGAGGCTGACCTCATGATCGCTGGCGGCGCCGAGGGCGCATGCACGCCACTGTGCCTGTCCAGCTTTGCGGCCATGAAGGCGCTGTCCACGCGCAACGACGAACCCACCAAGGCCAGCCGCCCCTTTGACCGGGACCGCGATGGCTTCGTCATGTCAGAGGGTGCGGGCATCATCGTCCTCGAGGAATTGGGACACGCGAAGGCTCGCGGCGCGAAGATCTACGCGGAACTGGTGGGGTATGGGAGCTCCGGCGACGCCAGCCACATCGCGGCCCCCGACCCGCAGGGCGCGGGCGCACGGCATGCGATGGCGATGGCCCTGAGGGATGCTGGTCTCAACGCCGACCAAATCGGCTACATCAACGCGCATGGCACCAGCACGCCGCTGGGCGACGCTGCGGAGGTCTCTGCCGTGAAGTCCCTCTTTGGGGCACATGCCTTCGCGCTGGCGATGTCCAGCACAAAGTCATGCACTGGGCACGCGCTTGGAGCCGCGGGAGGTATCGAGAGCGTGGCCACGGTCCTGGCCGTGCGAGATGGCGTCATGCCACCCACGATCAACCTGGACTCTCCCGACGATGGCTTTGACCTTGACTTCGTGGCCCACGCGGCCAAGGAGCGACGGCTCACGCACGCCATCAACAACTCATTCGGCTTCGGCGGGCACAACACCAGCCTGGTGTTTGCCCGGTTCGGGGGCTGACGCGCGATGCCACGCGACCTGCCCATCGGCAACGGCGACATGCTGGTCGCCTACGACCGGCTCTTCCAGCTCCGCGACCTCTACTGGCCCCATGTGGGCATGCCCAACCACACGCAGGGACACCCGCAACGATTCGGCGTCTGGGCGGACGGCGACTTTGTGTGGCTGGACCAGCCGGGGTGGGAACGAGAGCTGGGGTACGTCGAAGACTCCCTCGTCACGAATGTCCGGCTGCGCCACTCGCGCCTGGGGGTGGAACTCACCTGCCGCGATGCGGTCGACTACTACAGCCCGGTTCTCTTTCGAACGGTGGAAGTGCGCGACCTCTGGGGGCGGGCGCGAGACATTCGCGTCTTCTTCCATGTGGACCTCTCCATCGACGAGAGCGCCATCGGGGACACCGTCAACTACGACCCGAAGCTCTCGGCACTCATCGCGTACAAGGACAACCGGTACTTCCTCATCAACGGCACCGAGGGTCGAACCTGGGGGATCACCCACTGGGCGACGGGCGCCAAGCGCATCGGTGATGCCGAGGGAACTTGGCGTGATGCCGAGGATGGGCACCTCTCGCGCAACCCGATCGCGCAGGGCAGCGTGGATGCCGTCGTCGGATTCCACCTGGCCGCTCCAGCCAACGGGACGGCGCGCGCATGCCTTTGGCTCGCGGCGGGGACCACCTACGCCGAGGTGAAGGCGCTTGACGACAAGGTTCGCACGAAGACGCCGGACCGGATGATGCTCCGGTCCGAGGCCTACTGGCGGCTCTGGTGCCGCAAGGAGCCCAACTCGCTGGACCCGCTCCCGGAGCGCCTCCAGACGCTGGCGAGGCGCAGTGCGCTCACGATTCGCACGCAGTCGGACAATCGCGGTGCCATCATCGCGGCCAACGACTACGACATCACCCACTTCGCCGGGGACACCTATTCCTACATGTGGCCTCGCGACGGCGCCCTGGTTGCCTTCGCCCTGACCCTCTCGGGACAGAGCGACCTCTGCCGCCGGTTCTTCAGCTTCTGTGCCAGGGTCATCAGCCCCGACGGGTACTTCCTCCACAAGTACAACCCGACCGGCACGCTGGCCTCCAGCTGGCACCCGTGGATGATGGATTCGCGGCGCACTCTTCCCGTGCAGCAGGATGAGACGGCGCTCGTGGTCTGGGCCTTCCGGCAACACTTCACGATGTTTCGCGACGTGGAGTTCCTCCGCGATCTCTATGCGCCGCTCGTCGTCGAGCCGGGCAACTGGATGATGAGCTACCGAGACTCGAACGGCTTGCCCCTGCCGTCGTGGGACTTGTGGGAGGAACGGCGGGGCATCCACCTCTTCACGGTCGCCTCGGTCATTGGGGCGCTGGAGGCCGCCGCCGCGTTCTCGTCGGACCTGGGGGCGTTCGATCGTGCCGCGGAGTACACGCAGGGCGCGACCCAGATGCGCGAGGCGATGGTGGAGCACTTCTGGAGCGAGGAGCGCGCGCAGTTCGCGCGAATGCTCACGCCTCTTGGTGGCGGCGCGTATCGCCAGGACTGGACCCTCGACTCGTCAGCCGCGGGGCTGTTCAAGTTTGGGGCGCTGCCCGCCGGCGACGGCCGCGTGGCGCGCCACATGCATCGTCTCAAGGACGCGTTGTGGTGCAAGACGTCGGTCGGTGGCGTGGCCCGCTACCACAACGACTACTACCACCAGGTAGAGCGATCGGACACGGCGCGCGTGCCAGGCAATCCCTGGATCATCTGCACGCTGTGGCTAGCGCAGTGGCATGTGGAGCGCGCCACCACCCACGCCGAGCTTGAAGAGGCGCTCCCGCTGCTTCACTGGGCGGCTGACCGTGCGTTTGCCTCTGGCGTGCTTCCCGAACAGTGCCACCCGTACACGGGCGAGCCGATCTCCGTCAGCCCCCTCACCTGGTCACATTCCACCTTCCTGGCCACCTGCCAGCTGTACGCGCGCCGGCACCGCGCGCTCGTCAGCTCCGACGGCCACCAAAGAGCAGCGCCAGCCGGAATGCCAGCTTGAGCGCCTCGATGTAGACCCAGGCGATCGAGACCAGCAGGCCAAAGGTGAGATACCACTCCCAGGACGCGGGGGCGCCTGAGGCGACCGCACGCTGGATCTGGCCAAAGTCCATCACGAACCAGAGCGCGCCCACGATCAGCACCAGGACATTGATGCCCAGCCCGATGAGCGCCCCGCTGCCACCCTCGAGCGCGCTACCAAGGGAGATGAAGGGGACTTCCATGCCAAAGATCGACAGCAGGAACGAGACGCCGTAGACGATCACGATGCCAATGGTTGCCACGCTGAGGAATGAAGCGAAGCGCTCGGTTGGCTTGAGAATGCCGGCCTTGTAGGCGCCCAACATCGCCAGCATGAGGCTTCCGGTGATGACGAAGGCCTGGAGCGTGAGGCTGGGGGCTCCCTTGGCGACCAGTCCCTGGGCCTCAAGGATCGACTCCAGCCAGTAGGTCAGCACACCCAGGGCGATCCCTTCGAGGACGGCGTAGAGCGGCGCCCCGATCTGGCATCGCTCCGGTGTCCGCGCGAGCGTGAAGAACACGATCAGCGTCCCGATGAGCGAGCCAATCATCAAGGCGTTGGACCATCCGGCGTACGCGCTGGCGAGCGCGTAGCCGCCCGCGCCCGCGGCGGTGGCCAGCACGACACAGCCCAGCGTCTTGTTCACCACACCCTGCACCGTCGCCGTGCGGCCGCTGGCGTCAGCGTGTGCGTGGGCGAGCGTGCCATCAAGGGAAGCGTCGGCGAGGACTGGGTTGGTGGAGGTGAGCATGGGTGCGCCTTTCGTGTGGTGTGGCGAACCGGATCGAGGAGACCGCGGAGGACCCGGAAGGCGCCATCAGCGTGCCGCG
The DNA here is from genome assembly GCA_027618565.1 of Planctomycetota bacterium. Classification (GTDB taxonomy): domain Bacteria; phylum Planctomycetota; class Phycisphaerae; order Phycisphaerales; family SM1A02; genus SXOD01. The sequence continues at coordinate 27,153 of JAQCEQ010000012.1, read as the reverse complement.
GGAGTCGTGGGAGTCGTGGCCGTCCGCTGGACTCGTTCCACGTACTGCCGGACCTGTTCGACGACCGTCCGGTGGTGCGCGGTATTGAAGGAAAAGTCGAAGGAAACGCCCGCGTAGGTGCACTGCGTGGAATCGATCCGCGTGTGGACCACCTTGCCCGTGGCGCACAGCGGCACCGGCATGTCGCGGCCCAGATCCACTTCCACCCACAGGATGCGCGAACGGCTGAGGTGCGAAGCCTCCGCCGGGTCCACCCGCAGGCCAAGGCCGCCGCCACCCAGGTTCATGAGGACCGCGGCAAACTCCGGCCCGACGCGCGGTCGCGGCATGGCCCCCTTGGGCACGGCACCCCCTTGGAGGAACGCGGCGACGGCCGTGGCGACGACCCGCTCGGGTTCCACCACGCTGGACGGGTCCAGCAGCGGGAAACATCGCACCTGGGGAAGGATCAGTCCTCCCATGTCAAATCGGGTGAATCGGCGAAGGCAGCGCTCCACCGACTCGGGCGCCTGTATTCGCAACGTGGCCTGGGCGCCAGTCCCTGACTGAGAGAGTTTCCTGGTCCTGAACTTCCAGCGGTTTTGGCCGACGGTCATTGCGGCCATGAGGGGCGTGCCATCGGCGATCGCCACGGCCTTGCCGATGGCCGTGGGCGGCTCGATGACGAGCGCTTGGGTTTCTATGGCCAGCAGTCGCACGCGCCACACCAGATCCGCGGAACCGGCCTCTTCGACGGGGTCGTTGCCCACCGTACCGCGGTCGAGCGCAACCTCCAGCCCGCCGCCACGCTCCATGACTTGCTCCATGGTGCGTCGCCACTCCTGCGTTCGGCTCCTGTTGGCTGGCACGGTGGCGGATGCTACGCCCAGCCAAAGCGCGTGGCATAGAGCGCCTGGACCTGCTCGCGCAATCGCGCGCGCGGTGCGGCTGAAGCGTTCCCGGAACGATCGATCCACTGCAGGAGCGTGGCTCCCGCCGGGCGCGGCCCGCACGCTCGCTCAAGCCTCGCATGCAACTTGCTGAAGGGGCGGCATGCGAGCAGCACCGCCGTGGATGGGCGCCGGTAGTGCGCCGTGGGAGCCCAGCGAGTCCGCAGCCGGTTGATCGAGGCCCTTCGCGCCACCAGCGCCAGCCCTGCCGCGACGATGGTCGCGCCGATGCTCACCAGCCACGCCTGCGCGCGCCACGACTCTTCCTCCGAAGGAGAGAGCCAACGCGCCGTTTCCGTGAACCAGGCCACCACCGGAGCGGCGATGGAGTCCCAGGCACGTGCCTGCCAGTCCCGCAATTGCCGCATCAGGTCCGCCTGCATCCGGCGATCGAATCCCACGACGAACCGTGAGAACAGGTCTTCCACGGGGGCAACCAGCGCGAGGAGTTCGTCTGACCAAGAACGACTCGCGGCGCGCTGGATCGCGAGGTACTCGATCGGGGACGGGTCCACGATTCGCCACTCGTTGGGGCCAACGCGGATCTCAGGCCAGGCGTGTGCATCGGACTCGCGCACGGTGTAGCTCTGCGTTCCATCCGTGAACTCCGTGGCCAGGAACCCGGTGGCGACCCGCGCGTCGTGCCCAGCCTGCTGGCACGCCGCAACCAGTGCGCTCGCGAAGAGTTCGCAGTGCCCGCCGTGGGAACGGGAGAGGAAGTACTCAATGGGATCGATCCCGCCGGGCGGGGAAGGCACCGCCGTGGTGTAGTGGAACGGCGGCTGTGACAGCGCTCGCCTGACCGCCTCCGCAAGGGCGCGTGCCCGGTCCCAACCCTGCAGCTCTGGGTCGATGGATGCGCTCGCCTGGTCGGCCAGCGATTGAACCGCTGGCCCGAACCGCGGCTCCGCACCGTCACGGCCGGCCTCCTGGTTCCCGTCGTCAGTCGCTGCCCCGGACGGGTCCTGCTCCGGGTCCAGCAACTCCCAGTCCGCGGCCATCGCGTGCGGCTTGAACAGGACGGACCACGACCAGACATCGGTGATCGGTACCTCTCCAAGGCCCGGGTGGAATGGGAGCGTCATCGGCTCGGCGGTCTGGATTGCGAACGCGGGTTGTGGCATCGGCAGCGCGGGGAGTCGAAGGCCGCGTGTTCGGCACTCGGCCACCCACACGCCAGCGGTCCCGGCGGGCATCGCGGCTCCCGTCGGCGTCCAGCGCCCCGGGCCGGTGTCCAAGTAGTTCCGGGCTTCGCGCTGCACGGACCACCGGAAGTCGTGCCGCTCGTAGGTGTCGGCGACCGTGCTTCTCAGGTAGAGCGCCCCGAGTGCTCCAGTCCTGGCACCGCTCGGATCCAGGATGGTGACGCGGAGGACCTCTCGGCGGCTCGCGTCGATGGGTCCAGAGGTGCTGAGGTCCACGCCGCTCGACAATCCCGACCGCGCCGGCGCTCGCCACCAGGTCTGCCGGACCATCTGCCGGGGAAATACGACGAAGGCCGCGACCGCCACCAGGGAACTGATGGTGACCAACGCAACGGTGAGCTGGTGAATCGTGCGACGGGTGGACCGGGTCGGCGCGAACGCCGGACTCTCTTGCTGCATCACACGGCCAGCCGCACGGGCCGCGCGATCTCCGCCCAGCATGATGCGCTCCCCGAGGACGGCCGAGATCACGAGCGGGACGGCCACCGTGACGGCGATCGTCCCCAACGCGCTGGACGACGAGAACGCCGCCAGCGCCAGCAGCACAGCCGACAGGTGCACCACCGGGAGGTCGGCGGAAGCGGTCCGGCTTGTCCACAGCCGAAACAAGAGCACTGCAGCCGTCGCGACACCCGCGGCAGGAACGATCCCGGAGACCGTAAGCGGCGGGAGGAGCAGCACCGCGCCCAGCGCACTGACCACCCCGAGGATTGCCCCCAGGCGCGGCGGGAGGAGCAACCGGTTTGTCCAGCGGCCAGCCACCCAACTCACTCCACACAGCGCCAGCGTCGCGGCCAACATCCACGGGCTCTCGATGGAGAGCGTGAACGCTCCAAGCGAAGCGGCAACGGCCATCACGGTGAGCCCGCTCCGGTGTGATGAGGGGGTCGCGGTCACGGGGCAACCTCCAGCGACGACAGGTGCGCCGCCGTGAGGTGCACGGCCTCTTTCGTCCCGATGCCGAGGTCGACGCGCTCCGGGTGGATCACGATCACGCGGGCTGGCGTGGCCCGCACACTCCGAGGCTCCGAACGGCGAGGCGCATCCAGGTCCAGTTCACCCAGGAGCCGGTGGATCCGCGTGCACTGTCGGCCTCCCCGCCGGCAGGGCGACACTGCCTCGGGGAATCCCAGCACTTCGAGGCCGTATTCCAGTCCCTCGTCGTTGGCGGCGCTGGCCAAGCTGGCGGCAAGGACGATGGCGCGCTCCTCCAGCAAGCGTGGGTCGCCATCCGCGGACCGGAGGGCGGCGGTCGGGGTGGAGAGGTTGAGGACCAACCGCACTCGAGGCCGCTCCGGCTCCGTTCGCTCCACGACCACCAGTTCGCCCGGCATCGTGCTCCGGTGCCAGGCCACGTGCCGGACGCGATCGCCGTGGCGCCACGGTCGCAGCCCTGCGGGGTCCTCGCCCGGACCGATGCCCCTCCCGATCGATGTCCCGGTGTTCGACGCGCTCGTGAGTGAGCCGATGACTCCGCGTCGCAGCGGCACGACTTGCGGCGTGACCACCACCGTGCGCTCCTGTGTCCACCGGAGCGACTTCCGTGCCAGTCCAAGCGGCGAACCACTGGTGGCCTGGACGACCTGGAACGAAATCCGTCCGCGGCGCGCGGGCTTGTACCACGCCACGACTCGACGATGAGTGCGACCGGAGATGGCGTCGACCCATCCGCCGGACCACTCCCCTGGCGGTGGGTGAAGTTCCCCAATCGTGAGGTCGCAGACTGGCAGCAGCCACGACCGATTGGCGACTCGATACTCGATCGGCACCACTTCACCCACTCGGCACCGGTCTGGGACGCGGCGGATGGCGCGCAGTCGCATCATCGCCACCCCGCTCACCAACCCAGAGGCGAAGAAGAGCCCGACCACCACACCGAAGGAACCGACCAGCGCGGCGGTAGGTCGCTGCAACGCGGCTGCTCCCAACAAGAGTGCCATCAGCGCCAACGACCATCCCTGCGGGGTGAGGCGTGATCGCCGTTGTGTGCGAGTTCGTGCCATGGGCTAGTTGATGATCCTCGCGATGGTCGCCCCGGCCCACGCCACCACGATCGCGGACGCGAGGACCACTCCACCAAGCGAAGCTAGCCACCGGACGAGGATGGGCATGCCCCAGGTGCCGTCGGTCTCGTAGAAGGCGAGTTGAGCGCGCTCCCTCTCCCTCCCCAACGACGCAGGTTGACCACACTCCGGGCAGATGCCTTCAATCGATGCCTGTTGGTAGCCGCAGTTGAAGCAATGCACGATGAATCCGGGTCTGGGGTAGGTTAGGGTGCCATGTCAGGTGGTTTGCCCGACCCACACGCCAAGACGCCTGCCGACGGCCCGTGGGGCTCGCTGCTTCCCGAAGAGTCGGGGCTGGTGGCGTTCTGGCCGGAGCGGGAGCCGCCCCAATTGGCGGAGGTGGTGGAGTCCATTCGAGCGTGGCTGGGCGTGGAGAAGCGAAACGCCGAGGGTGTCCAAGACGCGGGCGCTGACACACTGGACGAACCGGATTCCGACGACGAGCGTGAGGATGCGGATGATGATGAGGCTGACGCCGAAGCGGGCGACGAGGATCCAATCGATGCCGGCGACGGCATCCACGCGCGCGCGGTCGAGATGGACCCCGGCGGTGCGCTGTGGGGCCTGCAACTGAACATCCCATCGCTGCGCGCAGGGCTGATCCTCTGGGTGGAAGAAGCCGCACCGCTGGGCGAGAGCGAACGCGAGATGCTGGGAACCGAGGCCTCCGACTCTCTGTGGGTCCTCCGCGTCCAGACGGTGCTCGGTGCGACGACGGCCGCCTCCGACTACTTCATGGTGCTCAACCTGGTGGCGGGATCGATGCCGGAACTGGTGGGGATCCTGGACGTGGTCACGAGCCAGTACTTCCCGCGCAAGCGCCTGGCGCAGCTTTTCCTGGCGCCGGACACCGCGCCAATCGACCACGCGCTCTGGCGGCTGGGTCGATTCGACAGCCCAGACGGCGCCACGACGCTGCTGGCCACGACCGGCCTGCGCCGCTGCGGGCTTCCAGAACTGGAACTCCTGGGACTGCCGGTCGAGCACGCCCAGTCAGGCGTCGTGCTCCTGCAGACGCTGGCGTCACTGTTGCTGGAGGGCGAGATGCCCACACCTGGCACCACCCTGGAAATCGGGGACCAGCTGGCCGTGTCCCTGCGGAGGTCAACGCTGGTGAGTGCGACCCTGCCCGAGTTGGCGCTCGGGTCTGTGGCGTGGCGCACGCACATGGAATCGGTGGGCATGGATCGATTCCAAGAGGAGTCCGCCGTGGTGGGCCCCGCGCAGGGAGAGGCGCGATCCAAGGACGAACTCTTCCCAGTGCGGGTGATCGAGGTCATCGCCAACGGCGAAGCCGTTCTCTATGTCTCCACCAACGAGGCCACCGCCGACCTCCGTCGCGCGCAGGCCACCTTCGCCACCTTTGCCACGGCGTTCGCGTCGCTGCACCGGCGCGACCATCCCGAATGGACCGACCTGGCCGAGCGTGCCTTCTTGGTGCAGGCGTCGATCGAGGACGACCCCACGCTGGGCGGGCCTGCCCTCCGAGCGGATGCCGTGACCGAGCCCGACGACCGCATCGAGCAGGTCTGGCTGGAAGTCAGGGCGATCGAGAAGGCAGGCATCCGTGGTGCGCTTGCCGCGAGCCCCCGGTCGCGACCTGAGCTGCGGATCGGCATGGAGGTCACCGTTCCAGCGTGGCGGGTCACGAACTGGCGCGTGGAGTTTCCCACTCGTTCCTACGGGCCGGCGGAGGCCGATGACCTGCTGGTGGAAGTCGACCGTGTCCGAGGCCTGGCGCGCAGCGAGGGGACGTCACCATGAGTGGCCTGCACCGCGCGCGCGACCATGACCGCGGTGACGATGCCGGCCTGGAACTGGTGACGCTGGCGTCGGTGCCGACGGAAATGGAGGCCGAGTCGATGCGAGTGGTGCTGGAGGACGCGGGTGTTCAGGCGTGGGTCTTCTCCGCACCCATCGGTGCGCTGGGGTTCGGCGCCTCGGCATCGCTCCTGGGCGGGATCCCTGTGCAGGTCCAGCTACGCGACCTGGAGCTCGCGCGGCGCTGCCTGGCCGAGAACGAACAGTCCTCCCACGAGCTCGACTGGGACTCCGTTGATGTCGGCGATGACGATGCCGAGGTCAGGCTCGCCGCCGGACGCGACACGCTCTACACGCGGACAGCCAAGGTGCTGGCTGCCTGCGGAGCCATCGTCGCCATCCTGTTCTTGATCCTGGGGGTGATCGCCATCGTGGGGGTGGTCCTGTCGATGGTCGGGGAGTCCGCGGTCACACCACGAAGTTGACCAGCTTGCTTGGCACGGCGATCACACGCCGGACGGTCTTGCCTTGGATGAGCGGCGCGACATCCGCGTGGGATCGTGCGAATGCTTCCAGTTGCGATGCGTCTCGCGCGATGGCGGCCGGCACCATGATCCGCGCGCGCACCTTGCCCAGCACCTGCACCGGGACCTCCACCTCGCTGTCCACCAGCATCGCCGGGTCGGCCGCGGGCCACGCAGCGTGCGAGACGAGCGTGGGGTGCCCCAGCCGACGCCAGGCTTCTTCCGCCAGGTGCGGCGCGAAGGGCGCCAGCAGCCGGATGAATCGGTCGGCCTGCTCGCGCGTGAGTCCCCCCTCCGCTTGGTCGGGCAAGCCCGTCGCCCGTGTCGCCGCGTTGACGAACTCGATCATGGCGGCAATCGCCGTGTTGAAGGCGAGGCGGTCGATGTCGTCGGACACCTTCTTGATCGTCCTGTGGAGCGCTCGCTCGATCGCCGGATCGGGCTCGCGAGCCATCAACGGCTCGCCGGTGGATTCGTCGATGCACAGCCTCCAGGCCCGCTGGAGAAACCGGAAGACGCCCGCAATGTCCCGCGTGTTCCAGGGCTTGGAAGCCTCCAGCGGCCCCATCGCCATCTCGTAGAGCCGGAAGGTGTCGGCACCGTACTCGGCGATGACATCGTCAGGATTGATGACATTGCGCAGGCTCTTGGACATCTTGGCGACGATTGGGGTCACGGCGCCGCCGGTCGCCCGCTCGATGAACACGCCATCGCGCTCCTCCACCTCGTCCACGGGCACCAGCGACTTGTCCGCGCGCTGGTAGGCGTGGCTGGTGATCAGACCCTGGTGGAACAACTTGGCGAATGGCTCCGGCGCGCTGACATGGCCCAGGTCGAAGAGCAGCTTGTGCCAGAAGCGCGCGTAGAGCAAGTGCAGCACGGCGTGCTCGGACCCACCCACATAGAGGTCCACGCCTGCGGTGCGGGACCCCGTCCCCTGCCCCATCCAGTAGCGCTCGGCTTCCTCACCGACGAATCGATGCTCGTTGTGCGGATCGCAGTACCGGAGCTCGTACCAGCATGAGCCGGCCCAGCCGGGCATGGTGTTGGTCTCCCGGCGCACGGGGGTGGATGGCGGCAGCAGCGATGGATCCACTCCCGCGGCGCCGGCGGTGGTCTGAACCCAGTCCCGAACCTTGCCAAGCGGCGGGAGCGGCGTGTCGCTCTCGATCGGCTGGTAGTCCACCATCGCGGGCAGCGTGAGCGGGAGCGCCGAGGAAGAGATCGGGTAGTGGTTCCCGGCCTCGTCGTACACGATCGGGAACGGCTCGCCCCAGTAGCGCTGCCGGCTGAAGAGCCAGTCGCGCAGCCGGTAGTTCACGCGCCTCGTGCCGCGCCCCGTCGACTCCAGCCACTCGATGATCTTCGCCTTGGCCGCGGCCGTCGGCAGTCCGTCGATGGAAACCGCGCTGGACGCGCTGTGAAACGCCACGCCGTCGCCGGTCGTGGCCTTCGTGCCGTCGAACTGAGCGCCCTCGATGCGAACGACTTCGAGGATCGGAAGCGCGAACGCCTGCGCACACTCGAAGTCGCGCTGGTCGTGGGCGGGCACCGCCATGATCGCACCCGTGCCGTACCCCAGGAGGACATAGTCCGCGGTCCAGACGGGGATCCGTTCACCGGTGGCGGGGTTGGTCGCGTGCAGGCCCGTCGGCGCGCCCGTCTTCACCTTGCACTCGGCCTGGCGATCCAAGTCGCTGCGATTCCGTGCGGCTTCCACATACGCGCGCAGCGACGCCCGCATGTCACTAGGCGTGGATGGTGACGCCAGCGCCGCCGACACCAAGGGGTGCTCCGGAGCGACCACCATGGAGGTGGCGCCAAAGAGCGTGTCGGGCCGCGTCGTGAAGACACGCAGGTCCCCAAACCCCTCCACGGCGAAGTTGATCTCGGCGCCCTCGCTTCGCCCGATCCACTCGGTCTGCATCGCACGGGTGCTCTCGGGCCAATCGACCAGCGAGAGGTCCGCGAGCAATCGGTCCGCGTACGCGGTGATCCGGAACATCCACTGCTTCAGGGGAAGGCGCGCCACCGGGTGGCCGCCGCGCTCGCTGCGCCCGTCGATGATTTCTTCGTTGGCGAGGACCGTGCCCAGCGTGGGGCACCAGTTGACGGTCTGCGTGCCCAGGTAGGCCAGTCGCCGTGCATCGACATAGGCGCGCCTGGATGGCTGCTCCATCGCCTCCCAGGGCATTCCCGCACATTCGCCGTCCGGCTGCCGCGTCCCGCCCTCCAGTTCCGCGAGCAGTTCGCTGATCGGGCGGGCGCGATCCAGCGAACGGTCGTACCAGGAGTCGTAGGCTTGCAGCCAGATCCACTGGGTCCACTTGACGTAGTCGGGATCGATCGTCGCAAATTCCCTGGACCAGTCGTAGGAAAACCCGAAGCGCTTGAGCTGCCGGCGAAAGTTGTCGATCGCCTTGCCGGTCGTGATCGATGGATGCACGCCGGTCTGCACCGCGTACTGCTCCGCGGGCAGGCCGAAGGCGTCCCAGCCCATCGGGTGCAGCACATTGAATCCCTGCATGCGACGCGCACGGCAGAGGATGTCGGTTGCGGTATATCCCTCGGGGTGGCCCACATGCAATCCGGCCCCGGACGGGTACGGGAACATGTCCAGGCAATAGAACTTCTGCTTGCTGGCATCAAAGCCCGCGTCACCGGGATTTGGCGTCCGGAACGCCTTCGCCTCTTCCCACCGACCCTGCCACCGCCGCTCGATCTCGTCGGCAAGGCGGGCGTCGTATCGAAAGGGCGTGGGAGTGTCGCTGGCCATAGGAGGCAAGGGCGGTGAGCGTCAAACTCGGGCGCGGTCCTGCGGCAGGGGGAACGGTGGCTCAGCGCGTGCCGACCGGCTGCGCGCGTGTTGCCAACAGGCGCTTGCGGGCCTCGCCGGCGACATAGAAACTGCCCGTGACGCAGATGAGGTCGTCCCGGCCCACGGCACGGACGGCCAGCTCGATCGCCTCCCCGATGGACCTGGTCACCTGGCTCATCTTGCCGCTGCGCTCGCTGAACAGCCGCTGCAAGTCGGACGGGTCGGCTGCCCGCGGGTTGCCCATGCTGCGAGTGAAGATGACCTTGTCCGCACCGAGATTGAGCGCGTCCAGCATCGCGGGGACGTCCTTGTCGGCGCAGCACCCGAAGACACAGACCATGCTGTCGTAGGGAATCTGGCTCCCGACGCACTTCATCAGCGCGTTGAGGCTGGCGGGGTTGTGGGCGCCATCGATCATGATCTTCGGCTTCTCGCTGAGCACCTCCATCCGTCCCGGCAGACGCACCTTGGCCAGTCCCGTCGCCATCTTCTCGTCGGAGCAGGCGAATCCGCAGGACTTGAGCGTGTCCATGACGCCAAGCGCGAGGCCGCAGTTGATGGCCTGGTGCTCGCCAGGGAGCGGCACGGGCAAGTGTTCCAGCCGCGTGTTGCGCGTGTAGAAGCAGATGCGTGTGTGCGGCCCCATCTCCGGGGTCACGCAGAACCGGCTGGAGAACTCCACGTCACGATTGACGATCCTCAGTGGCGCGCCGACCTTGCCCGCGACCGCCTCGAACTCACGGAGCACCTCCGGCTGGGGATCGAAGGCCACAACCGGGATGCCCGGCTTGAAGATGCCAGCCTTCTCGCGCGCGATCGCTGCCAGTGTGGACCCGAGGAACATCGTGTGGTCAAGGTCAATCGTGGTGACCACCGACACCAGGGGCGTGATCACGTTGGTGGAGTCCAGCCGCCCACCGAGCCCGACCTCCACGACGACGATGTCGACGGCTTCCTCCACATAATGGAGGAACGCCGCCGCGGTCATGGCTTCGAAGAACGTGATCTCGAGCTTGTGTTTGAGGGCCGCCGCGCGAACGCGCTTGAGCGTGTCGGCCAGTGCGCCCTCGACAATGTTGGCGCCATTGATCTGGATGCGCTCGCAGACGGACTGCAGGTGCGGGCTCGTGTAGCTGCCCACGGTGTACCCGCCCGCTTGGAGCATCGATGCGATCATCGCCACCGTGGACCCCTTGCCGACCGTGCCCCCCACATGCACGCATCGCAACTGCTCGTGGGGGTTATCCAGCGAGGCCAGGAGCTTGCGCATCCGGTCCAGTTTGAACGTGGCTTCGTCGTACTTGACCGTACGAGACCGCTCGATGTCGGTGCGCGAGTAGAGCCACTCGATCATCTCGGCAAACGCCGTCCCGCTGGAGGCTTCGGTGGACATCTCGACCGGAGCAGCCACCTTCGTCCGGCGCGGCACGAGCATCTCGTCCGGCGGGAACGCCACGGGCCTCCTGGTCACCTTGGACTTGGTTCTGGGCTTTGGGGCTGGTGCGGCCGTGGAGGACTCCGGAATGGGGGTCGCTGCGGTCTTTCGGGGCATCGGTGGATCGTATCGATTTTGCGATTCTGCGGCAACTTTGCGCATCTAACCGATTGGCCTTGCATGAGTTATAGACTTGCTGCCGATCAAACCCCCTAGAGCCGATAAGAGAAGACCGTGTCCAAGCACAGACCCCCCTCACAGGCCTCGCTCAGTTTTGAGGCTTGGCGCGCAATGCGCATCATGTCGGAGTTCGTCGATGGCATCGATGCCCTCTCGCCGCTCCCGAATGCCGTCACCCTCTTTGGCTCCGCACGCCTGTCGCCGGAGTCACCGTCGTATCAACAAGCGGTGGAGTGCGCTCGCAGTTTCGCGCGCCGAGGCTATGCGATCATCACTGGCGGCGGACCTGGCATCATGGAGGCGGGGAACAAGGGCGCCAAAGAAGCCGGCGGTGTCTCAGTCGGACTCAACATCACGCTGCCGCACGAGCAGGATCCCAACCCGTACCAAAACCTCGCGCTCTCGTTCCGCTACTTCTTCATCCGCAAAGTGATGTTCGTGAAGTATGCGAGGGGCTTTGTCGTCTTTCCGGGGGGCTTCGGCACGCTGGACGAGACCTTTGAGCTGCTGACGCTGGTGCAGACGCTCAAGATCGCGCCGCAGCCCGTCATCCTCATCGGGACGGACTTTTGGGAGGGGCTCCTCCGCTGGATGAATGACACGCTGCTGACGCGCTACGCCACCATCTCTCAGGAAGACTTTGACCTCTTCCACCTCACCGACGACGTGGAAGAGGCCGTCCGCGTGATCACCGAGGTCCACGCGGGACATCGGCAGTGGGCCCCGGGGCTGCCCCGATTCAAGTCCGACCCGATGGGCACTGTCGACGACATCGCCAAGATGCACCACCATGCGTGGAGGCACGGCGATGCGTACATGGGCATCGAGGACGAGGGGTAGCTCGCCTCAGGAAACGCGCGGGCCACCGACCGTGCCATCCTCGCGCCAGTCATGCTTCGGGTAGCGACGGCTGAGTTCGGGCCGGATCTCGGGGTAGAGCACCCTCCAGAAGTTGGCGAGGTCGCCGGTGACCTGCAAGGGACGGAGGTTGGGCCCCGTGAGCTCCAAGAGGACTGGGATCCGCCCGCCGCCGACGCGAGGCGTTTCCGTGAGCCCGAAGAAGTCCTGGATGCGAGAACGCGCACGAGGCGCCTGCCCGGGCGTGTAGTCGATGCGCAGCCGCCGACCGGAGGGCAGCGGGAGTTCGTGTGGGGCCATGCGCTCGATGAATTGCAGGTCGTCCCAGCTGAGCGCACCCTGGAGCACCGGGAGCACCTCGCGATCTCGCACCTCTGACGCCCGCACCGCACCCTCGCACAGGTCCCGCAGCAGCACGCCAAGTTCCTCGTCGTCATAGAGCGGGATGCGCCGATCGGGGAACCATGCCGAGACGGTGCGCGCGCGTGCCAGCCATCGATCCACCGAGTCGTCCCATCGATGGAGCCTCACGCGCTTGGCGATGATCTCGTCGGCCAGGACGCCCGAGGCTCCAGGCGACTGCAGCGGGTCGACGACATCCCTCGTGCGCGAAGTGATGATCGTCCCGTCAAAGCGCTCGTCCTGCGCCTCCACCACGACCTGCCGGGTGGGATCCCACTTCATCGCCGCCACTCGGGTGAATCGAGAAGGCAGGCATTCTCGAAGGAGCGCTTCAGGCACCGGCTCCACCAGCCCAAGCACCGCGAGGGTCCGTCGACCATCGGTCCGGTCACCGATGTCCAGTGCCAGCAGCGGTCCCGTGCCGGTGTGCAGCGACTGAGGCGAGAGTTCGCACGCGCGCACGCCCTCCATCGCCACGCTGGGCCGCAGCGCGTCCAACCGCCAGCCCACGCGGTCCGGGAAGGCCGTGAGCAACGCACGCACAAGGCGGTCGTGCTCGGAAACATCGGTGGGCCATGGATCGGCGTCCGCCACGTCTCGAGCGGCACGCAAGATCTGGCGGGCCGCCTGCTCGATCTCCCGGCATGCACCGCGGTCTGCGCCGTGCGGGGATGGGCCATCCCCCGCCCCGCAGCACTCCACCAGTCGCTCTCGCGCCACGATGTCCCCCATCGGGTCGTCGCCGGAGGGGCCCTGCGCCAGCTGCTCTCGGTCCATTCGCTCCGCAGGATCTCTCTCGGAGACGATGGCGGCCCAGGTCGCCGCGCGGCGACCAACAGCCATGGCATGGCCCTCCAGCATGAATCGCCCCAGGCGCGGATGGACGGGGATCGACGCGAGCTGGGAGCCAAGGGCGGTGACGCTTCCGTCGGCGTCCAGCGCACCGATCAGCGACAGGGATTTCCCCGCGGCCTCTAGGCGATCAGTCGGCGGCGGGGTGACCCATGGAAAAGTGTCGGGGTCCCTCCACCCGAGCGAGGCCAGAAGGAGCCGGCTCTCCGCCAGCTCGACTCGCTCCACCTCTGGCGCCTCGAAGGCAGCACGGCGCGCGTGGCTGCGCTCGCTCCAGAGCCGGATGCAGCGTCCGGGGCGCACACGCCCCGCGCGACCAGCGCGCTGTGTGGCGCTCGCCTGGCTGGTGGGCTCCACGCGCAGCGTGTTGAGGCCGCGGCGAGGGTCAAAGCGGTGGATGCGGACCAGTCCGGAGTCGATGACCAGCGTGACACCCGGGATCGTGAGCGAGGTCTCGGCGACATTCGTCGCGACGACGATGCGAGGCGTGGCTCCTTCGCGGATCGCGTCGTCCTGCGCGGCCGCCGGAAGAGACCCATGCAGCGGGACGACCTGGATCGATCGATCCTGGACAGCGCGCTCGTCACGGAGTGCCGACACGCACCGGTCGATCTCTCCCTTGCCGGGAAGGAACACCAGAATGTCGCCCGCCTCCCCCTGCTGCACCGCGGCGGCCGCCACGCGCGAGGCGTGGCGCCAGGCTGGCTCGTCATCGCGAGGGGGTGGCTGGTAGGAGAGTTCAACCGGATGCAATCGACCCGGGATGGTGACGTCGGCGGCACCAAGCGTGGTGGCGAGCGTGCGGGCGTCCAGCGTGGCGCTGGCGACGACGAGCCGGAGGTCCCTTCGGTCCGATGCCTGAAGTGCTCGCACCAGACCCACCGCGAGGTCCGTGGCCAGCGATCGCTCGTGGAATTCGTCCACCATCACGACGCCGACGCCGCGCAGCGTGGGATCGGACTGGACCATCCTGAGGAAGAGGCCGTCGGTCACGAAGAGGAGCCTCGTCTCCCGAGACTCGCAGCGCTCGTGCCTCGTCACGAACCCCACTCGCCTGCCGATCGGTTCGCCAAGCACCTCCGCCACGCGCCTGGCCGCCGCCCGCGTGGCGATCCGCCGTGGCTGGAGGACGATCACCTTTCCCGGGACCACCGGCTGCTCCAGCAGCATGCGCGGCACGACAGTGGTCTTCCCCGAGCCTGTCTCGGCCGACAGGAGCAGCGTGGTGCCATCACGAAGCGCCGAAAGGATCGCGTCCCGGTGCGCCTCGATGGGCAGGGAAGGGCTGACCACGAGTGAAGACTAAAACACCGGCGAGAAGTGGCCGCGGACATCGTCCAGGAATCCGGCGATCTGGCCCTGCTCACGCGGGCTGGCCGTCCCCTGGACTTGCGTGCTGAAGAAGCCGAGGAAGGACATCGCTCCCTCGGCGTTGAGCGATGGAATGTTGCCCATGTCCGCGACGCGTTCCCCGTCGCGCTCGGCGCCGCGGCGGATTCCCCGCAGGAGTTCCTCGTCGGTTTTCTTGCTCTCTTCTCCGGTGGTGACCCGCTCCCCGTATCGAATCCAGTCACAGGTCCACTTCTCGATGTAGTCGCCGCGATGGTCCTTTGGGAGCGTGTAGTAGGTAGCAGCACCTTCGACGAGCGCGTCCTTGGCCAAGAGCCTGACGTTTTGCTCCAGCTGTGCCCGTGACGGTCCGGTGACGCCAGCAAGGAACGCCGCCATGCTGGCACTCTCACCCGAACCCAGCCCTCGGAAGCGGTCAGCCAAGTCGAGCATGAAGTCCAGACGCTCCTTCAAGGGCAACTGGCTGAAGTCGTCGATCGTGAGGTAACTCAGCACTCCGTCCACTGGCGTGTCGAAAATCGACGGCGGCGGCTGGAACCGGGTGTTCCACCATGCAAAGGCGCCTGTGCCCGCACCGGCGACAAGGATCACCGCAAGCATCGCAACTTGCACGCGCCGGCTGGAAAGGGTGTCGCTCAGGTTCATCGCGCGCTCCGTCAGGGTTGGGGTGGAAGTGAGGCGTCCATGGTCGCTTCGCCGGTGCCGCCGTCCAGGTAGACACCGTTGCGCGGCTCCCGCGAGCCCGGGTGGTTGTCCAGCGAATCGAGCAACAGCGGAAAGAGGCGCTGCGAATCCAGCTGGTAGAAGGCCGTCACCGCCCGCGCTTCCACATCCTCGCGCAGCCTCGCTCGCTGACCATCGGAAAGATTGGGCTGCGCCAACAGCACCTGGAAGAGTTCCAGCTGGATCTGCGGCACATATCGGATCAGGCCCGGGAGATAGGTGTAACTGGTGCCGGTCGACAGGGAATCCTCGTCCATGTCCGCCGGGCACAGCCAGGTGCTGCTTTCCTTGGGAAGCCGCCCGTCCAGCTTCGCGGGCAATCCCCCCTCGGGCCCATCGGGGCCGACGAGCGGGATGAACTCGCACATCGGGAGCGCGTCCTTGTGGCTGCCTCGCCAGCCCTCGATCACGACAAAATTGTCACGGAGATTGGAGAGGCACTGCGAATTCTTGGCCTCGAACCGGACATTGGCAACGACGGGAATCATGATTCCCACCAGCGTCGTGATGATGCCAAGGACAACCAGAATCTCCACCAGCGTGAAGGCCCGCGTGTTCCCACAGGTTGGTCGCGGCGTGCCAGCCATGCACGCAGTCTAGGCGGGTCCCTCAGGGGCTCCAAGCATCGCCTCGACGAACGATGCAGGGTCAAATGGCTGGACATCCTCCGGGGTCTCTCCCGTGCCGACCAGCTTGACGGGAATGCCCATTTCATCCCCGATCGCCACAACCACGCCGCCCTTCGCGGTGCCGTCCAGCTTGGCCAGGAAGATGCCCGTGACGCCGGCGGCCTTGGAGAAGAGTTCCGCCTGGCGGATTGCGTTCTGTCCGCTGGTGGCATCGATCACCAGGAGCGTCTCGTGCGGGGCGCCGGGAATCTTCCGCTCCAGCACCGAACGCAGCTTGGTGAGCTGCCGCATCAAGTGCTCCTGCGTGTGCAATCGACCCGCGGTGTCCACCAGGAGGACGTCAACGCCGCGAGCCACGGCCGCTTCCGCGGCATCGAAGACGACCGATGCCGGGTCCGCGCCATCCTTTCCCCGGACGATGTCCACACCCAAGCGCTCCGACCAGATCGTGAGCTGCTTCACCGCACCCGCGCGAAAGGTGTCGGCCGCCGCCAGCAGCACCGACTTGCCGGATGAGCGCAGCGAGTGAGCGATCTTGGCCACGCTCGTGGTCTTGCCCACGCCATTGATCCCGACGACCAGGATGACGGTCGGTGACCGCTCGGCGACAGCGATCGCCGTGGATCGTCCGCCACATCGAGCGCAGATCGCCTTCTTCAGGTGTTCGATGGCGTCCTCGCCTCGCTCCACCGTGCCAGCGGCGAACTCTGCGCGCAGCGACGCCGTGAGCTCTGCCGCAGCCTTGACGCCGACATCCGCCGAGATCAGGAGCCGCTCGACCTCGTCCAGCGTGGCGGCGTCAAGCCGGCGGCCGTGCAGCAACGCCCGCAGCTTGCCACCCAGCGCGTCGGCCGTCTTGGCCAGCCCCTGGCGCAGTGCGCCCCACGCGCGCTTGAACATCACTCGGCGACGCTCCCCTCCCCAGCGGGTGCAACCTCGTCCAGCAAGGCGTTCACGAACGACGCGCTCTTCGCCCCCGAGTAGGTCTTCGCGATCTCCACCAGGTCGTTGATGCACACCCCCTTCGAGACGGTGTCCACCGTGAGCTCGAACCAGCCCAGGCGGAGCAAGGATCGATCCACGCGCGCCAGGCGGTGGACCGGCCACTCCAGGCTCAGCGCGCCAATGGCCTTGTCGGCGTCCTCGCGCCGTTCCCAGACTCGCTGCGCCAGTTGGAAGCCGGCATCGAACTCGCGTGACCCGCCGGGGCTCTCCCCCCGGTCCAGCGAGCCGCGGATGGACTCAAGGTTGGCGTCGCCGGAGCAGTCCAGCTGGAAGAGCGCCTGCATCGCGCACGTCCGGACCTGTCGATCCGTCTTCACGAGGTCATTCCCTTCAGCGTCCGGAGCATGGCCAGCGCCGCGGCCATGGCCTCCTCGCCCTTGTTGCCACGATCGCCGCCGGCCCGCGCGCGCGCCTGCGCCATCGTCTGGCAGGTGAGGACGCCAAACGCGACGGGCTTGCCGAAGTCAAGCGAGACTCGCATCAGCCCGTGCGCCGCCGCGTCGCAGATATATCGATCATGGCTGGTCTCGCCGGTCAGGACGCAGCCCACGCAGACGACGGCATCGATGGACTCCAAGGCGGCCAACGCCTGCGCCATCAGCGGCAGTTCAAAGGTGCCCGGCGCTTCGTGCACCGTCAGGTCCTCCGCAAGACCACCACTGGCAAGAAAGTGCCCGCGGGCTCCCTCGACGAGCGGGTCGACGATCTCCGCGTGGTACCGAGCGGCCACGATTGCCACCCGCGCGCGCGCTGCGCCGTCGTGCGCAGTGGTCACGGGATACTGGCCTTCGGGGAGCGACATGAGGGGCGGAGATGGTAGTCCCTGCGAGAGGGTTCGCCGCCGGACAAAGATCGTGCCAACCCGTACGATCAACCACGTGTCCGGACTGACCCACCGACTCCTTCGCGGCTCCATCCTGTTGTCGCCGTGCTCGCGTCTGGTGATGGTGTTGGTGGTCGCGGTGGTGTCCGTGATTGGTCGCGGCGCACTCGGCCAGGCCATCGAAGAGGTTCCGATCACCGGGGACAGCCTGGGAGGATTCGTCCTCCCGATCCTGCCCGTCGACAGCGACATCACCTTGGAATCCAACACCGCCTGGACCTGGACGGCCGGCGAGACGCAGCGCCTCCTCCTGCAAGGCGATGTGCGCATCTCGTGCGGCTACTACTTCTTCTCCAGCGACACCGCCGTGGTCTGGATCAACCGCCTCCCCTCCGCAGGCGGGCTGATCAACCAGATGGCTGTCTGGTTCCCCAAGGCCAGTGAGCCAACGCGCCGCGCGGGGTTGGGGGCGTCCGGCACCGACCTGTTGGTGACGGCCAGCGCCCGGGGGGCCGTGACCTTGGACTGTCCCGTCATTGAAGAGCGCGCGCCGCCCGGCAACACCGGCGTCCAGGCCGCCCGGCTGCGACTGCAGGGCTACCTCCGGCGGCTCGCTGGGGGCGACGCCGGACTGCGCACGCAGCCTCTGATTCAGGTGGTCGAGCCGGCTCCGGCACCGCCATTGGTCGTGGGCGAACCGGTGCTTCATGGAACCGGCGCCGATGCGTCCGCTGCCAGCCACGCACCCGGTTCGATCACGCGAACCGGTGATGCGCGGAACCCCATTTTCGCGCCTGGCAGCATGATCGCGTTTTCGGGCGATGATGTGATCGCCGAAGAATCGGAAGACGCCATCCAGGTGCTTGGGCATGTCATGGTGGATGTGGAGCCCATGGGCATCAGTGGGCAGGCGCGCGCCCTCCAGATGCGCGCGGAGCGAGCCGTCCTCTTCCTCAAGCCGGGGGCGATGCGCGGCCTGCGCGGCTCCAGCATCCAGGTGGGTGCGGACTCCGTGGAGGGCGTGTACCTGGAAGGCGATGTCTCGGTCACTGACTTCAAGTACACGATCCGCGGATCTCGCATCTACTACGACCTGGCCCAGAATCGCGCGCTCATTGCGGACGCCGTCCTTCGTTCAAGCCTGAGGGACGGCTCCCCCGGCGTCACGCGAGCCAAGGAAATGCGTCAACTCTCGGCGAGTGAATGGTCTGCCGAGCAACTCACTCTCTCATCGAGCGATTTCGCGGAGCCCCATCTCTCCATCGGCGCCTCGCGCGCCATCATCACGCAATCAGAAAGCGTGACGGGCACCACGATGCTTGCCGAGGCGGAGGATGTCACCCTTCGCGCCGGCGGTGTGCCGTTTTTCTATTGGCCCAAGCTCCAGGGCGAGCCCGGCGCGTTCCCGCTACGGCGCTTGCGCGTCGGCGACCAGAAATACACAGGCACGCAGGTGTCCGCCACGCTGGACCCGTTTGTGTTGCTGGGTCTGGAGGCTCCCGACGGATGGACGGCGTCCGTCCCGATCGACTACTACTCCTTGAACGGCTTTGGCGCGGGCCTCAACTTGGCCAAGACATCGGGAAGCAAGGGAAACCTCTCCGTCTACGCCTGGAATGACTTCCAGGAACAGGAGCAGACCTATTCCGGTGTCCTCGTCACCAGTCCCCATGAACTCCGCGGCGAGATTGTCGGTGACTGGAGCGCGACGCTGGGCGGCGGCTGGCGGACACAGATCCAGTTGGGCTACCTGAGCGATGCAGCCTGGACGTCCACCTTCCGGCAGAGGCAGTACGCCAATCGCCGGTCCTACGAGACGTCGTTGTTTCTCGAGGATGTGTGGGGCAATTCGTCACTCCAGTTCTTGATGAACGGCGCGATCAACGACTTTGTTTCCACCGGTTGGGAGATGGCCTCCCGTCCCTACCAGGTGCAGAAGTTGCCCGAGGCGATCTTCCGCAGCGTGGGCGACACGCTCTGGGATGACCTCACCTGGACGCAGGAGTATCAACTGGCCGGCATCGACATGGAGTTGCAGCACGCATCGGCACAGGCCAGCGGCGTGCGCCCCCAGGCCATCAGCACCAGCTCTTCCTTCAGCAGCACCGAAGACATCGCCGCCGCGTACGGAGCGGCCGGCTACGACGAGGACTGGCGTGCCCGCGTGATGACCAGACAAGAGGTGTCGCTGCCCGTGCAGATGGGCGCGCTGCGCATGGCACCATTCCTCTTTGGTGTGGGTGCCGGCTACTTCGGCGGAGAGGAGTTTCAGGCGTACGGGACACAGTCGGGCGAGGGTCGGCTCCTCGCGGGCGGCGGCGTCCGCGCATCCTCCCGATTCTCGATGACGCATGACGGCGTGGAGATTCCCGTGCTGGATGTGCACCGCCTGCGGCATGTGTTCGAGCCGTACTCGACGCTCTACGCGGCGTGGGACTCCGGATCTGAGTACGACTACCCGGTGTACGACCAGGAAATCGAAGCCATCTCGGGCAACTGGGCGACACAGTTCGGCCTGACCCAGCGGCTGCAAACGATGCGCGGTGCTCCCGGCGACTGGCGGAACGTGGACATGGTGGTGCTGGACACCGGCATCGTGCTGGACGGCATGGATGCTTCGGGCCCTCGCAACGACACCGATGCCGGTTCCGATGCTCTCCAGTGGCGCATGAGCCCCGCTCCCGCGTTCTACGCATGGCGTCCGGAACTCAGCCAGCGCGGGAGCCACGGCTACCTCAATGGCACCTACGAGTTCTCCGACGCCGTCAGTTTCTATGGCTCGCTCTTGTACCTGTTCGACGATTCCAACTTTCCGGATGCGGACAGCCTGCCCCGGAAGTCATTTGGCGTCAGCATCCGACAGCGCCCGGACTTCACCATCTTCGGCGAGTACCGATTCATCGACGCCTTCAACCCCGGCACCCCAGGCACCTTCACCTACGGGAACGACGAGTTCCTCTCCACAGGCTTCGCCTACGAGATCGGCAAGAACTACGACCTCGGTGCCGCACTCCTCTGGGATGTCATCAACAACGACTTCCGCGGATGGAACGCCACTCTCACGCGCGAGTTCCCCGACCTGGACTTTGGCGTGAATGCCGGCTACGACGAGATCCAAGGCGAGTACACGCTCTCGTTCATGCTCCGGATCGGCTTGCCTGGCAAGCCCCGCACCGGCATCCGGATCAACCCGGACCCCGAGACTTGAGGAGGGAGGCGCAACGGTGCAGGTCGCGCGCGTCACCGATCACCCTCCGAACAAGTCGCCGGCACACGCCCGCTCTCGGAACGGCACGCCGATGTGCTCCGCCCCGGCCCGCGTGAGGCAACGCCCCTGCCGCGTGCGCGCCAGGAACCCGACCTGCAAGAGGTACGGCTCCACGACATCTTCCAGCGTTCCGTCATCCTCGCCCATGCTGGCGGCGATCGCCTCCACGCCAACGGGACCGCCTTCGTAGGTCTCCCCCAGCACTCGCATGTACTGGCGGTCCAAGGCGTCCAGTCCCCGGACATCCACGCCTTCCAGGTCAAGCGCCTCCTGCACGACACCCGCTCCCATGCGACCCGACGCACGCACCTGCGAGAAATCGCGCACCCGCCGCAACAGGCGCAGCGCTACGCGGGGAGTCCCTCGACTTCGCGACGCCAGCGCCGACAGCGCATCCCTGGGGAGGTCGATGTCAAGCCGCGCCGCCGCACGGGCCAGTATCTCCCCCAGCTCCGACTCGGCGTAGTAGCCAAGGTGGTGGCGCAGGCCGAATCGGTCCCGCAGCGGCTGGCTCAAGAGTCCTGGGCGCGTGGTGGCACCAATGAGCGTGAAGGGCTTGAGGTCAAGCGTCACCACGCGCGCGTGCATGCCGCTGTCGACAGTGAAGTCGATCCGCCCATCCTCCATCGCCGGATAGATGTACTCCTCCACCACCGGAGGGAGCCTGTGGATCTCATCGATGAACAGAATGTCGCACGACTCCATCCGCGTGAGGGTCCCCACCAGGTCGCTGGCCTTGGTCAGCGCCGGCCCGCTGGTGACATACGCCTTCGTTCCAAGTTCCCGGGCCACGATGTGCGCCAGCGTCGTCTTGCCAAGCCCGGGCGGGCCATGGAGGAGCAGGTGGTCGAGCGGCTCGTTCCGCTCCCTCGCCGCCGTCAGAGCGATGGACAGCCGTTCCTTGAGGTCGCGCTGCCCGACATACCCCTCCAGCCGCTCCGGCCGCAGCGATGCCACCACCGAAGCCGTGGGCTCGTCTTCTGTCTCGGTCGCTGAAATGAGGCGCTCTCGTGCCATTCGCTCGATGGCTCAGAAGCTGACCTTGGGCGCATCACGATCGGCGGTCGGGGCCTCGAAGAATGCTCTCGGCGCAAAGCCAAGCATCCGACCCACGAGATTGCTGGGGAACACCGACAGCGTCTCGTTGTAGGTGCGGACGGTCCCGTTGAAGCCGCCTCGCGCCCGCGCGATGCCATCCTCCGTGCTCCCCAGTTCTCCCTGGAGCTGCATGAAGTTCTGGTTCGCCTTCAGGTCGGGGTACGCCTCGGACACGGCCATCAGCCGCGAGAGGAACCCGCTGATTTCGCCCTCCGCCTTCATGCGCTCGGCGGAGTCTCGCGCGCCCATCGCGGCAGCGCGTGCACGCATGACGCCTTCCAGGGTGCTCTTCTCGTGGCCGGCGTATCCCTTCACGGTCTCCACCAGGTTGGGGATCAGGTCGCACCGCCGCTTGAGGAGTGTGTCGATGTCGGCAAACGCCGTGTCCACGGTCAAGCGCTGCCGCTGGAGCGAGTTGTAGATCCCGATCGCCCACATCACCACCAAGAGGATGATCGCGAATCCGACGAGGACAATGACAAGAACTGGTCCCATAGTGTTCAGGTCCTTGCGGGTGTTCCGCATGATGCCCAGCCAGCGAGGGAACGCCCCGCACCGACGAGCAATCGCCCAAGGGCGACATGGTCACGATACCCGTCCAGCACGGTCTTGGCGCCGGCGGCAACCAGCTCCGCGGCGCGCTCACCCGTGCCAATGCCGAGAAACCCACATCCGAGCCGGTCAGCCGCCACCTTGTCCCAACACCCGTCTCCCACATACACAACCAGTGCACGGCGCGCGTGCACGGCGCGCCTCAAGGCCAGCTCGATGATGTCCTCGCGCGGGTCCGCGTCGTCGGCACTGGCGAATGCCACCCCCTCGCACTCGATCCCCGCCGCGCGCAGCTTCAGCCGTGCCGTCCGGCCCCATCCCCCGGTGGCGATGGCGACGGTCCACCCCTGCGCCTGAAGCGCACCAAGCACGCCCTGCGCGCCTGCGACTGGCTGGATCAGCCCGCGCGCCGCGGCGCCCTCCAGGAGCGACGCATACCGATCGAGCACGCGTTCTCCTTCCTCGGGCGTCGCCTCGCGACCACGGTGGCGCTCACCGATCTCGCGCACGATCGCCCGATCGGACGAGTGCCGGTACGACGCCCAGTCCGTCGAGAAGTCGTTCACCCCCAGCACTTCGGCGATCGCGATGCGATACCACGCTTCGTCCAGCTCGTGGGTCTGCGTGAGCGTGCCGTCGACATCGAAGACAGCCGTGCCCCGCGCCGGCGATTCCCATGCCCCAGCCGTCAGTTCCAACTCATGCCCTTGGGCCACGCCTCGGGGTGCTGCTGGTCGGCACGGTGGATCAACCGATCCATCTCGTAGAGCTCGCTCCACACCACCTGCGCGCGGTCGCCCGCGCTTGGGCTCTCCAGCAACCGGTAGCGGGCCTCGTCCGCGCGCACCAACATGAGCCCGGCGATGTCCACCGCCGCCGCGCGCGGCACGTCCTGGTCTCGCAGCATGCGAAGTGCCAATCGAGTGGCGCCCACGCGGCTCAGCCTTGAGTTCCCCAGGAGGTCACACAGCGCCCGAATGGCTGGGCCCATCGTGCCTTCGGCGTCCTCAGGGAGCCCGTCCACCAGGCACCGGCGATACGGAAGTTCGTCATCAGGAGCGAGGATCGAGAGGATTCGTGCGCGACAGGCGCCGCCCAGGAGGACGGACAGCGTGCCGCCCCTGCGACGGATGCGGACCACCTTGCAGACGCAGACGACCTGTCGTGGCAAGCCCCTTCCCTCTGTCGCGGGCTGCCCCATGGGCAGGCTCGCGACGGCGATCGACCCACCGGCGAGGCCATCCGAGTCCGGGCATCCCTCTGTCACGTCGTCGATCAGCCGTCGCGTGGCGGCATCGGAGACATGAATCTCCAGCGAGCCGTGCGGGATGATCATGACACCCGGCGTCGTGATCAACGGCACCGGGCCACTCAAGTCAACTGTTCCGGCCTTGCCCATCCCCTTATGGTAGGACGGTGAGCGCAATTTCCAATGCCCCTCGTCTGGATTGATGAACACCTCTGGTCCATGCTCCTGTGGATCGGGCTGGCCACGACGGCCGTGGCGTGGCTGACCTGGCACACGGCGGATCGCCGCTGGCTGGCGGCGACCGGCGTCGGCGTGCTGTTGCTTGCAGCCAGTGGTGCCACCGCGTACCTCACGGTGACGCCGGCAGAGCACGGTGAACTGGTGGTGCGTTGGCTGGTCGATGCTGCCGTCGCCGCGGATGCAGCCGCAATGAAGTCGACGATTGCCCCCGCGGCCACCTGGCATCGTGGCAGCGCCGACGCACCGGCCGAGGATGCGGCCCGCATCGATCGGGCCTTCGACCGCGTCTGCAGCAGCGAGCGAATCTCCTCCAACACCGTGACGGTCCTGGACGGGCGCACGACGAGCGAGACGACGGCCACCGTCGACCTCGCCTGCTTCACGTCGACCCGCAACAGCCAGGGCCTGATGTCGTCCCGATGGGAGTTCCAGGTCGCGCGCGCACCCGACGGCTCGTGGCTCATCACGCAAATCGTGTGGGTCCGGTTCCTTGGAGAGGTACCCGGCCGCGGGCTCCTCTAGCCGACGCAAGGACACCGGTCACGCCCTACGCTTCCAACCCATGGTTTCCACCCAGCGCCCCATCGACCTTCGATCCGACACGGTCACGCGCCCCACCGAGGCGATGTGGGAGGCGATGCGGCGCGCCCCGCTGGGCGACGACGTGCTGGGTGATGACCCGACCGTGCAGGCCCTGGAAGCCCAGGTCGCGGCGCGGGTGGGCAAGGAGGCCGCCCTTTTTGTCCCAAGCGGCACGATGGCCAACCAGCTGGCGATTCGATGCCACACGCAGCCCGGCGACGAGATCATCGCGCACGAGAGCAGCCACATCATCCACTACGAGACGGGCTCACCCGCCGCACTCAGTGGGTGCATGGTGCGGGCGATCGGGGGCGCGGACGGGATGTTCGACGCCGATGCCGTGCACGCCAGCGTCCGCGACCGGAACATCCACGCGCCCCGATCGCGCCTGGTGGTCATCGAGAACACCTCCAATCGCGGCGGCGGCACCGCGTGGCCGCTCGACCTGGCCACGAGAGCCGCCTGTGCGGCGCGCGAGCACTCCCTCCTGGTCCACATCGACGGCGCACGGCTCTTCAACGCCTCGATCGTTCGTGGCTACACAGCAAGCGAGTTCGCAGCGATTGCCGACACGGTCTCCATCTGCTTCAGCAAGGGACTCGGCGCACCGGTCGGGAGCGCGCTGTGCGGTCCCGCGTCGCTCATCGAGGAAGCACGGCGGTTCCGGAAGATGTTCGGCGGCGGCATGCGACAATCGGGACTGCTCGCGGCGGCCTGCCGGTATGCGCTGGACCACCATGTGGACCGACTTGCAGACGACCACGCCAACGCGCGACGCCTGGCTTCTCACATCCAAGGCATGCCTGGCGTGCAACTGCTCTGTCCCCCGGAGGCCACGCCAAGCAACATGGTCTTCTTTGACCTGCCGTCAGCGGGTCCCAAAGACCGTCCGGCAGCGGCGCTGTGCGCTGCGCTCCAGTCTCGCGGCGTCCGGCTCCTGGCAGCGGGTCCCGCGCGCCTGCGGGCAGTCACGCACCTGGACGTGAGCGCGATCGAGATCGACCTCGCGGCAGGGATCCTTGCATCCGTGCTCCACGACCAACGACCCTAGGATCTGGCGAACCCGTTCCACCCATGCACGACCCCCGCTTCGGGCGACTCGCCGACATCCTCATCAACCACTCCTGCCACCTTCAACGGGGCGAGCATGTCCTGATCGAAGCCTTCGACGCTCCCGACGAGATGGTGGAGGCCGTGATCGATGCGGCGAGGAAGGCGGGCGGGAATCCCCATGTGGCCCTCCGCTCGCAGCGCCTCATGCGCGCCCTGAACGAGTCGGCCTCCGAAGAGAACCTCAAGACCTGGGCCGCCTGCGACCTCTTTCGCATGGAGCGGATGCAGGCCTACATCGGGCTGCGCGGCGCCAACAACGCCAACGAGATGTCGGGTGTTGATGGCGCACAGATGCAGCGCATCGGCTCGCTCTACCAGCACCCGGTTCACCTCGAGCGCCGCGTCAAGCACACCAACTGGGTCGTCCTGCGATGGCCCAGCCCCAGCATGGCGCAGCTGGCCAAGCAGAGCACTCGCGCATTCGAGGACTTCTACTTCGATGTCTGTTGCGTGGACTACGCCGCGATGGCCAAGAACGCCGAGCCGCTCGCCAGACGCATGCGTGCCTGCGACCGCGTCCACATCGTTGGACCCGGCGACACGGACCTCCAGTTCTCGATCAAGGGCATCGGCGCCGTCCCCTGCACCGGTGCCCGCAACATCCCCGACGGCGAGTGCTTCTCTGCCCCCGTCAAGGACAGTGTCGAGGGCATCGTCCACTACAACACGCCGACGATCTACCAAGGCATTTCCTTTGCCAATGTGCGCCTGGAGTTCTCGAAGGGGAGGGTGGTGAGTGCCACCTGCGAGGGTGACGCCGCCAAGTTGAACGCCATCTTTGACCTGGATGCCGGCGCCCGGTTCGTGGGCGAATTTGCCATCGGGTTCAACGCCAAGATCATGCACCCGATGCAGGACATCCTCTTTGACGAGAAGATCGCCGGCAGCTTCCACTTCACCCCCGGGCAGTGCTACGAGGAGACGGAGAACGGGAACCGGTCGCAGGTGCACTGGGACCTGGTGGCGATCCAGCGCCAGGACTACGGGGGCGGGACAATCTCTTTTGACGGGGAATTGATCCGCAGAGACGGCCTTTTCCTGCCTTCCGACTTGAAGGCGCTCAACCCTTGACTAGGCTGCGGGGATGACGGTGCCACTTCTCTCCGAACGCCGGGGCAAACCCCGCCGGAGCTGCGGCTTGCCTGTGCGCGTCGGCTTCGCCATGGCCGCATCGATTCTCCTCTGGTCGTCGGTCGCGATCCTCGGGTGCGAGCAAGGCGAGCACCCCCGCGAGCGGGCTGCCCGGCTCCAGGCCGAGGACGCCGCCAAGAAGGCGCAAGCGGAGGCAGAGGCAGCCCGGCTCAAGCCAAGCCAGAGCAAGGACCCTGGGCTGGGGATGGGGCAAAGCCAGTCCACCCTCGGGAAGGCACGCGATAGTGCCCTCCGCGTCAAGGACAAGGCTGAGGCACGCGACAAGGAACTTGGGGATCTTGCCGACGAGGTCCAGCGCGGCGGCGGCTAAGCGCGGCTGACGCTTGCAGCGATCGGTAG